>NZ_CANMXR010000001.1:0-795222 GCF_947501835.1 uncultured Roseobacter sp. | reverse complement strand
GCGCCAGATCGAGCGTGTCGGTCACATCCTCGGCTCTCATCGTCGTGCAGAGCTTCCAGGCGATGATGTAGCGGCTGTAGCCTGGGCATTTGTTGAGTACAGTTAGAATAGACTGATCTGGAAGCGATTTCGCGGGAGCAAGCCAAAGGCGTGTGGCAGGCGCCAACACAGACGCCTTGGGATTTCCGGAATGATAAGTGGAACCGCGCCCTGGCCGAGCTGCCGGATGGCAGGTTTCCGATCAAAGGCGACATCACCCCCGGCCAAGACAAACAGAAGATATACCACACGCCGTGGTCGCCGAATTACACCAGCACCAAAATTGATGTCACGGCCGGCGAGCGTTGGTTTGCTGCCGACCGGCTTTACCAATCTGATGCCCGTGTTCGGTGTTGTTCTGGGTTTGTCGATCCTCGACGAACTATTGGATCGATCCATGCTGATGGGCTGTGGCTTCGTGGTTGTGGTGCTGGTTCTATCAAACATTCAACGTTCGGGACGTACATAAGTATCGGACTTAGAAAATACACCCACCGAGAAGCGTAGGTTGAGCGAATATCGTAAAAGCTTGATCGATTCCGGAGACAATCAATTGATCAAGAAGGTCGAGTGCGGCATCAGTGTTCTCTTTTGATGAGGTACCCCCCAACCGCACTGACTCGAACTTTTATGCTATCTCAACATATTAGCGCGGTCGAAAAGCGGTTTGGTGGGTGAAGCCAAAAGGCCGATCTGATGAATCCATTTAATTAATTGTACGTATGTATAAAATATTGCTAACTTGTCTAATGAGATGAGTCGCCTCAGACAGCAAGGATTTGGATGTGGTCGCCGACTTCACGATAGAGTGCCTTTTGAAATGCGAAAATCATCTGGGTGAAGGCCCGGTTTGGGATGTCGAGACAGGGCTGCTTTATTGGGTCGACAGCACCGGACCGCGCGTTGGCAAGGATGCGGTCTGGCAGCTGGATCCTCAGACGGGCACGATGCAATCCTGGCCATCGTCCAGAGATGTCGGCGCCTTGGCGCTGCGAAAGGGTGGCGGTGCTGTGCTGGCGCTGACAGATGGATTTTACACGTTTGACTTCGACAGCGGTAAAACGGAGTTGATTGTGTCGGTCGATGATGATCCATCCCGCGCACGCTTGAATGATGGCAAATGCGACCGTCTTGGCCGGTTTTTCGCTGGCGGCATGGACGACAAAGAAGAGTTGGGGATATGCGGGCTATGGCGGCTTGACCCGGATCTTAGCCTGCACAGGATCGAAGACGGGATCATTTGCTCCAATGGCCCCTGTTGGAGCCCGGACGACGCAACATTCTATTTCGCCGACACCTTTAAAAACGAGATTTGGGCCTATGATTACGATCTGGCCACGGGGCTGCCGTCCAATAAGCGTGTATTTGCTTCGACCCATGCTGATGCGGGCTTTGCAGATGGCTCCACCGTGGATGCCGAGGGGTATCTTTGGAATGCTCAGGTCATTTCAGGCGATTTGATCCGTTATGCGCCAGACGGCAGCGTGGAGCGCAAGATCTCTATGCCAGTGCGCAACATCACATCGGTGATGTTTGGCGGACCCGATCTTGAAGACATCTATGTCACGTCGATGGCGCGGGTGTCCCATCCTGCTGCGCATGACGGGTTTGCAAAACAGACCAAACCGCAATTCGCCGCCGGGAGCCTGTTTCGCATTCGCGGGTTGGGCATTCGCGGTGTGCCCGAGCCGCGTTTCGCGGGCTGACGGGAAAGAGGGAGGAAAACACATGAAACCATCTGCATTCCACTACGAGTGTCCCACCGATTTGCAAGCCGCCCTCGCGCTGCTGGCCTCTGACGGGGACACCCGCATTCTCGCGGGTGGGCAAAGCCTCGTTCCAATGATGAACTACCGATTGGCCCAGCCAGAGCGTTTGATCGACATCAACCGGTTATCAGAGCTGGACTACATTCGCGACGATGGCGGCGTGATCGCAATCGGGGCGCTGGCGCGGCACGCGGCGATCAAGTCTTCGGATCTGATCAAAGAACATTTTCCCATTGTTGCAGAGGCATACGACTGGATCGCACATGCCGCTGTCCGCAATCGTGGCACGCTGTGCGGCAATCTGTGCCATGCAGATGCAGCGTCTGAAATGCCCGCGATCATGCAAATACTGGAAGCTGACTTGGTGCTGTCAAAGGTTGGAACCAGCCGGGTGATTGCAGCTCAGGACTTTTTCCTCGGAACCTATGAAACTGCCATCGCAGCCGACGAAATATTGACCGAAGTACGCATTCCAAAACCCGCGGCTGGTACTGGATGGGGATTTGAAGAAGTGGCGATGCGTCGTGGTGATTATGCCTGGTGCACGGTCGTTGCGACGCTTCGGATCAGTGATGGTAAAATCGCAGCACCCCGCATCGCCATGGCCGGGGTCAACGACTGCGCTGCAAGGCTCAGCGATGCCGAAGCTGCCCTGACCGAACAAACGCCCGGCGCGTTCTTGTTCGATGCGGTGGCAGACACCGTTGCCGACGCAGCGACACCCGCCGAAAGCAACGCCGGCAGTGCGGCATACAAGCGTGACCTGATCCGTGCCTTGCTGCCGCGCGTGCTCAACGACGCTGTGGCCCGCGCCACATGACGGGCAATCAATTCACAGAGGGGGGACGAACATGACCAAAGTATCATTCAGATTGACCGTCAACGGGCGCGCGCGCGAGGCAACGGTACCGCCGCGCATGTTGTTATCCGACTTCATCCGCCAGGAGTTGTCCCTTCCCGGCACCCACGTCGGCTGCGAACACGGGGTCTGTGGCTCCTGCAACGTGATTGTCGATGGGCAGGCCGTGCGGTCCTGTCTGATGTTTGCCGTGCAGGTCGAAGGCTCCGAGATCACGACCGTTGAGGGGCTAACGCGGGGCGATGCCTTGCATCCGATCCAGCAGGCGTTCTGGGAAGAACATGGGCTGCAATGCGGTTTTTGCACGCCGGGCATGCTGGCTACGGCGCAAGAGCTGCTGGCACAGAACCCCGACCCCACGGACGATGAAATTCGCGAGGCGATCTCCGGCAATCTGTGCCGGTGCACAGGGTATGAATTCATCATCAGCGCCATTCGCTCTGCCGCGGTCAAACTGCGCGAGGCAGACACCGAAACCACGCTTCAGCCCGTCTGACGCAGGAGGACTACAGCCATGTCATCGCATCTCAAAAGCAACGTCATTCCCCCAAGCCGTCAACGTGAGGTGCCGCGCACCGGCATGACCTGGATTGGCCAAAGCATGAAGCGCGTCGAAGACCCCCGGATCCTGTCGGGAAAGGGCGGCTACATTGACGACGTCGCCGTGCCCGGCATGGCGCACGCGGCGATGGTATCGAGCCCGCATGCACATGCGCGTATTGTCAGTATCGACACCTCAAAGGCGAAGGCGCTGCCCGGCGTGATTGGGGTTTATACCGGAGAAGACCTGGCAACAGTTGCCGATCCGTGTCCCAGCTTCGCCGCGCCGCCTATTACGCAGCATGCGATTTCTGTGGGCAAGGTGCGCCATGTCGGCGAGGTCGTGGCGGCGGTGGTGGCAGAGGATCGATATGTCGCAGAGGATGCCGCCGAACTGGTCGAAGTCGAGTGGGAGATACTACCCCCTAACGTCGATCTGGAAGTCGCTGCTGCGGCAACAGGGGACGCGTTGCTGCATCCCGAAGACCGTGACAGCAATGTGGCGCTGGATGAGAGTTTCAGCTTTGGCGATGTGGATCAGCACTTTTCCGAAGCCCATACTGTTGTGAAACGGAGGCTGCGTTGGCAGCGATCCTCCGCACAGGCGATTGAGACATGCGGCGTGGTGGCGCAATTTGATCCCTTCAAAGGCGGCTACACGATCCATTCCAATTCGAATTTTTACAATTTCATCCCCTTTGTGATCGGTGGATCGTTGCGCGTGTCTCCGGGCGAATTGCGGATCATTCCTGTGCTGACGGGCGGCAGCTTTGGCTCGAAAGTGTTCAACCACAAAATTATCATCCTGACAGCGGGTCTTGCCCGGCTCGCAGGTGTGCCGGTGAAATACATCGAGGACCGGCTGGAGCATTTCACCAATTCCGACAGCCATGGGTCTGATCGTCTTTACGATGCGGAACTGGCCATGGCTGAGGATGGCACTTTCACCTCGCTGCGGTTCACCGTGATGGACGATTACGGCGCCTATCTGCAATTCGGTGTTGGCACCCATGGCAACGCGATGGCGCAGGTCACCGGCCCCTATCAAATCCAGAGTTTCGGGATGCGGGTCATGGCGGTTCTGACCAACAAGACGCAGCAGGGTCCTTATCGCGGTTTCGGCTCAGAGGTGACCAATTGGGTGATGGAACGGATGGTCGATGCCGCCGTCGAAGAGTTGGGTCGCGATCCGGTGGCGTTGCGCGAGCAGAACATGATCCAGCCGGACCAGTTTCCCTACATGATTCCGACCGGCAACATTTATGACAGCGGCAATTTCCAGAAGGTGCTGGAAGAGGCCAAGACGATGTTTGATTTCGATGGCTGGCGCAGCAAGGCACGCGCGATGCGCGCCGAGGGGCGCTGTGTGGGCGTAGGACTTGCAACCTGCATGGAACGCAGCGTGTATGGCCCCACAGAATGGTGGTCGCTCAACAACAAGGAGACACCTGGATTTACGCTGACCTCGACGCCCGAGGGCATCACCGTGCGGCTTGATCCGTCGGGCAAGATGTTTGTGACGTTGAACTCACCCATGGTTGGAAACTCCCCTGAAACGGTGGTGGCGCAAATCCTCGCCGAACGCCTGACCATCGCGCCCGAAGATATCGTGTTCAACTACTCCGACAGCCAGTCGGGCTTTAACGGCGTCGGTCCGCAAGGCAGTCGCTTCACGGCGATGATTGCCGGCGCTTGCGTGAGCGCCTCGATCAAGCTGGAGGAGAAACTGAAACGGTTCGGCGCGCATATGCTGCAACGCCGTCCCGAGGATGTGGAACTCCGCAACGGGGCGGTCGCAGTGAAGGGCTTGAAAGATCAGGAGAAGGCTTTTGGGGAGATCGCGCTGACCTCCAGCTTCTTCCGGCTCAGCTTTCCCGATGGCGAAGAATTCGACAGTGGGATCGAAACGACGGCGGTGTATGATCACCCCCTGTCGACGGACCCGGCGGAAGACCGCAGCCACCTTGGGATTTTCTATCCCATCGTCGGCCATATCTGCCACATCGTTGCGGTCGAGGTAGATCCCGGCACCGGCAAGGTTGAGATCCTCGACTATGCCGCCGTGCATGATAACGGGACCATGGTGAACCCGCGCACCCTGGCGGGCCAGGTCTGGGGGGGAACAGCCAATGGCATCGGCACCACGCTGAGCGAGGTGTTCGAGTATGACGACGACGGGCAGTTCACCAACCCGAATTTCGCTGAATTCGCCATGCCGACGGCCAATGAAATGCCGCGCAATTTCAAACTGGGTCATGTCGAAACACCGTCGCCCTATACTGAATACGGCATCAAGGGCGGCGGTGAAGGCGGGCGGCTTGGGGCGCCATCGGCACTGACCAGCGCAATCGAGGATGCATTGTCGGATCGCGGCGTTAAGATAGCATCGCTGCCGGTTACGCCACCAATCCTGCGTGGGTTGATCCGCGACGCGGAGCAGGCAGCGACCGGATAGGAGCCCAGATGTCGAAACGTCGCCCCGTCATTATCACCTGTGCCATCACCGGTGCGATTCATACGCCCGCCATGTCGCCGCATTTGCCCGCGTCTTCGGATGCAATCGTGGCTTCCGCCGTTGCGGCGGCGGAAGCGGGGGCGGCGATCCTGCACCTGCACGCGCGCAATGACGAGACCGGACAACCGGATCAAAGTGTCGAAGGGTTTGGCCGCATTGTGCCGCAGATCGGCGCACAAACCGATGCCGTGCTCAATCTGACCACGGGCGGCAGCCCCTATATGACCGTTGAGGAACGGGTGCGCCCGGCCGCGCAGTTTGCGCCGCAACTGGCGTCGCTCAACATGGGATCAATGAATATGGGGCTGTTCCCGATGCAGCGCCGCTACCCCGACCTTGAGGGTTGGGAAAAGGCGCATCTTGAAGGGTCAAAGGATCTGGTTTTCCGCAACAGCTATAAGGATATCGACTATATTCTTGATGCCTGCCGCGACAATGGCACACGGTTCGAATTTGAATGCTATGACACCGCGCATCTCTATAACCTTGCGCATTTCGCAGACAAAGGTGCGGTGAAGGCGCCGTTTTTCGTGCAAACGGTGTTCGGTTTGCTGGGTGGGATTGGCGCGCACCCCGATGACATCGCGCATATGCGCCGCACCGCGCTGCGGCTGTTTGGTGATGATATGGTCTGGTCGGCGCTTGGGGCGGGTGCGCATCAGATGCGGGTCGCCGCCACCGTTGTGTCGGGCGGTGGCCACGTCCGTGTCGGGCTGGAGGATTCGCTCTGGGCGGGACCGGGCGAGTTGTCGACCTCCAATGCGGATCAGGTGCGCGCGGCGAAGACCCTGATCGAGACGCTGGGGGGCCGCGTGGCCACGGCGGACGAGGCGCGCCAGATTTTGATGCTGGCACCAAGGCGCCAGGCGGCATGACGATGCGTCAAGAGCTTCGCAGTCTGAAACTGGACCAGGCACCCGCGACGGTGCGCAAACCCGGACGTCCCAAGGGGGGCCGGTCGGGTGAAACTCGTGAACGGATTTTGGACGCCGCCGAACAGCTTTTTGCCGACCGTGGGTACGATGGCGCGTCAATCCGGGACGTGGCATCGGCGGCGGGCTTGCAGATCCATTCCATCGGCTATCATTTCGGTCCGAAAGAACAGCTGTTTGATGCCGTGGTCGCGCGCCGCGCTGACATTATGACGGGTCTGCGCCGCGAGGCACTGGCAGAGGCACGGCAGCGCGCGGGCGGGGATGCGATCCCGATTGTGCAATTGGTGCGCGACTATGTCAGCCCATTCATACAGTCGGCCAGCCATGGCGACGTGGGGTGGCGCAACTACGCGGCATTGATGGGTCGGCTGGCCAACTCGCCGCTGGGAACGGAAATTATCGCGCGCCACTACGATGAAACAGCGCGTGAATACATCGCCGAATTGCAACGCGCACTGGCTGGAGCGGACCCCGAAGATGTTGTTGACGGCTTTTCTGCGATGGTTGCCGCGATGCTGGGTATTTGTGCCGCCACCGGACGTCCCGAGCGGTTGTCCGGGCGTAGGGCACAACGCCCACCTGAGGACAGTTTCGAAACGCTTGTGCGCTTTCACACCGCAGGATTTCTCACTTTGACAATCGCTTAAGGCAAAGGATGGCCAAATGGAAACCACGCTTCAGACCGGCGCGACACATCAATTGCATGACAAGGTGGATGAAACGCGCACGGCTTTGGCTTTGGCCGAGGGGGGTGAGGTGCTGCCCGCCGTGTTTGGCACGCCCTTCATGATCGCGGATATGGAGCGGGCCTGCGCGGCACTGCTTGCCCCGCTTCTTGAAGACGGCAAAGTCTCAGTCGGCGCACGGATCGAAGTGTCGCACATTGCGCCCACAGCCGTTGGCGGCGATGTGAAAACAACGGCGCAGTTCACGCAAAGCGAAGGCCCGCTTTATTGGTTTGATGTCTGGGCGGAGGATGCCGCGGGGCGTATCGGGAAAGGCCGGATGGCACGCGCGATTGTTGATCAAGAGGCGCTGCTGGCCAAAGCGGCTGCACGGGCATGACCGATCTGGAACAGCTGAAGGAAATCGAAAAGAAGGTGCTTTGGCTCGCCTGCTGGACGATCCACAACGCCAATCACCTGCGCGATAGCGACGAGATCAAGGTCGGCGGGCATCAGGCCTCTTCGGCCTCCATGGTGTCGATCATGACCGCGCTCTATTTCGCGGTTCTGCGGCCCGAAGACCGCATCGCCGTGAAGCCGCATGCGGGGCCGGTGTTTCACGCGATTCAGTATCTGATGGGCAATCAATCCCGCGAGAACCTGGAGAATTTCCGTGGCTTTGGTGGCGTGCAAAGCTACCCCAGCCGCACCAAGGACGTGGATGATGTGGATTTCTCGACAGGCTCGGTAGGCCTCGGCGTGGCCATCACCGCATTCGCTTCCATGGTGCAGGATTTCCTGATTGCCAAAGACTGGTCTGGGGTCACTGCACCGGGTCGGATGATTTCCCTGATGGGTGACGCCGAACTGGATGAGGGCAATATCTACGAATGCCTGCAAGAAGGCTGGAAGCAAGGGTTGCGCAACACCTGGTGGATCATCGACTATAACCGTCAAAGCCTCGATGGGATTGTCCATGAGGGGCTCAAGGACCGGATCGCTGGGATATTCGAGGCTTTCGGCTGGCGGGTCGAGATGTTGAAATATGGCGCGTTGCAACGCGCGGCCTTTGCGGAGCCCGGCGGCGGCGCCCTGCGCACATGGATCGACAGTTGCCCGAATTCGATTTATTCGGCGCTGACTTATCAGGGCGGGGCCGCATGGCGCGCACGGCTGATGGATGAGATCGGCGATCAGTGCGACGTCACAGCCCTGTTGGAACGTCGTACAAACGCGGCGCTTGCCCGGTTGATGACAAATCTTGGCGGACATTGCCTTGAAACTCTGACGGCGGCCTTCAACGGCATTGAGGACGACACACCCACGGCGTTTATCGCCTATACGGTGAAGGGTTGGGGCACACCGCTGGCCGGGCACAAGGACAACCACGCAGGCCTGATGACCAAGGACCAACTGGTCGCGTTCCAAAAGGACATGAGCGTGCGGCAAGGGCACGAGTGGGACCGCTTCGAAGGATTGAACGATGCGGGCGGAGCCTTGAAAGAGGCCCTGGGCCGCGTGCCGTTTTTTGCAAAAGGACCGCGCCGTGCCTTTCCAGCCAACATCGAGGTGCCAGAGATCGCACCGCCAGGGGACAAGACAATCTCGACCCAGGCCGCATTCGGCAAGATACTTGATGCGCAAGCGAAGGGGGAAACCGGGCTCGCCGCGCGCATCGTGACAATGTCACCAGATGTCACGGTATCGACCAATCTTGGCCCTTGGGTAAATCGGCGGGGGTTGTTTGGCCGCGCAGAAGTGGCCGATACCTTTCGCGCGGAACAGATCCCCAGCACGCAGAAGTGGCGCTTCTCACCCGACGGCCAGCATATCGAGCTTGGCATCGCCGAGATGAACCTGTGTCTGCTTCTGGGCGCTGCCGGGCTTAGCCATTCCCTGTTTGGCGAACGGCTTTTGCCGATTGGCACGCTCTACGATCCGTTCATCAGCCGCGCGCTCGATGCGCTCAATTACGCTTGCTATCAGGATGCGCGGTTTTTGCTGGTGGGCACACCCTCCGGGGTCAGCCTCGCCTCGGAGGGCGGTGCGCACCAATCCATCGCCACGCCGCTGATTGGGATGAGCCAGGACGGGCTGGCGAGTTTTGAGCCTGCCTTTGCCGACGAATTGGCGGTGATGATGGCATGGGCCTTTGACTACATGCAACGCGATGGTGACGCGGTGCAGGACGAACGCACCTGGCTGCGCGATGAAACCGGTGGCGCGGTCTACCTGCGCCTGTCCACCCGTCCGCTTGAACAGCCCACTCGCGCGTTGGATGCGACCCTACGCCAGGGTATTGTCGACGGCGCCTATTGGCTGCGTCCGCCCGGACCGAACTGCGATCTGGTGATCGCCTATCAGGGAACCATCGCGACCGAAGCGATTGCCGCCGCGGGCCTGTTGGCCGGCACGCGTCGTGACATCGGGGTGTTGGCCGTCACCTCAGCGGATCGCTTGAATGCGGGATGGCAGGCGGCACAACGGGTCCGGTCCCGCAGAGACGCCGGGGCGCGGGCGCATATCGAACGACTGCTGCAGGACGTGCCACGTCACGCCATTGTGGTAACCGTCATTGATGGTCATCCTGCGACCTTAAGCTGGCTGGGCGGCGTGGTGGGTCACCGAACGGCGGGTCTGGGCGTTGAACACTTTGGTCAAACCGGAACCGTGCAGGATCTGTATCGACATTTCGGGATCGATGCAGAGGCGATCGCCCTGACGGCAAGTGGCCTATCACCGGGTCGGCCATTCGGATTGCCGGAGCGACGAAACGGAACCGGTTCTTAAGCGAGCTTACGTCCTGCTGATACTTTCGCAGACAGAGTTGTCTTGCGGTGTTGATCCGCGTGTGGCGCATGTGCCTGCACAGTGTTCCGCAGATCAATTCTGCTTGGAGATGACCGTGCGCCCCAGGAAGTAGCTCGTTGCGCCGGCACCGGCGGTGTCCTCCCAAGCGACCCGCAGGCGGTCGAGGTCGCCGAAGCTGGAAGCAAATATCGGACCGTTCGCCTCGATCGGAGCCTGTATTTGTGGACCGCTTGTGCCCTGCGCCACTTGAGTGATCACGACAAAGCACCGGTTGCCGTCCAGGTCCAAACGCATCACCACATTATGCTGGTCGGCATTGCCGGAATAGGTTCCGATCATGCTGGTGCCCGCGCCGGAAACCAGACGGAATTCACCACCGGCGATTTCCAGACCGCAGGCCAATTGGCCACTTGTATCAAGCGCGTCAATGGCCAGCATGGGTTCTTCGGTGATCGTTAGTTTCACGCCGCTGAAGGAGATTGAGTAGCTGTCTGTATTGTGGGGTTTGCCACCGGTCACGAGGTTCAGCACACCTGAAGACGACCCATCGGCCAGCAGTTGTGTGTTCCCCGAATTATATATCACATTTCCGGAGGACGATGCGCTGTCACCTGCGGGCGGGCCAGCTAGGGGGCCGGGGCCGCTGGGGGCTGCGCCATTTGCCTGACTGTCCAGAACTTCCGTGCAGCCCAGAACCGCGAGTGTGGAAAGGCAGGCGAGTGAAATCTTGAGAGCGTTGTGCATTGTATTGTCCTTGAACTTGTTATGAGGTTGCAGTTTTTTCCTTGGCTGCCTTGATCCGGGACCGGCCAAGCATCAGACACAGCCGCCCTTGGAAAACGTTTTCGGCCTCATCCACGTGGAACAGATGCACGGCGAGATATTCGTCTTCCTTGAGCCTTTGGGTCGGTGCAATTTTCACGTTGAGGGTGCGTTCTTCGAAAGCGCCAAGCGCGATACCTTCAACGACCGTGTGCCGACCGGGGGGCAGGTCACAGGCGCCCGGCGGTGTTGCAGCGCGACGGCGCGTAAAATCAGCCGTTGGAAATAGTTTCCGCGCGGTTTCGCCAACGCTGGCCTCAAGGGTCACCTGGTCCGCCTGGGGTGTCGATTGCAAGGATGCCTTTGGGGCGCGTTCCGGACGAAGTCCGTTCAAGGTGCGCCGAAACACCTTTCTGTGGCGCAGCTTCAGGTCTGGTGCTGCGTCCAGATGTCGGGCGACATCTGCGCGCCCTTCGCCGATTTCCAACAAATCCTGCCCGGCGAAACGGGCTCGGATGGCCGGGGTTGTGGGGGCATCGCCGCGCAGTCTGATCCGGTGGGTCAACACCTCAACGCGTGCCGTGGCGGGGCGGGCTGTCAGGTTGGATAGCCCAAGCGAGACATCCGGTGCCTGATCGATAATCGGCCAGGCATTCATCACCGCGACATGCCGATCCTGTACCGGATCGAGCGTATCTGCATGGCGGTCAAACGGCGTGCTGCATCTGACCACGATACCTTGGGCCAAACCGCCGCCGAAGGGGTTGGGAAACGACAGTGGCCGCGTCCGCACAAGCTTGGAGGTATGGGGTGAGATGATCGCATGTTCGGTCGCGACCAACACAGGCGACGGCCCAGGCTGGGTGATGCTGGGCGGCATCAGGAAAAACTCAATCTGAACCGGTGCGGCGGGGCCCAAGCCGATATTGGTGATCCAGCATTGCAAGATGATCGACCCGTCTGACGTTTGCTCGGGCACAAAGGGGATGTCAGGACTATAGGCAAGGCTAGCGGCGTCTTCGGGCGGTATCGGCCGCACGCCGAGGTCTTGCCCCCAGGACCTGATCACCAGATAGGGTGTCGCGGGGGGTGTGCTGCAGGGATCGAACCGCGGACGTCGCCGTTTCGGTTCTTTGGGTTTGGGGTCGTCGTTCGGCCCGCCATCAGGGTCGCAATGATCGGTTGGCGGTTTTTTCCGGTCGGGGCGTTTTTTGCCAGGGTTCTGGTGCGTTTTTGAAGCTGTCATCGTTACTCTCCTTAAGACGCGAGGTCGATCTGGAGTGGGAGCTGATAGGTTGCATCGGCAAATTCCCAGGCGTGGAAACCGATGCCGCGGTCGCCTTGCAGGTTGAGGTCCGGCAAGGGAACTTCACCCTCACGCAGGATCACATCGATCGCGTTATCAACGGCGCTGGCATAGATATTGGGCGCGCCGGGGTCAGGCCAGGACGCCGGGGCCGGAAAACTCCTGTGATCCAGAATGAGGCCCGCGATATCCGGGTCGGACGGTCTGTCGATAAAGAGATCGGGCGTGCCGACCCCCGAAAAGCCCACCGCAGGGGGTGTTTCCATGCCGGTGGCGTGAATGGCCGCAGGGCAAATCCAGCTTTGCAGCAGATTGTCCGCATCCCAGATTTCGTTGGGGAACAAATCCGTGCTGGTCGCGGTAAAGAGGCTTGGGCCTGCGGGAAAACCACAGGGCGGGCTGTCGAGGTTGGGCGCTTCCAGCCGCAGTTCCGCATCGTCGAGCTCCATGCTGAAAGGATGCGCAAGCCCGCCGAAAACCAGCATCCGGTTCATGCCATCCAGCGCATTGTAGAGATACCATTTCACCACATAAAGGTCGCGCCGCAGCACCGGCCAGTTGATGTCCTTGACCCCTGTGACAATCAAAACGATGCCACCCGCAATGGCGGCCAGAGCAGGCAGAAGCCCCAAAAGGCCCAGTGCAACCACGCCTAAAACAGCCAGGATCGCGCCGCAGACGCTTTTCTTCATGTTCGGCGCGGGTTCGGGTTCAACGTCCAGCGGGTTGGGCGCGTCTTCATCCGCGTCATCGCCCGCGTCATCATCCATCTCGAAGGGATCAGCGGTCGATGGATCGAAAAAGGCGGTGCCGTCTTCGATGCTGAGCGGCGGGGGCGGGTTGCAGCCCAGGGAGTCCGCACTTGTGGTGAACCAAAGCGTCAGCCAGGACCAGACCACCGCATCGTTTACACGGCGTTCCGTGACCAGTGCCAGCGCCCCGTCATCGCCATAGATGTCGCGCACGGCCTCGACGATGAAGCTGCGAAAGTCTTCGGGCAGGGCATCGGGCAGGGGCCGGTTGAGTACCGTCGACTGCATGACCTCGATGGGGTTCGCACCTGCGAGATCCCCCAGTTCGATCCGTTTGTGCAGCTCCGCATTGCAAAGGCTGCGCCAGTTTTGAAAATCCTCGCTGCCGTCTTCCAGCGCATCCGGTTTGCCGGGATCGTAGAAACCCCAGGCCCAGGCATCGACAAAACGTTCGATCCACCGGGTGCGCCACCAATGCAGGCGCGGCACGCTGCCGACGATTGAGCTGATGAACGGGCTGCCGGTGGCTTTGCCGCAATAGGACATCTTGAAGCCATAGGCATAGGCCAGGAACCTCCGGTCTCCGGTGGCGTCAAAGACTTCCTGGGCGCGGGTGACAAGGCGTTCGGCGAAGGCTCCGGTGCGAAAGGCGCTGAGATGATCGCGCACGGCCCAGAGGTCGGGGGCCACGAGGTTTTCTCCCTCTTCCACGGCGGCAAACGGGCGCGAAGCGATGGTGATCAAATCGAAAATTGGCGCAAAGACGGCATCGTTGGTCAGCCGCGGGATGAAATCCTCGATAATCTCCTGATCGTCCTCGAACCGCTCCATGTCATCCTGCAGCGGTACAAACTTCAACAGATCCTCTTCATCGGCGATGTCGGAAATCTGACGGATCAGCGCGCGCACCCGGCGCAGCACCGACAGGATGTTGCGTTCCGGGTCGTCCTGCGCATTGGGATCGCTCAGGATCGTGAAAAGCTCGCGCCAGATGGCAGCATGGGCATCGTAGCGTCGGCCACTGTCGGTGGGATCGATCAGACCGGGCGGCGTTGCGGGCACAAAGTCGAAAAGATTGACACCCAGGGCCCCGAGATAGCTGTAGGCGGGTTCGGCGTTGATGTGTTGCAGGGCTGTTTGCAGCTTGTCCTGTGGCTGCTGGCTCAGTCGTTCTGTAACAAGGTCTCTGACGAGAAATAGAGAAGGTGTTCCAACCATAATAGCACCCCTTTCGAGACGGCTTTTAAAAGCGCATGCACATTGGTGAAAATGTATCTCTGGGTGTGGTCGGCGGTGAAAAATTCCGCAAAAGAGTGGACCGAAATACGAGCCCTGATGTGATGCAATAATTTGTAAAAATAATCGAAATGTCCCGAAGAATTAGCATAATTGCGCGATTTTTTCAACTCGCGGTCGTGAAACGGGAGGCTGCCGTAGGCGGAATTTGGCCACCGCTACTTGTCGGAAGATGTCTTTTGGCGGCGCGATTGACGGGACATGAACATCATTGTTTCTGCGGGTTTTGAACGGGTTAAGTCCCTGCCGACGGTCGGCCTTATAAACGCCTTGGACGATGATCTGGATCGCAAGC
This sequence comes from uncultured Roseobacter sp., assembly GCF_947501835.1. Lineage (NCBI taxonomy): Bacteria > Pseudomonadati > Pseudomonadota > Alphaproteobacteria > Rhodobacterales > Roseobacteraceae > Roseobacter > uncultured Roseobacter sp. Next base: position 780,678 of record NZ_CANMXR010000001.1, on the reverse strand, counting down.
GGCCGCGCAAAAATCGCCGATTTTGTGACCGGGGAAAAGGCCCTGCCAAAAGATGTTTGTGCATTGAGCGGGGAATTTCCAAGGCCCATTTCCGGATCAGAAAATCAGCCATAGGAGGTCATATGAGTTTCCTTGGCCGGGCCATTGCGCTTGGTGCAGTTCGGGCTAGATTACAGACCGCTGACATTAAGGGAGAATTGACGTGGTGGAAACTGTCCAGGGTCTTATTGCAGACCATCCTGAAGACGCGCCCGCGCTTGGCGCACCGGGACGAGATTGGTTGACATACGGCGGTTTGCGCGCCCTGTCGGACCGCGTCAGCACCGCTTTGCATGCCGCGGGTGTGGGCAAGGGGGACCGCGTGGCCATTGTGCTGCCGAACGGGCCGGAAATGGCGGCGGCGTTTTTTACAATCGCACAATCGGCGGTCACGGCGCCTTTGAACCCGGCCTACCGGGAGGAAGAGTTCGCCTTTTATCTCGAAGATTTGAAGGCCAAAGCGGTGGTGTTGATGGCGGGGGAGGAGGGCCCTGCCTGTGCTGCCGCGCAAAAGCTCGGGATCGCCATCCTGCGCCTGACGCGCGACGATACCGCACCGGCAGGCAGCTTTGCGCTGCAAGCCGAAACCTCCGCGGGAACGGCTGATACGGCGCACCCCGGTGCGGATGATGTCGCCTTGATCCTGCATACCTCCGGCACAACATCACGCCCCAAGATCGTGCCGCTGCTGCATTCGAATGTCGCGGCCTCCGCGCAGAACATTTCCGCCTCGCTGGCATTGACGCCTGAGGATCGCTGCCTGAACGTCATGCCGCTCTTTCACATTCACGGGCTTGTCGCGGCAGTTTCCGCAACCTTCGCGGCAGGCGGGCAGGTCTGGTGCGCGCCGGGCTTTGATGCGCTGAAGTTCTTTGGCTGGCTGCGCGATGCGGACCCGACGTGGTATACTGCTGTGCCGACCATGCATCAGACGATCCTGTCGCGTGCGGGGCGCAATGGTGAGATCATCGAGAAGGCGCGCCTGCGCTTCTTGCGCTCATCCTCGGCGTCACTGCCGGGGCCGGTGATGACAGAATTGGCCAATACCTTCGGCGCGCCGGTGATCGAAGGCTACGGCATGACCGAGGCCGCCCACCAGATGTGCTCCAACCCCTTGCCGCCCCGGGCGCAGAAGCCCGGGGCCGTTGGCGTTCCTGCAGGCCCAGAGGTCCGCGTTGCGGATGAGACCGTGCCAAAGCTGCTGGATGGTGGCGTTGGCGAGGTGGTGATTTCCGGCCCGAACGTGACACCGGGCTATGAAAACAACCCCACCGCCAACGCCGGTGCCTTTTTCGAGGCGGAGGGCAAGCGCTGGTTCCGTACCGGGGATCAGGGGGCCTTTGACACGGACGGGTATCTGGCACTGACCGGGCGGCTCAAGGAGATCATCAACCGGGGTGGCGAAAAGGTCAGCCCGCTGGAGGTGGATGATGTGCTCTCGGCCCATCCTGACGTTGCGCAGGCGCTGACCTTTGCCGTGCCGCATGACAAGCTTGGCGAGGAGGTCGCGGCGGCAATTGTGCTGCGCGACGGCAAGGAGATCAGCGAGCGCGATATCCGCAATTTCGTGGCCGAGCGGTTGGCCGACTTCAAGGTGCCACGCAAGGTGGTGATTCTGGATGAAATCCCCAAAGGGGCCACCGGCAAGCTGCAACGCATTGGATTGGCTGAAAAACTGGGGCTGGTGAAAGAGGCCGCCTCATGAAGATCTGTATCTTCGGCGCCGGTGCCATCGGCGGTTATATGGGCGCGAAACTGGCCCAAGCCGGGGCCGAGGTCAGCCTGGTGGCGCGCGGCCCGCACCTTGCCGCCATGCAGGCAAACGGGCTGACCCTGATCGAGGAAAGCGGGCAGAGCACTGTGCCGGTCACCGTGTCCGAAGATCCTGCCGCCCTTGGCCCGCAGGACTATGTGATTGTGACGCTCAAGGCGCATTCGGTGCCACCCGTCGTGGACAAGATGCAGCCTTTGATTGGGCCGGACACCACCATCGTTTCCGGCGTGAACGGGGTGCCGTGGTGGTATTTTCACAAGATCGGTGGGCCTCTTGAGGGCACCCGTCTGGCCACGGTCGACCCCGGCAACGCCCAATGGGATGGTTTTGGGCCCGACCGGGTGCTGGGCTGTGTGGTCTACCCCGCCGCGGAGGTCAGCGAGCCGGGTGTGGTGCGCCATATCGAAGGCAACCGGTTTTCGCTGGGCGAGCCGGATGGGTCAAAATCAGACCGGGCGCTGGCGCTGTCGAAAGCCCTGAGTGCGGCGGGCCTGAAAGCGCCGGTGCGTCCGAAACTGCGCGATGAGATATGGGTCAAGCTCTGGGGCAACCTGTCGTTCAACCCGATCTCGGCGCTGACCCATGCGACGCTGGATGTGCTCTGCACCGACCCCGGCACACGCGAGGTGGCCCGCAACATGATGCTTGAAGCGCAGGCCGTCGCCGAAAAGCTGGGCGTCAAATTCCCGATCGACGTGGATCGCCGGATCAAGGGCGGCGCGGAAGTTGGCGCGCACCGGACCTCGATGCTGCAGGATCTTGACGCCGGGCGTCCGATGGAAATCGATGCGCTGGTGGGATCTGTTCAGGAGCTGGGGCGGGTGACGGAAACGCCGACACCGACCATCGACACGGTGCTGGCGCTGACACAGCTGCGCGGTCGCACTGCGGGGCTATACAGCTAGATCGGCTGTCCGATGCCTCAGGCCGTCGCGCGCTTTCTGCGCAGCAGCTTCAGGGCAGGCAGGAAGATCAGGATCAGCGCGATGATCGTGATCGGCCCGGCAATGGGGCGGGTGAAGAAGATCGACGGGTCGCCGGAGGACAAGAGCAGCGACTGGCGCAGCGTCGGCTCGGCAATGGGGCCCAGCACGATGGCCAGCACGGCAGGCGCCAGCGGATAGTCGAACTTGCGCAGGAAAAACGCGCCGATCCCGAAAATCACCATCAGCCAGATGTCGAACATGTCGCGCGTGGCGGCATAGCCGCCAACGATGGAGAGGACAAAAATCATCGGCGCAAGGATCGTGAAAGGCATCCGCAGCATCCAGATGAAAAGCGGGATGAAGGCGAGGTTGATCAGCACAGCGGCCATGTTGGAGACATAGAAGGAGCCGATCAGGCCCCAGACGAACTCTGTCTCATCCACGAAAAGCCGGGGGCCGGGCACAAGCCCCCAGATCACCATGCCGCCCAGCAGGATGGCCGTGGTGGGCGAGCCGGGAATGCCAAGGGTCAGCATTGGCAGCATCGATCCGGTGGAGGCGGAATTGTTGGCCGCTTCGGGCGCCGCAACACCGTCGGGATTGCCTTTGCCGAAGGTCTCGGGCTTGCGCGACACCATCTTGGCCACGCCGTAGGACATCAACGATCCCGGCGTGGCCCCTGCGGCGGGCAGCACCCCGACAAAGAACCCCAGGAAGGATCCGATCATCGTGCCCTTCCAGCCGCGTTTGGTGGCTTCTTTGGTGTCGGCGGCCATCCCCTTCATGGTCATCTTGGGGGTTGTAGTTGTCACTTCGCCGCGGGTCTGCTCGATCGTCCAGAGCATTTCTCCGATGCCGTAGACGCCAATGGCGAGGATCAGAAACCCGATGCCCTGCAAAAAGCCGTTCATCTCGAAGAGGATCAACCGTGGCGCGCCGGAAATCTGGTCGAACCCGACGGAGCCCAACACAAGCCCAAAGCAGATGGAAAAGACCGTCTTTGGAATGTCGTCGCCGCCCAGCCCGACGAAGGTGGCAAAGGCCAGCAGCATCAGGGCAAAAACCTCGGGCGGACCAAAAGACAGAGCGACGGATGCAAGGGCGGGTGCAAATAGCGTAAAGAGCACATTGGCAACCGTGCCGCCGACGAAGGAGGCGAGGGCGGCGGTGACCAGCGCCAGGCTTGCCTTGCCCTGGCGCGCCAACGGCCGTCCATCAAATGTTGTCGCAACTGCCGTGGACGCGCCGGGTATGCCCAGCGTGACGGATGAAATGGCCCCGCCATACATCGCCCCATAGTAGATCGCGGCCAGAAAGATGATCGCCGAGCCAGGCGGCACAAGGAAAGTGACCGGCAGCAGGATCGCGACGCCATTGACGGAGCCCAGACCGGGCATGGCCCCGATCAACAGCCCAACGCTGACCCCGATGACGATCATCGTCAGGTTCAGCGGTTGCAGGGCGAGCAGCATACCATCGGTGAGAAGAGCGAGGACTTCCATCGTCAGCCGGTTTCCTTAGTGGGTCTGCCTCAGCGAGGTCAGTAGATGATCTCGTAGAGGATATTGAACACCGGGTCCGTAAACGGCATGCCGGTGGGCATGGTGATCCGCATCGCCCCTTCGAAGAAAAAGAAGAACGCCACCGGGGTGATCAGCGCCAGCGCGAGGCTCAGCCCCCACCCGTGGCGACCGAGGAATTTGGTGTAGTAGAGTAGGAACACCGCAATCGCGCCGTACATGGAAATCACGTTCACCAAAGCCACAAAAACGATGATGCCGCCGCCAACAAGGGCCAGCATGCGCCAGCCGTAGGAGTCGAGCAACGGGGCCTCGGATTGCGACTGCGGGCTGGTCCCGCGCCACCATTTGATGGCCGTCATCGCGCAACAGATCAACATCATGGCGGAGAGCCAGAAGGGCCAGGCGCCGCCGCCCGGTCCCTGACCCGCGATGTAGCCGATGGGCAGCTCCATGCTCTTCCACATCAGATACATGGAAAAAAGGGCCAGAACGCCCGCTGTTACAATCTCACCGGTGCGCATCTGGCCCTCGTCTCTGGTGTGTCTGAAGAGCTCTCGCCGGACTTATTCGCCGAGCGATGCAAGCAGTTTCTTGTGGTTCTCGACCTGCAGACCCCAGTAATCCTGCTGTTCGGAGGCATTCATCCAGAGCGGCGACAGGCTCTCGGATGTCAGATATCCCTGCCACTCCTCGCTCTCGAAAATCTGGGTGAAGACGTCCTGGTAGTAGGCTGCAGCCTCATCCGACATGCCCGGCGCGCCAACCACGGCACGTTGATTATAGTAGGAGAAATCATGCCCTTTTTCCTTGATCGTGGGGACGTCGGGATAGGCCGGCATACGCTCGTCTGAAAAGGCCAGAAGGGGTACAAAATCACCGGCCTCATAGAATCCCTTTGCTTCGGCAGGGTTATTCACCGTCGCCATGATCTGCTTGCCCGCGAGGTCCTTTGCGACCGCGCCACCACCGCTATAGGGGATGTACTTGATGTCGAGATCGAAGGCGTCCGACATATAGGCAATCACGATGGAATCTTCCTGACCCTGACCGGTGCCACCCATGACGAAGTCACCGTTCATGGATTTTACGTTTTCCACGTAATCTTCAAACGTCGTGATACCGGAGTCCTTGTGCACCCAGAGCACAAAGGGGTCGACGCCCATCATCGCAATGGGGGTGAAGGTCTGGATGTCAATCCCAAGGTTTGCCTGCCGCAGCGGCGTGGTGAAGAAGGAATTCAGCGTCACAAGAATTGTATGATCCGGATCGCTTGTCCCGCTAACGTGGATCAGCGCTTCGGCACCTGAGCCACCGCCTTTGTTATTTGGGACAAGGGGTCGATTGGTCAGGTCTTTTTTCTCCGCCACGGATTGAATGAAGCGCGCGATTTGGTCGGCGCCGCCGCCCGGTCCGGCCATGATCGTGAAATCAATCGGCTTGCGTGGTTTCCATCCATCTGCCAGAGCCGCCATCGGTGTTGCCGCCACAAGACTGGCAACCGCCATCCCCAACACTCCACGTTTCGTAATCCGCATCATAGTCCTCCTCCATCAGTGCATTAGCCGCGTTTTTTGAAGCCGAAAAACTTCCGTCATCCAACTTGTGATTGAGTAACTAAATTGCGTAAAGTCTTTTTCAAGAATTACTTTATTGCGGGCGCGTTTTTTTGGTCAATGGGCCAACACCACCGGAATCTCCGCATTGTCGACAACCGCCTGAGTGTTTCCACCAAAAAGCGTCTCGCGCTCATGGCTGATGCTATAGGCCCCCATCACCAGCAATCCGGCGCCTATTTCTGCGGTTTTTTCCAGCAGTGCGACGCCGGGGTTGCGGGCCTCGAAACGGTGGATTTCAGAGGTGATGCCGCGCAGACGGTAGTACTCCACAAGCTCTTCCGCGGTCGCACCATGTGGCGCGTCTTTCCCGCCCGACAGGATGATCACCGACTCTGCGGTGGCAGCAAGGTCGAGGGTGAGCGCAACAGCCCGCGACGCCTCCAGCGATCCATTCCACGCAACTGCAATCCTGGCACAAAAGGCATCCGGTGTCGCGCCATGGGCAGGGCACATCAGAACCGGGCGCCCCGTGCGAAAGAGGCCAGATTTCAGTGAATTCGTGCCGACGTTGCTGTCCCGGTTCGGCTTGGCCACAACGATCAGATCCGCAAGACGACCGTGATGTTTGATCACGTCCGCCATACGCCCGGTTTCCTCGACAAAGGTCACGGTTGTTGAATTGCCGTGCGGATCATCGGATTCCTTCAAATCAAGCTTGCTGGCAAGACCGTGCAACTCCTCGCGCAGATCCTGCTCTTGCTGGTTGGCCAGCTCATGCGCCTGTTTCAACATGGTTTTGCGCGCGAAGCTGGGCAGGGGCGTGCCATAGGGCATCAGGTCTTCGGCCTGCGCGCGACAGTGCGCCACGACAATATGGGCGTTGTGCCGTTTGCCCAGTGCCGCGGCATGCCCAAGGACCGTTTCCACCATACCATCCCCTCGGACGGGCACCAATATCTTGCTCAGCATGGGCTTTATTCCTTCCATTTCAGCGCGCAGCGGGTGTGGGCATCGTTTCGGACACGCAGCCCCCATTTTCGACGTTTGTACACAGGCATGCAAAAACACGTTCCCTCGAGTATAGCGCGCTTCGATCAAAATACCCGCGACGCGCGATGAACAATTCGGACGCGGCTGCATCCAAATGTACTTTTCGCCAGCGGAAACTGACCAGAAATAACGTCGCCACATGGCATAATCCCGCTGTAACCTGACATCGACCGCAGGAAGATGCCGACAGGTGATGTTTCTGGCAAATTGAAGCTGGAATCCGGGCCTCACGGGGCGTCGGGTTGACCCGTCAAGACAGCCCCGACTAGCGTTCGCCCACCCACGCACCTGACGTCGACGCTGTGGGTGTGACGTTGTAGTGAACTGAAATATCAGCACAATACCGCGGTCTCCTCCCTGAGAGCGGTGCAATTACCCTGACTTCATCACGTGGTCAGGCCCGGTTGATTTGCGGCACGTTAATGGAGTGTCGATCAACCGGGCACGTCAGGACACGCAGGCTCCCACGCTACGGTGGGCGTCAGATTACCAATGCAAAAAGGAAGAGAAACATGTCCCAAGCGAACGCACTCGAGCAACTCATGCTGGACCTGATCAATGCGGAACGGGCCGCTGCCGGGGTCGATCCACTGACCTTTGACAGCGACCTGAATACCTCGGCCGAGGATCACAGCACGTGGATGTTGGAAGAGGATCAGTTCTCCCACCAGGGCGCCGGAGGATCGAGCCCGACCGCACGCATGCAGGATGCGGGCTTTGAATTCGAAGGCGCGTGGCGCTCCGGTGAAAACATCGGCTGGCAAAGCGAGCGAGGTGCGCCGGGCCTCGAGGATGACGTCGAACAAATCCACGAAAGCTTGATGAACAGTCCTGGTCACCGCGCGAACATTCTCAATCCTGATTTTGAGGAAATCGGGATCGGCATTGAGCGGGGCGATTTCAACTCCGGGTCCACATTCGATTCCGTCATGGTGACGCAGAATTTCGCAACCACCGATGCCGTGGATGACGAAGATACCGTAGGCCCTGTTGCCCAAACTGACACAGATACGGACGATACGCCGGTCGATGACGATAGCGCGGAGCCTGTCGCCGAAGATACACCTCAGGATCCTACATCAGACGGTCCGGCTGATGCAGCTGATCCCGACGACGAAAACGAAAGGCCGGTTGATGTGGCCGAAACCGACGCGCCGACGGGCGAGGCCGAAGAGGAGCCGGTTGATACCACCGACATGGATACGGATAGGGTTGAGACACCGGCGGAAGATCCCGCCGATGATCCAGTGGACACAGCAGAAACCGAGGTGCCGGAGGCAGATGATGCAACGGCGGAGCCGGTTGAAGAGATTGTGGCCTGCGACCTTGGCAACGGTGGCTTTCTCTTCATCGATTTCGGAGAGCTTCCGCTGAATTTCAACGCGCCGGATACCGAGGCGGATGATCCGGTTGAGGTGGTCATGGCGCCGTCAGGTTCGGAGGTCAGCGATATGGACGGCGAGGCCGCAACTGGCGAATTCGACGTCGACGCCTTCCTCACTGGGATCAGTGACATGCTGACGCAGATCGATCTGGATGCGGAGGCCTGCGGCTGCTCGGAAATGGCCTGACAAATCGCCCCGGTGTCGCATCACGCGGCCTCGGGGCACCCCCACTCTTTTAATGCTCCTAATTTAAGAGATTGCTTGTGACCCCTCCCGCATATGGCCTTCCCGAATTGAAGCGTGCGCGTCATGCCAGCAGATGGTTGTTGATATCGGCGTTCCTGTTCAGCATCTTTGTGAACCTACTGATGCTGACTGGCCCGCTTTTCATGCTGCAGGTCTATGACCGCGTTCTTGCGTCGGGGTCAGAAGAGACGCTTGTCGCGCTCTTTTCTCTGGTTGCAGCCCTCTATCTGTTCCTGGGCTTTCTGGATTTTGCACGCGCCCGGCTTTTGACACGTTTCAGCGCCCGTTTTCAGGCGCTGTTGGACCGGCGCGTCTTTGATGCGGCGCTGAAGCAGTCGCAATCTTCGCCAAACGGACTGCCCGCCAATGCCGGTCTGCGCGATCTGGCAATGGTGCAAAACGCGCTCGGCTCCCCCGTCGTCCTGGCCGTTCTGGATGCGCCCTGGTCGCCCCTCTTCGTTGCCGTGATTTTCGTTTTTCATCCGCTTTTGGGATGGATTGCCCTGGCGGGTGTTGCCGTTCTTGTGGCACTGACCGTGATCAACAGTTTCTGGACCGGGACGCGCGCGTCCCAGGCGCAAAAATCGCTGCACAAGGCACAACGCTATGCTGACAAATCCTGCGAGCAAAGCGGGTTGATCCAGGCCCTGGGGATGCATGATGCCTCTGCGGCGCAGTGGCACAAGATGCGGGATACCGCGCTGGAGCAAAGCATCAGGTCCACGGATCGGGTCGGGCTCGTCACCGCGTTCACCAAGGCATTTCGTCTCTTTCTGCAATCGGCCATTCTCGCGGCCGGGGCCTATTTGGTGCTGCGCGGAGATCTGACGGGGGGCGCGATGATCGCCAGCTCGATCTTGCTGGGCCGGGCCTTGATGCCAATCGAAAAACTGCTGGGGCAGTGGCCGTTTCTGCAGCGCGCGCGGGCGGCCTGGACATCGCTGGCGCTGTTGTTGTCAAAAACCCCTCCGGAGCCGCAAAAGACACGGTTGCCCAGACCCTGTGCCGAGGTTTCGCTGTCCAATGTCACGGTCTTTGCGCCCGGGGTTCAGCAGCCAATCCTGCAAGGCGTCAGTTTCACCGTTGGCCCGGGGCAGGTTCTGGGGGTGGTTGGGCGCAGTGGTGCGGGCAAGTCTACCTTGGCGCACACCCTTCTGGGGCTGCGTCACCCAAGCGCGGGCGAGGTGCGCGTCGGCGGTGCAAAGATTGACCAATACGGTGCCGATCAGTTTGGCAGCTATGTTGGATATCTGCCACAGGATGTGACCCTTTTTGACGGAACCATCGCCCAGAACATCGCAAGAATGGCGCAGGACCCCAGCGATGAGATGATCGTGGAGGCCGCCAAACGCGCCAATGCGCATGATTTCATCCTGTCTCTGCCCAACGGATACGACACGGCGGTCGCGGAGCAGGGCACTCAGCTCTCGGGCGGGCAAAAACAGCGGGTGGCACTGGCGCGCGCGCTTTATGGTGATCCGCTGCTTTTGGTGTTGGATGAGCCGAACTCCGCCCTTGATGCGGAGGGGGCTTTGGCCTTGAACCAGGCCATCCGAGGGTTTCGGGAAAGTGACAAGGCAGTGATCATCATGACCCACCGGGCCGCGGCGCTGACGGAATGTGACAGGTTGATCATACTCGATCAGGGACGCGTTGCGGCGACGGGGCCACGGGACAAGGTCATCAAAGGCATGCTCAACCGGACGAAAGACACACCACAGGTTGTCACCATGGCGGCCTCGCAATGAACGAGGGCGATGTGGTCAGGAAATGGCAGGCCAGCATGCCGCTCATTGTCGGTTTCACCACACTGGCGGTGCTGGTGGGTGTCGTCGGTGGCTGGAGCGTCAACACGAAAATCGCCGCGGCGGTGGTGGCCGACGGCATGATACAGGTGGAATCGAACAGGCAGGTGATCCAGCATCCCGAAGGCGGCGTGGTCGGCGAAATTCTGGTGCAGGACGGGGATCACGTTGCAGCTGGTGATGTGCTCATCCGGCTGGATGGTCGGTTGCTGCGATCGGAACTCGTTGTGGTCGAGGCGCAGTTGCACGAGATCTTTGTCCGCAAAGCACGTCTTCAGTCCGAGCGCGATGGTGCGGCGGCGATGGTGCTCCCCGCGACGGTCACCGCCCTTGCAAAGGGCAGGCCCGCGGTGGCCGCCTTGGTCAAGGGGCAGAAAAACCTCTTTGAAGCCCGTATTTTGTCCTTGGCCAAAGAACGCGATCAACTCGACGAACAGATCGCGCAAATCGGCAATGAAATAACCGGAACCGAGGCGCAGCTTGAAGCGCTCTACGAGCAGCAGGAGCTGGTTGGGAACGAACAGCAGGACGCTGAAGATCTTTTTGCCAAAGGGCTGATACAGGCGTCCCGGGTGACCACCTTGCAGCGCGACACGGCCAATATCACCGGTGAGATCGGTCGTCTGATTGCCCGCGAGGCGGAGCTGAACGGACAGATCGCGGCGCTGAACATACAAAAGCTGAGGCTGCAAACCACGCGGCGTGAAGAAGCGATTGAGACGTTGCGGGATCTGCAGCCGCAGGAGGTGGAACTGATCGAGCGCGCCCAGACCCTGCGCGAGACCCTCGCGCGGCTCGATTTGCGCGCGCCCGTGAGCGGCATTGTCTATGGCTCCACGGTTTTTGCCTTGCAGTCGGTTATTCAGCCTGCAGCGCCGATCATGTATGTGGTGCCGCAGGACCAGCCTCTGGTTGTTTCCGCGCGCATCCCGTCAACACATATTGATCAGGTGCATATCGGGCAGCAGGCGTCTTTGAGGTTCACCTCCTTCAGCCAGCGCACCACGCCAGCCATCAATGGGAATGTGAGCAAGCTGTCGGCGGACGTGTACACAGATGAGGTGACGGGTAGCAGTTATTATCAGGCGGGCGTGGTGCCGGACACGCAGGAACTGTCGAAGTTGCAGGGGCAGGAGCTATTGCCGGGCATGCCGGTTCAGCTGTTTATCAAGGCAGAAGAACGCACGCCGCTCAGCTACCTAGTCAAGCCGGTAACCGACTACCTGAGCAAGGCTTTTCGGGAGAGTTGATCTCGTAGCGCATCGTGACCTTTACCTAAGGGAACTGCCTCTCACATGAGGGTTGTTTGGCAACACTCTGGAATCCCGAAAAAATATGGGGTTCACAGACTCTGCCCAAATTGTTAACAAATCCCTAATAAAAAAAGATGAAGGCAGGTACGAGGGTAATGAAAACGGGCTTTCGAGGCACGTTCGTAATTTCCTGGTCGCAAACAGAAGTAGATGGCCTTGAGGCCGCGCCGGTACAGGCACTCAGCGTGGGTGCGGCATGGTCGTGGCGGGGGGATGCCGTGCAGGTGGATGGATCCGCCGGTGTGTTGCGACTGGATCGGGCGGAAGGATCGGAGACGCTGCGCAAACGCGCGGCCAAGATGGTGCATCGGTTGGTCGGGGCCGCATTGGACCCTGGGCAGTTGGGCACGGCGCGCGGCGAGGCGATCAACGCGGGCCTTGCGGACAGCAGTTTTGTGGTGACGGATGGCGCGCAGAGCTACACTGTCACGCTCATCAACATTGGGCGCGGGGCGCAGCCGCTCTTGATGTTCCTTGATGAATTGCCGCCGCGTGGGACCGATCTTTGGATCGTGCATCACACCCTGGGGTCAAAACCCGCTGGCACGGGGCATGCTGAAAGCGGTGGCGTCATTTGCTTCACACCCGGAACGCGGATCGACACGGCTAACGGGCCGATACCTGTTCAGGACCTTGCCGTGGGTGATCTGGTTCAAACCAAGGACAATGGGCTACAGCCGATTGAATGGGTGGGCAGCCGCCGGATGACGGGCGCGCGCCTTTTTGCCATGCCACGATTGCGCCCGGTGCGCATTCGCGCCGGCGCCCTGGGTTTGGAACGTCCGGATCAGGAACTGCTGGTATCGCCGGAGCATCGGATGCTGGTCAAAGGGCCGGTGGCGCAGGATTTGTTCAACACGTCTGAGGTGCTGGTCGCGGCCAAAGACCTGATCAACGGTCAGACAATCACCGTTGACGCGCAGATGCGGGAAGTGACCTATGTTCACCTGCTGCTGCCGGGGCATAACGTGCTCTGGGCCAATGGCGTCGAGACGGAGAGCTTTCATCCCGCAAGCGCGGATTTGTCGACGCTCGAGGCATCGGACAGGGCGCGGCTATTGGCGCAGTATCCCGATCTGGCTTTCGACCCTCATACCTATGGCGGCTACGCCAGGCGCAATCTGTCAGCTTCCGAAGCGGCCATTCTCAAGCACGCGGCCTGAGCCGGTCAGTCGCCGATCACCGTCTTGATGATCGCCTTGGCGTTGTCGCTTGCCCAATCCGCGTCGCCGCGCAACCGCGCGATTTCGCGGCCCTCGGGGTCGATCAGGACCGTGATCGGCAAGCCGAAAATCCCCATCTGACTTGCCAGCGCCTGTTTTGGATCCTGGTGGCGCGGCAGGTTGTCCACGCCGATTTCCTTGAAGAACTTCTTGATCCCCTGGGGCGAGTTACGGCCGGTCGCGATGGTTACGACCTCGAAATCGTCGCCCCCCAGTTCCGCCTGCAACTCTGACAGCTGCGGCATTTCCTTGCGGCAGGGCGCACACCACGTGGCCCAGAAGTTCAACAGCACGTATTTGCCCTGATAGGCTTCCAGCGTCTGCTCCCCCGCATCATCCGCAAGCTGGTAGGCAGCGGTTGATGTGGCTTCCGGCACCTCGTGAAACACCAGCTTTTTCATGTCGCCGGTGCGCAAAAGCGCCGCCTGCGTCAGATCCGCCTGCGCGCCTGACGGAGCCGAGATTGCGCCTGCGCCAAGGGCCGTATAAACGAGCGCAGCAAATATTCTTTTCATATCCCCTCCGAAGGGTTCGCGACGATGACTGATACGCCCGGCTCCAAATCCTCCAATGCCTCCAACCAGATGTGGGGCGGTCGCTTTGCTGCCGGTCCGGATGCGATCATGGAGGCCATCAATGCCTCGATTGGCTTCGACAAACGGATGGCGGCACAGGACATTGCAGGATCACGCGCGCATGCCGCGATGCTAGGGGCAACGGGCATTTTGGAACCTAGCGATGTCGATGCCATTCGGGAAGGTCTCCTCACAGTCTTGTCAGAAATTGAGGACGGCAGCTTCCAGTTTTCCACCGCGCTTGAAGATATCCACATGAATGTGGAGGCGCGGCTGAAGGACCTCATCGGTGAACCCGCGGGCCGGTTGCACACCGGTCGCAGCCGCAACGATCAGGTGGCAACCGATTTCAAACTCTGGGTCCGTGACCAACTGGATGCCGCCGAGAGCGGCCTTGTTGCATTGATCCGGGCGCTATTGGATCAGGCAGAGGCGGGGGCAGGTTGGGTGATGCCCGGTTTCACGCATCTGCAAACCGCACAGCCGGTGACCTGGGGCCATCACATGATGGCCTATGTGGAGATGTTTGGCCGTGATCTCAGCCGGGTGCGCGATGCGCGGGCGCGGATGAATACCTCTCCGTTGGGTGCCGCGGCGCTGGCCGGCACGTCGTTCCCCATTGATCGGGACATGACCGCAGAAGCGCTGGGATTTGATGCGCCCGCTGCGAACTCCCTCGACGCGGTTAGTGATCGCGATTTTGCGCTGGAGTTTCTGAGCGCGGCCAGCATTTGCGCGATGCATCTGAGCCGGTTTGCCGAAGAACTGGTGATCTGGTCCTCCGCGCAGTTCCGGTTTGTGACGCTGAGTGATCGATTTTCCACCGGCTCGTCGATCATGCCGCAAAAGAAAAACCCGGACGCGGCCGAACTGATCCGCGCGAAAGTGGGGCGCATTTTTGGGGCGAATACGGCGCTGATGATGGTTATGAAAGGGCTGCCGCTGACCTATTCCAAGGACATGCAGGAGGACAAGGAACAGGTCTTTGACGCCGCCGATAACCTGATGCTGGCGCTGGCGGCGATGACAGGCATGGTGGCAGATATGAGTGCCAACCGCGACAGTCTGGCGGCGGCGGCGGGTTCCGGTTTCTCCACGGCCACCGATCTGGCGGATTGGCTGGTACGCGTTCTCGGGTTGCCGTTCCGCGACGCGCACCACATTACCGGGACTCTCGTTGCACTTGCGGAAAGCAGGAAATGTGATCTCCCAGACCTGACGCTGGACGAGATGAAATCCGCGCATTCGGGCATCACAGCCGAAGTATTTGATGTGCTCGGGGTGGAAAATTCGGTAAACAGCCGTACGTCTTATGGGGGAACGGCACCTGCTCAGGTCCGCTCCCAGATCGCGCGCTGGAAGGAACTTGTGGCATGAGATTGCTGGCACCTTTGATGATTTGCGGCCTGCTGGCCGCTTGCGGCGCGGATGGTGAACCGGTGACGCCCAGCGTCAATGGTGGCGTGACGATCAACCAAAATGGCATCTACCCGCGCGCCTCGGTTGGGGTGGGCAAGGGGCCGTTGTCGATCTGGTTGGGCCTGTGATGCGTACAACCATCCTTCTGGGGTGCGTTCTGATCATCGCCGCCTGCACTGGGCCCACCGCGCAGAACCAGCCGACACCCGGGCGCACATCGCTGGATCCTGAACCCGCAAGTGGCGTCACGCTGTCGGGCTATGCGAGGTTCGGCTATTCGAAAGGCGGCTGATATGGCTCCGCTGCGTCTGATCTGGCTTGCGCTGGCGATTTGGGGGGCCATCCACCCGATGAGCTACTTTTTGCAGTGGTTCAATGAGAACAGCTATGACCTGATGGCCATGGTGGACGCCTGGCATGCCAATGCGGCGACCAGCGGTCTGGTATGGGATCTGACGATTGCCGCAGTGGCCCTGACGATCTGGATTCTGGTTGAGACAGTTTCAACCAAACGGTGGCTGAACCTGATCGCCATATTGGCGACCTTTGGAATCGGGGTGAGCTGCGGGTTGCCGCTCTATCTCTACCTCAGGTCGAAACCGACGAAACAATCGGTTTGAAATCCAAAAATTAGCAACAAATTTTCGATTAAATGCGGCTTTTTCCCCGTGGTGTTCACGTAATGTCTTGATCTTGGTGCCAGCGGGCGATTAGACAGGCGCGGGGTAAACCAGCCATGAGGCTGGATCACGATTGGGTAATACCCACGTTTGGGAGATACGAATATGAATTTTTTGACTAAAGCGGTTGCCGCAGCCGCACTTTCACTTGCGCCGTTCAGTGCCGTTGCTGCTGTCCTGGATTTTGACAGTTTGACGTCGTCGGCGACACCGATCACAACCTATTCCGAAGATGGCTTCGAGTTCGACGTGAGCTTCACCACCGCAGGTGGCGCTGTGGGCGCGGCAATCTTCGATTCGACCTGCATCGGCAGTGCAGCTTGTGGCGGCGATCTTGACCTTAAGCCTTTGGCGCAGGGTGACAACGGTGTCGAAGGCAACCTGCTGATCCTGCAGGAAGCCAACCGGAAAGTAGCTGATGACGACGTAAGTGCTGGCACGATCACGCTGACCCTGACATCGGGCCCGGCGTTCCGCTTCATCGGTGCCTCGGTGATCGATGACACGACGTTCACCTTCTTCGACCAGCTTGCAGGCGAACTTTCTGCAAGCCTGCTGGGCTCAATCTCCATCGGTCCTGAAGGCAATCTTGCTGGTGGCACTGGGCAAATCACCTTCGCTCAGCCGTCTCGTATCATCGGCATCGGCGACTCCATTGTGCTGGGCTACGGTGGCTCGGGCGGTATCGACTCGCTGCAGCTTGCAGCGGTGCCTGTCCCCGCAGCGCTGCCACTGATGCTTGCCGGTCTGGGCGGTTTGGGTCTGGTGGCCCGCCGTCGCAAGACGCGCGCCAGCTGAACTCAGAAACAGATTTGACGGGGAAGGGCGGCTTTGTGTCGCCCTTTTTCATGTCCGAAGATCATGCGCTTATGGGAGATTGCGTAAAGCTCAGCGTCTGATATGAGGCGTGAGCGTTCGAACAGGGGCACAGATATGGACCACTTCCTTTACCGCGACGGCGCCCTTTATGCCGAAGATGTGCCCGTAGCGGCGATTGCCGAAGCCGTTGGTACGCCCTGTTATATCTATTCTACGGCCACGCTGTTGCGCCATTTCCGTCTCTTCGATGAGGCTCTGGAGGGGATGGACCACTTGGTATGCTACGCGATGAAAGCCGCCAGCAACCAGGCCATCCTGAAAACGCTGGCGCAGGCCGGGGCCGGGATGGATGTGGTGTCGGGCGGCGAATACCAGCGGGCCAAGGCCGCCGGTGTGTCCGGTGACAAAATCGTCTTTTCCGGGGTTGGTAAAACGGCGGCTGAGATCCGGATGGCGCTGGAAGGTGGCATTCGTCAGTTCAACGTTGAGTCCGAGCCCGAGATGGAGGTGCTGAACGCGACGGCGCTGGCCATGGGAAAGGTGGCGCCCATCACCATCCGGGTGAACCCGGATGTGGACGCCAAAACCCATGCAAAAATTGCCACCGGCAAGTCGGAAAACAAGTTCGGCATTCCAATTTCGCGGGCCCGCGACGTCTACGCCCTTGCGGCGTCGCTGCCGGGCCTGGAGGTGATCGGCATCGATGTACATATCGGCAGCCAGCTGACCGACCTTGCGCCTTATGAACTGGCCTACAAGAAGGTGGCGGAGCTGACAGAGACGCTGCGCGCGGACGGACATACCATCCGCCGGCTGGATCTGGGGGGCGGTCTAGGCATTCCTTATGCGCGCGACAATCAGGCGCCGCCGCTGCCGTTGGACTATGGCGCGCTGGTCAAGCGCACCTTGGGCCATCTGGGCTGCGAGATCGAGATCGAGCCGGGCAGGCTGATCGCGGGCAACGCCGGCATCATGGTGTCCGAAGTGATCTATGTGAAATCCGGCGAGGACCGCGATTTTCTGATCATCGACGGGGCGATGAATGATCTGATCCGCCCGGCGATGTATGAGGCCTATCACGACATCATACCGGTACAGGAACCGCGGGCAGGCGTGGAGCAGGTGACATTTGACATCGTCGGGCCGGTTTGCGAATCTGGCGATACCTTCGCCAAACAGCGGGTAATGCCGCCGGTTGCCGCGGGTGAGCTTGTTGCGTTCCGTTCAGCGGGTGCATATGGCGCGGTAATGAGCAGTGAATATAACTCGCGGCCCCTGATTCCGGAAGTTTTGGTGAATAAGGATCAATTTGCGGTTATTCGCCGACGTCCGACCTTTGACGAAATGATAAATCGCGATACCATTCCAGAATGGCTTTGACCGCGTATCCCCGCGGGAAAAGGCAAGCGGAGAAAAAACGATGGCGTCATTTTCCCGGCATGATGTGAAACGCACCCTGCAAGCGGTGCGCTGGCCCTTGCGGCTGACCTATGTCGGAATGCTGGCCGAAGCCCTGGTGCAAAGCCTCTGGCCGCTGCTGACAGTGTGCCTCTTCGTTCTGGCCGCGTTGATGCTGGGCGTGCAGGACATGATCGCGGTTGAGGTCGTCTGGGCCATCGCGGTGGTTGCCGGGCTCAGCATGATCGGCGCATTGGGCTATGCCTTCATGAAATTCCGCCTGCCGACCCGCGCGCAGGCTCTGACGCGACTGGATGCAAGCCTGCCGGGCCGACCGCTGCAGGCGCTTATCGATACACAGACCATTGGCGCTGCAGATGCCGCCTCGACGGCTGTCTGGCGCGCGCACCAGGCGCGGATGGCGCGCCGCGCCGCAGATGCGGAACCGGTCAGCGCGGATTTGCGGGTGTCCTCGCGGGACCCTTATGCGCTGCGGTATCTGGCGGTGCTGGTCTTTGGCATCGCACTGCTCTTTGGCTCCATCTGGCGTGTGGGATCGGTGACGGATATGTCCCCCGGTGGCACCGGTCTTGCTTCCGGTCCCGTGTGGGAAGGTTGGGCCGAGAGTCCGCGTTACACCGGGCGGCCCACGATCTATCTGAACGATATTCCCGAAGGCGCGCTGCGCGTGCCCGTTGGCAGTCTGATCACATTGCGCCTGTACGGCGAAGTGGGGGCTTTGACCCTGTCCGAAACGGTTTCCGGTCGCACCGAGGTGCCGCCTGCCTCTGACCCGGCGCAGGATTTCACCGTGGTGCAGGATGGCACCGTGGAAATCAACGGCCCTGGCGGACGCAGCTGGCAGGTTGAGGTCATTCCGGACCTGCCGCCACAGGTCGCGGTTCTTGAGGATCCAACCGCCTCAGCCATGGGCGAAATGACATTGCCGTTCGAGGCAAGCGACGACTACGGCGTGGAGGCGGGGGAGGCCCGTTTCACGCTGGATCTGGCCTCGGTTGATCGGCGCCACGGGTTGACCATCGATCCCGAAAACCGCCCCGAGCTGGTGGTGCCCTTGCCAACCCCGATTGCGGGCAACCGTCAGGCATTTGAAGAAAATCTGATCGAGGACTTTTCCGAGCACGCCTGGGCGAATTTGCCAGTGCTGGTGCGTCTTTCCGCGCTGGATGGTGCAGAACAGCAGTTTGAAACCAAGCCGCGGGCGATCACACTGCCCGGACGGCGGTTTTTCGATCCCGTCGCGGCGGCGGTGATCGAGCAGCGCCGCGATCTGCTGTGGTCGCGGGCCAACAACCATCGGATCAGCCAGATTTTGCGGGCGACATCCTACCTGCCGGAAGACCTCTTCCGCAGCCAGACGGATGCAATGCGCCTGCGCAAGGTGATCCGCCAACTGGAGACCTTTGCAAAATACGGCCTCAGCGATGAAATGCAGGAAGATCTGAGCCAGGAGATGTGGGATCTGGCGATCATCCTGGAAGAGGGCGACCTTGCCGATGCCGCCGAGCGGATGCGCCGTGCTCAGGAGCGTCTGAACGAAGCCATCAAGAACGGGGCTTCGGACGAGGAGATTGCCGAATTGATGCGCGAATTGCGTCGCGCGACCGAAGACTACCTGCAGCAACTCTCGCGTCAGGCGCAACGCCAACAGCAGGAAAACGAAGAAAACCAATCCGGCAACAACGAAAACGCCATGCAGATGACGCAGGATGATCTGCAACGGATGATGGACCGCATTCAGGAATTGATGGAGCAGGGCCGCATGGCCGAGGCGCAGCAGGCGCTGCAAGAGCTTCAGGAAATGATGGAGAATATGCGCGTCACCCAGGGCCAGCAGGGTCAGGGCGGGCAAAGCCCGGGCGAACAGGCGATGGAAGGTCTGTCAGAGACATTGCGCGAGCAACAGGGCCTTTCTGACCAGGCGTTCCGTGATTTGCAGGAACAATTCAATCCCAATGCGCAGGCTGGCGAAAACCAGGGCAATGAAGGTCGCAGTGGTGGCCAGGGACGCGGTCAGAGCCACGAGGGGCAGAGCGGTCAGGGACAGGAGTCTGATGATGATACTGCCCAGAATGACCCCCAGTCCGGCGAGGGCGGTGAGCAGGGCCAGGGCGCTGACAGGGGCGATCTCGCCCAACGTCAACAGGCGCTGCGCGATGAGCTACGGCGGCAACAGGGCAGCCTGCCCGGTGCCGGGACGCCAGAGGGTGATGCTGCGCGCGATGCATTGGATCGTGCCGGTCGCGCCATGGACGGCGCCGAGCAAGCGCTGCGTGAAGACGATCTCGCAGAGGCAATCGACAACCAGGGTCAGGCCATGGAAGCCTTGCGTGAAGGGATGCGCGCACTGGGTGAAATGATGGCGGAGCAACAGCGCAATCAGCAACCGGGACAGGGTAATCAGCCCTCTGACCGCCGTGCCGAAAATCGTGATCCATTGGGCCGCGAGCAGGGGAATTCAGGTGCGGATGGCGACACCGGACCGCTGGCGCTCAACGACGATGCCTATGGCCGTGCGCGTGAATTGCTGGATGAGATCCGGCGTCGCTCCGGCGAAGTTGCACGCCCCGAGGAAGAGCGTGACTACCTCAAACGACTTCTCGACCGCTTCTGATCAGATCACTGGCCGCTGGAAACAGCGGCGGCGTCCAGCCAGCTGAGCAGTCCCTCAACTTGGGTATCCAGCCACATGCGCCACTGGTCCACCATGCCGACATAGGCGCTGATCCAGGGATCTGCCTGTGGCACGGCCTCTGCGAGCTGCGGGGCATATACATATAGCAGTGCCATGATCGCGGCGAGCACCACCATCAGGATGAAACCGCGCCCAAAGCGTTTCCGCTCGCGCGCTTCGACCTGCGCGGTTTGCCCCGGATCATCATTGGGTGAACGATCACTGTTGGAACGCAGCGTCGAATTGATCTCTTCGATATCAGGCAGCAGGGTGCGGCGTGAGCCTGCCGCTGCCGCTGTGACCGTCGCCTCATCTGCAAAGCTAGCAGGATCCTCGCCCCGCATGCGTGCCATGCGGTCGCGCGCCTCGCGGGCCCGTTTACGCGCTTCTTCGCTGCCTTCGGTATCGGTCAGACCCAGATCGGGTTGCGTTTCGACAGATCCAACCGCCTCGCTCTGCCGTGCCTGGGTTTCAATCTCGGCCTCTTCCTGCAGCACCGCCGCCACTTCTGGATCCAGAGACCGGCGGCGCGGTGTTGGCGGAACAAACTCTTCAAGGTTTGGGTCTGCTTGAGTATCTTCCTCAGGCTCAGGCTCAGGCTCAGGCTCAGGCTCAGGCTCAGGCTCAGGCTCAGGCTCAGGCTCAGGCTCAGGCTCAGGTGTTGGGTCCGATACCGGATCCGGCGCAGGGGGATCCAGATCCTCTTCCTCGGTCGCTCGAATGACTTCCTCATCCTCAACCAGATCCGCCTCCGCAGACCCCGCGTCGTCGGTCACCGCATCGGGATGGCGCTGAAACCAGGTCTGTCCACAGTTCGAGCACTGCACGTCGCGCCCCTCGGGCGGCATCACGTCATCCGGCACGTCGTATTGCGCGTCGCAATTCGGACAAATCAAACGCATTGTACATCCTGCTCCATGGTTAGCCCATTTCCGTTTTTATTTTTGTGCACCATATTGGCTTCAAGGTCGTGCGAAAAGTGTTAACTGTGCACAAAGCTTGCAAGTGATGCATTGAAACCAGACAGACGCTGGGGCACAACAGCGCAACAAAAAACCGGGGGCCTTTGTGATCGAGCTGGAAAATGTCGCCTACAGCTACGGGGGCGGCGCGCTGTTATCCGATATTTCGTTGAAATTAGCGCCGGGATCTTTCCATTTCCTGACCGGACCTTCCGGTGCGGGCAAGACGACATTGCTGAAGCTTTGCTACGGCGCGTTGTTGCCGACCTCGGGAGAGGTCACTCTCTTTGGCGACGATGTGCGGGGTCTGGAGCGTGATGACATTGCGATGCTGCGGCGCCGGATGGGGGTTGTGCACCAGGACTGTCGGTTTCTCGATCACCTCCCTGTGTCTGAGAACATCGCCTTGCCGCTCAGCGTCTCCGGGCGCCATGCCGAAGCTGCAGGCGATGATCTGACGGAATTGATGGCCTGGGTCGGGCTGACGCATCGCGCTGATGCCTTGCCGCCAGAGCTTTCGGGCGGAGAACGCCAGCGCGCCGCCCTTGCGCGGGCAGTGATCATGTCGCCCGATGTGGTGCTTGCAGACGAGCCAACAGGCAATGTGGATTGGGAGATGTCCCAGCGCCTGCTGCGGTTGCTGGTAGAGCTCAACAAGATGGGCAAAACCGTGTTGATCGCGACCCATGACCTCAGCCTCATTCGCGCGGCAAAGAGCCAGATCCAGGCACGTGTCTTGCGGATCGCGAACCGCCGCGTGCAATTGGCGGGGGCCGATCTATGAGCTCGGTGGTGGGCAATATCCGCAGGTTCGCCCTGGGTGATCCGCAGTCCAACCGTGTGGTGCCACCCTCCGGCTTTACCGCGCAGCTGACCTTCTTTGCCGCCGGCACGATGGCCTTTCTGGCCGTTTTCGCCATGGCACTGTCCCTGGCATCCGGCCGGCTGGCAGCGCGCTGGGGGGACGAACTCGCCCGCTCCTCAACCATTCGGATCGTCGCCCCGATGGATCAACGCGCCGCCCAAACCGATGCCGCATTGCGGATTTTGGAAACCACGGCTGGCGTGGCCTTTGCCCGCGCGCTGGACACCGAAGAACAACAGGACTTGCTGGCCCCCTGGTTCGGGCCGGAGCTTGATTTGGCCACGCTGCCCGTGCCGCAGCTGATCGAAGTCATCGAAGAGGAAACCGGATTTGATGCCGCAGGGCTGCGGTTGCGCCTGGCCGCCGAAGTGCCGGGCGCGGTGCTGGATGACCACACCCGCTGGCGCGAGCCGCTGGTACAGGCGGCCTCGCGGTTGCGTCTTCTGGGATGGGTGTCCGCAATCCTGCTGGGCGTGACGACAGCCGTCATGGTGACCTTGGCGGCCAACGCAGCCCTGGCCGCAAACGCTCAGGTGATTGCGGTGCTCCGCCTTGTGGGCGCAACGGACCGCTACATCGCTCAAGCCTTCATTCGTCGGTTCACATTACGCGCCTTCGGCGGCGCAGTAATCGGGAGCCTGCTGGGGCTGGGGGCCGTTTTGCTCCTGCCCGCCGCCTCTGACACCGGTGGATTTCTCACCGGTTTGGGGTTCCAGGGATGGCACTGGGGCTTGCCGCTGCTCATTCCGGTGCTTGCAGCCGCCGTGGCATTTATCGCGACCGGTGCCGCTGCAAACCGCGCATTGAAAAGGTTGGCCTGATGCTGCAATACACCCGTTCCGTCATCTTCATCATTCAGATGTATGTTGCGATGCCGATCATCGGTCTGGGGTTTGCGCCCTGGGCGATGTTCAGTCGCAAGGGGGCCTATGCCGCCTGCAAGACTTACTCGCGCTATGTTTTCTGGACCGCGCGCTGGATGGTGGGCATCCGCTGTGAAGTCCGCGGAACACCCCCCGAAGGCGAAGCGCTGATCGCGGCAAAGCACCAGTCGTTTCTGGATATCATGATGATCTTCACCGCCCTGCCTGCGGCAAAATTCATCATGAAAAAGGAAATTCTGATGACGCCCATCATCGGTCAATACGCCAAACGCCTGAACTGTGTTGCGGTGGACCGTGGCAAGCGGGGGGCGGCGATCGAAAAGATGGTTGCCGACGTCAATGCAGGGCGCACGGAACCCGGGCAGCTGATCATCTATTCGCAAGGGACGCGCGTGGCCCCAGGGGCGAAAATGCCATATAAGGTCGGGACCGGAGTGCTCTATGAGCAGCTGGGTCAGCCTTGCGTGCCCGTGGCGACCAATGTCGGTGTGCTTTGGCCCAAGCGCGGCATGCTGCGCAAACCCGGTGTCGCGGTGGTGGAATTCCTGCCCGCGATCGAGCCGGGGATGGAGCGCGCCGAGTTTATGGACATTCTGGAGAGTTCGGTCGAAGGGACATCGGATGCCTTGATGGCTGAGGCCGGGTTCAAACAGGTCACAGATGGCTGACCCTATCGAGACACAGGAGGAGTTGCTGGCGCTATATGGCACCCCCGGCGCCCCGGCGCTGCGCAAAGTGGCGCGACGCCTGACCCCGCTTTATCGCAAATGGATCATGGCATCGCAGCTTTGCGTTCTCAGCACCGTTGGGGCCGACGGGACCGACGGCAGCCCGCGTGGGGACGATGGTCCTGTGGTTCAGGAGCTTGACCCGGGCACGCTGCTGATGCCGGATTGGCGTGGCAACAACCGATTGGATTCTCTGCGGAACATCGTGGAGGATGGTCGGATTTCATTGATGTTCATGGTGCCGGGCTCGAACAACGTGGTGCGTGTGAACGGGACGGCGTGGCTCACCGCTGATGGGGATCTACGGCAGCGTTTTGCCAAAGGACAAAGACTGCCAGCGACGGTTATCGTGATCGAGATTAGCGAGATTTACACGCAATGTGCGCGGGCGTTGATGCGGGCCGGTACCTGGGTCACCCCGGATGCGCCGGAGGGATTGCCCACCGTCGGCGAGATTTTGGCGGAAGTGAGCGACGGCGAAGAGGGCGGCGCACCCTATGACGCGGCCTGGGGCGCACGGGCGGAAAAAACCATGTGGTAGCGGATCTGTGGTCCTCGGCAGGCCGCCACAGATCCACCCTCAGATGTCTCGGGGCCTTTGGCCGCCAGCGCTACATGTGAATGGGGCCGTCGCCACAGGCGAGCGCGGCCTCCCGCACGGCTTCGGAATAGGTTGGATGTGCATGGCAGGTCATCGCCAGATCTTCGGCTGAGGCTCCAAACTCCATCGCCACGCAGATCTCGTGGATCAGATCACCCGCCGCCGGGCCGATAATATGGGCGCCCAGAATGCGGTCGCTCGTTTTATCCGCCAGGATTTTCACAAAGCCATCGCCCGCGAAATTCGCCTTGGCGCGCCCGTTGCCCATGAAGCTGAACTTGCCGACCTTATAGGCCCGCCCTTCCTCTTTCAGCATTTCCTCGGTGGCGCCGACATTTGCCACTTCCGGATGCGTGTAAATCACGCCCGGAATGACCCCATAGTTGACGTGACCGTGCTTGCCCGCGACCTGTTCGGCGGCGGCCATGCCCTCGTCTTCGGCCTTATGCGCAAGCATTGGCCCTTCGATGACATCGCCAATGGCGTAGATGCCGGGCACGTTGGTCTCCCATTTCGCATTCACCGCGATCTGCCCGCGTTTGGTCATTGTCACGCCCAGACCTTCGAGGCCCAGCCCGTCGGTGTAGGGTTTCCGACCTGTCGCAACCAGCACCACATCCGCGTCAATGACATGCTCGCTGTCATCCTTGCGCAGCTTATAGGTGACTTTTGCCTTGGTCTTGGTGGCTTCCGTCTTTTGTACGGCGGCGCCCATGACGAAGCTGAGGCCCTGCTTTTTCAACGTGCGTTGAAACACCTTCTGGATTTCGGCATCCATGCCTGGCGTAACCGCATCGAGGAATTCCACGACGGTGACCTCCGAGCCCAAGCGCGCGTAAACGGAGCCCAGTTCCAATCCGATCACACCGGCACCAATGACGATCATTTTCTTGGGCACCTTGCCCAGTTCCAGCGCACCGGTGGAGGTCACCACAACCTTTTCGTCAATCTCCACGCCAGGCAGCGACGACGGCTCGGACCCGGACGCGATGATGATGTTCTTGGCCTCATGCACCTCGTCACCGACCTGAACCTTGCCCGCCTCGGGGATCGATCCCCAGCCTTTCAGCCAATCCACCTTGTTCTTTTTGAACAGAAATTCGATGCCACTGGTGTTCTGACCGATGGTCTTCTCCTTATAGGACAGCATCTGTTTCCAATCGACCGACGGGCTTTTGCCCTTCAGCCCCATGGCAGCGAAGTTATGTTCGGCCTCATGCAGCATATGGCTCGCGTGCAGCAGCGCCTTGGAGGGGATGCAGCCCACGTTCAAGCAGGTGCCGCCCAATGTCTCACGTCCCTCGACGCAAGCCACTTTCAGGCCCAGCTGCGCGCAGCGGATGGCGCAGACATAGCCGCCGGGGCCAGAGCCGATGATGATTACGTCGTAGTTTGCCATGGGTGAGATCCTTCAATTTGGAACGTCTGTTTCTTGTTGTTTCAGTATCGGTTGCGATAAATCGTTCGCGCCATAGTTGCCCGCCTAGAGCAAGGCTGCAAGCAGCATTACAACCGTCGCGCCAAAGCCGATGAACCAGATGAGTGAGCGCCACGGCACCCAGCCGAAGGCATAGGCGGGAATATAGGCGATCCGGGCGGCAAGATAGATCCAGGCGCAGGTTTGGGTGACGGGTGACGATTGCGCGCCCAGGGTCACGACCAGCACAGCGATGGTGAAGAGGATCAGTGCTTCGAAATGATTGTTCAGTGCGCGGAAAAGCCGGGCGGTGCGGGGCGATAGCTTGTCGACCAGATCACCGCCCAGTTTGTCCCGGTCACGGGGGCTCAGGGTCTCGCCCGGTGCCAGTTCGATGTTTGCGGGCACAGCCATCAGCACGAACTGCACCGCTTGCAACAGCGCCGCGAGCGCCAGAACTGTGAGCTCAGGCGTCATAGGGCCAGCAGGTAGAGCGTGATCGTGGCCACGATACCGACCGTCCAGGCGAGGCTGCGGATGCCGGTGATGCCAAAGGCGTAGGAGGGCAGGTAGATGATGCGGGCGATCAGAAAGGCCTGCGCTGCGAGCAGGCTCTGGTTTGATGTGCTGTCGGTGACGACAAGCAGCAAAATGGCCGGCGCAAAGAGCACCATGGCGGTGACGGAATTGCTAAGCGCGCGCTCCAGCCGTCCGGCGATGCCGGAGACGGTGCGCCCCTCATCGCGGCTGCCCAAGAGGTAGCCCATGCCGAGCTGTGTGAGCCCCCCGGTGGCCTGCAGGATCAGGGTGAGGATGACCAGAAGGCCGTAGAGGGCGAGGATTTGGATTTCGGTCACTGGCGGCTCCTTTGAGAGGCGTCATGGATTTGTCGTTTCGGGATGTTCCAGCTGTTTTTTCAGGCCGATCAGCAGGCGGATGTCGCGCACGGCCATTTCCCTGGAATAGTGGAAAAAAACCAGGCTCAGTGCAATACCGGGCAGTTGATAGAGCGCGGCGCCGTATTCACCCAACCAGGTCAGCACAATCATCTTGGCGATCCACGACAGCATGGTGATCATGAAAAGCCCGCAAAAGAACTCCACTTTATTGTCCGTTTTCCGCAGCACTTCGCGGACAAACCCGGTGGTGTCATCGCGCGCTGCGATCAGCATTTTCAGGCGCCGCGCCTTCTGTTTCTGGGTCACGTAGACGGGTGCAGTGGTCGTGATGAGCTCTCCGACCGCGTAGGCCGCGAAAACCGAGAGAAATAAGACGATACCCGCCGCAACATTCGGAAGCGGATCAACAATATCCTGCGCCCAATCGGTGACGGAAAAGCTCTCGCGGTTGCTCAGATCGCCGGACACCTCGATGGCGGCGTAGATCCCGATAAACCCGATGGAGACCACGGAAAAGACCCGTGGCCACTCCTTCGGGATTGAATCGAGCAATTGCGACATCAGAGGTCCATAAGCAACCTGCGGGGATCCTCCAGCGCTTCTTTCACGCGCACGAGGAAGGTCACAGCGCCCTTGCCGTCGACGATCCGGTGATCATACGAGAGCGCCAGATACATCATCGGGCGGATCACCACCTGACCCTTGATGGCCATCGGCCGGTCCTGGATCTTGTGCATCCCCAGAATGCCCGATTGCGGTGGGTTCAGGATCGGCGAGGACATCAGCGAGCCATAGACGCCGCCGTTGGAGATCGTGAAGGTGCCGCCCTGCATCTCGGCCATGGAGAGTTTCCCGTCCCGAGCCCGCGCACCTTTCTCGGCAATCGCCTTCTCGATGGCGGCAAAGCTCATCGCATCAGCATCGCGGATCACCGGCACCACGAGGCCCGTGGGCGTGCCCGCCGCGATGCCCATATGCACGAAGTTCTTGTAGACGATATCCGTCCCGTCGATCTCGGCATTGACCTCCGGCACCTCGCGCAGCGCATGCACGCAGGCCTTGGTGAAGAAGGACATGAAGCCCAGCTTGACCCCGTGTTTCTTCAGAAACAGATCCTTGTATTCATTGCGCAGCGCCATGACTTCGGTCATGTCCACCTCGTTGTAGGTGGTGAGCATGGCGGCGGTGTTCTGGCTGTCTTTCAGACGCTTGGCGATGGTCTGGCGCAGGCGTGTCATCTTCACCCGCTCTTCGCGCGCCGCATCATCGGCAGCAACGGGCGCACGCGCTGCGGCGGCGGCTGGGGCCGGTGCCGGGGTGGCGCTGGCAGCGGCAATCGCGGCACTCACGTCCTCTTTCATCACCCGCCCGTCGCGGCCAGACCCCGTGACCTGATCGCGGCTGATCCCGGCCTCGGCCATGGCTTTCTTGGCGGCGGGCGCGTCCTCGACATCTTTGCCACCACCTGCTGGCGCGACAGCAGGTGCAGCGGCTGCCGTCGGTGCAGCAGGGGCTGCGGCACCTTCGCCTTGCGTCATCACCGCCAGCTTCGCAGCGGCATCCACGGTGGTGCCTTCAGGAGCGAGGATTTCCGTAAGCGTGCCCGCGGCAGGTGCTGGAACCTCGACGCTGACCTTATCGGTCTCCAGTTCACAGAGCATCTCATCGGCGGCCACGGTATCCCCGACCTGTTTGAACCAGGTGCTGACGGTCGCCTCCGTGACGCTCTCACCCAGGGTGGGGACCATCACGTCCACGGTGCCGCCCGGGGTTGCGGGCGCGTCAGCGACCGCAACCGGCGCAGCGGCGGGAGCTGTGCTCCCGGCACCTGCGCCTTCTCCCTCGGCGATGGAGGCCAGCAGCGCGTCGACACCTACGGTTTCCCCTTCAGCAGCGACAATCTCCGCCAATGTACCAGCAGCGGGCGAGGGTACCTCGACAGTCACCTTGTCGGTTTCAAGCTCGCAGAGCATTTCATCGACGGCGACGGTGTCGCCCGGTTTCTTGAACCATGTGGCCACGGTGGCCTCGGTGACGGATTCGCCCAACGTGGGGACGCGAACTTCGATGGTCATGATGGTTTCCCTTCGGCGCTTATTTCTTGCCAATTATTTCTTGATCGTCAGCGCGTCATCGACGAGCGCTGCTTGTTGTGCTTTGTGCTGGCTGGCCAGACCCGTGGCAGGGCTGGCCGATGTGGCGCGACCGGCATAGATCGGCCGCGGATGCTTGGCCTTGATGCGGCCCAGAACCCATTCGATGTTGGGCTCGATGAACGTCCAGGCGCCCTGGTTCTTGGGCTCTTCCTGACACCAGACCACTTCGGCCTGCTTGAAGCGTTCCAGCTCCTTTACCGCTGATTGCGCGGGGAAGGGATAGAATTGTTCGACCCGCAGCAGGTAGACGTCGTTGATCCCGCGTGCGTCGCGTTCCTCAAGCAGATCGTAATAGACCTTGCCCGCGCACATGACCACGCGCTTGATCTTGTTGTCCGCGACCAGCTTGGTCTCCGAATTGCCCTGTTGCGCATCGTCCCACATCAGCCGGTGGAAACTGGAACCGGTGGTGAATTCTTCGGCCTTGCTGACGGCCAGCTTGTGGCGCAGCAGGGATTTCGGCGTCATCAGGATCAGTGGCTTGCGGAAGGACCGGTGAATCTGCCGCCGCAGGATGTGGAAGTAGTTCGCTGGTGTCGTGCAGTTGGCCACGATCCAATTGTCCTGTCCGCACATCTGCAAGAACCTTTCCAGCCGGGCGGAGGAGTGCTCCGGCCCTTGCCCTTCGAACCCATGGGGCAGCAGACAAACAAGGCCCGACATGCGCAGCCATTTGCTCTCACCGGAGGAAATGAACTGGTCAAACATGATCTGTGCGCCATTGGCGAAATCGCCGAACTGCGCTTCCCAGAGCGTCAATGCGTTGGGCTCGGCCAGTGAATAGCCGTATTCAAAACCCAACACGGCGTATTCCGACAGCATCGAGTCGATGACCTCGTAATGCGCCTGCCCCGCCTTGATGTTGTTCAACGGGTAATAGCGTTCTTCCGTTTCCTGGCTGACAAGCCCGGAATGGCGCTGGGAAAAAGTGCCCCGCGTGCTGTCCTGTCCGGCCAGCCGTACTGGGAAGCCTTCGGTCAGCAGCGAGCCAAAGGCCAGCGCCTCGGCCGTCGCCCAGTCGATCCCGTCGCCAGCGTCAAACATCGCCTTCTTGGTTTCAAGCAAGCGTCCGACCGTCTTGTGCAGCGGAAAGCCATCGGGCGCTTTGGTCAACGCCGCGCCAACCTCCTTGAAGGTGGCCTTGGCGATGGCAGTTTTGCCGCGCTGATATTGGGTTTTCTGCTTGTCCAGGTGTGACCACTTGCCATCGAGCCAATCTGCCTTGTTGGGACGGTACTCTTTACCGGCTTCGAATTCCTCGCTCAGATAGGCCTGAAACGCGGCCTTCATGTCTTCGATTTCGCCTTCGGGGATCAACCCGTCGCGCACCAGCCGTTCGGTATAAAGGCTCAACGTGGTCTTCTGACCTTTGATTTTCTTGTACATCACCGGGTTGGTGAACATCGGCTCATCGCCTTCGTTATGGCCAAACCGCCGGTAGCAGAAGATGTCAATCACCACGTCCTTGCGGAATTTCTGGCGGAATTCCGTGGCCACCTTGGCGGCATGCACCACCGCTTCCGGGTCATCGCCGTTCACGTGGAAGATCGGCGCCTCTACCACCAGGGCATTGTCGGTGGGGTAGGGGGAGGAGCGCGAGAAATGCGGCGCCGTGGTGAAACCGATCTGGTTGTTGACCACGATATGCATGGTGCCGCCCGCTTTATGCCCGCGCAGGCCCGACAGGGCAAAACACTCCGCCACAACGCCCTGGCCCGCAAAGGCCGCATCGCCGTGCAGCAGGATGGGCATGCAGGTGGTGCGGTCGGTGTCGTTGTTTTGATCCTGTTTGGCGCGCGCCTTGCCGAGCACAACGGGGTTCACCGCCTCCAGGTGAGAGGGGTTGGCCGTCAGGCTGAGGTGAACGGTATTGCCGTCAAATTCGCGGTCCGAGGAAGCGCCGAGGTGGTATTTCACATCGCCCGAGCCATCCACGTCCTCGGGTTTGAAGCTGCCGCCCTGAAACTCGTTGAAGATCGCCTTGTAGGGTTTGGCCATCACGTTGGCCAATACGCTCAGCCGTCCTCGGTGGGGCATGCCGATCACGATGTCACGCACACCCAAAGCGCCGCCGCGCTTGATGATCTGCTCCATTGCCGGCACCAGGCTTTCGCCACCATCGAGGCCAAAACGCTTGGTGCCCATGTATTTCACATGCAGGAACTTCTCGAAGCCCTCGGCCTCGACCAGCTTGGCCAGGATCGCCTTGCGCCCCTCGCGGGTGAAGGAGACCTCCTTGCCAAAGCCCTCGATGCGCTCTTTCAGCCACCCCGCTTCTTCCGGGTTGGAGATATGCATGTACTGCAGCGCGAAGGTACCGCAGTAGGTGCGTTTCACGATGCTGAGGATTTCGCGCATCGAGGCAGTTTCCAGCCCCAGCACCTTGTCGATGAAAATGGGCCGGTCCATGTCGGCCTCGGTGAAGCCATAGGATTTCGGGTCAAGCTCCGGGTGCGGTGTCATCTCGCGCATGCCCAGCGGGTCGAGATCGGCCACCAAATGGCCCCGGATGCGGTAAGCGCGGATGATCATCAGCGCGCGGATGCTGTCGAGCACGGCGCGTTTGATCTGATCGTCGGTGACTTCCACGCCGGTGGCCGCAGCCTTCGCCTTGATCTTGTCGCCAGCCCCTTTGAGTTCGGCTTCAGGCGCCCATTCGCCGGTGAGCGCCTGTGTCATCTCATCGCCGGGCTGCGGCGGCCAGTCACTGCGCGCCCAGCTCGGGCCATCGGCCTCGCGCTTGACCGAGACCTCATCATCCCCCATCGCCTTGAAGAAGGCCCGCCAGGCGTCATCGACCGCGTTCGGATCATTGGCGTATCGCGCGTACATCTGTTCGAGATATTCCGCGTTGTGCCCCTGCATGAAGGAGGAAGCATGGAACTGATCGTTGGGTGTATGTTCGGTCATGGGGTTACCTCATGTGGGTTGGGACCGTATTGGTTGGAGCCGGATCGGGATTTTTTGCAGAGAGAGTAGACACCAAAAGCCATCAGAAACACGATGAAAATGAAGCTGATTTGCCATGGCAAAACCCATAGCGATCCAACTGCTGTAGCTAAAATCGCCAAATATATGAGTGCCCGCCAACCTGACGTTCCTGTGTCATGCAGGCGCCTTGTCAATGCCGCTATGAAAGGCACGAAAGTTGCTGCTGTGAAAAGGTTTTCAAGGAGGTGAGCATGTGTTCCGATGTTGAAGTGTAGCCCGAACTTGAATGACAGGTTTTGACTATCACTGGAAACGTAGCTCTGAATTCCGGTACTGATGATCGACAGGAAGAGAGCAAACCACCAAAACTCTGATCGCGAGGCGCGCCCGGAGAAGGTGAAGTATTTTCTGAAACAAGTTTTGACGGACTCTGTAAGGGTCATCGCTGACAACCTCCCGCCCGACGGCACCGTCGGGCAGCACCTGACCTTCCCCCCGGGAAGGCGCTTTGCACCTCCCCAAGGTCAGGCGCTCCCCTCAGTATATGGGATTGCCATATGGTGACCGTCCGGGGCTCCGCCCGTTCGGACCTCAAACGCGCCACTGGAGCGTTTGCCTCGCGTATGCTCGAACCGGTCCTCACCCCTTCTCAATCGCCTCTTTCACCGCTTCGCCCAGTGTCGCGGGGCTGTCTGCCACCACGATGCCAGCGGCGCGCATGGCTTCGATCTTGTCTTCGGCGCCACCTTTGCCACCGGCGACAATCGCGCCCGCGTGGCCCATGCGGCGGCCCGGAGGCGCCGTGCGGCCTGCGATGAAGCCTGCTGTGGGTTTCCAGCGGCCCTTTTTCTTCTCATCTGCCAAGAACTGTGCCGCGTCTTCCTCGGCGCTGCCGCCGATTTCACCAATCATGATAATGCTTTGCGTTTCGTCATCGGCCAGAAACATTTCCAAAACGTCAATGTGCTCGGTCCCCTTGATCGGGTCGCCGCCGATGCCCACGGCTGTCGATTGGCCATAGCCCAGATCGGTGGTCTGCTTGACGGCCTCATAGGTCAGCGTGCCGGAGCGTGAGACCACGCCGCAGGAACCGCGTTTGTGGATGTGTCCGGGCATGATGCCGATCTTGCAAGCATCCGGCGTGATCACGCCAGGACAGTTCGGCCCCACCAGACGTGACCCGGATCCTTCCAGCGCGCGCTGCACCTTCATCATGTCCAAAACGGGGATGCCTTCGGTGATGCAAACGATCAGTTCCATCTCGGCATCGATGGCCTCCAGAATGGAATCGGCGGCGAAGGGCGGCGGCACATAGATCACGCTGGCATTGGCCTGCGTCACATGTTTGGCCTCATGCACGGAATTGAAAACCGGCAGGTCCAGATGGGTTTGCCCGCCCTTGCCGGGGGTCACGCCCCCCACCATTTTGGTGCCGTAAGCAATGGCCTGTTCAGTATGGAATGTGCCCTGAGAGCCGGTGAGGCCCTGGCAGATCACCTTGGTATTTTCGTCAATAAGTACGGCCATTTTGGTTCCCTTTTTGGTATTACAAGGTCCGGATGAGAAGAGGATTGCGGCGGGTCATGCGCGACCTGCCTTGTGCAGCAGCACGGTGATGTTGTCGTCAACAGGCAGGGCCAGTTTGTTCACCAGCTCTGTGTCAAAACCCGCCTTGCGGGCGGTTTCGGTCAGCGTCTTGAGGGTAAAATAGTTCACGTGATCGGGATAGCGGAAGCCACACCATTTCGCGCCCACCAGGCGACGGTTGATAGAACCGAAATTAGGCACGCGAATGTAGATGGCACCGCTCTCTTTCAGGGCACGATGCGATCCCTTGAGCACCTGCATCACATCGGTTTCGTGCTCCAGATAGGAGTGCATGATGATCCCGTCGAACTGGCCTTGATCGAAGGTCCAGATGGCCTCGGCGCCAGCGCCATGCGCGCAATAACCGCCCTGTTCCCGCATATAAGCGTCAGCCTGCGCATGCAGCCCCTTGGACAATTCAATGCCATAGGGTGTCATCGGGGGGGCAATGCGCCCGCCGTGCCCGCAGCCGATGTCCAGCACATGGCCATCGTTGAACCATACCCGGTATTTGTCGTGTTTGTTGCGGTGCGTCAGCCCGAGTTTCTTGCGCAGCGCACGGATGCCGGGGCTGAGCGAGGTGGAGCCTTTGGAGGCCTCTTTCTTGACCTCATAGGTCTTTTCCCAGGCAAAGTCCTCTTCCAGCGCTTCATAAGCGACCGGATTGCGCAGATAGGTCATGTCGCAGGCGGTGCAGCGCACGATCTGCCAGTCTTGGGGCGAATACTGCGGCCAGGGTACGATGTCGGTTGCGTCGCAACAGGGGCAGGGTCGTGGCGCTGTGTCGAGCATCTCAGAACGCCTCCCATCCAACGGGCAAACGGTCAACCACCATATAGGTGCGGTTGTCTCGCGTCCCCACATGCACCACGGCGACGCGCCCGCGCAGAAGCTCTCTGCCTTCGAGGAGCGCGGTTCCCGGCTCGGGCGCATGTGTACGCGGCAGGTCAATTTTGAAGCCAAAGACCGGCGGGGTCGCCATCTGGGCGCGCAGGGCCGCGATCGCTTTGGTCGTGTGCTCCCCGTCAAAAGCAACTTCGCACCGCCGTTCGATTACAGCGATGGTATCGGGCGCCGGCTCCAAGGTCTTGTCCCAAAATGTCAGCATGTAAGGCAGCGGAGTGCCATCGCGCGCTGCCATCCGGGCGCGGGCCTCGCTGGCGGTCTGACCGGCCTTGAAACAAACCGCATTGAAGCTTGCAATCGCCGGATCAGCCAAAGCGGTCGCAGGGGCTGCCGCGCCGAGCCAAAAGGATATGAGGGCAAGCCGGATCATGTCGCACCCGGTCGGAAGTAAATCAGCGCATAGCGGTACCAGCCGACGCTCACCGTGCGTTCAGTGGCAATCAGCGCCGTCGGATTGGTCGGCAAAGACCACGCCTGTTCTATGTTTTGCCCCAAGGGGGCTGGATCGACCGCGCGGGCACCTGGGTAGGTGGCGGCCACGTAATTCTGGAACCGCGTGGTCTGGCCGGTGCGCGATTCCGCCTGTACCATACACATCTTGTCCGAGACGGCCACCGCCGGGCGGCGATCATCGATCACATAGGCGCGGGCGCCCGGCGTTTTTTCCGGAAGCGGCACATATCCGGCCGCGCGGAGTGCTGCATCATCACGCGGTCCTTCCACACAGAAGCGGTCAAACGCGCTGACCATCAGCGCGGGGCTGCTTTTCGGAACCAGATTGAATCGCCACATGTTGCGCAGCTCCGCCGTGTCGGAGGAGACGCCCTGGGCGGAGCAGGCGCTGAGAGCCAGCGCACCGCAAAGCAATGCAAGTGGAAAAACGCCCCGCACGTGCTTAGCCTTTTACGGCCTTCACGATTTTCTGCGCGCCGTCTTTCAGATCATCGGCGGCGATCACATCCACGTCGGAATTGTTGATGATGTCTTTGCCTTCCTGAACGTTGGTGCCTTCCAGGCGTACCACCAGCGGCACCTTCAAACCCACTTCCTTGACCGCAGCCACCACGCCTTCGGCGATCACATCGCAGCGCATGATGCCGCCGAAAATATTCACCAGGATGCCTTTGACGTTGTCGTCGGAGGTGATGATCTTGAAGGCCTCGGTCACCTTTTCCTTGGTGGCGCCACCGCCCACGTCGAGGAAGTTGGCAGGCTCCGCGCCATAGAGTTTGATGATATCCATGGTCGCCATAGCCAGACCCGCGCCATTGACCATGCAGCCGATCTCGCCATCGAGCGCGATGTAGTTGAGGTCGTATTTCGAGGCCTCAAGTTCCTTGCTGTCCTCCTCGGTGGTGTCACGCAGCTCGGCGATGTCGGGGTGGCGATAGATCGCGTTGCCGTCGAAGCTGACCTTCGCGTCCAGCACTTTCAGATCACCACTGTCGGTCACGATCAGCGGGTTGATCTCCAGCATCTCCATGTCTTTTTCCATGAAGGCTTTGTAGAGCAGCCCCATCAGGCCCACGCATTGCTTGACCTGTTTGCCTTCCAGCCCCAGCGCAAAGGCGATGCGGCGCCCATGAAACGCCTGATAACCAGAGGCCGGGTCGACGGAGAAGCTAAGGATTTTTTCAGGCGTTGCCGCGGCCACCTCTTCGATGTCCATGCCGCCCTCGGTGGAGCAGACAAAGCTGACGCGGCTGGTCTGACGATCCACCAGCAAGGCAAGATACATTTCGGTCTCAATGCCTGAACCATCCTCGATGTAGATGCGGTTGACCTGTTTGCCCACCGGACCGGTCTGGTGGGTGACCAGCGTACGCCCGAGCATCTTCTTGGCTTCTTCCGAGGCTTCTTCGACGGATTTGGTCAGCCGGACGCCCCCCTTGTCACCTGCATCCGCTTCCTTGAACTTGCCCTTGCCGCGCCCCCCTGCGTGGATCTGTGCCTTGACCACCCACATCGGGCCATCGAGCGCGCCAGCTGCTGTCTTGGCTTCTTCAGCCCGCAACACCACACGCCCGTCGGAGACCGGCGCGCCGTAGCTGCGCAGCAATGCTTTTGCCTGATATTCGTGGATGTTCATGGATTTGGTCCCGTGCTTTTGTGGATCGGTTCAGCTCCCGATATAAAACGTGAATTTTCTGCGATGAAACCGGTTTATCCCCAGAGACCGGGTTCACAGCGCGAAAATTGCATTTTGTGATCACAGCATTTCGGGCTGTGATCACAAATAATCAGGCAAGATCAATTTTCATATAATGCAGGGGATTCGCAGGGGTATTTTATGAATCAAAGGTAAACAGACGCCGGGCAGTTTCCACCATTTGATCCTGATACTGTTCCTGCGGCCATTCCCGGATCAAAACCAGGTTTTCCCAATTGCTCACCGATAAAATCGACCAGAGCAAATCTGTGGCCGTTTCCGTGTCAAGACGTGGTGTAAGATCGCCATCTTCTGCCAGGGCCAGGATGGCGGCTTCGCAGCCTTCGCGCATATCCGACATGCGTTTTGCCCAGGCAGCGGATGCTTCCGCATCTTTCGGGGCCATATCCAGCAGCGGCCGTGCGACGCAATAGATTTGTGGCAGATACGTACACCATGCCAAAACAAAGGCATCAAGACGCGCGCGACCGGTTCGGGCCGTACGGCTGGCCCTTAGCATACCGTCCAAGTCGAGCTTTTGATCCAGCGCTTTCGTGGCGGCAATCAACAGATCGGCACGCGAATTGAAATGCAGGTAAATCGCTTGACGGCTGACACCGGCTTTCTTGGCCACGTCGGAGAGGCGTACCGCCCCGCCTGCGCCCGAACTCAGCAGGTGCAAGGCCGCGGCGACAATGCGGTCGTATGTGGGAAGGGCGTTTCTTGACATGGCGTAAAGAACCATGCACCTAAGGCACAGTCAACGCCATTTGATCACGTCGCATGAAAAAAGCGCCCCGGTGGGGGCGCTTTTGCTGTGTTTGTTGTGCAAGTCAGGAAAGACTGTTGTCGATGCCTTTGCACGCTTCGACCAGGCCTTTGACAGCGTTGACGGAGTTGTCGAACATGGATTGCTCATCTTTGTTCATCGAAATCTCGACAACGCGCTCAATGCCACCCGCACCGATCACCGTTGGCACGCCGACGTAAAATCCTTTCAACCCATAGGCGCCATCGACATAGGCGGCACAGGGCAGAACGCGTTTTTGATCTTTCAGATAGCTTTCGGCCATCTCAATGGCGGAGGTTGCTGGTGCATAAAATGCGGAGCCGGTCTTGAGCAGACCGACGATTTCGGCACCGCCGTCACGGGTGCGCTGCACGATCGCATCGAGTTTTTCCTGCGTGGTCCAGCCCATTTTCACCAGATCGGGCAGGGGGATGCCAGCGACAGTGGAATAGCGGACGAGGGGCACCATTGTGTCGCCATGACCGCCGAGTACAAAGGCGGTGACGTCTTTCATGGAAACGTCAAATTCGCTGGCCAGGAAATGGCGGAAGCGCGCGGAATCCAAAACACCCGCCATGCCGCAGACCTTTTCATGGGGCAGGCCGGAGAATTCGCGCAGCGCCCAGACCATGGCATCAAGCGGGTTGGTGATGCAGATGACGAAGGCGTTTGGCGCATGCGCGGCGATGCCCTCGCCGACGGATTTCATGACCTTCAGGTTGATGCCCAGCAAATCATCGCGGCTCATGCCGGGCTTGCGCGCAACGCCAGCCGTGACGATGCAAACATCCGCCCCTGCGATGTCCTCGTAGGATTGTGTGCCGGACAGTGCCGCGTCGAATTTGGCCGACGGGCCGCTTTCCGCGATGTCGAGCGCCTTGCCTTCTGGAATGCCTTCCGCAATGTCGAAAAGGACGACATCGCCCAGTTCTTTCAGCGCTGCCAGATGGGCAAGGGTGCCGCCGATCTGACCTGCGCCGATCAGCGCGATTTTGGGTCTGGCCATGGATTTTGCTCCGCGTTCGGTTGAGATTGCGTCTGTGCTATCCAATAGCGCGTGGTTGCGCAAGTTTGCTTGCGCGGTTGTCTTTGGCGAGACGGTATCGTGATGTGGGCGGACCGAATCGTGTGCAGATTTACCACCTGCGCGCCGCTCCGCGGGCAACGCGGGCGGAATTTACGGGTGAAGGGGTTGTGAGTGCTGACACTGGACTGGATGTTTTTTGCCATCGCAGGGCCCGCGGTGGTGTTTGCGGGGGTGTCGAAAGGCGGATTCGGCTCCGGCGCTGCCTTTGCATCGGCAAGTGTTTTGGCACTGGTGTTGGAACCCGGGCTGGCGCTGGGGGTGATGTTGCCGCTGCTGATGCTGATCGATGCGGCAACCTTGCGACCCTATTGGCGCAAATGGGACAATAAAGATGCGGTGCTACTGATCCTCGGCGGACTGCCCGGGGTAGCGCTGGGTGCGCTCTTGTACAAAGTTGCGGAGCCGGATGTCTTTCGTGTGTTGATCGGGGCAATTTCGGTCGGGTTTGTGGTGTGGCAACTGGCAAATGCCAACGGCCTGGTACGCCGCGTCCAGCACGTACTTCCCGTTTGGGCGGGCGTGTTGGCTGGTGCTGTCGCGGGATTCACAAGCTTTGTCAGCCATGCAGGCGGACCACCGGCAGCTGTCTATCTGTTGTCAAAAGCGCGTACGAAGACCGATTATCAGGCGACGACTGTCCTGGTCTTTTGGGTGATTAACATCGCCAAATTCATCCCCTACGCTTTTTTGGGCATGTTCACCCTGCAGACCGGTATGGCAAATCTGGCCTTGGCCCCCTTTGCTCTGGCCGGGGCGTGGCTCGGTGTGCGCGCGCATCATATCGTGCCTGAGCGCCTTTTTTTTGCACTGACTTATGTTCTTTTGAGCATCACCGGAGCCAAGCTGATCTGGGATGGCCTGACCTGAGGAGCGATGGCCTGCAGCCCTGAGTGGTGGGCGATCAGGCAAGCGGATCAAAGATCGGATCCCTTATGGTGGGCACGCGGCCCACCCGTCATTTATGCGTCGTTGCCCTTGGCAGGCAGGGCCTCTGCCAACGTCTCAAAAGACTGGCCGGAAGCCACCAGGCATGTCAGCCCGTTGGGCGTTGTGACGGTAATTGTCCACGTGCCGGTTTCATCCGATGCAAATACTTCGATGACGGCATTGTTGGCGCCAAGGCCCATGGATTGGCGGGTTTCGCCATAGCCGTCGGCAAGCCGGTCAACAACGGCATCACGGGGTGCACAATTACGTGCATTTTGTGCAGCAGCGTCAGTGGTGGTAGCGATATAGAGTGCGGCTGCAGCGCTGAGCGCGCCCAAATGCAGCATTTTGGATGTGCGTGTCATAGTGTGTCTGCCTTCATGTCAAAGGCGGCACCCGCTGTCATCTGGCCCGACCGGTTTCCCGGCGATGACCGGGCGGCCCCGGTTCAATAAATATGCCTGCAATATTAAGGATTATTCCACTCGCAGCGGCCTAGCTGAAGCAACCTTTGCCCAAATATTCGACGGGATCAGCATCCCGCTTAGGATTGAAATATTGGTTAATCAGCCGCGCGATATAGATTGCATTTGATATTTGCTGCATTGCGGCATAATTGCGCTTGAACTTTCTTTCAAAAAATGCCCCATTCCGCGCAACTTTGTAACGCGTTTAAGCTTTTGGAACCTGAAGATGAAAAACCTGTCCCGCCCGCTCCGATCTGTTCTGTACATTCCCGGGTCCAAACCCCGCGCTTTGGACAAAGCCCGCGGGCTTCCGACAGACGCGATTATTTTCGATCTCGAAGATGCGGTGGCACCGGATGAGAAACCCGGCGCGCGCGATCTGTTGTCGCAAGCGCTGTCTGCGGGCGGATATGGCGAGCGTCTGAAGATTGTGCGCATCAATGACCTGTCGACTCAATGGGGCGCTGAGGATGCAAAAGCAGTCTGCGCGATGGCGGCAGATGCGGTTTTGCTGCCGAAGGTGAGCAGCCCCGAAGACCTGGAGGCGCTGGCAGAGATCACTGGGGATCTCCCGCTTTGGGCGATGATGGAAACGCCGGTGGGCATGCTGAACGCAGCTGCGATCGCAGCGCATCCGCTGTGCCAGGGCATGGTTATGGGCACCAACGATCTGGCCAAGGACATGGGTACGCGATTTCGCAGTGACCGAATGCCTTTGATCACCGGCCTTGGTTTGTGCCTGTTGGCGGCCAAAGCGCATGGGGTTGCGGCGATCGACGGTGTTTATAATGCTTTTCGGGATGAAGACGGGCTGGCTATGGAGTGTGCGCAAGGCCGTGACATGGGATTTGACGGCAAGACGTTGATCCATCCGGCACAACTTGAAATCGCCAATGCCGCCTTTTCGCCGACCGCGGACGAAATCGATCTCGCGCGCCGTCAAATCGCGGCCTACGATGATGCGATTGCGAAAGGAGAGGCCGTTGCCGTTGTGGATGGGCGGATCGTGGAAAATCTGCATGTTGCAACCGCCCGGGAAACACTGGCAAAGATGGACGCGATAACAACTCTTAGCGCGGAGTAGGCCAATGACCCTTCTTATTCTCGGAGTGATCCTCTGGATCCTCGCCCACTACTTTAAACGGCTTGCACCGGATCAGCGCGCCGCACTTGGCATGCCCGGCAAGGGCCTCGTCGCAGTGGGTATTCTGGCGGGGCTGGCGCTGATGATCATGGGCTACCGCGCTGCAGATTTCGTCCCGGTCTGGCAGCCACAAAGCTTCATGGTGCATGTGAACAACTCGCTGATGCTGCTGGCGTTCTGGGTCTATGGCTCCAGCGCCGCGAAGGGGGCCAAGGCGTGGCCAGCCAGCAAGATCCGGCACCCGCAGCTGACCGGTTTCAAGGTCTGGGCCTTCGCACACCTGCTGGTCAACGGCGATCTGGCCTCGATCCTACTCTTTGGCGGTCTGCTGGCCTGGGCCGTGGGCGAGGTGATCCTGATTAACCGCGCCGAGCCGGACTGGACGCCGCCGGAGCCTGCGGGCACCGCCACCTATGTGCGCCTCGCGGTGATCAGCCTTTTGCTGTTCAGCATCGTTGCGGGCATTCACATCTGGCTGGGCGTCTGGCCCTTCCCCGTCTGAATCCACCGGAGCTTGCCATGAAACTCTATCGTTTTCTGTCCGAAGAGGACACCTCGGCCTTTTGCCACAAGGTGACCGAGGCCCTGAACAAGGGGTGGGAGCTTTACGGCTCGCCGACACAGACCTTTGATCAGGCCAGTGGCGTGATGCGCTGCGGGCAGGCCGTGGTGAAAGAGGTAGACGGCACCTACGCGCCCGACACCAAACTGGGGGCGCAGTGATGGGCACGAAAACCAACGCGGGCCGCTTTTTCGAAGACTATGCCCTGGGGCAGATGATCCACCACGCGGTGCCGCGCACGGTGAAGATGGGCGAGCGCGCGCTTTACCACATGCTCTACCCCGCGCGTCATGCGCTCTATTCCTCGGACCAATTTGCGCAAGGCTGTGGTCTGCCGTTCAGCCCGCTTGATGATATGGTGGCCTTCCACGTGGTCTTTGGCAAAACCGTGCCGGATGTGTCGCTGAATGCAGTGGCCAATCTGGGCTATGCACAGGGCCGCTGGATCACGCCGGTCTGGCCCGGGGATACGCTGCGCTCGGTCTCCGAAGTGATCGGGGTAAAGCAGAACTCAAATGGTAAGACAGGTGTTGTCTGGGTCCGCACCACGGGGCTGAACCAACATGATGAAACGGTGCTGGAATATGTGCGCTGGGTGATGGTGCGCAAACGCGATCCGCAGACGCCAGCACCCGAAGCTGTGGTGCCGGATCTGCCCGACGCGGTCGCCGCAGAGGATCTGGTGATCCCGAAGGGGTTGGATTTCAGCAACTACGATTTCACCCTGGCCGGGGAACCGCACCGGTGGGGAGACTATCAGATCGGGGAGCAGATCGATCACGTCGATGGCGTGACGGTCGAAGAAGCCGAGCATATGATGGCCACGCGGCTGTGGCAGAACACCGCCAAGGTACATTTTGACACCACGGCCCGCCCGGACGGGTCGCGCCTGATCTATGGGGGTCATGTGATTTCAATGGCGCGCAGCCTGAGCTTCAACGGGTTGGCCAATGCCCAGATGGTGGTGGGTCTGAACGGCGGTGCCCATGCCAATCCCTGCCTCGCGGGCGACACGATCCGCGCGTGGTCCGAAGTGCTGGATAAGTCAGAGACATCAGCCCCCGGCGTGGGGGCGTTGCGGTTGCGACTGGTGGCCACCAAGGGGGGCGAACCCTTTACCTTGAAGGGGGCAGATGGCAAGTATTTGCCGCATGTGTTGCTTGATCTGGATTACTGGGCACTGGTCCCGTCGTAATCCCTGCGCTTGGAGGAGAGCACATGATAAGAGCATGGATGGCAGGTCTTTGTGCCGCTGCACTTTTGGCCATTGGTCCCGGGGCTGCACAGACGCGCACGGATGACTTCGTCGCGGCCAATCTGCTGGCGATCACCTATCACGAGTTTGGTCATGCGTTGATCGACATCCTGCAACTGCCTGTTTTCGGGCAGGAAGAGGATGCGGCGGATGTGCTGAGCGTGCTGTTGATCGATGCTTTCTATGAAGAAGAAGCTGCAGCGAGCATCATCTATGACGCCGCCTTCGGGTTCCTGAACGATGCAGAGACCCACGATCAGGTATTGTGGGACGTGCACGGCCCGGATTTGCAGCGCTACTATACGATGATCTGCCTTTTCTACGGCGCCAATCCGGACGCGCGCGCGGATCTGGCGCAGGAGCTGGAGCTGCCAGAGGAACGCGCCGAGAGCTGTGAAGAGGAATTCCTGCTGGCGGATGACAGCTGGGGGCCGGTGCTGGATGACATATCGCAGGACGCACCGGGCAAGAGCATCGTGTTCAAAGCCGGCACCAACCCGTTCATCGATGCGGTAATGGCCGAGGAGGTCGCAGCGCTCAATGAGGATTTCGTCTTGCCTGAGACGCTGACCGTCCGCAGCGAAGATTGCGAGGAGGTGAACGCCTTCTACGATCTCGATACGCGCGAGATCATCATTTGTACCGAACTGGACGGCTATTTGCGC
The DNA here is from genome assembly GCF_947501835.1 of uncultured Roseobacter sp. Classification (NCBI taxonomy): domain Bacteria; kingdom Pseudomonadati; phylum Pseudomonadota; class Alphaproteobacteria; order Rhodobacterales; family Roseobacteraceae; genus Roseobacter; species uncultured Roseobacter sp. Next base: position 737,270 of record NZ_CANMXR010000001.1, on the reverse strand, counting down.
GACGTCGCAGATTTTTGAAGCCACGATCGCAGTTTCTGATGGGAATGTGCCGAAGGTTGCGTAGTCTTGGGCCATGATGCGGATGCTTGCGATATGTCTGACCGTGATGTTGGGCGCGCGGGCGGGCTATGCCTGCCAATTGGCGCTTGTTCTGGCCGTGGATGTCTCGGGGTCCGTTGACGAACGCGAATACCAGATCCAGATGCAGGGGCTCGCCACCGCATTGCGCGATGGCACGGTGATTGATGCGCTGATCGAACAGGAGGCACAGGTCACGTTGATCCAATGGACCGGGTCTTCACGACAACGCCAGACCATTCCCTGGCGCGCCATCGGCTCGGCGGCGGATGTGACGGGTCTGGCCGATGAGATCGCTGCGAACCGCCGTGTCTGGCGCAACTATTCCACGGCGATTGGCGAGGCGTTGCTTGCAGCAGAACATGCACTTGCCGCGGTAGCTCATTGTAAGCGCAAGGTTATTGACGTCTCGGGAGATGGCATTTCCAACGAAGGTGTGCTGCCACGCGAGCGTCATGCGTCGCTGGCGGCGATGGATGTGACCGTCAATGCGCTGGCCATCGAAACGGATGATGACGATCTGACGGGCTGGTTTTACGAGAACTTGATCCGGGGAGAGGGGGCGTTTGTCATCACTGCAAACGGGTTTGAGGACTACCCCGCCCAGATCCGGCGCAAACTGCAGCGCGAGACGACCCGGCAATTGAGCCATCTGCCATAACGTGATCACACCCCGGATTGCTGTGATCACAAAATCGTTGAAATTGGCTATTTTGCTCAAATCGCGCCAATTTACCGCGCCGAATGCGGGCCGATGTGCGTGACAAGGCCGTAATAAGCAGTAAAAAGAACAGCAGGGAACAAAAGGAATCTTTTATGGCTGATGTAAATCGGGGCAACCGCCCTTTGTCGCCACACTTGTCGATTTATCGCCCTCAATTGACGTCGATGACATCGATCCTGACGCGGATCACCGGCAATGCGCTGCTGATTTCGTCCTTGCTGGTGGTGTGGTGGTTTTTGGCCGCGGCAACATCGCCTGAATATTTCGCCTATGCCGACGGCGTTCTGACCAGCTGGTTCGGCGATCTGGTCATGACCTTGTCGCTCTGGGGGCTGTGGTATCATACTCTGGCAGGGCTGCGGCATCTGATCTGGGATCAGGGCATCGGGCTTGATCTGGATACCGCCTACAAGCTGGGCTACGCGGTCATCGGCGGCTCCGTCGTTCTGACCCTGCTGACCATCGCAATCGTTTAGGAGGCTGGCATGAGCTATCTGACAGACCGTAAGCGCGCCATCGGCATGGGATCGGCCAAAACCGGTACCGAGCATCACTGGTCCATGACCGTCAGTTCCGGCGCGCTGCTGATCCTGATCCCGCTTTTCGTCTTTACCTTCGGCCCGATGCTGGGCGCGTCCTATGAGGAGGTCACCGCCACCTTCAACCGCCCGTTCCCGGCGGTGATTGCAGGGCTGACCATCATCGTGACGTTCAAACATTTCGCGGGCGGTGTTCAAGCGCTGATCGAAGACTATGTGCATGGGTTGGCCCAGAAAGTCGCCATCGTGGCGATGACCTGTGTATCTTACGCGGCCATGGCCGTGGGCCTCTATGCAATCGTGCGCCTTGCGCTCTAAACCCAATGACGTGCGGGCCCGGGCCTGCGCAGACCCAGGAGAATGACCCATGGCTGCTTATGAATATGAAACACATGAATATGACGTGGTGGTTGTGGGGGCTGGTGGTGCTGGCCTGCGCGCGACCCTTGGCATGGCGGAGCAGGGGCTGCGCACGGCCTGTGTGACCAAGGTTTTCCCGACCCGTTCCCATACTGTGGCGGCTCAGGGGGGCATCGCCGCGTCGCTGTCGAACATGGGCCCCGACAACTGGCAGTGGCACATGTATGACACGGTCAAGGGATCGGACTGGCTGGGGGACACGGATGCGATGGAATACCTCGCCCGCGAAGCCCCAAAGGCGGTTTACGAACTGGAGCACTACGGCGTGCCGTTTTCGCGCACCGAAGAGGGCAAGATCTACCAGCGTCCCTTTGGCGGCCATACAACCGAGTTTGGCGAAGGCCCTGCGGTGCAGCGGACCTGTGCCGCCGCCGACCGCACCGGTCACGCGATCCTGCACACGCTTTATGGTCAGAGCCTCAAGAACAATGCTGAATTCTACATCGAGTATTTCGCCATCGACCTGATCATGTCCGAGGACGGTGTCTGCCAAGGCGTGCTCTGCTGGAAGCTGGATGACGGCACGCTGCACCTCTTTAGCTCCAAGATGGTGGTGCTGGCCACAGGCGGCTATGGTCGCGCCTATTTCTCGGCGACTTCGGCGCATACCTGCACCGGTGACGGCGGCGGCATGACGGCCCGTGCGGGTCTGCCGCTGCAGGATATGGAATTCGTGCAGTTCCATCCCACCGGCATCTACGGCGCGGGATGTCTGATCACCGAAGGCGCGCGTGGCGAAGGCGGTTATCTCACCAACGCTGAAGGTGAGCGCTTCATGGAACGTTACGCGCCGCAGTACAAAGACCTCGCACCGCGCGATTACGTCTCCCGCTGCATGACCATGGAAATTCGCGAAGGCCGGGGGGTCGGCAAGAATGGCGACCACATCCACCTCAACCTCAACCACCTGCCGCCCGAGACGCTGAAACTGCGCCTGCCGGGCATTTCGGAAAGTGCGCGGATTTTTGCGGGTGTGAACCTGAACAAGGAGCCGATTCCGGTGCTGCCGACTGTGCATTATAATATGGGCGGTATTCCAACGAACTACTGGGGCGAAGTGCTGGCCCCCACATCGGATGATCCTGACCGCGTATCGCCCGGCCTGATGGCTGTGGGCGAGGCGGGCTGTGCCTCGGTGCATGGGGCCAACCGTCTGGGGTCGAACTCGCTGATCGACCTGGTGGTCTTCGGGCGTGCGGCGGCGATCCGGGCGGGCAAAATTGTCGATCCTGAAACGGCGGTCCCCACACCGAATGCCGCTTCGGTGCAGGCCGCGCTCGACCGTTTTGACAACACCCGTTACGCCAAGGGCCATACGCCCACTGCCGAACTGCGGCTCGAGATGCAGCAATGTATGCAGAAAGACGCGGCCGTCTTCCGCGCCAATGACACGCTGGCCGAGGGCAAGAAGGCCATGGATGAGGTCGCGGGCAAATGGGCCGATGTGGGTGTGACCGACCGCAGCCTTGTCTGGAATTCCGATCTCATGGAAACATTGGAACTGGCCAACCTCATTCCCAATGCCGTGGCCACGATCACCGGGGCCGAAGCGCGCAAGGAAAGTCGCGGGGCGCATGCCCATGAGGATCACCCGGAGCGCGACGACAAGAATTGGCGCAAGCACTCACTCATTTGGTTCAAGGGCAACAAGGCGTCACTAGGCTACCGCGGTGTGCACGAACAGCCGCTGACCAGCCACAACGATGGTGGCATAGATCCCAAGAAGATCGCTCCGAAGAAACGGACCTTTTGATGCGCATTTGTGGCGGACAGTTCCCTGCAGAATTGCGCCCGGCGTGGCTTTCGCCGAGGGTGCCGCGCGCCGTGGCCCCCTGCAAATCGGCCAGCCTGGGCTGAGCGGGATAGACACGGAATGCTCCAGGACCTGCGCCGCACGCTGAGATCTGAAGGGATGGTCGCCCATCCCATCAAAACGCGTGCGCCTTACCTGCGCAGCTATCAGTTTAAGCCTGATGTGGTGTTTGATGTGGGCGTTGATAAAGGCACCGCTTGGCTCTACCGCAGTTTTCCGGATGCGCAATTTGTGCTGGTTGACCCGCAAAAACACAGTGCCGAAAAGGTGCGTGAACGGGATGTGCTGGACAGCTTCCATTTTCACGCCACGGCGCTGGGCGCGCATGAAGGCAAGGCGACGCTGATGGTGCCGCATTCCGACAAGGGCGAGGAAAAGGGCATGGCCAGCCTGCTGCGCCGCACCGATCCTGCCGCGGCGACATTCATCAAGACCGAAAAGCATTACGTGCCGGTCAAGCGGCTCGATGATATCGCCCTGGCCTATTCGGGGCGTGTGGGGTTGAAAATCGACACAGAGGGGTCCGAGCTCGACGTGCTGAAAGGCGCGCAGGACACTCTGAAACGTTGCGATTTTGTGATACTGAAGCTGTCAAACACGCAACGCTTCGCCGGTGTCGGGCTGCCGTCACAATCGGTGGCGCTGCTTGCAGAGGCCGGGTTGGAGTGGCGCGATGTGCTGCACACCGGGTCCGGCCCCGGCAAGAAAGCGCATCCGCGTTTTATGAATGTCTTATTTACAAGGTGGACCACATGATCCGTTTCCTTCTTCCCGCCGCTTTGCTCCTGTCAGCTTGCGCTGATGTGCAACAGGCAACCGACACAGCCGGGCGTAACGCCGCCAAAACAGCGCTGCCCGAAGCGCTGGCAATCTATTTTCCGCAGGTGCCCAAGCAACTGTTCCAGCCCTTCACGAATTGCGTGGTCGACAATGCGGATGCCAGCGAAGTGCAATCTCTGGCCGCGGACGCGGTGACCGGCGCGGATGAAAACACCGCCGATACGATCAGATCGGTGCTTGCGCGCGTTGAAACTCAAAATTGCCTGCGCGCGGCTGCCCCCGCCGCCCTGGCGACCCTATAGTTCACACAGGAGACCCGACATGGTTCAACTGACACTGCCGAAGAATTCCCGGATGACCAAGGGCAAAACCTGGCCCAAACCGGAAGGCGCGAACAACCTCAAGAAGTTCACAATCTACCGCTGGAACCCGGATGACGGGGAAAACCCGCGCACCGACACCTATTTCGTCGATCTGGATGCTTGCGGCCCGATGATCCTGGACGCGCTGATCAAGATCAAGAACGAGATCGACCCGACCCTGACCTTCCGCCGCTCCTGCCGCGAAGGCATCTGCGGCTCCTGTGCGATGAACATCGACGGGATCAACACGCTCGCCTGTATCTACGGTATGGATGAGGTGAAGGGCGATGTAAAAATCTACCCGCTGCCGCATATGCCCGTGGTCAAGGACCTCATTCCCGACCTGACGCATTTCTACGCCCAGCACGCCTCGATCATGCCGTGGCTGGAGACCAAGACAAACCGTCCGGCGAAAGAATGGAAGCAGTCCATCGAAGACCGCAAGAAGCTCGACGGGCTTTATGAATGCGTGATGTGTGCCTCCTGCTCCACCTCTTGCCCGAGCTACTGGTGGAACGGCGACCGCTATCTCGGCCCAGCGGCGCTATTGCACGCCTACCGTTGGATCATCGACAGCCGCGACGAGGCCACGGGCGAGCGTCTGGACGATCTGGAAGATCCGTTCAAGCTCTACCGCTGTCACACCATCATGAACTGCGCCAAAACCTGCCCCAAGGGCCTGAACCCCGCAGAGGCGATCGCGAACATCAAGAAAATGATGGTCGAACGCCGGGTCTGACCTTTGGAGATTGCGCCGCATTGGGCCGCGCTGGGGCTTGCAACGCTGGCAGGGCTGTCGATCCCGCTGGGCGCCAGCCTGGCGGTGGTGCGGTTCAACGTTTTCCCAGAGTGGCTCGGGAGTGAACTTCGCCACGGTGTGATCGCCTTTGGCGCCGGTGCGCTGCTGGCTGCTGTCGCGCTCGTTTTGCTGCCCGAAGGCAGCGCGCGCCTGTCTGCTTTGCCGGCCCTTGGCTGGTTCCTCGCGGGCGGCATTGGATTTGCGCTGATTGACCGTGCCGTCGCCGCCAGCGGCGGCAAGCTCGCGCAGTTCCTTGCGATGATGATGGACTATCTGCCCGAAGCCATGGCGTTGGGGGCGCTGATCACCGGCAACCTTGAGACAGCGCTGCTGGTGGCATTGTTGATCGCGTTGCAGAACCTGCCCGAGGGGTTCAACGCGATGCGGGAAATGTCCGAGGCGTCAGGAAAACACCCGCCTTTGTGGCTGTTTTTCCTGATGGTGCCCCTTGGTCCCCTGGCGGCCTGTATCGGTTTGTTGCTGCCTGCGACCTATGATCCGGTGATCGGTGCGGTCATGATGCTGGCGTCAGGCGGGATCATCTATCTTATGTTTCAGGACATCGCGCCGGAAGTCCCGCTGGAGAACACGATGCTGCCGCCGTTGGGCGCGATCTTGGGGTTTAGTGTCGGACTCGCCGGGCATATGTTGATCTGAGGGCGTTATGCACATTGTCATCGGTCTGATCGTCGCTTTTATCGTCGTCGCGCTCTATGCACGACGCAACCGGGCCACACGCAGATGCCGCTGGCGTGAAGACCGCACCGGCGACCGCGGGAACCTTCGCAAATATAAATGCGCCGCCTGCGGGGCCGAAGCCTACACCGCGCAGAAAGGGCCGCCGCGCGATTGCAAATCCCATTTGCCGCCTGTTTGATGGTGTAAATCTTGTAAAAGGACGTGTCCGTTTTGACCGAACCTGCCGATGCCGAGGCGCGCCGCGCCGTCAAACCCGTTATCTGCTATCCGGTGGACACCCTGCCTGCACCTGATATGGCGCTGTATCACCGCGCGCGGAGCGCAATGCAAAAGCTGGATGAAGTGCGGGTCCCGCCGCGTGAGGCCCGCTGTTTTCAGGTGCCTGCAGGGCACTTCTTTCGCATCACCAGTGTCGAAGGGCCGCAAGTCGGCGACCTGAACCTTTTCAACGCGCGTGATGTGAACGAGCGGTTCTATTCCGGCAAAACCCGCGCGCTGCACGGCACCCACATCACCACCGGACACCGCATGTGGTCTGGCTTTCCGCATTTACGCCCGATGGCAACCGTGACGCACGACACGCTTGGCTGGTATGGGATCGATCCCTTCGGCGGGTCCGTGCACGATGTGATCGGGACACGGTGTGATCCCTATACCCACAACCTGCTATCCGGCGGGCAGTACCATCATTGCTGCCATTCCAACCTGACCCGTGCCCTGGCCGATCATCTGGATGTTTCAGAGGCGGAGGCCGAGCCGCATGTGCATGATGTGCTGAATGTTTTCATGTGCACCGGCTTTACCCGGGACACAGGGCAGTATTTCATGAAGGCGTCACCGGTGCGCCCGGGGGATTATCTGGAGTTTTTCGCGGAGATTGACCTGCTTGGCAATCTGAGCGCCTGCCCGGGGGGCGATTGTTCCTCCGAGCATTCAAGCGATACCGCCGCCTGCCATCCGCTGCTGGTGGAGGTTTTTGCCCCCGCTGAGGGGGCATTGTCGGGGTGGCAACCACCCGCCATCAACGGCTACGATCAATCACACGGGGCATGACCTCAGGCAAAGGCCGCGTCGAGCGCAATCTCCACCATATCGCCGAAGGTCTTTTCGCGATCTGCCGCCGGGAGCGCCTCGCCCGTTTGCAGGTGATCGCTTACGGTTAGAACGGCAAGGGCCCGACGCCCGTGGCGTGCAGCCAATGTGTAAAGCTCAGCCGCTTCCATTTCGACGCCGAGGATACCGTGCCGCACCATCTGTTCGTCCAGATCGGGCCGTTCCGCGTAAAACACATCTGATGAATAGATGCCGCCGACATGGGTTGTGGTGCCCTTGGCCTTGGCTGCGGCAACGGCGGCGGACAGCAGATCAAAATTGGCAGTCGGCGCGAAATTCACTTCCTTGAAAATGCCTGACGATGGCGAGGTGATGGTCGTGGCGGACATGGCGATGATCACATCGCGCACCGCCACATGCGCCTGCATCCCGCCACAAGATCCGATGCGGATCAGGGTCTGGGCACTATATTCCGATATCAACTCATTCGCGTAGATCGAGAGCGACGGCATCCCCATGCCTGAGCCCTGAATGGTTACGTGGTTCCCCTTATAGGTGCCGGTGAAGCCCAACATGCCCCGTACCTCATTGACCAGCTTGGCATCTTGCAAAAAGGTCTCCGCCGCCCATCGCGCGCGATAAGGATCGCCGGGCATCAGAACGGTTTCGGCGATATCGCCGGGGGCGGCGCCAATATGGATCGTCATCCGGTTAGATTTCCAGGGTTTTGGGGTCAACGCCCCCTGCTACCGCGTCTTTGTACCAAGCGGGTTGACGCCCCATCCCGCTCCATGTCTGAGCCGCGTCTGCCGGATTGGCATATTTCGGCTCACGCACCTTCTTTGGAGCGGTCTTTGCTTTCTTTTTCGGCGATGACGCAGCGCCGTTTGTCAGGTCCGCAAGGCTAAAGCCGAATTTTGCTGCTGCCGCTTCAGCGGCTTTTTTCGCTTCGCGACGCTCTTTATTTTCCAGCGTTTTCAATGCTTTCTGAGCATCCTTGATCACTTTTTCCAGCTGTTTGCGGTTCATTTTAGTCAGGTTCGCCACGGCCCATTCCCCTTTATAGTCGGCGGTTGATACAACTATCTCCCGACAGGATACAAGAGCCTGGCGCTCAACGCGTTTTTCAGGGCAGGTTATTCGGCGGCAACAGCCTGCGGATCGGCCAGCGTCACGATGTCCATCATGATGGTGTTCAGCTCGAAATCCTTGGGCGTGTAGACCCGGGCGACGCCCATCGCGCGCAGCCGGTCCGCATCATCGTCAGGGATGATGCCGCCGACAATCACCGGGATATGACCCAGCCCTGCCGCGCGCATTTGCGCCATCAGGTCTTCGACCAGTGGAATATGCGAACCCGACAGGATCGACAGGCCCACCACATGGGCTTCATCTTCCTGTGCTGCGGTCACGATTTCTGCGGGTGTCAGGCGGATGCCTTCATAGGCGATGTCCATGCCGCAATCGCGCGCGCGCACGGCGATCTGTTCGGCGCCGTTGGAATGGCCGTCGAGGCCCGGCTTGCCCACGAGGAATTTCAGCCGTCGCCCCAGCTTGTCGCTAACCACGTCCACCGCATCGCGCAGATCATCGAGCCCTTCGGTCTTGTTGGAGCGGGCGCCAGAGACACCGGTCGGCCCGCGATATTCACCATGTACGGCACGCATCTGCGCCGCCCATTCGCCGGTCGTCACACCCGCCTTGGCTGCCGCAATTGAGGGCGCCATCACGTTGCGCCCCTCTGCCGCCGCGGCGCGCAGATCGGCGAGCGCTGTCTTGACGGCCTTCGCGTTACGATCTGCGCGCCAGGCGTCTAGCCGCGCGATCTGTTCCGCCTCAACCGCCGGGTCGACCACCATGATGCCACCATCGCCGGTCATCAGCGGCGAAGGCTCGCCCTGCTGCCATTTGTTCACCCCAACGACGATGGTTTCACCCGCCTCGATCCGGCCCAGACGGTCGGCGTTGCTGTCGACCAACCGCGCTTTCATATAATCGATCGCCTCAATGGCGCCGCCCATGCCGTCGAGAGTTGCCAACTCATGACGTGCGCCGTCTTTCAGCGCTTCGACCTTGGCGTCAACGGCGGGGTTGCCATCAAAGAGATCGTCAAATTCCAGCAGGTCCGTTTCATAGGCCATGATCTGTTGCATCCGCATCGACCATTGCTGATCCCAGGGGCGGGGTAGGCCAAGCGCTTCGTTCCACGCGGGCAGCTGCACCGCGCGGGCGCGGGCCTTTTTACTGAGCGTCACGGCCAGCATCTCGATCAGAATACGGTAGACATTATTCTCAGGCTGCTGTTCGGTCAGGCCCAGCGAGTTCACCTGTACGCCATAGCGGAAGCGGCGGAACTTCGGGTCCTCGACGCCGTAGCGCTCGCGGCAGATTTCATCCCAGAGGTCCACAAAGGCGCGCATCTTGCACATCTCGGTCACGAAACGGATGCCCGCGTTCACGAAAAACGAAATCCGACCGACCAGCGCCGGGAAATCCTCTGCAGGCACGCGGGGTTTCAGGGCGTCCAACACCGCCGTGGCCGTGGCCAGTGCGAATGCCAGCTCCTGCTCCGGCGTCGCGCCTGCCTCTTGCAGGTGGTAGGAACAGACGTTCATCGGGTTCCATTTGGGCACGTTCGAATAGCAATACTCGGCCACGTCCGCGATCATCTTGAGGCTGGGGGCGGGCGGGCAGATATAGGTACCGCGGCTGAGGTATTCCTTGATCAGGTCATTCTGGACGGTGCCCTGCAGCTTCGAGACATCGGCGCCCTGTTCTTCGGCCACCGCGATATAGAGCGCCAGCAGCCAGGGGGCCGTGGCGTTGATCGTCATCGAGGTGTTCATCTGTTCCAGCGGGATCTGGTCAAAGAGGGTGCGCATGTCACCCAGATGGCCGACGGGCACGCCGACCTTGCCCACTTCACCTCTGCTGAGCACATGATCGCTGTCGTAACCGGTCTGCGTTGGCAGATCAAAGGCGACGGAAAGGCCGGTCTGCCCCTTGGCAAGATTGGAACGATAAAGCGCGTTGGAAGCTTGCGCGGTTGAATGTCCCGCGTAGGTGCGGATCAACCAGGGGCGGTCTTTGCGGGCGTCTGACATGCGGACCTCGTGAATCAACTTGGTAATTTTATTTCGTCACAAGACTGATACTTGGAATATTATGCCTATGTCAATTCGCTGCGTTGCGGCGAAGGCGGTTATTCTCAGGTATCGCGCCAAAGCATCTGTGTGGCAGCATCAAACCGAAATAAATACCGAAACAGACCCGTCGTTTCGGTCTTCTGCGGCTCGAACCCTCGTTTGATGTAGAGCGCGCGGGCGCGCGGGTTGCCGTCAATGACATCCAGCCTCACACCGGATTTCCCCAAGGCGCAGGCTTCCGTCTTGATCGCCTCCAGCAGGGCTGTGCCCAGACCGAGACCACGGGCGTTTTCTGCAACGCAAATGCCGTCCATCAAAAGGATACCCGGATCAAGGTCACGTTCGAGGATCGACAGAACCGTCCCGCGCCACAATCCACCCCAAGCACCATAAATCGCCCTGATGTCTTCGTAGGTGGCGCCGACCAAGGCCCCTTGCCGCGTCTTGAACCCGGCAACGCCCAGAATGCTACCCGCCTCATCGCGCGCGACAAGGGCGAAGTCCGGGTTGAGAACGCGGCACAGGAACCGTTTTGCCCTGACATCCGGTCCCAGGACACGTCCGAGCTTGAACCCGAAAGCCTGCCAGTAAAGTGTTGCAACGGTGCTGCGTTCATGCGGCGCAAAGCCCCGAGAGATCGCGTATTCCATCCTTTTAATATTGTTCTTGCCCTCCGGTCCTGCAAGGGTCGGCCCATGACGCAGGTCGTTGAACTTCCCCTTTGGCTCTTTGTGCTGATTGTGCTCTTTGCGGCCGTCACCTTTGCCTCCCACTTTTTGTTTCCCTCCGTGCGGTGGTTTTTCCGGCGTCGGCTGGAACGCGCGGTGGCGCGGCTGAACGAACGTCTGACCCGCCCGATCGAGCCGTTCAAGCTGGCCCGGCGCTACGACATGATCCAGCGCCTGATCTATGACCCTGAGGTGACCCGCGAGATCGTCAATCACGCCAAGGCCAATAACGTGCCGGAAAACGTGGCCTTTGAAAGGGCGCGGGTCTACGCGCGCGAGATCGTGCCGAGCTTCAGCGCCTTTACCTATTTTGGATTTGGCACGCGTCTGGCGCGCCTACTGGTCCGGTCGATCTATTCTGTCTGGACGGGGCCAAAAAACGACGAGGTGATCCAGTCCATCCCCAAGGACGCCACTGTGGTTTTCATCATGAACCATCGCTCCAATATGGATTACGTGTTGGTGACCTATCTGGCGGCGCAAACCTCCGCCTTGTCCTATGCAGTCGGTGAATGGGCGCGGGTCTGGCCGCTGAGCCGCCTGATCAAGATGATGGGCGCCTATTTCATCCGGCGCAAGTCGCGGGGCGGGCTCTATCGCCAGGTGCTGGCCCGATACGTCCAGATGGCGACCGCAGGCGGTGTGGCGCAGGCAATCTTTCCCGAAGGCGGGTTGAGCCTGAACGGGCGATTGATGCCGCCGCGCATGGGCCTGCTGACCTATGTTTTGGAAGGGTGTGATCCCGAGGGGCGCGATGTTGTCTTTGTCCCGGTGGCCATCAATTATGATCGTGTGCTCGAAGACCGGGTGCTGATCGCGGCAGCGGCGCGGGGGGATCGCCGATTTGGCGCGCGTATTTCGGTGGTGGTAAAATTTATCCTCGGGAAGTTCTGGCAGGGGCTGCGCGGGCGGATCACGCGTTTCGGGACAGCTGCCGTTGTCTTTGGCGAGCCCCTGTCGCTGCGCAGCTTTGGTGCGGATGAACCCGTTGAGACCCTGGCGACGCGTCTTATGCAGCGGATAGAAGATGCGATGCCTGTTCTTGCAGTGCCCTTGGTGGCCCATGTAATGTCACAGCAGACGGGGCCGATGTCCCAGGAGGATCTGACAGCCCAGGTGCAGGAGGCGGCGACATCTGTCAGCGATCAAATGCCAAACGACACATCGCAAAACCTGCCGCAAGCTGTCGCGCAGGCGTTGATGCAGATGAAGAAACACCAGGTGATCGAGGAAACTGCCAGCGGCTGGCAGGTGATCCCGGATCAGATGAATGTCTTATCGTTCTACGCGAATTCGATCACGCACCGCTTTCGGGATGATGCGACCGCAGCATAAATTCTGCGACTGCTCGGTCATAAAATTACAAAAATGAAGCTCAAGATGTTGCAATATTGCGCAACAGTGCCTATTCAAACCAAGTAGCGCCGCGATTCTGCATTGCGGCATGTTTGAATGGGTACGACGATCTACGCTGGAGATTGACATGGCACTGGACACGAGCATTGCGCATTATGAGGCGCCGGAAAAGGACCTCTATGAGATGGGGGAAATGCCCCCAATGGGCCATGTGCCCAAACAGATGTACGCGTGGGCAATCCGTCGCGAACGCCACGGTGACCCCGATAAGGCGATGTTGCAGGAAGTTGTGGACGTGCCGGAACTCGACAGCCAGGACGTGCTCGTTCTGGTGATGGCCGCAGGGGTCAATTACAATGGTGTCTGGGCCGCGCTTGGCGTGCCGATCAGCCCGTTTGACGGTCACAAGCAGCCCTATCACATTGCCGGTTCCGATGCCTCTGGCATTGTCTGGGCGGTGGGTGACCGCGTGACACGCTGGAAGGTCGGCGACGAGGTGGTCATCCACTGCAATCAGGACGATGGCGACGACGAAGAGTGCAACGGTGGTGATCCGATGTATTCCCCGAGCCAGCGCATCTGGGGATATGAAACCCCTGACGGATCCTTTTCGCAGTTCACCCGGGTGCAGAGCCAGCAGCTGATGCCGCGGCCCAAGCATCTGACCTGGGAAGAAGCGGCCTGCTATACGTTGACGCTCGCAACCGCCTACCGGATGCTGTTTGGACACGAGCCGCACGATCTGAAGCCGGGCCAGAACGTTCTGGTTTGGGGCGCATCGGGTGGCCTGGGGTCTTACGCAATCCAGTTGATCAATACTGCAGGTGCCAATGCCATCGGGGTAATCTCGGACGAAAGCAAGCGGGAATTCGTGATGGAATTGGGCGCCAAAGGCGTCCTGAACCGCAAGGATTTCAACTGCTGGGGTCAACTGCCCACGGTGAACACGCCTGAATATGCTGAGTGGTTCAAAGAGGCGCGCAAGTTCGGCAAGGCGATCTGGGACATCACGGGCAAGGGCGTGAATGTGGACATGGTGTTTGAACACCCTGGAGAATCCACCTTCCCGGTGTCGACCTTTGTGGTGAAAAAGGGCGGCATGGTCGTGATCTGCGCGGGGACCACCGGCTTCAACCTGACGTTCGACGTGCGCTATATGTGGATGCATCAGAAGCGCTTGCAGGGCAGCCACTTTGCCCATCTCAAGCAGGCTTCGGCAGCGAACAAGCTGATGCTGGAGCGGCGCCTTGACCCTTGTATGTCCGAGGTTTTCACCTGGGCTGACCTGCCACAGGCGCATATGAAGATGATGCGCAACGAGCATAAACCGGGGAATATGTCGGTTTTGGTGCAGGCGCCAACGACAGGTTTGCGCACGTTTGAAGACGCTCTTGAGGTGCGTCGTTAACACCTTTACGAGTCGCTTTTACACAGACTAACGCCCGCGAATCAGGTAATGGTTCAGCGGGCGTTTCCCGTTATGCGTGTGTCGCTCTTTAGTATCAATGGGTTACAAATCCGACACTCACTATTTCTGGGGAGTAAATAACTGCGAATTTTCAGCGCCTGTTAGTACATGTTATGGTTGTGTTAATCATTCATTAACCTTTAAGAGGCGAGTCTGCTATGCGAAGTGATTGGATTTTGGACGTTCTGACGGACTTGAAAACGTTTGCGACTGCAAACGACTTGCCGGTACTTGCCGAGCAGTTGGATGACACCGCAATTGTTGCTCTTGCCGAGATCGCCGCTCTTCACGATAGGACGCAAGGCACGGTAAATGGCAACGAACGCGACGGTGGAGGAGGTTTTGGCGGAGCTGGAGCAGGCGGACACGCTTGAGGCCATCCAGGGAGCTATACTTGAGCTTCAGAAATACTTTCAGGTCGACAACATGGTGTACCATTGGGTCGACAGCGCCGGGGAACAATATGGCTACGGCACCTATCCTCTGGAATGGGCCGCGCACTATCAGGAACAGAATTATATCCGCATCGATCCGGTCATTGCCGGATGTTACAAACGCTTCCATCCGGTCGATTGGAAAAAACTGGATTGGTCGGGCAAGGCGGTTCGCGCTTTTCAGGCAGAGGCAATCGCGCATGGCATCGGCAATCAGGGGTATTCAATTCCGATCAGGGGCCCTAATGGGCAGTTCGCCCTCTTTACCGTGAATCACACCTGCGAGGATGCAGAATGGGAGGAATTCACTGAAACGAACCGGCGCGAGCTGATCCTGATCGCGCATTATTTTAACCAAAAGGCGCTCGAGTTCGAACCGAATCGAACGCCCGAACAATCGCAGCCGCTGTCACCGCGTGAGATCGACGCCATGACGCTGCTGGCGATAGGCTATAGCAGAGCGCAAGTTGCTGAAACGCTTTCGATTTCTGAGCACACGCTGCGCGTCTATATTGAAAGCGCACGCTTCAAATTGGGGGCGTCAAACACCACGCACGCGGTCGCCAGAGCGCTCAGCCGCGGGCTTATTGTCGTCTAAATTAGCGCAATCCGAGGAGCCAATCGTTACCACCACGCACGTGCGGGTTGGCTGACGTTAAACATCCTCAAGGTAATCCTTTGTTCACGCCTCGACCTGACCAAAGGAATTTCAAATGCTCCGTTACATCTACGCAGATCAGCTCAATCAATATCCGAAACTTGCAAAGACGATGTTTAAAGATCGCGCGGATCAATTCAAAACCAGATTGGGGTGGGATGTGTCCGTCGATGGCGCGGGTTTTGAGCGCGATGAATACGATGCGATGAATCCGCTCTATGTCATCTGGGAAATGCCTGACGGCACGCATGGCGGCTCCATGCGCTTCCTGCCGACAACCGAACAGACGATGGTCAACGACCACTTCACGCATTTGATGGGCGGTGGCACCATCACCAGCCCGGCGATCTGGGAGTGCACCCGTTTTTGCCTAAACCGTGACGCTCCAAGCCGTGTTGCCGCAGCACTGATGCTCGGCGGAGGAGAGATCATGAACGGTTTCGGTGTTCGGCACTTCGTTGGTGTCTTCGACGCCCGGATGGTCCGCATTTACCGTATGATCGGTTCTTCTCCTGAAGTGCTGGGCAGCGAAGGAAAAGGCCGCGATGCGATCAGCATTGGCTTGTGGGAATTCGCCCCGGAGGCGCAGGCCAAGGTTGCGACCCGCGCAGGGGTTTCTCTGGAACTGTCGCGCCTGTGGTTCGAACGCGCTTTTGGCCAGGCATCTCAGCGCACTCTGGCCTGCGCGGGCTAATTCCACGCCCATCACATCTGGTCCCTGACGCGCGGCCCCTGTAGGGTCGCGCCATGAACATTCCCGCGCTGACATTTTCGGACGATCAGGCTTCCGCCTTTGACAGCGTGACGGATGTTTTGCGCAGTGCGGGCATCGATCTGGATGACCAGCTGCTGACCCCCCCGAAAAGCGCTGCCACCTCTGTCATGGCGATCACGGGCAAGGCCGGATCCGGCAAAACGCTGTTGTTGGCGGAGCTCTACAAGGCGCTGGAAGGGGCAGGGGTTGAGGTTGTCTCCGGCGATTACGAATCTCGCAAGCGGCGCGATAAACGGACCTTGGCAATTCTGGCACCAACCAACAAGGCCGCCAGTGTCCTGCGGCTGCGGGGGGTTCCCGCCACCACCATCCACCGCATCCTCTATACGCCGGTTTATGATCCGGAATACGAGCGTCTGGCCGAATGGCTGGCAACAGGAAGTGACGAAAGGCCCGAGATTGAAGGGCTGACAGACATCGCGCTTGATCGTGCGGTGGCTTTTTACGCGACAAATAAATCGATCCCCGGCGCGCTGGCGGCCGCGGGATTGAGGGGGTCCGATTTCATCACCGGGTGGAAACGTCGCGAAGAGCCGTTGGATATTGGATTCGTTGACGAATCCTCGATGCTCGATGACAAGCAGTTCGAAGATCTGAAAGAGATCTTTCCCACCCTTTTGCTGTTCGGTGACCCGGCGCAGCTGGCGCCGGTCAATCAATCCGGGACGATGGTTTTCGAAAAACTGCCCGAGACCCGCGTGCTGAGCCTGAGCCGCATTCACCGGCAGGAAGCGGACAACCCGATCCTCGACCTGGCCCATGCGCTGGGGGATCCCGATCTTGGGTTTGAGCAATTTGAGCGGATGGTGGAACAGGCGGCGGCCCGCGATGAAAGGGTTGTCTGGGGCCAGCGGGTCGAGGTGGATCTGATGGCGCGCAGCCCGGTGCTGGTCTGGCGTAATGCCACCCGCATCCGGCTGATCAATGCGTTCCGGCAGGTGCATGGCGCGCCGGAAGACGCGCTGCTCGAAGGTGAGCCGCTGATCTGTGACGGGCTGGAACTGCCGCTGAAACATCGCAAAAAACGGCTGGATCTGGAGGCGCGGGGCCTGATCAAGGGCGCACAGGTGATCTATCTGGGCGAGGGGCGCAAACCCGGCTTCAGCCGGTTGCATGTGATGGGCGCGGAGGATCCGCAGGTCTCAGCCGCATCGATTGTGAAGATCGAAAAACCCGACGAAGAAGAGCCCTTTATCCCCTTTGCTGCGCGCATGGGTGCGACCTTCCTGCACGGTGCCGCGGTCACGATACACAAGGCACAAGGCAGCCAGTGGGATACCGTTCAGGTTTTTGCGCCCGACCTTTATGCCGCGGCACGTATGGGCCGCTCAGAGGCCGGGCAGCCGTTGTGGAAGCGACTGGCTTATGTCGCCATCACCCGCGCGCAGGAACGGCTCATCTGGGTTGTGCGCAACCGTCTGTCGATGCCAACGGGACCGTTGCAGGTGGACGACTTGCGCGCGTTGCCCGCAGCGCCTCTGACGCTGGCGGAACCCCAATCGGAGGATCACACATGAAATCGATCATCATCACCGGGGCAAGCTCCGGCATTGGTCATGCCACGGCCGAGATGTTTCTGGACGCAGGCTGGCGGGTAGGCCTCATCGCGCGCCGTGCCGACCGTTTGGAAGCGCTGGCGGATCAGTATGACACTGCCGTGCCGCTGCCTGCCGACGTGACAGATGCAGCCGGGATGCAGGCCGCTTTTGAGGCCTTTGGCCATCTGGACGTGCTGTTCAACAATGCCGGGCTCTTCGGGCCTGCGGCCACGATTGACGAGATCGACCTGGATGCCTGGACGCAGGTGATGCAGGTCAATATCGGCGGAATGTTCATCGCCGCGCGCCTGGCCTTTGCGAAAATGCGCGCGCAGGAGCCGCAAGGGGGCCGGATCATCAACAACGGATCGCTTTCGGCCTATGTGCCGCGCCCGAATTCCGTCTGCTACACAACCACCAAACACGCGGTGACGGGGCTGACCAAGACCTTGTCACTAGATGGGCGTCCCTTCGGTATCGCTTGCGGGCAGATTGACATCGGAAATGCGGAAACTGAGCTCTTGGCACAATTGAAGAAATCGCAACCCGGCACGGATACCATGCATGTGGAAAATGCGGCGCGGTCGGTGCTGCACATGGCGCATATGCCGCCGGAGGCCAATGTCCAGTTCATGACGGTGATGGCAACGAATATGCCCTACATCGGGCGCGGGTGATCAAGGGTGGGCTTTCAGGCCACCCCGCCCTCAGGCCCGGAAGATGCGGAAGACAGCAGAGGCGGCCCAGCCCGCGGCGATGGCAATCCCAATCGACATGATCCCGTAGAGCAGAGCATTTTCGCGTGACATTTTGAAGAGCCAACGCTCCAGCCCGACTTTGCGCACATAGATGCTGGTCTGGTACTTCGAGACGACCTTGCCGCCGCGCGTGAGGAAAATGCGGGTTTGGTAGTCGCCCTCGGTCAGGGCCGCGGGCAACTCGATTGCGGTCCGGAAGAGGGTTTGTTCGTCAACGCTGACCGTCCCCTCATTGAGCTGGTATTGATTGGAGCGCGACTTGATCCGAATCAGAGCATCGGTGAAACGAGTGGCGTCCGCGATCGTATCTGGCGCACCAACCGACCGGATGGCGCGGGGGATCGACACCCGGTGGCGAAGGTCCTCTGTATTGCTCAGCGAAAGACCCAGTGCCGTGCTGGTCGATACGGCGTAAAAGCTGGGGGCGCGGTCGATTTCTACCGCATCGGTGTTCACCCAGATGCCCAGGACTTTTTCCTTACGCCGAACGGTAACTGTCTCGTCTGGGCCAGCCACCGTCACGATGACCTGCAGCCGCGGGTCATCCGGGATGGGGGCCTCGCGTTTGACAGCCCCGAAGACCAGGATTTCCGATCCGTCAAAGCTGGTGTTGATGGAGACGGTATCCTTACTCAGCCCCAGCACGATGTCCTCGGCGGCCGCGGGTAGCGTGACGAGCAGTACGAAAACAAGGACCAGCGCGCGCATCAGTGACCGTCCGACGCGCCGACAGAGTAGAGCTCTGACGGCATCAAAAGCAGATCCAGCGCCAGCTTGCCGCAGACGGCGAGCACCATGATCGCCAGCAGAATGCGCAGCTGTTCCGCCTTCATCTTCACGCCGATGCGCGTGCCAACCTGCGCCCCGATCACGCCGCCAACGAGCAGCAGAACCGCAAGCACGATATCAACTGTAAAGTTGGTTGTGGCATGCAGCAGCGTGGTAAAGGCGGTCACGAAGATGATCTGGAAAAGCGAGGTACCGACGACCACCTTGGTGGGCATACCCAGCAGGTAGATCATCGCGGGCACCATGATAAAGCCGCCGCCGACGCCCATGATGGCCGCCAGAATACCAACCGATACCCCGACCAGGAGGGGCGGGATCACGGAGATATAGAGGCCCGATACGCGGAACCGCATCTTGAAGGGCAGGCCGTGGATCCAGTTGTGTTTCTTGCGTGCAGGCGGTTTGCCGGATTTGGTTTTGCGGATCGCGTTCAGGCTTTCGATGAACATCAGCCCGCCGATCACGCCCAGAAACACCACATAGCAAAGCTTGACCAGCAGGTCGACCTGACCCTGCGCCTTGAGGTAGTTGAAGACGACCACACCGAGGGCTGCCCCGACCAACCCGCCGATGAGCAATACCGTGCCCATCCTGAGGTCCACCGTCTTTCGTTTCAGATGGGCCAGCACGCCGGAGAAAGAGGAGGCCACGATCTGGTTCGCCTCAGTGGCAACCGCAACCGCAGGCGGGATGCCGATGAAGAACAGCAGCGGGGTCATCAGGAAGCCACCACCAACACCGAACATACCGGACAGAATGCCCACAATGCCGCCAAGGCCCAGCAACAAGAAGGCGTTGACCGAAACTTCGGCGATAGGGAGGTAGACTTGCATGACCCCTGTTAGAGCACAGGCGTACCTAAAATCAATGCCCCTTGCTGCCCTGCAGCAATCAGGACCGACACAATGCGCAAATCTGGCCTTATGCGCCTAACGTTCTTTCACGTATGGTTCACCGCCCGCGCGTGGCGGGATCGCCTTACCGACGAACCCGGCTAGGATGATGACGGTCATTACATAGGGCAACGCGCCCAGCAGAGCCCCCTGCACCTTGATGCCGAAAATCGCCTGGATCACATCAGGGCGGGTTTCCAGCGCGCCGAAGAGACCAAAGAGCAGCGTGGCATAAAGCGCGTACCAGGGCCGCCATTTGGCAAAGATCAAGGCGGCCAGGGCGATGAAACCGCGGCCCGCTGACATGTCTTTGACAAAACCCGCCTGAAGCGCGGTGGAGAGATAGGCACCCGCGATCCCGCAGAGCAGACCGCAGATCATCACGGCGGCATAGCGCAGGCCGACAACGGAGACACCGGCGGTATCCACGGCTGCCGGATTTTCACCCACGGCCCGCAGGCGGAGCCCAAAACGGGTGCGGAAGAGGATCCACCAGGTCAGCGGAACCATGGCAAAGGCGATGTAGACAAGGATCGAGTGGCCGGAGATCAGCTCCCGGTAAATTGGCCCGATCAATGGCACGGAACCAAAAGCTTCGGCAAAGGGCAGGGTGATTGGCTCAAACCGCGCGCCGCCCATGAGCGAGGGCGTACGCCCGCCCTGGCTGAACCAGTCCTGCGCGATCAGAACCGTCAACCCGGCGGCGAGGAAGTTGATGGCCACGCCCGAGATCAGCTGATTGCCGCGGAAGGTAATCGAGGCCAGCCCATGCAACAGGCTGAAGGCCATCGAAGCGGCGATGCCCGCCATCAAGCCGATCCACACCGACCCGGTGAGGGCCGCAATGGCGGCGGAAAAAAATGCGGCCGCCAGCATCTTGCCTTCCAGCCCGATGTCAAAAATCCCGGCCCGTTCAGAGAACAACCCGGCAAGGCAGGCCAACAACAGCGGTGTGGCCAGACGGACGGTGCTGTCGAGCAATTGGATGAGGGTGAGAAAATCCATCAGGCATCTCCCCGGCGCAGCATCAGGAACAGCCGCTCCAGCGGCATGCGCACCATGTTATCGAGCGCCCCGGTGAACAGGATCACCAGCGCCTGAATGACAACGATCAGCTCGCGCGGGATGGAGGTCCACAAGGCCAGCTCGGCACCGCCCTGGTAGAGGAACCCAAAGAGAATGGCGGCCAGAAAGACGCCAAAGGGATGGCTGCGTCCCATCAGCGCCACGGCAATCCCGATAAACCCTGCACCCTCGACCGCGTTCAGGACCAAGCGTTCGGCTTCGCCCATCACGTTGTTGATGGCCATCATGCCCGCCAGCGCCCCGGAAATGATCATCGCGATCATGGTGATGGCCACGGGCGAAATGCCACCGTATTTGGCGGCGGGTTCCGATTTGCCATAGCTGCGGATTTCATACCCGAGCCATGTGCGCCAGAGCAGGAACCAGACGAGTACGCAGGCCAGAAGCGCAATGACAAACGTCACATTGGCCGGGGCCGCCTTGGAGAAATTGACGCCAATCGGCGCGAGCATCTCGTGCAGGGTGGGCAGGTGAACCGTTTCGGGAAAGCGCGCGGTGGCCGGGTCCATGCTGCCCGGCGGGC
The DNA here is from genome assembly GCF_947501835.1 of uncultured Roseobacter sp. NCBI lineage: Bacteria > Pseudomonadati > Pseudomonadota > Alphaproteobacteria > Rhodobacterales > Roseobacteraceae > Roseobacter > uncultured Roseobacter sp. Next base: position 715,851 of record NZ_CANMXR010000001.1, on the reverse strand, counting down.
GCATCACGTTCACAAGGACATAGTTCAACACGGCCGCCCCGATGAAGTTGAACATGATGGTGGTGATCACGATGTGGCTGCCGCGCTTTGCCTGCAAAAAAGCCGGGATCGCCGCCCATGCCGCGCCAAAGAGGGCTGCGGCCACCGTTGCGCCCAAAAGCGCAAGCGTCCAATGCGGCCAGGGGATCAGCAGGCAGGCCAGTGCGACACCCAGGCCCCCCAGCATCGCCTGACCTTCGCCACCAATGTTGAAGAGCCCCGCGTGGAAGGCGACGGAAACCGCCAGCCCGGTAAAGAGGAAATTGGTCGCGTAATAGAGCGTGTAGCCCCAGCCATAGGTGCTGCCCAGAGCGCCGGTGACCATCAGGTTGACCGCCTCGACCGGGTCCTCGCCAATCGCAAGGATCACCAGCGCGGAGAGGATGGCGGCCAGCACCAGCGAGATCAGGGGTACGAGGATGACCTCGGCCCATTTTGGCATCACTTCCATCGCTCAGGTCTCCATACCGGCCATCAACAGGCCGAGTTCTTTCTCATCGGTCTCTGCAGGCAACCGCTCACCCATGATGTGCCCGTCGAACATCACCGCGACGCGGTCGGCGAGGCCAAGGATCTCCTCCAGCTCCACCGACACCAGCAAGATGGCCTTGCCCTTGTCGCGCAGGGCGACAATCTGCTGGTGAATGAATTCTATGGCCCCGATGTCCACGCCGCGCGTGGGCTGCCCAACCAGCAGCAGATCAGGGTTGCGTTCGATTTCCCGCGCCAGCACGATCTTTTGCTGATTGCCGCCAGAGAAGTTCTTCGCCGCCAGTGCCGGGTTTGGCGGGCGCACGTCAAACCGTTCCATCTTGGCCTCGGTATCGGCGCGAATGGCCGCGTTGTTCAGCAGCATACCGGACTGATACCCGGGATCGCGATGATAGCCAAAGGCGGTGTTCTCCCAGGCGGAGAAATCCATGATCAACCCTTCGCGCTGGCGGTCTTCGGGCACATGCGCGATGCCCCGTGCCCGGCGGGTACGCCCGTCTGATTTCGCACCGCTCAGATCAAGCGGCTGGCCGCTGACCTGGATGCTGCCGGTGCCATCGGCATAGCCGCCCAGCACTTCGAGCAGTTCGGATTGTCCGTTGCCCGCGACCCCGGCAATGCCGACGATTTCCCCGGCGCGCACCTGCAGATCGATGCCTTTGACGCGCTCGACGCCCTTTTCGTCAACGACGCGCAAGCCTTTGATATCAAGCACAACCTCGCCCGGTGTCGCCGGGGTCTTGTCGACGCGGAGCAGGACCTTGCGGCCCACCATCAATTCCGCCAGCTCTGCCGGGGAGGTGTCGGAGGTCTTGACCGTTGCCGTCATCTCGCCGCGCCGCATGACGCTGACGGTGTCGGTGGCCTCCATAATCTCGCGCAGTTTATGCGTGATCAGGATGATGGTTTTGCCCTCTTCGCGCAGCCGGTCGAGAATGCGAAAGAGCTTGTCGGCCTCGGCGGGGGTCAGCACGCCGGTGGGCTCGTCCAGAATGAGAATATCCGCCTGCCGGTAGAGTGCCTTGAGGATTTCGACACGCTGCTGCATGCCCACGCCAAGATCTTCGATTACCGCGTCCGGATCGACGTTGAGCCCGTATTCATGCTCCAGCTCCAGCAGCGTCTTGCGCGCCTTGGCCAGTGACGGTTTCAGCAAACCACCATCTTCTGCCCCAAGGATGATGTTTTCGAGCACCGTGAAATTTTCCACCAGCTTGAAGTGCTGGAACACCATGCCGATGCCCGCCGCAATCGCCGCCTGACTGTCGGGGATTTCGGTCTTCTTGCCGCTGATGAAAATTTCGCCCTTATCGGCTTTGTAAAAGCCGTAGAGGATCGACATCAGGGTGGATTTACCCGCGCCGTTCTCGCCAATAATTCCGTGGATCGTGCCGGGCATGACCCGGATCGAGATGTCCTTGTTGGCCTGTACGGGTCCGAAGGCCTTTGAAATGCCTTTGAGTTCAATCGCCGGTGCCTGCTCGTTCATGCACCACCCCCTTCGTCTTGCATAAGCCACGCCCACGAGGGGCGCGGCTTATGTTTTTCAATGCTTAGAATTGCAGCGCGGGGCAGCTGTCATTCGCGTAGTAGGAGACAACCTCCAATTCACCGTCGATGATCTTCTGCCGCGCGTCGTCCACGGCGGCCTTCATTTCGTCGGAAACCAGCGGTGCGTTGTTATCGTCCAGCGCGTAGCCCACGCCTTCTTCGGCAAGGCCCAGGGTGAAGACGCCGGTTTCAAGGTCGGCCCCGGCTTTCAGCGCGTCATAAACGGCGACGTCCACGCGCTTGAGCATGGAGGTAAGCACTTTGCCCGGATGCAGGTGGTTCTGGTTGCTGTCCACACCGATGGAGAGCACGCCTTCGTCCGCAGCCGTCTGCAGAACGCCCACGCCCGTGCCGCCCGCCGCGGCATAGACCACGTCAGCGCCCTGGCTGATCTGAGCTTTGGTCAGTTCGGACCCCTTCACAGGGTCATTCCACGCCGCAGGGGTCGTGCCGGTCATATTGGCGATTACTGTGGCGTCAGGTTTCACGGCCTTCACACCCTGTGCGTAGCCGCAGCCAAAATGCCGGATCAGTGGAATGTCCATCCCACCGATGAAACCGACGGTGTCGCTTTCCGACGCCATGCCCGCCATCATACCGACGAGGTAGGAGCCTTCGTGCTCGGCAAAGCCGATCTGGCGGACGTTCGGCGTGTCGAGCCAGGTCACGTCGATCGCCACGAATTTCGTGTCCGGATAGTCAGGTGCGACGGTGGCCAGCGGATCGGCCATGGCAAAGCCCATGGTGATGACCGGATTGGCGCCAGCGTCGGCAAAGCGGCGCAGCGCCTGCTCACGTTGGGCCTCGGATTGCAATTCAATCTCGCGGTAGGTGCCGCCGGTTTCCTCTGCCCAGCGGGAGGCACCGTTGTGCGCGGCCTCGTTGAAGGACTTATCGAACTTGCCACCAAGATCGAAGATCAGCGCGGGCTCGGCCAGTGCCGCGCCCGCCGACAAGGCCAATGCCGCAGTTGCGCCAAGAAGTTTATGCATAAGGGTCATTCAGGTGTCTCCCAGGTTGTGATTTTGGAGCGCTTGCGGAGCTTTTCACAGCCCTTCGCCGCCCAAGTGAGCAGATATTTTCTGTTCCTGCGCAATTTAGGGCCTAGCTGACGGGCAGGGTCAACCGGTTTTTCAAGGATATGGTGCGGATTCAGGGGCCTAACGGCGGGTCAATGCTTTCGTCATCAGCACCGCATCGACCGCGGAGCCATTCGGGCGCTTGTAGTATCGCTTCCGGCGGCTGGTTTCTGCGAATCCATGTTTTGTGTAGAGTTGACGGGCGGCGGTGTTGTCGGTGGCAACTTCGAGGAAGGCCGTCTCGCCCATCGCCGCGCCCATCCAATCCCGCATCAACTGATCCGCGACCCCTGCGCGCCGATGCGCCGGGTCCACCGCAAGCGTCAGAAGTTCGATTTCAACCGCCACAGATCGGATCAGGGCAAACCCGCCCGGTTTGGCGAAGAGCGTGACATGCGGGCTGGACAGCAGATCTTCGAATTCCTGCGCCGACCAGGGTCTTTCCAAGACAAAGGCCGCATCGTGCAGAGCGGCAAGCTGCTGGGGCGTCACGGCAGGATCACCGGCGGCGCATCGCGTGCCGGGGCCGCATCTGCTGGGCGCAGGTACAATGGCGCAGGCCGTTGCGGGGCGTCTCGGTATCTCTGCGCCGTCAGCCGCGCGATGGCTTCCGCGATAGGTTGGGCGGGAGGGTTCTCCTGCAGGCCGATCAGCGGCCCGCCAAAGGGGGGCAGGTCATCCGCAGCGGATAGAACCGGGTCATGCGCAACCTCTCCGTCGAAAACCTGCAGGTAGACCTGCGCGCGTCGCGCATCGATGGCGCTGGCGCAGGGACCGTCGATGCCAAACCGCAGGGCCTCCAGCACCGAGACACCAACGGCCGGGATCCCCAATCCCAGGGCAAGACCACGCGCGGCAGAGACAGAGATGCGAATGCCGGTGAAATTTCCCGGACCCGTACCGACGCCGATGGCCGAGAGTTCATTATAGGCAACACCCGCCTGCGCCAGCAGCTCCTCGCAGAGGACCAACAAACGTTCTGCCTGTCCCTTTGCCATGGGTTCTTCGGCCTGCGCGACCACCACGTCCCCCAGCAGCACAGCGGCGGCACAATGTGCAAAGGAGGTGTCAAAAGCCAGAATAGCGGGGGAGCTGTCGTTTCGAGACTCTATGATATGGCTGCCCATCTTTACGGCTTCTTGGCCTGCAGCGATGCGCGCGCGCTGCCGGACAATTGCGCCAGATCATCGCTTATATGCAACCACGGTAGCTGTGATTGGGCATGGCTGTGCAGGGTCGGTGGTAGCTCTGCCGCCTGATCGATCAGACCGAGCGGCACATAGGTTTGCCCTGGTAAATAGTCGAATTGCGCGGCCAGCGGCGATCCGCACTCCTTGCAGAACCACCGTGTCACACCGGGGTGATGAGACACCGGCGGGCCGGGCGCGGGCGTAAATTGTAGGTCTTTATGATCAAAGGCGGCGAAAGCGGCCACCGGCGCCCCGCTCACCCGACGACAATCCGAGCAATGGCAATAGCTGACGATGGACGGCAGTGTTTGAGCTTCGAACCTCATCTTGCCGCAATAGCACCTGCCAGTGATTGCGGGGTGGGCCTGCGCTGTCATGGTTGCCTGCCGGTCAGGTTGCGACGGGGCGCACCTCAGTCACTTCAGGGATATAGTGCCGCAACAGGTTCTCGATCCCCATTTTCAACGTCAGCGTTGACGAAGGGCAGCCCGCGCAAGCGCCTTGCATGTGCAGATAGACAACGCCGCGATCAAACCCGTGGAAGGTGATGTCACCGCCATCCTGCGCCACGGCAGGCCGCACGCGACTGTCGAGCAACTCTTTGATCTGATTGACGATTGCGCCATCTTCACCACTGTGCTCGGCGTGGCCGGAGGCGGGTTCGTGATCCCCTGCCATGACCGGCTGGCCGGATTGGAAATGCTCCATGATCGCGCCCAGCAATGCAGGCTTGATATGATCCCAATCCACCGCATCCGCCTTGGTCACGGTCACAAAATCAGTGCCGAAAAACACGCCCGTCACGCCCTCGACAGCAAAGACCCGTGTCGCCAGCGGCGATTTATCCGCCGTGTCTGCGGTCGGAAAATCAGCTGTTCCCATTTCCAGCACGGTCTGCCCGGGCAGGAACTTCAGGGTCGCAGGGTTTGGGGTCGATTCTGTCTGGATGAACATGAGGTATCTCCTGAGGATGGCTCAGATATGCGGACCCGCCGACATTAAGTCAAGGTTTGGAATCATTCTAATCTGCAGATCAGGCGGATTCCACGACAAAATTGATCAGGTAATCGCTTCGAGCTTTTCCTTGCTCAGGTCGCCCGGCACGATGGTAATTGGTATCGGCAGGTTGCCGGCACTTTTGGTCAGCTGCGTCACCAGCGGGCCGGGGCCCTTTTTGTCGGTGCCCGCGCCCAGCACCAAGACGCCGATCTCCGGGTCTTCGTGGATTTGGGCCAGGATTTCCTCGACCGGCGGGCCTTCGCGGATCACCAGTTCGGGGTCGATCCCCTGCCGGTCCCGCATCCATTTCGCAAAGACTTCGTAGTGCACTTCGATCCGCTCGCGGGCCTCTTCACGCATCACGGCGCCGACGCCGATCCAGTGATTGAATTCATCCGGCGGAATAACCGACAAGATTTCGACGCCACCGCCCGTGTGGGCAGCGCGCATGGCCGCAAACCTCATGGCATTCAGGCACTCGCGGCTGTCGTCCAAGACGACCAGAAACTTACGCATCTTTCGATGTCCCCCTTTTTGAGCAGATCATGACCGCAGATGAGAGAGGGTGCAATCTCAATCTACGCGAGCACCCTACTGGACAGAAAGGGCCGAAAGCGCGATGCTATTGAGCAAGGGGGGCAAATCAAATGCCCATGCTTCAGCTTATCTATGCGTCGCGACCTTTTGGCTACGACTTGAACATGTTGGCAAGCATTCTGGCAACATCGCGGTCCCGCAACGCCCGCGATGACATCACCGGTGCCCTGATCTGCCGCGCGGATATCTTTTTGCAATTGCTGGAAGGGCCTGCGGGGTTTGTGCTCTCCACCTTTGAGCGGATCTGTCTGGATGACCGGCACGTGGATGTCACCAAACTGGTGGAGGAACCGGTCAACGACAGGCTGTTTCCAACCTGGGCCATGAAACATGATCCGGCCGAAAGCTGGATGTGGTCGCCGCTGGAAATCCACCTGGGCGCGCTAAAGTCCGCAACGATCCGGGACGTTCGGTCTATCTTTATCAGATCGGCGGAAGCCGAAGGGTCATAACGGCTCGGACGCGGCCCAGTCCCAATACATTTCGCGCAGGCGGCGCGCCATCGGGCCAACCTGATATTGCGTATCTTCAAAGGCCTTTACCGGGGTGATCTTGGACATGTTCCCGGTCATAAAAACCTCGTCCGCGCCGTGAAAATCGTCAAAGGTGAGCACCTTTTCGTGCACCTTGATGCCATCGGCCTTCATGTTCGAGATGTGACGCGCGCGGGTGATCCCGGCCAGAAACGTACCATTGGCAATCGGGGTAAAGGCCTCGCCATCCTTGACCATGAAGATATTGGCGGTGGCCGTTTCAGCGACGTTGCCCATGGCGTCTGCAACCAGCGCGTTGCTGAACCCACGGCGGCGCACTTCGGTCAGCATGCGGGCGTTATTGGGGTAAAGGCACCCCGCTTTCGCGTTCACCACACTGCTTTCCAACACCGGGCGGCGGAACCGTGTGAGGCCAAGCGTTGCGGCCGCATCTGCAGGGGCCATCGAGACCTGCTCCAGGCTGATCGCGAAACCTGTTTCCTCTGCATCCGGCACAATTGCCGTGGCGTCCCCGTGGATCGCCCAATACATCGGGCGGATGTAGACAGCATCCTCAGGCCCGTAATGCTTGAGACCCTCGCGGACAATCTCCACCATATCCTCGGTGCTGATCGTGGGGCGGATCATCAGCGCTTCGGCGGAGCGATTGACCCTTGCGCAATGCGGCGCCAGATCCGGCGTGCGCCCGGCAAAAAACCGCGCGCCGTCGAAAACCGTGGTGCCAAGCCAGCTGCCATGATCCGCCGCACGCATGATCGGCACGTCGCCCCGGTGCCAGCGCCCGTCAAAATAGGTGGAGATGTTTGTGCCAATGCTCATGGATAGGGGCTCCGGGAAAGGTGGCCCATCTGCGCCACCACCATAAAGATGGCCTAGGGTGCGCGGTAGACACCTTCGGGCAGGTTTAGTGCAGCTGTCAGATCACGCCACTGCTCGGGCGAGAGCGTGATGGAGACGGTGCGATCGGTTCGGGGATCGTATTGGTTGAGCAGAATGGCGCTTTCTGTCGCGTGGACGGTGACATCCTCCTGCAGCGGCGCCTTGCCATCATCCACCAGGGTCACGACGGTGGCGTCAAATTCGTGCTCGATCGTAAACATGCGGCCAGACTACGGGAAGCCGCGTGTGATGCAAGGGCACAAAGCTGCGTGATCGGGGTGGTCGCTGCCGCGGAAGGTGCTAAGATGTCGTCCGTTGTGAAAGTGCGATAGAGGAATGCGCCGAATGCGATGGAAATCACTTGCAATGGTCATTGCCGTGCTAGGGCTTGCAGGTTGCGAAGTGACGACCGCCTCTGGTCCGATATCCACATCCGCTCCGGCTCAGGGGTCTCAGCGTGGCGCCCAATCCTTTGCGCAGGTTGTCAGAACGCTTGAACCGGTGGCGGAGCGGGAGTGCCGCGCACGCACGGCGCGGGTCAATTGTGATTTCAAGATAGTGGTGGACAACCGTCCCAACCAGCCGCCTAACGCTTTTCAGACGCTGGATAAGTCAGGCCGTCCAATCATCGCCTTTACGCAGGCACTGATCGATGACGCCCGAAATGCGGATGAACTGGCCTTTGTCCTTGGGCATGAGGCAGCCCACCATATTTCCGGTCATATCGCACGCCAGCAGCAAAATGCCGCGGCAGGTGCCGTGATCGCAGGCCTCGGGGTGGTGCTTTTGGGGGGCTCGGCGGAGGCTGTGGAAGCCGCGCAAAGGACGGGCGCACAGGTTGGCGCGCGGACCTATTCCAAGGATTTTGAGCTGGAAGCGGATGCTTTGGGCACGATCATCACGGCACGCGCCGGGTACGATCCACTGCGCGGCGCGCAGTTTTTCGCGCGCATTCCGGACCCCGGCGATAAGTTCCTCGGAACACATCCGCCTAACAATCAGCGCCTGGAAACAGTGCGCAGGACAGCGGCTGGCCTTTGATCGAACCACGCATGTCTTAGGACCGGGTGGCGTTTATCACTCCGCTGGCGCCGCAGCCTTCGTGATCCGTTTTTGGTGTCGACGGTACAGTGTTGGTGCCAGTAGCCTATCATAAACCCAGGTGGCACATCGATAGACCCCCGGCAGGCTCATGAGCTTTGCCAGCCAGCGATATCTGGGCAGGGCCTGCCATAAGACGATGAAGGCCGGCACGCCGCTGTAAATCTGGCCATCTTTCCGCACATGCAGGCGTTTGGCTGCGTCCTCCGCGGATACGCCCCAATACCGCAACGTCTCGGGATCGTTCAGATCATCATATTGCAGCGGCAGTGCTTGGTCAGCGCTGATCCGCGCGTAGTGGTCGATCTCACGGCTGCAAACGCTGCACGCGGCGTTGTAAAGGACATCAGTTTTACTCATGCTCAGCAGTTAGCGCGACGTGGTGATCACCCCATGGGCCGGATTGTCGCAGATCACCGTGGTTTGTTCCCGTCGATCCATTTCGACATCATCACCTTGTCCTGAAAACACTCGCGTGGAATCTCGCGGTGCTTGATCCGCGCAATCCGCTCGGCAAAGGCGACCTGTTTGGAGGAGGGGTAGTTTGCAAACCTGCCACCCGGCGCCTTGGGTTTATGAGCGTCAATCCACTCAGAGAGAGCCGCGCGATTGCTTGAAGCGCTCCGAGGAATTGTGGCACCGGTTTTGAGCGCAATCGACTGCGCATAACGCACCTGCTTCTCAGTTGCGGGCTGCGGGTCCTGGATCGGCAAGGCGTCTTGTTCAGGCGTGAAAAGACCGGGAAACTTGGGTTCAAAGGACATTGCGTATTCCTCCATCTGTTCCAATTAATATAGAACATAAGGAGAACATATTCAAGATGTCGGCGAGGGCGGCTCAGAGCTTGGAGTGCGTTCCGTCGCAAAGCGGCGCATTCGCCGTGGCCTTGCAGCCGCAGAAAAACAGCGTTTTGTCCGCTTCCGCCTCATATTTCATCGGCGCAAATCCGGTTTCCTTGTGGGACCCATCGCAAAAGGGTTGTTTGGAAGAACGGCCGCAGGTGCACCAGAAATAGGATTTTCCCGCGGTCACTTCGACCGGGTAGGGAGATTTCTGGGCGATTTTGGGGGCGTCGGTCATTGTCTGGCTTTCCTTCAAAAGGTGGCTGGGGACATAGGCTTATGGTTCGGTCGCAACCGGCAACGGGTCAAAACGTAGGTCGCGGAGGGGCGCGGACCACTGCGATTGCCCCAAGGCGCGGGCCTGTCTGGTGCGTTATCCGAGCAGACGGCCCCACAGATCGTATTCACCCGCCTCATCCACCTCGACGGCAACAATCTCGCCGACGGACAGGTTTTCAAACCCCTCGTCGATGAACAGGTTGCCGTCAATCTCCGGAGCGTCAGCCTTGGTGCGGCAGGTCGCGGCCTCATCGTCGATCTCGTCGATGATGACCTCCATGCGCTGACCCACCTTCGCGGCCAGCTTTGCCTCCGAAATGGCCTGCGCCTTGGCCATGAAACGTTCCCAGCGGTCCTGTTTGACCTCCTCAGCGACATGATCGGGCAGGGCGTTTGATCGGGCCCCCTCGACGTTTTCGTATTGAAAGCAACCCACCCGGTCCAATTGGGCCGCGTCCATCCAGTCTAGCAGGGTCTGGAATTCCGCCTCGGTTTCGCCCGGGTAGCCGACGATAAACGTCGACCTGATCGTCAGATCAGGACAAACGGCGCGCCAGGCGGCAATCTCATCCAGTGTCTTGGCTGCCGCCGCGGGCCGGGCCATCCGGCGCAGCACATCCGGATGCGCGTGTTGGAAGGGGATGTCCAGATAGGGCAGCACCACCCCCTCGGCCATCAGCGGGATCAGCTGACGCACATGCGGATAGGGATAGACATAGTGCAGTCGCACCCAGGCCCCGAGGCTGCCCAGATCGCGCGCAAGATCGGTGATATGTGCCCTGTGCCCGCGATCGGTCGCGTGTTTGATGTCGACGCCATAGGCAGAGGTGTCCTGGCTGATGACCAGCAACTCCCTGACGCCGCTTTCGACCAGTTTTTCGGCCTCACGCAGGACGGCATGGGCAGGGCGGGATTGCAGCCGTCCCCGCATATCGGGGATAATGCAGAACTTGCACTTATGGTTGCAACCCTCTGAAATCTTGAGGTAACTGAAGTGTCGTGGGGTGAGGCTAACACCTGAGGCAGGCAGCAGGTCCACAAAGGGATCGGGGCTCGGCGGCACAGCGTCATGTACGGCATCCAGCACTTGTTCGTATTGATGCGGCCCGGTCACCGCCAGAACGCTCGGGTGGGCGCCGGTGATGTAGTCGGGCTCGGCGCCCAGACAGCCGGTCACGATCACCCGCCCGTTTTCCTGCAAGGCTTCGCCAATGGCGGAAAGGCTTTCGGCCTTGGCGCTGTCAAGAAATCCGCAGGTGTTCACGATCACGGCATTGGCCCCTGCATAATCGGGCGAAATACCGTAGCCTTCTGCGCGCAGGCGGGTGAGAATGCGTTCACTGTCGACCAGCGCTTTGGGACAGCCTAGGCTGACCATGCCGATGGTGGGCTGACCGGGGCGGGCCGTATCGCGCATCTTGGATTGCGCCGCGAGGCCGTCTAGCCGCGCCTTTGGCGCGAGATCGGGGCGCAGATTGGGTGGGTTTGTGCTCATGACTTGCGCTATAGTGGAAGTGAGGAGGCCCGGAAAGGGCTAGTGGGCAAAGGTATGGGTGCATCATGAAATGGATTTTGCGTCTCGTTGGGCTTGTTGTTGTGCTTTTGGTGGTTGCGGTGGTCTCGATCCTGTTTCTGCCAGCAGACCGGATTGCGCGGATCGCTGCCGAGCAATTGCGCACTGCTACCGGGCGCGATGTCTCGATCACCGGGGATGTGGCGCTGACCTTCTGGCCGGTTCTGGGCGCGCGCGTCGGTGGGCTTGAGCTGGGCAATGCGGAGTGGGCGGAGCAAGGGCCGATGCTGCAGGCCGCCAACACCGCGATTGGCGTTGATGCGATGGCCCTTCTGAAGGGCGACATCAGGATCACCAATATCGAGGCTGAAAGCCCCACCGTCAGGTTGGAACAACGCGCCGATGGTCGGGCGAGCTGGCAATTCTCTGACGCCAGTGGCGAGGTTCAGGTTCAGACCGAAACTGCGCCAGCACCCGCCGCTCCGGCGCGCACGATTAGTATTGAAAAGGTCAAGATCACCGATGCGACACTGATTTATGACGCCGAGGGCAGCGATCTGATCTCCTACGAAGGGGTCGACCTTGCCTTGGATTGGCCGGATCTTTTGGGCCCGGCCGAGATTGCCGCCTCCCTGCAACCGGCGGGATCCGAGGTGGCCGTGGAGGCGGTCATCGATGGGTTTGCGGGTTTCATCACAGGGCAGACCCAGACATTGCGCGCAAGCGTAAGCACGGATGCAGGCGCTTTGTCCTTTGACGGCAAGGCCAGCACGGCGGGCGCGGTTGCAGGTGCATTGTCGCTCAAAACAAGCAGCACGGATGGTTTCCTGCGGGCCCTGGGCTTGAGCGGTGCTGATCTGCCCGAAAATCTCGGGCGCAGCATCGATATGGCCACCGCGCTGACGCTGACACCTGATCGCAAACTGGCGTTGCGCGACCTGATTGTTGACCTGGGTGGCAATAAAGTCAGCGGGGCTGCAGATATTGCGCTGAACGGCGTCCCGCAGATCAACGCGCAATTGAACGTGGGCGACTTTGTTCTGAGTTCTGAGAGCCCGGCAGCCAGCGGCGGTTCCGGGTCCGGCGGTGGCGGCAGCAGCGCGGGGACACCCAGCAGCGGCTGGCCAAAGACCCAGATCGATGCCAGCGGGCTGGCCGCTTTCAACGGCGAAATTGCACTCTCCGCCAACAGCATCGATCTTGGCCAATTCAAGTTGGGCGCCACCCAGGCGCTGCTGCGCAATGATCGGTCCCGCATGGTGTTTGAGCTGCGCGATGTGCAGGCCTACGGCGGCAATGTGGCTGGTGAATTCGTGATCAACAACCGCTCCGGCCTTTCCGTGGGCGGCGGCCTCACTGCGGCAGGCATCCAGATGCAACCGCTGCTGACCGATGCGGCCGATCTGGACCGGTTGACCGGGCAGGGCGATGCCAGGCTGACATTCCTCGGGTCTGGCACATCGGTCGATGCGATCATGCGTTCGCTTTCCGGGGATGGGTCGATCAACATTGGCCGTGGCACGATCCTTGGCATTGACCTGGACCGGCTGATGCGCTCGGGCGATACGGGCGGCGGCACAACTGTTTTCGACAGCCTCAACGGCACCTGGACCATCGCGTCGGGTATTTTGTCGAACAACGACCTGCTGTTGCAGTTGAAAAACTATCAGGCGTCAGGTGCGGGCGTGGTGGGGCTGGGCACGCAAACCGTGGATTACACCGCAACCCCGGTCGCGCTCCGGGCCAACAGCGGGCAGGGGGTATCCATTCCGGTGCGTTTCACCGGGCCCTGGTCCAATATATCGATCCGCCCGGACTTCGAGGCTGTGATCGACGCGGAGGTCGATGCCAAGGTGGATGAGTTGGAAAACAAGGCCAAGGAAAAGCTGAACGAGAAACTGGGCGTGCGCAAACAGGAAGGTCAATCCACCGAAGATGCGGTCAAGGATGAGTTGAAAGACAAGCTCTTGCGCAAGCTTTTCGACTAGCGCAGCGCGTCTTGCCCGTGGGTCAGAATTCAAGCGGCTTGGATTTGGCCAGCTTGTCGAATGACATCAGCGTTTCGAGAAGCGCTGGCATCTTGTCCAGATAGATCATGTTCGGCCCGTCACAGGGTGCGTTGTCCGGATCCTGATGGGTTTCCATGAAGACGGCCCCCACGCCCACAGAAACGGCGGCGCGGGCCATGACGGGCGCAAATTCGCGCTGCCCCCCCGAAGAGCCGCCACGCCCGCCGGGTTGTTGCACCGAATGGGTGGCGTCCATGACGACGGGATATCCTGTCTGCGCCATTTGCGGCAGCGAGCGCATATCCACCACCAATGTGTTGTAGCCGAAGGTCGTGCCGCGCTCGGTCAGTAATATCCGCTTGTTCCCGGTCGACTCGATTTTGGTGACGATGTTGGCCATCTCCCAGGGCGCCAGAAACTGACCCTTCTTCACGTTGATTGCCGCTCCGGAGTTTCCTGCTGCGAGCAGCATATCGGTCTGACGACAGAGGAAGGCAGGGATCTGGATGATGTCGACAGCCTCTGCGGCAAGGGCGCATTGCGCCTCGCTATGGACGTCGGTGATGACCGGTACGCCATTGGCTTTTCCCACCGACTGCAAGACTTTCAGGCCTTCGTCGATGCCCATGCCGCGCGCGCCGTCCAGCGAGGTGCGGTTGGCCTTGTCATAGGAGGCCTTGAACACATATTGCGCCCCGACGGCATCGCAGGTTTCTTTCATCCGGCCCGCGATCATCTGCGCGTGATCCGCGCTTTCCAGCTGACAGGGGCCCGCGATGATGGTCAGGGGCAGGTCGTTACCGATCGTCAGATCGCCGACAGAGACATGCGTCATATTAGGAGGTTACCTGTTCACGAAGGATGGAGGCCGTCAAAGAGATCATCAGGTAGATACCCGAAAAGATCAAGAATGCCACGATGGTATTCTCGAACTTGCGGGGATAGCTCGCTTCTTCGGAGGGTACAGGTTTCACGCTGATGGTCAGATAGCGCACCTGGCGATTGGCCTCCATGCGGGTCTGTTCCATCTGTTGCAACGCGGACTGCAGCAGCATATCGCGGGTTGCTAGATCGGCCTGCGCCATCTGGATACGGACGCTCAATTGCGCCAGGGAATTCTCACCCTGGCTGGCATCGGTCATGCGCGCGTTCAGTTCGGTCAGTTGCTCGTTCAGGCGACGCACATCCCCACGCGCACCATCGACGCGGGACTGGTTGGGACGGGCATTGTCCAAAAGCGCGGCCAGTTGCAGCTCTTTCTCAAGCAGTTGCAGTTCCACCTGATTGATCTGCGCCCGTAAGCCGGCAATCACCGCTTCCGGGTCGAGGGTCGCGCCCTGAAGCTGCAAATTGACCAAGGCCTCCTGTGCCGCGCGGCGCTCTTTCTCCGCGACTTCAAAGCCCGCGCGCGCTTCGGCCATCTGGTCATCGCGCTTTTCCGCGCTCAACCCGTTGACGCTTTGCTCAGCATAGCTGACCAGCGCCCGGCTGAACTCCGCACTGACATTCGGATCTGCCGCGATGACTTCCATCCGGATCAAACCTTCAGTGGGATCATAGCCAACCTTCACGTTCTTTTTGTAGGTCTTGTAGGCCTGTTCGTTCGACGCATCCGCAGGAAGACGCTGGATCGGGTCAATGCTGGGCTGGGCGTAATGCGATTTGAACCCGATCTCTTCATCCAACCGCAGCATGGCTGGTTTGGACAACAGGAAGGCCTGCACCGCAATGCTGTCAGAAGAGGTCGCAAACTGGGTGCCTGAGAGCAAGCCGCCAATGCCACCCCCCTGATTGTCGGCCTGCAGGATCAGGAACTCGGATTTCGTGGAATACATCGGCGTTGCTACGGCGTAGAAATACCACCCGGCAATCAGCGTCGGCAACAGCACGAAAAAAGACAGTCGCGCCAACAGCATCCCGAGCTTCCGGCGGCGACGTCTGCTGATGTCCCGCTGGATTTCCGAGATCTGCCGGTTGCGCATCTCTGCGGGGCTAAGCTCTGTTGACGGCAAGGTCTCGCGGTTGAGCGGCATGGTCTGCGGCAGTTGCACGCGCCCTTTCTTTTTGGCCGCGTCGCTGCCTTCCGTGCCTGGGTCTGCGATCTCATCATCTGTGGGCGTTTTGGGAACGACAAGTTCGAGCATGTTGGAGCGCTGGAAGGGATCAATGCCCTTGTTGCGCAACAACCGGACAGCATCGAAATCGGACGTGGGGGCCAGCTCGTGTTTATGCGCCACGCGGCGCGCCATCCGCAATTGACGCCCGGTGAGGCCTTCGCGGCGGATCGCATCAAGCTCCACAGCAACATTGCCTTTCTCTGGGGCCCCTTCTTTGGGGGCTTTCCGCGGCGGCTCCGCAGCTTTTCCCGTCTCTTGACCCGTCTGGGGCGCAAGCGGGCGCTCCGAGGGGTTGGCCTTATCCGCACTCAGCCCGGGGGATGTCCGCTTGATGCGGAATTTTCTAGCTGTCGGTTTGGTAGTCATAAAGCTGTTTCGCTTCTTCCAGAGTGTCGAACATGTGCAGTTGCCCGCCAAGCAGTACGGCGGCGGATCTGGCAAATTTTTCAAGCGTCTTGGCCTGATGTGACACGATGATGATTGTGGTTGTGCGGAGCCGTTCCTGCAGAATTTCACCCGCTTTGCGGTTAAAGTCCACATCTGTTGTCCCGGGCATGCCTTCGTCGATCAGGTACATGTCGAAATCGAGCGCCAGCATCAGCGCAAAAGAAAACCGCGATCGCATGCCCGCGGAATAGGTCCCCAGCGGTTGGTCAAAATACTCGCCCAAACCGCAAAGCCAGCGGCAAAAGCTCTCGACGTAATCGGGGTCGAGCCCGTAGAGACGGGCGATATAGCGGGAATTCTCCATCGCCGAGACCTTGGTCACCACGCCGCCCATGAAGCCCAGCGGAAAGGAGATGTTGCATTCGCGCCGAATTTCTCCGTCGTCAGGTTTTTCAAGGCCTGCCATCATGTTGATCAGCGTCGTCTTGCCGGTGCCATTTGGCGCGAGGATGCCCAAAGAGTTGCCCAGTTCGACCTTGAACGAGACCTTGTCCAGGATCACCTTGTGTTGGGATCCCGTCCAAAAGGACTTCGATACATTCTCGAACGCCAGCATACCTGCTCCGGTTACGCGTTGACCCGGAAACGGGCCTGCCTGTCCTCGTTTAACAGAGGTTATTTACGGATTATCTACCGTGTTTGGCGATATTATGTCTTAATTTTAAACAAAAGTACAACGGCTACTCAGGTGCCGTGCCGTCAAATCGGGCGGAATTTGCGTTTTGTACAACCTTGGGTTTTGCGCTCTCCGCGGATAGGTTGTGTTTGCCTTCGACCTGCAAATCGCGCGATGATGCAGAGACCTCGCGCGTCAAGCATGATCCGGTCGATGTTGGTGGGGCGCCAACATCGGCGGATGCCATCGCCAAGGCACGGGGTCAGGCGATGGCTTGCCAGAGGCTACCGGCAATCACGGCGCCCACCAGGGCAAAGGACAGATAGGCCACGAACACGCGCGGCTTCACCAAGGCCCAGACCGCGATGGCGGCGGGGATGCAGCTCACACCACCGGCAATCACGAAGGACATTGCGGCCCCCGGCGCCATGCCCTGGGCCAGCAGCGCATCCACAAGCGGGACAGCGGCGTAGCCATTGAGATAGGCTGGCGCGCCGACGAAAGCGCCCATTAGAATTGGCCAGATACCGGTGCCGCCCAGCAGGCCCGCGATCATCTCGGCAGGCACATAGGCCAGCATCATCGCTTCGATCACATAGGCCAGCGTCAGCCACTTGATCAGGAAAAGCGCGTTTTCGAGCGCGGTGTCGCGAAAGGTGCCGCGCCGATCCGCCTCCTGCCAGAAGCGCCAGACCGGCGCACCGCTGAAGGGTTTTTTCACACCGCAGCAACCGCCCACCGCCGGACGCTCGCGCAGCGGGTTGGTAAAGACCGGTGTATGGGCAAAGAGCATGGTGCCAAACCCGCCCAGCATGCCCAAACCGATGGCGGCAAATGCCTTGGCGGTTGCGAATTCCCAGCCAAGCGTGCCGGACGTGATGGCAAACATCGCCGGGTCCATCAGCGGTGAGGCCAGCCAGAAGGCCATGACCGCGCCCAGGGGGGCACCAACCGCCAGGAGCGCCGCGATGAAGGGGATAACCTCGCAGCTGCAAAACGGTGACAGACCCCCCAGAAGGGCCGCCATGACGATCATGCGCACCTGATTGCCGGAAAACGCCTTGGCAATCAGCGTCTCGGCGCCCGAGGCCTTGAGATAGGCGACCGCAAAGACGGCGAAGAGGATAAACGGCGCGGTATGCGCAAGCGCTTTTGCCGCAAAGATGACGGTCGGTGTAAACTGCGCCCAATCAAAGACGGCGATGAGCAAAAGCAATGCGGCCGTCGCGGCCCAGGCCCCGGGTTTTGGAAAGCGGCGCGGCGCGGGTTGCGCCTGCGTTGTGTCAGCCATGGTGATGGTCCTCGCCCTTGGTCGCACTGTCCGCGCAACATTCGTTTAACAAAAACTCTGACAACGCTTGCACATCGTCATAGGCCACGGCAGCACAGATGATGCTGCGCCCCTGTTTGGCCTGCGTCACCAGCCCGGCAGAGGCCAGTATCTTCATATGATGGGTCAGGGTCGAGCCGGTCACGCCAGTGCGCGCACCCAACTCCCCGATGCTCAGCCCTTCGGGGCCCGCTCTGACCAGAGTCCGCAGCACACTCAGCCGTTGTTCCGACCCAAGCGCCGCGAACTGGGCGGCGGCAACGGTCAGGTCCAGATTTTCCACAGAATTTATTTTCATGATTCTAGAAATATCGAATCTATGGCGCTGGCGCAAGAAATGTTTCGATGATTATCGAAATTAATTTTCAGATCAAATTTTTACTTTCCTAAGCAGACACTTAGGTATCCCCAAGGCGATGGTGTGCCCGCCTTGATCGGCTGCTGCCACGGTTCACAGCACAGCAGTTCGTTGGTCAAAATCCGCTCAACGGGCCGCAATCCACCGACAACCTTTGCGAGAATCTGCGCTCGGTGTAGATTTTCTGCATTGTTTCAAAAAATGGTATTCCGATGGTCGCACCAATTGAGCTTTTTCGATATTTTGTAGGGAGAGCACCCAGACCGCGACGGCAGGTCTTGCGGTTTGTTCTCGCGGAACTCAACACCAATTTTACCCGTGAGGTTTTGGCGGCGGTGACCCTGCCGGATGCGAGGGTATCCGTTCGGACGCTGGCGCGCGCGCATCTGTCAGACAATGTCGCGACCGAGCGCTTGGACGACATCGAGCGCAATTTCCCGCTGCAGCGTTTCCTCGAAGCCTGGGAAAGCGAAAAGCCGACGACCCTGCAAGCAGCACTGGCCCTTGTGCAAACGATTTTTGACCGGCCTGTGACGGCGATCATCTCGGATCCTGAGTTCAATGCCGCGCGCGACACGCTGCGTGATCTGTTGATCGCGCTGAAGCTCGCGGTTCTGAAAGAAGCCCTGCCGATCCGGCGCACCTCTGACATGTTGAGGGCGGCTGAATTGCTGCTGAGACTGGTCGAGGATCCCGATAGTCTCGACCTCGATGAAACATCGGCGATCTTGAAAGCCGTCATCGCGCTGCCGCGTGAGTTATTTCCCCCCGCAGATCCCGTCGAGTTGGACCCCGACACCGACCCGCCGGACGACGATCCGACGGATGAAGACATCGCCGAACGTGCCAAACGCCTCGAATTCGCCGCGGTGGAGATTGTGAGCCTGTCGGGATCTGGCATTGAGCGGATGCGCCGCAGCACCGGGTCATCGGATCCGCGCACGCCCGGCGGTCCCGACGATTTGAGCGCACCAGGACGCACGGCCACGTCGGAGCCTGAGAGCGCCACGATCACTGCGGCACGTGCGGACGATGACGCAGATGATTTGCCTGATGAGGTTTCCTTTATTGGAATTTCAGAGACGGCGGTGGCGCGTCTTTCATCGGACACGCGGGAGCTGCTGGATGACTTGGATCTGGACGTCACCGGCTTGCCCTATGACGAGGTTCTGGACCGGATTGAAGTAGAACACCAAATTGCAACGCTGAGGCTTGTGGGGACGGAGGCGGCGGAAACAGCCCAGCCGCGGTTGCGGACGGGAACGGCCGTCATGCCCGCTGCCGGGACGGCCAGCCCGCTTGTTCCGGGCATGGGCACAATTCTTGATCCGTCAAGCCTGCCGCCGACCACGGTTGGCCCGATCAAACCCATTGGTGTGGGCGATCTGCTGGTCACCCGGCAACAGATCAAGCGCTATGAAGCGGGCGAAATCTCGCATGTTGAAAATGTCCTGCAATCGGAATCCCGGAACCGCGAAACGCGACGGCTGCGCCGAACCGAGGAAACATTCATCTTTGAGGAGGAGGAAAAGAAGGAGGAAGAACGCGACCTGCAGACCACCGAACGCCTAGAGATGCAGAGCGAGGTCCAGAACACGCTGCGCGAGGACAAGCAATTCAACATCGGTGGCTCGGTTTCAGCGGGATATGGTCCTTTCGTGCAGGTCGAGGTCTCCTCAGCCTATGAAACGGGCACCTCGCAGGAGCAGATCAACAAGCTGGCGACAAGCTATGCAAAGGAAGTGACCGAAA
The DNA here is from genome assembly GCF_947501835.1 of uncultured Roseobacter sp. NCBI lineage: Bacteria > Pseudomonadati > Pseudomonadota > Alphaproteobacteria > Rhodobacterales > Roseobacteraceae > Roseobacter > uncultured Roseobacter sp. The sequence goes on along the minus strand of NZ_CANMXR010000001.1, from coordinate 696,167 downwards.
GGACCGCCTCCAAGGTTGCCCTCAGGACCCGCCGGGAACAGACGCGCAAGACCATCGAGGAATTCGAGGAAAAGAACCAGCACGGGTTTGATAACACTGAAGGCACCGAGCATCTGTCGGGCATCTATCAGTGGCTGGACCGGGTCTATGAACTTCAGGTTTATAACTACGGGCTGCGGGTGCTCTTTGAATTCGTGGTCCCGGAACCCTCGGCCTTGCTGCTGCGCGCCATCGAACATCAGATCGGCAAGCCGGAGGGGCTGACCCCACCAACCAAACCCTCCTTCGGGCCCGGGCATCTGACCCGCACGAATTATGGACAATACGTCAGACTTTATGAGGCCGAAGGGATCCAGCCGCCGCCGAAGTTTGCGACCCGGATCGGCAAGAGCTTCACCTTCACCTCGCAAAGCGGGGAGCCTGAAGACAACACGTCAGAGGCACTGTTGAACGTTCCGGAGGGGTTCAAGGCGACCTCCTGCAGCGCTTCAATACTGCTTTATGGCAATACCAATCAGACGCGGCGGGCCTATGTGTCGGTCGGCTCGAATTCATTGTTCCAGAAGAAGCGCGCCGATGGGTCCGCGTTGCCGGATACCAGCGATTACCACGATACGCTGCCGGAAATCGCGGGGGAGGTGCCGGTCGCTTTTTATGCGGTCAACGTGCTCAATTGCACCGCCACGGTGACCATCCATTGTGTCCATACCCAGACCGCATTTGAGAAGTGGCAGGTCGAGACCTATGATGCTTTGCTGCGCGGCTATGAGGCCCAACGCGCGCGCTATGAGGAAAAGCTGGCGATCCTGAAGGCGGAACGCGCAAGTGCGGGGCCTGAGGGCCGGAACCCCGGGCAAAATCGCCTGATCGAGCGGCGCGAAATCAAACGTCTTGCGATTGCGATGATGACCGGGCAGCATTTTGCAAAGACCGGGGTGCACCTGTCACCGCAGGCCGCGGAGTTCAACTTCGATGCGGCCGAGCGTGCCGGCGTTTACGCCGGATTCTGGGAGAAGGCGATTCAGTGGAACGAGCTGCAATGGGAGCTGCTGCCCTATTTCTGGACCTCCCGGGACACTTGGGCGCGTATGCTCTACGAAGACAGCGATCCGCTGCATGCCGAGTTCATAAGCGCGGGGGCGGCCATGGTGCGCTTTGCCGTTTCTCCCGGATATGAGGCCGCCGTGCTACATTTCCTGGAAACGGGTGGTGTGTGGGAGGGGGGCGATGAGCCCAGCGTCACATCGGAGGAATACGCGGCCATGCTCGATGAGGTCGAGGCCGCGCGAAACAGGGAAACCAGTGAATCGCCCTTGGAAACGCCGGAAGGTGCTGGAGAGATTGCCGTTGGCGACCCCTGGGAAATCCGTGTACCTACGACCCTTGTCAAACTGCGCCAGGACAATGCCCTGCCTGAGTGGGCCAAGGATGAGGATGGCCGCTGGCATCCGGTCGACCCCCTTGACCCGTAACCGGCACCACGCGGACCGGAACGCCGGGCAATGTGAAAAGGACGGAAGGTGTCGGATGCATCGCCCGAGGTGTTGAGATGCGATTGCCGCTGATCCTTGCCGGTCCGATTGTGCGGCGCGCCACGCCTGAAAAGGTCTGGGTGTGGCTGGCAACCCGCGAATTGCTTGATCCACCGCATCTGATGCTCTTCACCAATGGGAACACGCCGTCCTCTCCGGGGCCGGTAAAGGCCAGCATCGAATACTACCCGGTCGCTGTGGCCGATAATCTGTGGATCTATATGTTATGCGCGATCCCGGAGACACCGCTGGACCGGGGCAGAACCTATTTCTACGATGTTCGCCTCAATGGCACGCGGCCGCTGTTCAAATCCGACGACTATCGGCAGTTTCTGCTGAAAGGCAATCGGCTGCCGACCTTCATGCTGGGCGCCAGAGGCAACAATAACCTGCATGCGCTTTACGGGTCGTGCCGAAAGCTTCACGGGCCAAATCCCGACATGATGAAAGCCGCCGAGGAGGTTCTGCAAAACGCCTCAGACGACAATCGGCCGCAGTATTTCTTCATGGGGGGGGATCAGGTCTATGCCGACGATGTCGACAACCAGTTGCTGACTCTGACCCGCCCGCTGCGCGATGCCTTATATGGGGGAAAGCGCGAAACAATTCCGGGGCTCAGCCCGGCCGTGCTCGGCGACACCATCGACCGCTCGGAATTTCTCGAATCCTTTTTCACCTCAACCCATATGCCGCATCACCTGCTGACCTTCGCGGAATATGCCGCGACCTACATTATGGCGTGGAACGGGGATCTTTGGGACCCGCTTCTGAAAGCGGGTCGGTTTTCAGATCTGGGCAGCGCGGATTTCTCGAACCGGATCATCGGCCAGAGAGTCCTCGATGGGGCGCAGGGTGCAAAAAGTGCCCGGCGGGTGCTGGCAAACACGATCTGCTATATGATCTTCGATGATCACGAGGTGACGGACGACTGGTTTCTCAACCCGGAATGGCAGTTGAACGCGACGAAATTCGACTCCGGGCTGCGCATCCTCACCAATGGCATGGCCGCCTATTGGGCCTTCCAGGGGTGGGGCAATGACCCGGCGGCCTTTGACGAGACCTACCGCGCGACAATAGGAGGATTTGCGGAATCGCGTGGCAAGGGCACCCAAAACGCGTGGTCGGCCCTTATCAAGACCGATTGGTCCTTCGTGGCACCAACGTCACCGCCTGCTGTGTTTCTGGATACGCGGACCAAACGCGAGGCATCCCCGACGGTCTCGGATATTGACCGGGTCGGCACCCGTGTGATTGAGGGGATATCGTTGTCGACCCGTCGCAACAAAGAGGCGCCCCGCCTTCTGGATGGGGACGAACGCGCCCGGCTCAGCGGAATGATTGCAAAACACGCCACCTCGGGTGAGCCGCTCATCATCGTCGCTGCGGCGCCGATTTTTGGCTTCCCGCCGATGGAATGGGTTCAGCGTAAGATCGGCGGCGTGTCGGCAACCACAGCAGATCTGGAAGGCTGGTCCAGTAATCCGCGCAATTTCATCGATGCTTTCGATCTCTTTCTGGACGCGGGGTCCAGTCCGCTGATCGTTTTGTCAGGGGATGTGCATTACGGTTTCGAGGTGGTCGGACGCATTTCCACAACCAGCCACTCCGTGCCATTTCTGCAGCTTTGTTCCAGCGCAATGAAGAATGAGGTCATCGGGGTGGACAAGTTCTTTTTCAGGATCATCAGCCTTTTTGGGGAGTCCGTCGCGGCTTTCGGTTTCTGGGACCTCAAGGAGAAGGGCAAGACCGACGGTCCGATTGCCTATACAGCCACGAACGACCACGCGAACGACTTTTTCAACCGAAGATATAAGTCCTCGCCCTACTACCTGATGCAAACCCAGTTCATCAAACGGTCGGGGCGGCGCTCGGTGAAACAGCTGATCGAGCGGCAGAATAATTTGGGCGAGCTGGTGGTCCGGGGTCAGCAGGTATCGCATCGACACTGGCACCCGGCGTCATCAAGCGGGTTCTCTGCACGGGCGTTCAAGAACTGGAACACCGGCAGTTGGCCCATTGCCGACATGGTCGGCGCGATCAAATCAATCTTTGGAAGATGATATCTGGGATAGATTTTCCGGATCTCCTTGGCTCTGTGTCTCACTTTGTTGAACGAAGGTCACATGCGGTCCTTTCGTGATTGTCGCGCCCGCCGTCTCCATCAAAAAAGATCCCGGTCGACCAGTGCGAAACAGCAGGTGGCAGCGTTTTGGCCGCAAGAAGATGCCGGTGCCCTGAAATTCGTGTAGGATCTAAAACCATGTCGCGGTTCGCAGCCCGCAAGTTGATTTGTATGATTTGGGACAAATGTGTTTGTATTTCGGACAATCTGATTTCGGTGAGTTGAGTCCTGCCCATCGATAAAGCACTTTGTTTGACAAGGTTTGACGTCGCATCTTTTTTTCGAGTGTCGCAATCTTCGGCGCCTAAGTGATCGGTCAAAAAAATATTGGGAGGTGCCACTTATGGTCGTCGCTTCTGAACCCGTCAGGGCACCGCTGAAGCCAAGGGCTGACCACAAGCACCCAGCGTCGCGGTCACTTGGCGAACAGCCTTCGGAACTTGTCTCTCGACCAACTTCGCGGCTCGCGGGCTATCAGGATGCTGCAGACACGACCGCCCAGGTTCAAGAACTGGCCGCGTTGCAACGCCGCGCAACCAGTGCAGCGCTTGCGCCAGCGACGGCGGATTTTCAGCGCCACGTTCCTGATCGAGAGCAGGATGAAGGCGACCGTCTGCAACCGGAGCGGAGCCCAGGCAGCGTTAAGTCGCGCTCCTCGGATGGGATGGAAACGGGCCTTGCTGGTGAAGTGACCAACCCATGGCGCAGCCCGGGCGATACGGTTCATCAACTGCGCCGTGCGGCTTTCTCCGCCGCGCTTTGGCCCGCGGTGCAGCCCTTTAACGCCGCGAACCGCCCTGATCACCTAACGGCTTTGCGCGGGTCGTCGATCCTGACACAGCGCAAATCCGTGGATGTGCTGCAGCGGGACGAGGATGGCGACGGCGTTGGCTGGGGGGCTCTGGGCAAATTCCTCGGGGATGTCCGCAAATACGGGGCCTTTGCCGCTGGTAGCAAATTGGTGGGCATGACCTTTGCAAGTCTGACGGCGCTGGCCCTGGCGATCGAAACAGCGATCTGGGGCATAAACAACTACTTCGGCGAGGGACCTGCCGGAGAGAACACGATCATACCGGCGATCATAGGATTTGCGGCCCAGCTGTCCTATTTCATGAAAAACGCCCGGGTGGCGTATAGATCGGTTGATTTGGTGAGCCGGAAAAAGGCACGGCTCCGGCAACTGGCCCAAAGCTACAATACCGCGCTTTTGAACCATCTCCATAATGATGCCGATCTGGCCATCGCATCCGATATCCGCGATGAGGGTCAGAGGGTCTATGCAGAGCTTGTCGAAGTGATAAAAACACAAAAGGCGGGAGTTGCCTCTGTGATTGCCAGCGGCGCGGGGGTCATGCTGGCCTATGCAGCCATTTTAGCTTTCCCACTTGAACATGATAGTTGGCGCACAAGTTTTGGCCCGGATTTTTCGACGCTGCTTGCGCTGCTGACGGTATTCGCGCCGCTTGTTCAAAAGGCTGTCGATGGTTGGGCTGGCAGATCATCGGCACTGCCGCCAAATCCCTTTGAGGCAAGCATCAGTTCGGCGCGCGCCGCCCTGAACCCGCCTGCGCCTTTGCCGGACAGCGATGATAGCAGTTCCGGTGGGGCTTCGAGTAGTGACATGAATTACGATAGTTTTTCGAGCGACAATGGTGGCTCAGGCAGCGAAGGGGCCAGCGAAAATGGCTCCGAAAGCGATCTTGAGGGCGCGTCCAGCGCCAGCGGCAGTTATCATAGCGCTTTAGGTGTCGGCGGCGACGACCCAAGCGCTTCAGAAAGCGGTGCCAGTTTAGACAGTTCGTCAGGAAGTGAGGATAGCTATGCAAGTGCTATGGGCAGCGAGAGCAGCAGCGATGCGTCGTCAGAGCCGAAGAGTTGGTCGTGGCAGGTTGTTGGAGGGGCTCTTTCGTATGTTTCAAGCTATTTCACCAGCCCTGCAAGCGAACCGGTAGAAGACAGTCCGGTTTGACCGCCCCCGATTTGTGGGCGACTGTTTTTCCAGCGCTACCTGAAAGTTGCCCTGGCTTCTTCCCATGGGGTAATTTCGACGGGTTGCCAAAGCCGTTTGGTTTAGTGGCCTTAACGCTGACCTCCAAAACTGCTCACCTTATGTAAGCGACCAAATTCAGGGGAACGCATGGGCATATTCGAGTGCATCATCTTCCAAGGACAACTTGCTGCCTGAATTCAACCAAATGCGAAAACAGAGGGGGGCGCTACCCTTCCAGCGCCTTAATCATCTCTACCCGCGGCGCATGCCGTCCACCCTCGAAGCGGGCGGCCAGGAAGGCATCCACGATGTCCAGCGCCAGCCCTTCGCCCACCACGCGCGCGCCGAGTGAGAGCATGTTGGCATCATTGTGCTCGCGGATCATGCGGGCCGAGAATGTATCGGTGCAGACGCCGCAACGGATGCCTTTCACCTTATTTGCCGCCATCATGATGCCCTGGCCGGTGCCGCACAGGATGATGCCAAGCTGGCAGTCGCCGGAAGCAACACGCCGCGCCGCAGCTTCGCCATGCTTGGGATAATGCGTGCTCTCCGGCGTTGTCGGTCCGATATCGACCACTTCCCAACCCTTCGCCGCAATATGAGCGGCAACGGCCTGCCTGTGCTGAATGGCGGCGTGATCGCTGGAAAGTACGATGCGTTTGCTGGCTGTCATGGAGAAGTCGCCCCGGCTCTGCTGCTTATTTGTGGTTCACGCACGGAGCTATAACACCTCCGTGGTGACAACCAAGCCCCGTATTCATCGCCTCCCTCTAAAGCCAACGTCCATTTGGGCTGACCGACTGCAACCGACTAAAGCCGTAAGAGCGCGGCAAGGAGCCAGCAGGTATGGCCTGCCGAAGGCGTGTCTGCTTTGCAGATCCAAGGCGACGGGCCACCAAAACCCACAAGCCTTTTCTTTCAGTATCAAACCTTTAAGATCTGTGACCGGCAGGGGATCACGAATGAGGCGGGTGCGACACAGATGTACGATCCAAAGGGAAACGGCAAAGAGCGCAGGGTCGATACGGTGCAATTTCTTGAGGTTGAACCGCCCCAGCATCTCCGGAGCGTCGTGCATCGGTTCCTCGACCTGAAGACCCAAGTGCCTTTGGAGGAAGACTATCGGTTTCATGCCCTGCCGGATGCCTGCACCTATGTGATCTTGGATCAGCTCAATCCGAAAGTTGCCGGGGTCACGCGGCTCCGCGCCTCTTCAAAGGAACTCAATCTGGGCAGGAGTTTTCACTTCATCAATATTCGGTTCCTCCCGGGCGTTTGGCAGGGGGACCGCGCGCAGGTGTCTCATGGCTTGGTGGAAGAGGCCTATTCAGGCGATCTGCCCCTGATCGCGCTCAACCAATCCCTTTTGGGGCAGGATTTCGCGGCGCTCCAGTCCACGCTCATTCATTTTGTGGAGGATCTGCTCTCACGCGAAATCGTGATCGCCAACCCCGTCACGCAGAAAATATTCAGGCAGATGGATGAAATTCATTCGGTTGCCGATATGGCGGCAGCGGCAGGTTTGTCACCACGTCAATTGCAACGGGTGCTGAAAAACACGACGGGTTTTGCGCCGCATGATTTTCTCAAGGTCCTTCGCTTGCAGCAATCGTTGCTTGGCGAGCCCTCCCTGTCTTACGCGGATCAGTCCCATTTCATCCACTCTTTCCGGAAGGCGACGGGATACACCCCGGCAAGATACTCCAAAAAGTTCGATGTCTGATATCTACAATACGGGCCCGGATCGGCTTGGTAGATCATCGGCATTGGCGACAAAAAACAGGAGTTGGAAAAATGTCGAAGATGAACGCGGTTGGATGGTTTGATATCTATGTGGACGAATTGGACCGGGCGGTTACGTTTTATGAAACTGTGCTGGGATGCAAATGTGAACCCATTGGCGATCCCACCGGCGAAAACCAGATGATGAGCTTTCCTGCGGATATGAGCGCCTATGGTGCTGGCGGCGCCCTGTCCAAATCGGCGCATGCGTCGCCCGGGGTCGGCGGCACCGTAGTGTATTTTTCCGCCGAAGACTGCGCCGTTGAAGAGGCGCGCGTTGAAGCGGCGGGCGGCAAGGTCGCAAGGCCGAAGTTTTCCATTGGCGAGTTTGGGTGGGTCTCCCTGTGTTTGGACACGGAAGGAAACATGTTTGGCATCAGCTCAATGAAATGAGGTTTTTCATTGGCTTGAAGCGGAAAAACAGCTTCAGATGCATCCATTAAACGCATGGGCGGCCTCGTGGCGTGCCCATGCGCTTGGATTTGGCCCTCCAATGTGCCGCAAGCGACCAAAACGCGTAATCACTTTTCAGAAAACAACAGAAGTGATCTGAAGCAGCTTGCCGAGCGCGCCCAAAATTGAAACTAAAGACTGGATGTAACGCAAGGGGCGTCTTGAGAGCTGGGTGTGATGGAAGATTTGGAAACACTGAAATCTGGAATGCTTGCCTGCACCCTTTGCCAGGACCTGCCGCTTGGCCCCAATCCGATTTTTCAGCTGGACCAGGACGCCAGGATCTTGATCGTCGGACAGGCGCCCGGCCGCATTACGCACCATAAGGGACGCCCGTTTGACGATCCTTCGGGAGACCGCCTACGCGATTGGTTGGGGATCGATCGGACGACGTTTTATTCGGATCCCAGAGTTGGCATTTTCCCGATGGGGTTGTGTTTTCCAGGCGGTGGGGCTGGCGGGGATAATCCGCCGCCCAAAGTCTGCGCAACCACATGGCGCCAGCCTGTTATGGACAGGCTTGAAAAGGTTGAACTGACCTTGGTTCTGGGCGCCTATGCAATCGCCTGGCACCTCCCCGATCTCAAAGGCAAATCGGTTGTCGAGGCGGTCAGGCGCGCTGCGGAGGGAAAAGACGGCGTCTTTGTGCTGCCGCATCCAAGCCCTCGAAACAACCGGTGGCTCAAGCAGAACCCCTGGTTTGAGCAGGACGTGCTGCCACGGTTGAGCGCCCGGGTGGCAGAGGTATTGAGATGACGGAAATCACGCCGCTCGATCAGGCCCATGCCGGGATGGAGGCCGCGCCAGAGGATGACTCGGCCCGATTGCGGTTTTTCGAAAGGCTGGCGGAAAGTGAGCTGTTTCTGATGTTGGCGGAGGACGCCTCAGACGACGATCAGATCACGCCCGAAGTTTTTGATCTGGGCGACGCGCGTTACGTGCTGGTCTTTGACCGCGAAGAACGGCTGTCGCGTTTTGCCGGCCAACCGACGCCCTATGTTGCGCTCTCGGGGCGTGTCATCGCGGGCATGCTTGCGGGGCAGGGCATTGGGCTTGGGGTGAACCTCGACGTGGCACCGTCCGCGATCCTGCTGCCCGACACGGCCGTTGCCTGGCTGAAAGACACGCTGGATCACACGCCCGACGAAGTGGCCGCGCATATTGCAGAGGTCTTTCCGCCCGCAGGCCTGCCGGAAAGCCTGATCTCCGCCCTTGATGGCAAGCTGGCGACGGCCATGGGGTTGGCGCATTGCGCGTATCTGGTTGGCATAGCATATGACAGCGGGGCGCGCGGTCACCTGCTGGCCTTCGTTGGCGCCGTCCCGGAAGCGCAGGAGGCCCTGGCGAAAGCGGCGGCAGAAGCGCTGACGTTTTCAGGCATCGAAGCAGGCGCAATGGATGTGGGGTTTTTCCGTGCCTCTGATCTGCTGACCGCCAGCATGGAGCGGGTCGGTCTGCGGTTCGATCTGCCGCAAGCGCAGGAGCCCGTGCTGCACCCGGTTGCCGCGCCGGGATCGGACCCGGACAAACCGCCCCGTCTGCGATAACCCCACTGCCCAAAAATCACGGGTGATCACGCGGAGCCCGCCGATTTTCACAAGGCCGCGAGAGCATGCTTCAATGGGTGCACAGGGCGGCTTTTGCACCCTAAGTGTTGGGGGCAAGAGAAACCGCCACATAGCGTGCCTAAGAAAATTGGAGTTTTAAATGAACCGCTTCCCTCTGAAAATCGCCGGTGTTGCCATTGCCCTGACCATGGCGTCGCAAGCCTGGGCAGGTGACCAATACGTCGATCCCACCGGCTTTGCCGTATCCGGCTATGATGTGGTTGCTTATTTTGACCTGGAGCAGAACCCGGTCGGCTCCGCGCAGCCTGCGGCGGTGCCAGGTGACAAGGACATCACCACCACTTACAATGGCGCAACCTTTGCGTTCTCGACCGAAGCCAACAAGGCGGAATTTGAGGCCAACCCGGAGAAATATCTGCCACAATACGATGGTCACTGTGCCTACGGCGTGGCCAAGGGTGGTAAAGTCCCCGGTAACCCGAACTTGTGGCGGATCCTTGATGGCAAGCTTTATCTCAACATCACCGAAAATGTGGTGGGGTTCTGGGAAGAGGACATTCCGGGCAACATCCAGCTGTCTGAAGCCAATTGGGTCAACATCGAAGCGGACCCCGCTTCCGACCGCCCAATTCCGCAGTTCGAAAGCTCTGCCCCGGTTGAATGACAATGATTGAGAAGGACATGCCTTCTCGCCCTGCAAAGGCTCCGGCGCGCTTGTCGCGGCGGGGCTTTTTGCTGCTGGGAGGCGTTTGTGCCGTGACGGTTGGTGCCGGGGCGGCGCGCTGGTTCAACATCTGGGCGGAGACCGGAGAAGGTGCGCTAAGCGCGCCGGAGGCGCATGAGGCTGCGGTGTCAGGTGCAATCCTGCTGATCGACATCAGACGCCCTGACGAATGGGCGCTAACCGGCGTGGGGGAGGGAGCCGTCCCCATCGACATGCGCAACAAGGACTTCATCGCCGATGTCAGCGGACGGGTGGACGGTGACCACGCGCGCCCCATTGCGCTGATCTGCGCACGGGGCGTCCGGTCGCGGCGCCTCGGGGCCCGGTTAGCTGAGGCGGGCTTCACCCGTATCATCGATGTGCCCGAAGGGATGTTGGGCTCGGGCGCGGGTCCCGGCTGGATCAAGCGCGGTCTGCCGCTGCACAAGGAGAGCTGACGTGAACCGATTTTTGGCGTTGTTTGCCGCTGCGATGATCAACGCGGCGGGCGCTGCGCAGGCCGGGTGCGGCGAGAGCGCCGACGCCTGCGCGGTCGATTTGGGCACCTACCACGCGCGCGTGCCGGATGGTCCGGTCAAAGGGGCGATCCTCTATCTTCATGGGTTTGGTGGCACGGGCAATGGCGCGCTGCGCCCGAACGATTGGGTCGATACCGCGCTTGACCGCGGCTACGTGCTGATCGCACCGGATGGCTTGCCTTACGCCGAAGGCCGGGGGCGCGGATGGTCTTTTATCCCGGGGCGCCCGAAACTGCGCGATGAGCCTGCGTTTCTGAGTGCGGTGCGCGACGATGCCGCCGCACGGTTTGGGTTCTCTGCCGATCAGGTGATCCTCAGTGGCTTCTCCATCGGCGGATCGATGACCTCCTATCTGGCCTGTGGCAGGCCAGAAAGCTTCGCCGCCTATGCGCCCGTCGCGGGCGGGTTCTGGCGACCACACCCGACCGATTGTGCGGGACCTGTGCGGTTGTTGCACACGCATGGATGGACGGACAGCACGGTGCCTTTGGAGGGCCGTGTGCTGCGGGGTGACGATGCGACCGATCCGCAGGCGCTGATGCAGGGCGACATCTTCTACACCCTTCGGATGTGGCGCGAGGTGAATGCGTGTCACCAGCTTCGCGCGGACCGATATGTCACCAAAGGGGACTTCATGCGCCGGGCCTGGGATCGTTGCAGCGAAGGCTCGGCGCTGGAGTTCGCGCTGTTTCCCGGCGGGCATGTGGTGCCGGAGGGCTGGGCGGATATGATGCTGGACTGGTATGAGGGGCTCTGACCAAAGCGCCATCTTTATAGCGCCTTACGGACTCGCTTTCTAAGTCATATCACGCGCGAACATGATCGTGACGCACTGCGCAAGACCGGTTGAACAAGCGCAATTGGGCCGAATTTGGGGCCGGAGGATTATTCAGCCGGAAACCGGGATGCGTTCAACAAATCGCGCAGGCGTGACCGCTCCACACGCGCGCGCGCGACAATGGCCGGTTCACGAATGGTATTGGGGCTTTGCATGCGCAGACCCCCGGGCAGGGACCGCGACAGCGGCACAGCACTTAGCGCCGAAAGGGGTACGGCGAGGCACAGGCTGACAACAATCGGGATCAACCAGTAAGACACCAGACCCGCCGCCAGCCCGCTCAGCAGCAGCAGGCCAAGGGTTGTCTCGGCCCAATGAAACCGGACCAATGTGCCGAGCGGATAGGCCCGGGCATGCCGCGATTGCGCCACCCAGGCATCGGACCGTCCGAGCAATGCCCGCAGCACCGCGCGTGTCTGTTGGATCATCAGGATGGGGGCGTAGGCGATCGACAGAATGATCTCGACCACAAATGCCATCAGGAAGGCGCCGCGCCCGCCATAGACCCGCGTGGCCTTGGGATGCAGCGCAATGATCCCTGCGCCCACCATCTTGGGCGTCAGCAACATCGCGTACATGATGATCAGGAACACGGCGGAATCGATATGGCTCATCTCGGGCGGCCAGTCCGGGAACAGCGGATTGGTCTCGTTGAAATAGCGCACCACATTTGTTTCGGAATCCACGCCCAGCAGGGCCCAGACGACCAGCAGGAAGAACCACGCTGGCGACAACAGATAGCTGACGGCGCCGTGGAAGAGGTGGTAGCGCGAGACAGGATGCAGCCCGGCGGTGCGCAGGAGGCGAAGGTGCTGCAGATTACCCCGACACCAGCGTTGGTCGCGCAGCACATAATCGATCAGCGTGCCGGGGGTTTCCTCGAAACTGCCGGTGACGCGCGGCAGGAAGCGGACGCACCAGCCTGCGCGGCGCAAAAGCCCGGCCTCGACAAAATCATGGCTCAGGATCAGTTCCGCCTTGCCCCTGCGGCCCTGCAGATAGGGCAGGCCGGCGGATGCGGCGAAGGCCTTTGTCCGGATGATCGCATTGTGACCCCAGTAGTTGCCCTCGCTGCGCGCCCAATTGGCCAGACCTTCGGCCAGCAACCAGCCATAGGCAATGTTGGAGAATTGCTGCAACCGGGCAAACACCGTCTCCGCCCCGATCAGCATCGGGAAGGTCTGGATCAGGCCGGCGCGCGGATCGACGCTCAACTCGTCGGCCAGCCGGTCAATGGCCCGCCCGGTCATGAGGCTGTCGGCATCCAGTACCAGCATGGCCTCGTAGGCCGCGCCCCAACCGGTGATCCAATCGACCAGATTGCCAACCTTCTTGTCGGAATTGGTCTCCCGACGGCGGTAGTGGACGGCAAAACCTGCGGGCGCGGAGGCCTCCAGAGCGGCAAAGGCGCGCAGCTCATCCTCCGCGATCATGTCGTCGCGGGTGTCGGACAGCACAAAGAGCGTATAGCGGTGTGGACTGCCGCGGCGCGCCAGGTCATCCAGCATCGCGGTGGCGTTGCCAAAGACGTCACAGGGGACTTCGTTATAGATCGGCACCAAGAGAGCCACATCCATCGGCACGACTTCGGACCGTCGGCGGGTCTGCGCCGTCTCGCGCGCCAACAGGCCCGCAATGGCCACCCCAACCGTGCTGACCGACAGGGTGACCCAGATGAAAGTGATGCCAATCAGGGTCAAAAGCACCCATTCGAGCCCGGTCATGCCCATTTCCGCCAACCATCCGTGCATGCCGGAGACCAGAAGCAGCGTTGCGATCAGCGCAGGCACAAACAGCGCCACACGCCAGCCAAAGGCATGCTCGGACATGCGCGAGGGGTTGTCTTCCGGACAGGCGGACAGGTCCTGCACCCGCATGCTCAAGGGCGCGCGAGGCGGCATGGTCATGGCGACCGTGTCTATGTTGTCCGAACTATCCTTCACCCAGTTGTCCACCTGTATAGCCAAACTTCGCTCAGAGGCGCGCCATCCAGACGCAGTTGCGCGCGGAATTCGATGTAACGAGCGTCCTCCGGTTTGAATGTAAACGCCAGTCGCGGCCCATTGGTTTCAGGGTTTCTTTGCACCAGGCCGGGCGTGAGCGAACCGCCGCTGCCGCGCAGGACGATATCCAGCCGATTGAGGTCTTCGGGCACCAGCGCACCGTCTTCGAAATCGATTGTGACGATCTTGCCGCCCTCGGGGCGTCCACCAATGGCCGTGCTGAGCACACGCAGGGGCATATCGCGCTTGGGCGCCGGATCTTCGCCCCAATCGAGCAAATAGCTCATCTTGTGGCTTTGGCCCGCCAATATTGGCTCCGATGGGCGCCAGTAGGCCACGATGTTGTCGTAGATTTCCAGATCGGCCGGGATTTCGACCAGTGTCACCGAGCCTTGCCCCCAGTCTTCCTGCGGGGTGATCCAGGCGGCGGGCCGCGAGTGATAAAGCGCCTCCAGATCGGCGTAATCGCTGAACTTGCGCGGTCGCTGCATCAGGCCGAAGCCACGCGGGTTGGTGTCGGAGAACGCGCTGATCTGAAGCGTCAGCGGATTGGCCAGCGGGCGCCAGATCACCTCGCCGGCGCCATTGTGGATTAGCAGGCCATCATTGTCGTGCACGGCGGGGCGAAAATCGTCAAATCGATGGCGCATGGTTTCGTCAAACAGAAACATCGAGGTCAGCGGCGCGATCCCCACATGGGTCATGTCCGCGCGGGCAAAAACCTCGGCGGAGACGGACATGCGCAGCGTATCGCCATGGGCGATGTCGAAGCGGTAGGCACCTGTACAGCTGGGGCTGTCCAAGAGCGCGTGCAGCACAACGGAGCCAGCGCCGGGCTGAGGGGTTTCCATCCAGAAGGCGGTGAAATCGGGGAATTCCTCCCCCATCGGATCGCCGGTCTTGAGCGCGAGGCCGCGGGCGGAGAGGCCGTAGGTCTCGCCGGTGCCGATGCCGCGGAAATAGCTGGCGCCCTGAAACACTGCATATTCCTGAAAGATGCCCGCCTGTTTCAGTTCGGCACGTAGGCGCAGGCCGGAATATCCCAGCGTGGCATCGATCTCGACTTCAGGGAATTTGTCGGTGGAGTCGAAAACGCCCATGTCAAAGGCCAACGGTCGAGCCGCGCCATTTTCCACCACATTGATTTCCACCGCCTGCGGGAAATAGAGGCCGGGCGGGAAGACATCAACGCGCTGCGGTTTGTCTGATCCTTGCCACAGGGCATTGCGACCGTCGAACCAGATCTTGCGGTACTGGTCATAGCTCAGGTTGCGCCAGCTTTCCGGGATCAGCGGACGTGGCGTGTAATCGGTCGCCGCCAGTTCCATGGCTCGCATGCGTACGGTGTCTGCGTCAAAGGGTTGCGCATCGCCCAGCTGCAGGCCGGGTTCCTTGGCAAACCCGGCTGAGGGAATAGCGGCAAGCGCGGCGAGGGATTTCAGAACATCACGACGAAGCATCAGTGCACCGCTTTCTTGCGCCAGGGTTGCGACTTGTACCAACCCGCGCCATAGGCCGTCAGGACCAGCACGCCCATCCCCGCAAAGTTGACTGCAACCACGGTCCAGGTATCCCGCCCGATGTTGTCCATCACGAAACCACTGACGCGCGCGGTGAACATGCTGACGATGAAAACGGCGAGCGATTGTTGGCCAACCTTGAGGATGATCGCCAGAATATTCTGCCAGGTCCGCGCCAGAAAGCTGGTGCCATGGGCGAGCAGTCTTGCGCCTTTGTCTCCTGCGGCGACCCAGCAGAGATAGGCCAGCGCTAGAAAATGCACATAGCGCAGCAAGCCGAAATCGGACTTGGTGATCCAGACCTTGTTGGCAATGCGCCAGTCGCGCGCCCATTCAAAGCCGAATTCGCGCACACCGATATTGGAGAGCGGCACAATGATCAGCACAAGGGCCGTCGCCAGACCGATCAGCATCGGCGTGACCGGCGGCTTGGGCAGCCATCCCCGCATGAAGGCAAAGCCGGTGAAGAAGACCAGCTGCCAGCCAAATGGATTGAAGAACCACTTGCGGTCAGACCAGGGTTCGGCGGGCAGGCCCAGGTGATAATTTTCGAGACCGACCTTCGCCAGAACGAGGTTTTGCGCAAAGAGCCAGACGCCGATCACAAAAAGCGCAACAAGACCCAGATGGACGCGGGAGAGCGCCATGATCAGCGGCATCATCAGCAGCACAACCATATACATCGGCAGGATGTCGAAATAATTAGGCACATAGGTCAATGTCAGCAGCCCCACGAGCGGCGGTCCCGGCTCGTTAAAGAACTTCCACAGGTTCAGAGAGCCGATATAGACCTTGTCGTAGGCCCCTGTCATGTCGATGGCGGCAAGCAGCGTGGCCACGGCAAAAAACAGCCCAATATGCGCCCAATATACCTGCCAGACGCGGAAGCTGACCCGCGCCGTTCCCAGTCGCCAGCCAACTGTGTCATAGGCCCTGCCGAAGGCAATGGCCGAGGCCATGCCGGAACAGAAAACAAAAATCTCCGTGGCGTCTGAAAAGCCCCAGCGCGCCGGGATCCAGGAGGTAAAGAAATTGCCCGGCGTATGGGCGAACAGAATGATGAACATCGCGATGCCCCGGAAGAAATCCAGACGCACATCACGTTGCTTTGCCACAGGTGCCGCTTGTGCCGCAGAAGCGGCAGCGGTGGGCGTTATTTGTGTTGGGTCGGCAAGTGTCATGGCCGGTCTTTATGCGTTGTCCAAAGAAATGTCATTATGCGGGCTATGCTATTGTGCGGGGATCCGCCGGGCCTCGTGAATAGTGGCCAGACGTGTTGTGGTAAAACGATCTTCGCGGCCGGCGCGGCGTGCCAGACGGTCCAATATGACCGCCTCAGCCTGTTCGTAACGTCCTGCGCGCAATCCTGCGTCAATTGTGATCCGTTCAAAAACGTCGCGCTGGGCATGGCTGCCGCCGATTGTCTGCATTGCAGGTCGCGCAGCGGTCAGATCAGCAAAGGCGGCATCGTAACGCCCTTCGGCAAAGGCATTCAGGCCGGACAGCGCGGCGCAACCCGGATCGGCATAGCGCTGCGGCATCTCGCCGGGCTTCGCCGCATCCCGCGCGAAGCGGCGCGTCATGGCCGCCTTGGCGTCCGGACGGTCTGCGCCGGTCAGGGCCAGCATGTAGTGCAGATCGGCAAAGACGACGCAGCCATCGTCCGTGCGCTTCTGCGCCAGATCCGCCAGCTCTTCCCAGCGCGGGCCGACATCCACACCCTCCAGCTCCAGCCGGATCAGCAGCGATGTGGCGTTTGAGATGTCGCGGTAGTCATCGGTCTTGTCCGCTCGGATCTGCGCGTCATAGAGGCCCAGGGCGACATCCAGCTGACCACGGTCCATGTGCAACAGTGCCTTGTGCCACCAGACGTGGTACCGGAAGTTATTACAATGATCCCAGGCACTTGTGTGGCTTTCAATCAGGTCTATTCCGAGGTCTGGGCGGGCGGTCATGTCATAGACATGGGTGATGGCATGCAGACCCCAGGCGTCGTCGGGCGCCAGCAGCAAACCTTCGCGCCCGGCGGCCTCCGCCTGATCATAGGCGCCGGTTTCCTCCAGCGCAAAGGCGTGACATCCCAGGACATATCCGCGACAGGCATGGTCGTCGCCATGCGCCGCCAGCACCCGTTCGATGGAAGAGCGCATGCCGCTGGCATCCCCTAGAACGAACCGAATAGCGTGGCTAACCTTGGCGGAGAGCGTGTCTTCGGGGTGCCGCGTCAACACGCCTTCCATGGCGGCCACCGCTTTCGAGGGGCGCCCCTCCAGCCAATGATCCAGCGCACAGGTCCAAGCGGCCTCCCGGAAAGACGGTCTCGAATTTGCACAGGCCTCACGCGCCGCAACCGCCGCCTCTTTGGCGGTCTGAACCATCTCCGCACGGCCCAGCATCAGCGAAAAGAGCCCGCGTGCCGCATGCCCCATGGCGAAATCCGGATGGCTGGCCAGCACCGCGGCCAGATGGGTTGGCGTCGCAGTGCTGTGCGCCAGAAACGCGCGGATCATGCCATTCCAGTGATCCAGCGCTTCAGGATCGGTGAGCGAAACAGGGCAGTTACAAATATCATACATCATTGAGATGGCGCCTTTATTCTGCGAATTGCACAATTCTTTACCGCAATATCAGCATGCGCGAAGGCTCGGGCGCGTTGTTACACGCCAACGTGAAGGCGCGTGTTAAGATTCTGCATATGTTTCAGGATTAGCGCGCAAAAACCGGCGGAAATAAGCTGATTTTCGGCAGTTGTTTCAATCTGTCTTTGGCTTGATGTCAAACATTTCAAAAACCGTATTCGTATCCTGACCGAAACGCGGTGGTGGTCGCCGGTATTGCACCGGTGTGCGCGAAAACTTGAGAGGGTTGCCCAGCAGCTCCACCGCACCTTTGGCGGTATCCGGTGTCTCTATCGCGACGACCGTGCCCCGCGCCTGCGCCTGATCGGATTGCAGCGCCTGCGCAACCGTGTGGATGGGGCCTGCAGGCACTTTGACCGCATGGCAGCGGGCCAGCACGTCGGCGCAGGATATATCCTTCAAGACGCTAGCGATCCGTCCGGTCAGGTTCACCCGGTTTTCAATACGGGCCAGATTGGTGTTAAAATTTGCGCTTTCGGCCAGACCTGTCAGATTGAAGGCGTCACAGAACCGCGCGAACTGTGCGTCATTGCCGACCGCGAGCAGGATATGCCCGTCAGCACAGGCAAAGGCATCGTAGGGCACAATGTTGGGGTGGGCGTTGCCACGCCGTTCCGGCAGCTTTCCCGAGGTCAGGAAATTTGTGCCCTCATTGATCAGCCAGGCCATCTGCGCGTCAACCAGGCTCAGATCAATGTGCTGGCCTTCGCCGGTTGCATCGCGGTGCCGCAGCGCGGCTAGAATGCCGATGGTGGCATACATGCCGCACATGACATCCGCGATGCCGACACCAACTTTCATGGGCGGCCCGTCGGGCGCACCGGTCAGGGACATGATCCCGCCATAGCCCTGCGCCATCAGGTCGTATCCTGGCTGATCGCGGTTTGGTCCGGTCTGGCCAAAGCCGGAGACCGAGCAATAAACCAGACCGGGGTGTGCTGCGCGCAGCGTCGCATGATCCAGCCCGTATTTTTCCAGCCCGCCGGGTTTGTAATTCTCAATCACCACATCGGCGCGCGCCGCCAGATGGCGCAGGGTTTGCTGGCCCGCTTCGGTGGCCAGATCGACGGAAATGGAAAGCTTGTTGCGATTGGCGGCCATGAAATAGGCGGACAGGTCCGTGGGCGTGCCGTCCTTGCCCTTGGCGTAGTTTGGCCCCCAACTGCGGGTGTCATCGCCCCCGGTTTTGGGGTTTT
This sequence comes from uncultured Roseobacter sp., assembly GCF_947501835.1. Taxonomy (NCBI): domain Bacteria; kingdom Pseudomonadati; phylum Pseudomonadota; class Alphaproteobacteria; order Rhodobacterales; family Roseobacteraceae; genus Roseobacter; species uncultured Roseobacter sp. The sequence continues at coordinate 677,279 of NZ_CANMXR010000001.1, read as the reverse complement.
CGACCTTGACGACGGTTGCCCCGAGATCCCCCAGCAACTGTGTTGCCGTTGGCCCGGCCAGAATGCGGCTGAGGTCGAGGACAACCAGCCCGTCCAAGGCCATCGGTGTATCAGAGCCGGCCATCGTAAGCTCCGCGCTCGATCACGGCGGCAATGACGGTGAAGGTGTCGGCGGTCATGGCGGTTTTCAGCGCCTGTTCCAATCCGTCGCGGCTGGTGACGGTGTGCCCCGCGCCGCCAAAGGCCACGCCCATCGCCGCAAAATCGTGTTTTGCAAAATCCACGCCGCGGTTTTTCATCTGCCGCGAACGCTGTTTGAGCTCAATGAGGGAGAGCGACGCATCGACAAACACCAAGATGATCGGTTTCAGACCCAATTCCGCCGCAGTGGACAACTCGCCCGCGACCATCAGGAACCCGGCATCGCCGCAAAATCCGATCACCGGGCGGTCCGGATCGGCCAGCTTGGTGCCCATCGCCAGCGGGATGGCGCAGCCCATGGTGCACAGCGCCGTCGATTGTGTCAGCCCGCGGGGTGCGTAACATTCCCACATCTGGCTGAGCAGAATGCGGTGGGCGCCGCTGTCCACCGTGGCCAGCGTGTCGCGGGGCAGGACTTGGCGGCAGGTATCCATAACGGCGGCGGGTCCCCAGGTGTCCTCCTTGGGGAAGGCCTCCGCCAGCGCTACCTTGGTCGCGGCAACCTCGCCCTGCGCCCAGGTCTCTTGCGGGGCGATCCCATCTGAAATCGCCTGCAGGCTTGCCGCGCAATCGGCGATAAAGTTCAAGCTGGATTGATGCATATAGTGGTGGTTCGGCTCGGCGGTGATGTCGATCACGCGCTGCGTTGTCGGATCCCAGATATCGCGCCAGCCCACCCGCATTTCAATCGGGTCGTAGCCCACACAAAGGATCAGGTCTGCCTTTTCGATCAAGGGCAAGAGGTGGCGGTCGGCGAGCGGTGAGAGCCCAGCCCCTCCAAGCGCCAGCGCATGGTCTTCGGGCAGCAGACCCTTCGCCTTGTAGGTCGTGACCACGGGCACGTTGTAGGTTTCGGCGAAATTTGCAATCGCCACCTCGGCGCCTTCCACCATGGCGTCCAGACCGACGACCATGACCGGACGGCGGGCCTGCGCCAGCCAGCTGCGGGCCGTTTCCAGGTCCGCGCCGGAAGGGGCCAGCGGGGAGGCCTTGACCCGCCTTGGCGGTGCCTCGGCGGGCACCTTTGCATCGGCCAACGTGATCGGCACATCGATATGCACCGGACCGGGGCGGCCTTCGGTGGCAATGGCCACCGCCTTGTCGGCAATCACATGCGCGGCACCGGGCACCAGCGAGAAACTCGCCTTGGTGATGGGGCGGAAAACAGCCTGCTGGTCGAGAACCTGATGGGTGTAGGTCTGCGCCTCATCCGCATCCACGGCACCGGCCAGCACGATCATCGGCACCCGGTCCTGATGGGCATTGGCCACCGCATTCACCCCGTTCAGCGCGCCGGGACCGACGGTGGCCACCAGAATACCGGGCGCACCCGTACGGTGATAGGCTCCTTCGGCCATGAAAGCCGCGGCGTTTTCATGTTTGGCGAGGATGAACCGGATCCCCGCGTCTTCGAGCGCATCGACCAGGGTCAGAACCTCGCCGCCGGGCATGCCAAAGGCATAGCGGCACCCTTCGGCATAGAGGCGGCGCGCCACGGCATCCGCCGCTCTGATGGTTGATGATGGTGCCAAGTCCCGCCCCTCCGGTCATAAAGTTCGCCCGCACGGTCATACCCGAAGCAGATCGCAGTGCAATTCACCATTATGTTCAAAGTGTTTCAGCGCACCAAAAAACCCGAACCATAGCGGCCCGGGCTTTGACGTGCTGTTGTCGCGCGGGTCGCGGTTCAGCGGCGGCGATCGCGGCGAGACGACATCGGCTGAAATGCGACGCCAACATGCGCCTCGCAATAGGGCTTGCCCTGCTGTACAGGCAGGCCGCAGAACCAGAAGTCTTCTGTTGCCGGATCGCCGACAGGCCATTTGCAGGTCCGCTCGGTCAACTCCATAAGCGAGAGCTTTTTCGCCTTTTTCTCGATTTCGGAGACTTTGGCCAGGGCTTCCGGGCTGATCTCATTGGCCGAAGGTTGCGGCGGCAGCGGCTGCCCTGCTGGAATAATCTGTTTGCGCGCGGGCAGGGGGCGCGGGGCCGGCTCCGCCTCCGCCTTGGCTGCGGGTTCAGCAGGCTTGGGTGCCGGTTTCGGCTTTGCCTCGGCCTTGGGGGCGGGTTTTGCCTTGGCTTCGGGCTTGGCCGTCGCCGAGGCCGTTGCCCGGTTGGAAAGGCCCAGGCGATGTACCTTGCCGATCACAGCGTTGCGGGTCACGCCCCCCAGCTCTTTGGCGATCTGGCTGGCGGATTGGCCTTCGCCCCACATCTTTTTGAGCATTTCCACGCGATCGTCAGTCCAGGACATCAGCCATTCCCTAATTTAAAAGCGGTCCTGCTGTATGCGGACCGCTCTGTCAGTGTCGTCAGCGCCCTATTTTAATCACTGAGGGCGGAGTTACAAGCGGTGAACGCAGCGTTACACCCTTGAGTTTTGCGCGCGCTGCCGTGCCTTGGCCTCGCGCCAGGCCAACAGAACGCCGCCCGACAGGATGATCCCGCCCCCGGTCAAGGTAATCCAATCCGGGATTTGGCCAAAGAACGCAATGTCATAGAGTGTTGCGAAGAGCAGGGTGCCATAGCTGAAGGGCGCAATAAAACTTGCATCCGCCCGGGCCATGGCGTTGACGAAACAGGCCTGCGCCAATGCCATGCAGACCCCCAGGGCGATCAGCACACCCCATTGTGCCGCTGTAGGCACCTGCCAAACGCCGATCACCGCCAGTGAGGCAATGATCACGCCCAGAAAGTTGTTGATCAGCAAAACCTGAACAGGCGCTTCCCGACCGGACAGTTTTTTGATGAAAATCAGCTCGAACCCCATGATCAACGCCGCAGCCAGCGCCAAAAGGCTGGCGATTTGAAAGCTTTCGGGGGTCGGGCGCAGCAGGATCATCGCACCGGCAAAGGCAATGGCCGCAGCGGACCAGCGGATCGGCCCCACTTTTTCGCGCAGCAGCGGGATCGCGAGGATCATGGCGAAGACCGGGTTGAGAAAAACGATTGCCGTGGCATCCGCAAGTGGGATGAACGCCACCGAAGCGAACATCAGCGTGACCCCGCCCCAGCCAAAGAAAGTGCGCGCAAAGTGCAGGGCCCAGTTGGGTCGCGTGAACTGCGGCCGCATGATCGCAACGGCGCTGGAAATCGCCAGAAAAGCAAAGACGAAACGCCCATGGCTGACCTGCAGCGGGTGCAGGGGTGGGCCAAGCGTGTCACCCCCCAACGCCTTGGCAAAGAGCGTGGTGCCTGCGATGAACGCGGTTGCTGCGCCCATCAACAGGACAGCGAGGCCGGGGTTGGTCGTCTTGGGCTGGAACATGATCGTCGCTATGCGCCCGAAACGCGCCATGGGCAAGGGCGGAAAAACAGCTTTGCAAATGGCAGGTCATGCGGTAAATGAGCCTCATGATCACAGCACCACATACTTCTATCCGACGACGCGCTTGCGCCTGACCCCGCTGTCGTGATCCCGCGCCTATGGGCGCATAAAATCCCCAACTTAAAATATTGACCTGTCTGCCTGCCTCATGCACGTTCCGTGTTCTTGCAGCAGACCCTCTGAGAAGGACGATCCGATGATCCCGACCCTCCTGCCGACCTATGCTCGTGCTCCGCTCAGCTTTGAAAAAGGCGAAGGCGCTTGGCTGATCGAGGCGGATGGTCGACGTTTTCTGGACCTGGGCGCTGGCATCGCAGTGAATGCCCTTGGCCATGCGCATCCTGCGCTGGTGCAGGCGCTGACGGATCAGGCGGGTGCGCTCTGGCATACCTCAAATCTCTATCAGATTCCCAAACAGCAGGAACTGGCGGACAAGCTGACGGCGCATAGCTTTGCCGATACGGTGTTTTTCACCAACTCCGGGACTGAGGCTTGCGAATTGGCCGTCAAAATGGCGCGCAAGTATTGGTACGAGAAAGGTGCGCCTGAAAAGACTGACATCATCACCTTTTCGGGGTCTTTCCACGGCAGATCCTCCGCCGGTATCGCGGCTGCGGGATCGGAAAAGATGACCAAAGGGTTCGGGCCGCTGCTGCCCGGTTTCGTGCACCTGAAATTTGGCGATCACGACGCGTTGACGGCGGCCATTACCGAGACAACGGGTGCGATCCTGATCGAGCCGGTTCAGGGCGAGGGCGGCATTCGCCCGGTGCCGGATCAATGTCTGAAAGGGCTGCGGGATCTCTGTGATGAACATGGGCTGCTGCTGATCTTTGACGAAGTGCAATGCGGCGTTGCCAGAACCGGCAAGCTTTTTGCGCATGAATGGTCCGGGATTACGCCCGATATCATGATGGTCGCCAAGGGCATCGGTGGGGGCTTTCCCATCGGCGTGGTGCTGGCGACCGAGGAGGCGGCGAGTGGGATGACGCTGGGCACGCATGGATCGACCTATGGCGGCAACCCCCTGGGCTGTGCCGTTGGCTGTGCGGTGCTGGACCATGTGACCGCGCCGGGATTTCTGGATGATGTCAACCGCAAGGCCGGGCTGATGCGGCAAAAGCTTGAAGGGCTGGTGGCATCGCACCCGGATGTGTTTGAAACGGTGCGTGGATCGGGCCTCATGCTCGGCATCAAATGCAAGGCGACCAATGCCGATGTGGTGCAGGCGGGCTATGACCAACTGGTGTTGACCATTCCTGCCGCTGATAATGTGATCCGCCTGTTGCCACCGCTCACCATCGAAGACGCGGAAATAGCGCAGGCCATTTACCGTCTGGACGCGGCCGCGACCGCGCTCAGCGCGGCCTGATTGTTCCTTTTGGGGGCAAAGACCCCCGTGCCACATCTTTTTTGAGTTGAAAACCATGAACCATTTTCTCGACATTCATCTGACCGATACCGCCGACCTGCGGCGGATCATCGATACGGCGGCGGATATGAAATCCGCGCGGTTTGGTCAGCCACGGGGCGCTTTGGACGCGGATCAACCGCTCAAGGACCGAATGGTGGCGCTGATCTTCGAAAAGCCCTCCACGCGGACGCGCGTATCCTTTGACGTTGGCGTGCGCCAGATGGGCGGGCAGACCATGGTGCTGTCGGGCAACGACATGCAGCTGGGGCACGGCGAGACCATCGCCGATACCGCCCGGGTGCTGAGCCGCTATGTCGATCTGATCATGATCCGGACCTTCGATGAGGCGGTGCTGACCGAAATGGCGGAGTTTGCCACCGTGCCGGTCATCAATGGCCTGACGGATCGGACGCACCCCTGCCAGATCATGGCGGATGTGCTGACGTTCGAGGAGCATCGCGGCCCGATCAAGGGCAAGAAAGTCGTCTGGTCCGGGGATGGCAACAATGTCTGCGCGTCTTTCCTGCACGCGGCTGGGCAGTTCGGCTTTGATCTGACCTTTACGGGGCCGCCGACCCTGGACCCGGAGCAGGAATTCGTTGATCTGGCGCGGTCCAAGGGATCGAAGGTCGAGATTGTACGTGATCCGGCCAAGGCGGTGCAGGGGGCCGATCTGGTTGTGACAGACACCTGGGTCTCCATGCATGATGCTCAATCCGCGCGCGAACGGCGGCATAACCAATTGCGGCCCTACCGCGTGGATGCAGAACTGATGGCACAGGCAAAACCGGATGCCTTGTTCATGCACTGCCTGCCTGCGCACCGGGATGACGAGGCTACATCAGAAGTGATGGACGGGCCGCATTCGGTCATTTTTGATGAGGCGGAAAATCGGCTGCATGCGCAAAAGGCAATCTTGCGCTGGTGTCTGGAAGTCTGACCCGGGTTAAAAGTCGCGCAGAATGGCCTTGAGTTCTGGTTCGCGCACGCGTGCGGCGGCTTCATCCGGGGTGAACCAGCGCCGTTCCCTTTGATGATCCTCGGGGTAGCTTTCCGCGAGGGTTTCGACCTCCGCCAGATAAACCTGCGCTTTGACGGGCGTGACTTCCCCGCTGTCGCCTAATTTGTCGTAGTCGTAATGCCCAACCGGGTCCGCCTCGACCTCCGCGGACTTAACACCCGCTTCTTCCCAGGCTTCCTGCAGCGCGGCGTCAGGATCATCCAATCCTTTGATCGGCCAACCCTTGGGCACGATCCACCGCCCGGTGCCACGGCTGGTCACAAGCAGCACTTTCTTGCCCTTTTTCGTTTCACGAAAGCACAAGGCGGCAACCTGTCGTTCTCGGGCGGGTCCGGTGAAAACGCGCATGGCATTTTCGAGTGTTGTTTTAACGATATTGATCATGACAAGATATATTTCTGCTCACTTTTTAAACATGATAGACGGTTTTGTGAGGGATTCCAACATATTAAGTTTTTTGGACGTTCCCGGCGAGATCGGACCTCAATCCATACCGAGAAAGTTCGAATTTTCTGTAAACGACATCACATTCGTTTAAATTTCGTTACCTGATGTCAATCCGTTGCCAAAACGTGCCCGGGATTGTCCGTCATCATCAGTCACTTTCTGGGTTTCGCCCGCAGGGTTGGATCAGCCTGCGTCGGGTCTTCGGGCCAGGGGTGCTTGGGGTAGCGACCGCGCATGTCTTTGCGCACGTCCGCGTAGGACGACGCCCAGAACCCCGGCAAATCCTCCGTCACCTGAACAGGGCGTTGCGCGGGCGACAAAAGCGTGAGTTGCACCGGCGTTCCGGCCACCGTCGGGTGGCGTGTCACCCCGAAAACTTCCTGCAATCTCAGTGCGATGCGCGGTTGCGCGCCGTCATATTCAATGGGCACCTGCCGTCCCAGGGGTGTTTTGAATTGTCCCGGAACGGTGCGTTCCAAGCCCTGCGCCTGATCCCAGTTGAGCCGAGCCTTGAGGGCCGGTGTGATATCGAAACGCTTCCAGTCCGCGCCGGATTTCACACCTGTAAGATGGGGCAGCAACCAATCCTCCAGCGTCTCTATGAGATGCGGTTCCGAATAGTCGGGGAAGGCCGGGTCGGTGCCCTGCATCAGCCGTGTCCGTGCCATGAAACGCTGTGCTTTGGCATTGGGCAGCAAGCCCAACTGCCGCACACCCTCCAGCATGGCGCGCGCGATATCTTCGGCGGGTGCGTCATGCCAGACGCGGTCCTCCAGGATCACCGCGCCGAACTTCTCCTGTTGGCGCGTTAAAACGCGGCCCTCCCGACGCGACCAGACGCAGAGATCGTGCCAGGCAATCTGGTCCGGAAAGGTCGCGCGCAAATCGGTCTGTGACAGCGCCACCGCCTGCCGGATACGGGCCTCGCGCGGGTCACCGTCCAGATCCGTGGCCACGATGAACCGTGCGCCCGCCAGCGGATCGCCTTCAGGCATGATCGCGCCCTTGCCGCCGGAAAGCACATAGCGGGGCGCATCTCCGGCGCGCCGCGCGCCGACGCGGTCGGGATAGGCAAGTGCTGCCAGAACCGATGGTTCATTCGGGCCGGTGCCGTTGGTTTTTGCGGCCAGTTTTTTGGCCTGCTCACGGATGCGCGACAGGGCAGGGCGGTCAGGTTCCCACCCGTGTTGGCTCTGAAATTGTGCGGGGGTTTTGGCCGCTGACACACGCAGTGAAAGATCCAGCGGTGCATTTCGCAAAATGTCGTGTTCCGACAATAATGCAGCCAGTAGAGGTGCATCGTGACCCCCTTTTGTGACCATATGGGCAAGTCGTGGGTGCAGAGGTAAAGCGGCAAGCGCGGTGCCGTGGGGGTTGATCCGGCCGTTTTTGTCCAAAGCCCCCAGCATCTTGAGAACGCCCTGCGCTTCTTCCAGCCGCCCTGTGTGCGGCGGTGTCACAAACTGCATCTGATCAGGGGTGCTGCCCCACATCGCCAGCTCCAGAGCAAGGCCTGTCAGATCGCCAACTTCGATTTCTGCGGGTGGGTGCGACGCCAGCGCGCCCTCTTCACCACGGGTCCAGAGCTTGTAGCAAACGCCAGGGGCCACGCGGCCCGCACGGCCCGCCCGCTGCGTCGCCTCCGCGCGTGTGACCCGTGTTGTGATCAGGCGCGACATGCCGGAGGACGGATTGAATTCGGCGCGCCGGGCGCGGCCTGCATCCACGACAATCCGAATGTCCTCGATGGTCAGCGAGGTCTCGGCAATCGCTGTGGCCAGCACAACCTTGCGCCCCGATGTCACCGGCGCAATGGCGGCGCGCTGATCTTTGAAAGACATCGCCCCGAAAAGCGGGCGCAGCGCAGTATCGGGTGGCAGATGCGGGCGCAACGCGGCCTCCGTGCGCCTGATCTCGCCCTCTCCGGGCAGAAAAACCAGGGCGCTGCCGTCGTTTTCCGCCAAGGCCTGCAGCGTCAGATCCGCAACCGCCCGTTCCAGCCGCGCGGTTTTGGGAACGGGTTTGGGCAACCAGTGAGATGTCACTTCATAGGATCGCCCCTCGGATGTCAGAATGGGGGCCGCCATCAGGGAGGCGATGGGCTCTGCATCCAATGTCGCGGACATCGCCACCAAAAGCAGATCTTCCCGCAGCGCATTGGCCACATCCAGCGCCAGTGCGAGCCCGAGATCGGCGTTCAGAGAGCGTTCGTGGAATTCGTCAAAGATAATCGCACCCACACCCGGAAGATCGGGCTGTGACTGGATCATCCGCGTCAGAATGCCCTCGGTCACCACCTCCACGCGTGTGGCGTTCGAGACCTTGCTGGCGCCGCGCATGCGATAGCCAATGGTCGCGCCCACAGGCTCGCCGCGCGTCTCCGCCATCCTTTCTGCCGCGGCACGCGTGGCCAGACGGCGCGGTTCCAGCATGATGATCCTGCCTTTGGTCACACCCGCGTCCAGAAGTGCCAAGGGTACCCGCGTGGTTTTGCCCGCACCGGGGGGCGCTTGCAGCACCAGTCGGCCGCTTTCGCGCAGCTGCGCCACCACGTCAGGCAGGATATGATCGATGGGCAGGGAGAGGGTCATGCCCCTGCTTAACGAATGCGCGTGCGCCCGCCAAGCACTGGACATTTACGCTTGCCTGCCGGACAACCGGGACCAAAGCAGAGGGACCGCGCGCTATGGACATCGCCGATCTGGCAAAACGGGTGGCAGGAGGTGAACGCCGCGCGCTGGCGCGTGCCATCACCCTGGTGGAAAGCGCCCGTGCCGATCACAAAGAGCAAGCAGCAGCGTTGCTGGACGCGATGCCAAAGGACCGCCAGGCCTTGCGCATCGGGCTGTCGGGCACGCCCGGTGTTGGCAAATCCACCTTCATCGAGAGCTTTGGCATGATGCTGGTGGGGCAGGGCCTGAAGGTGGCTGTGCTCGCGGTGGATCCGTCGTCGACCCGGTCCGGTGGGTCGATCCTGGGCGACAAGACCCGCATGGACCGGTTGTCGCGCGAGGCGGATGCTTTCATTCGGCCCTCCCCAAGCCAGACGCACCTGGGGGGCGTTGCCCGTCGTTCGCGCGAGGCGGTGGCGCTCTGCGAAGGGGCGGGTTTCGATGTCATCCTGATTGAAACGGTGGGCGTCGGGCAATCGGAGACCGTGGTTGCGCAAATGGCGGATATTTTCCTGCTGCTCTTGGCGCCTGCGGGCGGTGATGAGTTGCAGGGCGTGAAACGCGGGATCATGGAGATTGCGGATATCATCTTGATCAACAAGGCGGATGGGGATCTGAAAGCTGCCGCCACCCGGACCTGTGCCGATTATACCGGGGCCCTGCGGTTGCTGCGCAAGCGGGAACAGGATCCCGAGGAGTTTCCCAAGGCGATGATGGTTTCCGCGCTGCAGGAGAACGGGTTGCAGGAGGTCTGGACCGATCTGATAGGGCTGCGCGACTGGCGTCAGGCGCAGGGGTTCTGGGCGGCGACGCGGGCGCATCAGGCGCGTTACTGGTTCGAAGAGGATGTCAAAAACGCGCTATTGGCTCAATTGCAGACACCAGGCGCCCGTCAGGCCCTGGCGCGGCTTGGGGCCGAGGTTGCCGCCGGTGAAAAAGCACCGGGAACCGCCGCGCAGGAGTTTCTGGAAGATTTGCAGCACCCTGTGACCGCAAAACCGTGAAATGCCGCATGGTTCGGGTTGACCCGGTAGGCGATTCCCACTACAGCCAGCGAACGAATTTCCGGGGCGCGGCCTGAAGCTGCCCCCTTTGTCGTTTACCGGACCGCCGGGGCGACCTGAGAGAAAAGGATAAACCCATGTCGCGCGTTTGCGAATTGACCGGAAAAGGCCCGATGACTGGCAACAATGTCAGCCACGCCAACAACAAGACCCGTCGCCGGTTCTTGCCGAACCTGAACGACGTTTCCCTGCAATCAGAAGCGCTGGGACGTGCCTTCAAGTTCCGCATTTCCGCCGCAGCCCTGCGTACCGTGGATCACCGCGGTGGGCTGGACCAGTTTTTGGCAAAAGCCAAAGACAGCGAGCTGTCGCCCAATGCGCTGAAAGTTAAAAAGGCGATTGCCAAGTCGTCGGACACGGCTGAAGCGCTGAGCTGATCCATCTGATCCATTAAAGAAATCGAACCCTGCCTCAATCGGGCAGGGTTTTTTCGTGTCCGGGGTCAGCTCTTTAGAATTTCATCGACCCAAAGGGGCAAGGTCTGCGTTGCCGGGCCAATGCGGATGTCGTCGAACTGGCTGCCGACCAGCGACGGTTCGAGATTGAACTCAACCGTGTCTGCACCAAAGCGCCGGGCCTCCGCCACGAAGCCGGCCGCCGGGTAGACATTGCCAGATGTGCCGATGCTGGCAAAGAGATCCGCACCGGCCAGATGGTCAAAAATCTCGTCCATATCGTAGGGCATTTCGCCAAACCAGACGATGTCAGGCCGCGCGGTGGGCCGGTCGCAATTGGGGCAGGCGTCTCCCGGTGCCATGACCATCGGCGCGGGCCACCTGGTGTCACAGGCTGCACAGAGCGCGCCCTTCAACGCGCCGTGCATATGCATGACCTTCTGCGATCCGGCCTTTTCGTGCAGATCGTCGACATTTTGTGTGATCAGCACGACCTCGCCCGCGAACTGGGCCTCCAGCTTCGCCAGCGCCAGATGTCCGGCGTTTGGGTTGGCCTCCGCAGCCTGCGCACGGCGGGCGTTGTAGAAATCGACAACCAGTTTGGGGTTGCGTGCGAACCCTTCGGGGGTGGCTACGTCTTCGATCTTGTGTTGCGCCCAAAGGCCGCCTTCTGCCCGGAAGGTGCCCAATCCACTTTCCGCGGAAATGCCGGCGCCGGTGAGGATCACGATTTTCTGCATGCAGCGGCCTCCTGTGTCATCCACACGTTGATGACGCGATCATAGGGAGCTGTCAAAGCGGTTCGCAGGTTCAGAGGCCCAGAATTCGCAGGTGCCCAGCCAGAAACGGCAATTCCGTGAGCGCCGGGTCGATCATATGGGTCTTGATCAGGCGCCGCATGGTCTGCGCCACATTCAGCGGTACGTCATCCGACCAATCCGAACTGGCAAAGAGCGAGATTTGCCGGGCGAAGGGTTCTGACGGCAAGGGGTGGGCATCCAGCTGGTCATGAAAGCGATGCGCGCGCATGTACCCCAAAGGTGTCGTGATCGTCCAGCCGATGCCACGCGCCACCATCGACATCAGCGCCAGGTGGCTGCCGATCTCGAACGGAACCGGATGCGCATCGATTTGGTGGGCCAGGTGGCCATCGATCTGTTTGCGGATCAGCTGATCGGGATCGTAGCGAAGGTAGGGCAGGCCGTTGGGATCCGGTAATGCGCCGCTGCTGACATCGACGCCCTTGGGTGCGACCAGCATAAACGGGTCTTCGGCCAGCGGGTGTTCGACGACGCCCTCCAGCGGCTGGCCGGTGTGGGCTGAAATCACCAGATGTAGACGTTTTTCGGCGATGGCGGCAATCAGATCATGGCTCGATGCGGTGATCATCTTGAACTGGCACCCGGTTAGGCTGTCGGCCAGAATTGTGGCAAGGCGCGGGGTCAGGCTGTCGTCGAAATCATCGATGATGCCGATGCTCAACGCCTTCAGATGTGCCAGATCCATCACCGTCAACTCGCTCTGCGCCAGCCGCAATTCGGCCAGCGCCGCCTCGACCCGGTGCAGGAACAAGCTTCCCGCGGGGGTGAGCCGCATGGGCCGGCGTCCGTGATCGATCAATTCCGCGTTCAGCGCCGTTTCGAGGTTGCGCAATTGCTGGCTGACAGCGGGTTGGCTGAGGCCGGTGCGCGCGGCGGCCTGCGCGACCGAACCGGTGCCCGCCAGCGCTTCAAAAACCTCGAGGCCGCGCAGGGTGATGCCCTTCATCATGTCGGCGAGCCTTTCACAGTTTCAGCTTTCCTGAGAAGTGCATCTGTTCTTGTCCTGTCATAGAAGTCGTTGAGCGCCTGTATATGTCGGAAAACTGAATCCGCAACATATTGCTTTGACGGTTGCACTGTCGCGCTGGCTTCGAGACGATGGGGCAGACACATCAAGGATCACAGATATGAAGATCGCCACCGCCGCCTATCCGTTGGATTATCTGACGTCTTGGGCGCAGTATGAAGACAAGATCGCGAAATGGGTGCGCGGGGCGGCGGCAGAAGGCGCGCAGCTGGCCGTTTTCCCCGAATATGGTGCCATGGAACTGGCAACGCTGGACGGGCGCGATGTTGCCGCCGATCTGGAGAAATCGCTGTTCTCCGTTTCCGACCGATTGGCCGACGCGGATATTTTGCACCAAAGACTGGCGGCGGAACATGGGATGCACATTCTCGCCGCCTCCGGGTCTGCCGCGACCGCGACGCGGCCTGTCAACCGTGCGCGTTTCTTTGCGCCCAAAGGGGATGTTGGGGTGCAGGACAAGCAGATCATGACCCGGTTTGAGCGGGATGTCTGGGGGGTCGTCGGTGGGGGTCCCTTGCAGATTTTCGACACGGAGATTGGCAAGATCGGCGTTCTGATCTGTTACGACAGCGAATTTCCCCTGCTGGGGCGGGCCCTGTCGCAGTGCGATGTGATCCTGGTGCCCTCATGCACCGAAGCGCTATCGGGCTATTGGCGGGTGCGCATCGGCGCGATGGCCCGTGCGCTCGAAAACCAATGTGTGACGATCATGTCGTCCTTGGTGGGAGAGGCCGCTTGGTCGGAGGCCGTTGACGTGACCACCGGGACGGGCGGTGTCTTTGGGCCGCCCGATGTGGGGTTTCCGCCCACAGGGGTGATGGCGCAGGGAGAGATCAACAGCCCCGGTTGGACCTATGCGGAGGTTGATTTGGACAAGATCGCACAGGTGCGCGCAGATGGCAGGGTTTTGGGCCGTTTGCACTGGGAGGAGCAGGACGGGCGCGATAACGTCGCGCCAATTGTGTCATTGCACTGAATTCCCCTTGAAAATCCTTGAAAATGCGCTCATTTAGGCGGCGTCCATATCAGGTGGACGTGCAATCAAGGAGACAACATGGCCAAGGAAGATACGCTCGAATTTCCCGGTGTCGTGAAGGAACTCCTGCCGAATGCGACATTCCGGGTCGAGCTTGAAAACGGCCATGAGATTATCGCACATACGGCAGGCAAGATGCGTAAGAACCGCATCCGTGTTCTGGCTGGCGACAAGGTGCAGGTCGAGATGACCCCCTATGATCTGACCAAGGGTCGGATCAACTACCGCTTCAAGTAAGCCCTTGTTTATACTTGGGTCTGGAAGTCCGCGCCGCAAGGAATTGCTGGCGCAAATCGGCGTTGTGCCGGATGATATTCGCGCGCCCGACATCGATGAAGACCCGCGCCCGGGCGAATTACCCAGGCCCTATTGCCGTCGCATCGCCCGTGAAAAGGTTCTGGCGGTCGTGTCAGATGACGTGGACGTCGTGCTTTGTGCCGATACCACGGTGGCGCTGGGGCGTCGCATCCTGGGAAAACCGGCAGATGCCGAAGAGGCGGCGGGTTTTCTGCGGGCGCTTTCCGGGCGCAGGCACCGGGTGATCACCGCCGTGGCCGTGCGCCAGGGTGCCCGCATCTGGGAGAAGGACGTGGTCAGCACCGTGCGGATGAAGTCGATTTCTGATGAGGAACTTGCGGCCTATCTGGCCACCGAGGACTGGCGCGGCAAGGCGGGCGGGTATGGCATTCAGGGGCCCGCGGGCGTGCTGGTGCCATGGATCAGCGGCTCCTTCACCGGCATTGTCGGGCTGCCGCTGGCCGAGACCGCAAATTTGTTACGCGCGGCTGGTCAGCCGGTGATGAGGGCGCTGGCATGAAGGGGCGCAGCATCATTCTCGACCATCTGGGCGACCGTGAAGCGGCGGCCCTGATGGTGGATGGTCAACTGGAGGACATCTTGATCGACGCAGACGCGCCGCGCCCCGGCACAGTCTATCGCGCCATTGCGGACCGGCCGGTGAAGGGTCAGGGGGGCATGTTCCTGAAAACCCCCGACGGATCGGCTTTCTTACGTCAAATCAAGGGATTGGCGCCGGGGCAGGCGATCCTCGTGCAGGTCACCGGCTACGCGGAACCGGGTAAGGCCCTGCCGGTCACGCAAAAGCTGCTCTTCAAAAGCCGGTACGCGATTGTGACACCCGACGCGCCCGGTCTGAACATCAGCCGCGCGATCAAGGATGAGGAACAACGGGATCGTTTGCTGGAGATTGCGCATGATGTGCTGGCGGAGGCCAAAACCGGCCTGATCCTGCGATCCTCCTGCGCCGGCGCAGATGCGGATGAGATTGCCGATGACATCGCGCAGATGGCAGAGCTTGCCGCGCGTGTCGCTGCAGATGAGGGCGCGGGTATGGAAACGCTGGCAGAAGGGGATGGTCCCCACGTGCTGGCATGGCGTGATTGGGTTGCCCCGGCAGAGGTGATCACCGATCCGGGCGGCTTTGAGGATCACGGTGTTCTGGATGCGCTGGACGGGGTGCGTGCGGCACAGGTTGGTTTGGGCGGCGGTGCCAGCCTCTATGTCGAACCCACACGTGCGCTGGTCGCTGTTGACGTCAACACCGGCTCGGACGCGTCGCTGGCGGCGGGGATCAAGGCCAATATGGCCTGCGCCAGAGCATTGCCGCGGGCATTGCGGTTGCGCGGTTTGGGCGGACAAATCGTGCTTGATCTGGCACCGATGCCGAAAAAGGATCGTCGCGCCTTCGAGACAGCCTTGCGGCAGAGTTTCCGCGCGGATGATGTAGAAACGGCGCTGGTGGGCTGGACGCCACTTGGCCACTATGAGTTGCAGCGCAAACGCGCGCGCCTGCCGATAGAGGAGGTTCTGACATGAGTTGCCCGATCTGTGGCAAAGAGACCGCGCCCAGGATGCGGCCATTCTGCTCCAAACGCTGTGCGGATGTTGATCTCTCGCGGTGGTTCAATGGCAGCTATGCCGTGCCCTCCACCGATCCCGAAGACATGGACGATCTGGAACAGGCGCTGGATGAAGCAGCGCGAACGGGTGACGCCCCAAGCAAACCCCACTGACGCAGTGCCGTAGGGTGGGCTTCAGGCCATCCGCACCTAGAGATCAAAGGTCGGCAAATGCTCGAACGCTGCACGCAAGGCGTCACCCCAGCCCGTTGAAATACTTTGGTAAACCGCATCTTCCTGTTCGATCCGTCGCTCCAGCAGGGGCTCAAAAAAATCGTTTTCATAGATCATCAGATCGAACGGCAGACCAACGGATAGATTTGACCGTACCGTTGAATCGAAGGACACCAGCAGCAGCTTCACCGCATCCTCAAACCGCATGTTTGCGTCATAGGCACGTACAAGAATGGGCCGACCATATTTAGCCTCGCCGATCTGAAAAAACGGTGTCTCGGAGGTCACTTCGATGAAGTTTCCTTCCGGATAGACCATGAACATCGTGGGGGCGCTGCCCTGGATCTGCCCGCCCACGATCACCGTGGCCTGAAAGGCGGCATCGCTTTTCTGACCCACGGGCGCGCTGTCGGCGATCACCTCTTTCAGCGTCGCGCCGACCATGCGGGCCACCTGAAACATCGACGGGGCACGCAGGATGGAAGGGTCACGTTCGCCCACGGCTTTGACGCGCTCCTCGATCAGGCTCACCAGCGCTTGCGTTGTGGCCAGATTGCCAGCGGTCATCAGCGTGATCAGGCGTTCGCCCGGCACGCCCCAGCTGAACATCTTGCGTGTTTTTGAAAAGTTATCGACCCCGGCGTTGGTGCGGGTGTCTGACATGAACACCAGGCCACGATCAAGGCGCAGGCCCACGCAATAGGTCATGAAGTCATCCAGTTCTCAGGCAGCAGTTCTTTCCCGCAGGCTTACTGCTGTATCTGCAGCGATACAATCATCGATTCATTCGATGCCCCCAGACGCATGCCGGAAATCGGTGCCGCGTGCCGATAATCGAGGCCCACAGCCAGGCGCACATAGCGGTCATCGGGGCTGATCCCGTTTGAGGCGTCAAAGCCCACCCAGCCAAGCCCCTCGACATGGGCCTCGGCCCAGGCATGGCTTGCGTCCTGATCCACCCGGTCGTCCATCATCAGATAACCCGAGACATAACGCGCGGGCACCCCCGCCACACGCGCGGCGGCCACGAAGATCTGAGCGTGATCCTGGCAGACACCGCTGCCGCCCATCAAGGCGTTCTCCGCAGTAGTCGCCGCATAGGTTTCGCCAATCTTGTAAGGCGCT
This sequence comes from uncultured Roseobacter sp., assembly GCF_947501835.1. Taxonomy (NCBI): domain Bacteria; kingdom Pseudomonadati; phylum Pseudomonadota; class Alphaproteobacteria; order Rhodobacterales; family Roseobacteraceae; genus Roseobacter; species uncultured Roseobacter sp. The sequence continues at coordinate 660,635 of NZ_CANMXR010000001.1, read as the reverse complement.
GCCATGCGGATCGAAGAGGACAGCGCGTGCAGCGCACCCAGCATGTCGGAGGCTTCGGCCAACTCGCCCGCCAGCGCGCGAATGCCGGGGCCTGCTTCGGTCAGCGCGGTGGATTGCAGGAAATACCAAAGCGGGGCAGGGCCGTAGACCTTGCCGAGCACACCCGCTGTATCTGTAGTCTCAACCTCACCCGCCGCGGTGATCGCAATCTCCTGCGCGCCCGGGTCGACGCTGACCAGATGCACCTGCGTGCCGTTGTGATCCCGATACTGCGTCTCAATGGTGCCACCGTCGACGGATAGCGCCCAATCACGCACATCCTGCTGCGCGGTATTGGGCGGCGTCAGCCGCACCTGTTGCAAAGCATAATCGACCGGCGCATCGTAGCAGTAGCGGGTGGTGTGATTGATCGACAGCTGCATGGCTGCTCCCTTCTATCCGATGAACCGGAAGTCTTTTTCGACCTGTGATCCCAAGACGTTGTTGTCGCGGATGAATTCAGTGACCATCTCGTGCAGCCCCTGATCGAAGACCGTATCGATATCGAGCGTTTTGAGCCGTCGCCCCAGTTTCTCCGCCAGATCATGGCAGGGGTGGCGGGTTTCGTATTCCTGTTCGAGATACCGCAGGTTTTCGGTGGTCTGCTTGACGCAAAACGCCAAGGACCGCGGCAGCCTTTTGTCAAAGATCAGAAACTCCGCGATGGCGGTTGCGGTCATATCCTGTTCATCAAGCCACCGGAAACACCGATGCGCCGAGACCGAGCGCAGGATCATTTCCCATTGCACGTTGTCCAGCGAAGAACCGACTGCCGAGGCGGAGGGCAGCAGCGTGTAGTATTTCACGTCGATGATCCGCGCCGTGTTATCCGCGCGTTCGATGAAGGTGCCGATGCGTGCGAAATCGTAGATGTCATTGCGCAGCATGGTCCCGTAAAGCGCCCCGCGCACCAGCGCGCTTTGTTTGCGGATCACGGCGAGGGCCGCGGGCAAATCCACCGTAGTTACCGGTTTTGCCAGCAGGTCCCGCAGGCTCATCCAATTGTCATTGACGGCTTCCCACACTTCCGTCGTCAGCGCCGTGCGCACCAGTCGGGCATTGTCGCGCGCGGATTTCGTGACGGACATGACGCTTGACGGGTTGTCGCTGTCGCGCAGCAACCAATCCATCACCAGGGTGTCGCTGTAGCTGTCGTATTTTGCGTCGTAGCCGATGCCTGTGCCTGAGGTCGTGACCACGGATTTCCATTCGGATTCCGCATCAGAGGAGCGGGTGAGCGCCATACGAAACCCGGCCTCCAAAAGCCGCGCTGTGTTTTCGCTGCGTTCCAAAAACCGGAACATCCAATAGAGGCCGCCTGCGGTTTTTCCAAGCATATCAGTCCTCCAGCACCCAGGTGTCTTTGGTCCCGCCGCCCTGGCTGGAATTCACCACCAGGGACCCTTCGGTCAGGGCGACGCGGGTCAAACCGCCGGGTGTGATGTTCACGCCCTGCGGCGACACCAGCACGAAGGGGCGTAGATCCACGTGCCGCGGCGCAAGCCCCTGATCCACGAATATGGGTACGGTGGAGAGCGACAGTGTCGGCTGCGCGATATAGTTGGAGGGTTTCGCCTCCAGCTTCTTGCGGAAGGCGGCGATCTCTTTCTTGCTGGCGGCAGGTCCCACCAGCATGCCGTATCCGCCGGAACCGTGCACCTCTTTCACCACCAGATCAGCGAGGTTGTCGAGCACGTATTTCAGCGCTTCGGGTTCTGCGCAGCGATGCGTTTCCACATTGCGCAGAATGGCCTTTTCGCCGGTATAGAACTCCACGATATCAGGCATATAGGAATAGATGGCCTTGTCATCCGCGATGCCCGCCCCCGGTGCATTTGCGATCGTGATGCCGCCCGCACGGTAGACATCCATGATCCCGGGCACACCCAGCATGCTGTCGGGGTTGAAGCTTAAGGGATCCAGGAAATCATCGTCGATCCGCCGGTAAAGCACGTCGATCACTTTGTAGCCCTTGGTAGTCCGCATCGCGATCCGACCCTCCACCACCCGCAGATCATGCCCTTCCACCAGTTCCGCGCCCATCTGATCCGCCAGAAAGGAATGCTCAAAGTACGCCGAGTTGTGAATGCCGGGGGTCAGTACCGCAACGGTGGGTTTGCCGACGCAGGCCTGCGGGGCGCAGGCGGCGAGGGATCGGCGCAGGTTTTTCGGATAGTCGCTGACCGGCTGCACCCGGATCTGCGAGAAGAGTTCGGGAAACATCTGGAGCATCGTTTCGCGATTTTCCAGCATATAGGACACGCCGGACGGGGTGCGCGCATTGTCTTCGAGCACAAAGAAGTCGCCTTCGCCCGTGCGCACGATGTCGGTGCCCACGATGTGAGTGTAGACATTCCCAGGCGGGGTGAAGCCCATCATTTGCGGCAAGAAGGCCTCGTTGTGCGCGATCAACTCTTTGGGGACACGGCGCGCGCGCAGGATCTCCTGACGGTTGTATATGTCCCAGATGAAAGCATTGATCGCGCGTACCCGTTGTTCAATGCCCTTTGACAGCCGGGTCCATTCCCGATGCGCTAGAATACGCGGCACAAGGTCAAAGGGGATCAGACGCTCCTGCGCTTCGGACTGACCATAGACATTGAATGTGATGCCTGTGCGTCGAAAAAATGCTTCTGCTTCCTCAGATTTGGATTGCAGGCGCTCGGCATCCTGCGCTTGGAACCAATCGTTATAGGCCTGGTAGGGTGAGGTAATCGATCCGTCGGATTGGATCATTTCATCGAAAATCTGCGATTTCTTAATCATCTGATTACCATAACGCACAAGGCCTGTGGCACAACCGTTTGGCGTCAAGCTGCTGATTGCAAAGGTCATGATGCGTCTGCTGCCCAAAAAACAGGCGCTTTGAATGTGCTAGCCTCAGCGGGGGCGTGACTGAAATCAAATGATGTATCTGGTTACTACGGCCAGTGGTTTTCCGAAACGGTCGCATGACCAAGACGGGTGGTTCAAAGGATACCGCTGGACCTTGGCGGAACAGATGGAAAATTGCACTGGACAGCCCTGCGACAAACTCCTAGAACCCGCTCACCCAGCCAAGCAATTGGCGTCCCGTGCCCGGGTAGCTCAGGGGTAGAGCAGTGGATTGAAAATCCTCGTGTCGGTGGTTCGATTCCGCCCCCGGGCACCATATCTTCAGCTAACACATTGGTTTTGCTTCAGTTTTTAAAAACTGCTTGGAGCCGTAGACCGTGTCGGAGACCATCTCACCCACGTTCACCTTCATAAAAGACGGAGTGTTCTACTTCAGTCGTCGCACCCCGAAGGAGCTTGTCCGTCACTACTTGCCGCCTCGCATCGCTTACTCTCTGCGCACGCGGTCAGCGAAAGTAGCTGATCCGCAGCACCAAACCCGGCATTAGTTCATCTCGGTACTCGAGGCGCTTTTTTGGGTTAGGTTTTTTGCCTTAGATGAATTTGGTGGTGAGCTTGCGTTTCATATGCCCATGAAAAGGTGTGCAAATGAGCTGCGTCAGTGACACACGGCCGTTCGCAGCAGGCTCGTCAATCAGCCACAAGCGATGCAGGATTGGGGGAGCAGCGCAAGAACCCGCACACTCTCGCTATGAATGGAGGCGCCGCGGGAGACAGGTCATCTGGATCGTGTCACGGGAAAGAATGACTTGGCACCCAACCAGATGACAATCCATCCGGCGCGCCACGCCGGGTATGGGAATGGGCAGGTAAATTGATCCTGATTGACAGTCAGGTTGGCTCCCCCGTCTCAGCGTTACTTGCCCCACCAAAGCCGCAGAGCGATTGGCCCGACCTGCAGGCTGGCTGCGCACATCCGAATCCTATCCTCCGCAAGGCGGCGACGGCATGCGGTTCAGGGGCACCATCAACGGCCTTGGTCTTCAATTCTCTGTTGCATGCAGCCGCCTCGTGACCACGCAGGCACGTCGTTACAACGCAAATACAACGCCATTACAACGCAATTACCACGCTTCGTGCGGGCTCCTGGGCTTTAGCCAAACACTGGCTTGCTGTAGCTGACGGTCGAGAGCGTGGGCAATAACGGCGCATCACGGCAAAACGGCGTAACGCGTTACCTTTTTATGTTCTTTGCCGCTCTCGGATTTTTGAAACAAGACCTTTCGTGGGTTCAACGTTTGTAACGAATAAAGGATGATTTGATGAAGCACCAAGATAAACTGGAAGCCCTTTTGCAGCAGGCAACCCTCGTGACCGGTACGGCTGTTATGGGCGCGTTTGCGGCCACAACCGCCGGTGCCGCGACCGTGGATGCCAACGGGCTGAGAATCGTCGATATCAACGAGACGGCGAGTAACTCTTCCTTCAACTTTGATCTCAACGGGGATGGGGTGGACGACTATAGCGTTGCCGCGGTTAACCGGGGAAAAGGCGCTTTTGGAGCTATCACCGGCCTCGCCGAAAGCAAATTCGACGACCCGGCAGGGAACGTGCTCACTGATGGCGAACTGAACCGTTTTCGTCTGGCTCTCCGCTTCGAAGAAGGTGATGAAGTTGATGCCGATAGCGACGGCGACGCCAACCGTTTCGCCAACGCCTTTATCAATGACCAGGGTCCCTTCGCGACGGTCGGGGACACCGGTTTTGTCGGTCTTGTCCTGTCGCTCTTGGACGAAGATGGGGTCGCGAACACACATTTCGGCTGGGCCGAGCTGGAACGCGGTCGCGAAGACAGTCTGTCCCTGCTGCGCATCGGCTTTCAGACCAACGCCAACACGGCGGCTGAAATCCCCGGTGGCGAGGATCTCGCCGCCGTGCCGCTTCCTGCCAGCCTGCCGCTGCTGTTGGCCGGTGCGGGCGGTCTGCTGGCGCTCCGGCGTCGCCGGACCGCTCAGGCGGCGTAACCCCCTGATCCGCGGGGTTTCCCCCGATCAGGCAGGCGAACCCGGGTATCCCTCTCACCGGGGTTCGCCTTTGAAACTGTTCCATGCAAATGCGGTCCTTGTGGCCGCGGACCACGTTAGAGTTGGACACCATCATGACCCAGCCTCGATTGCTCTGGATCAATCTGCAAGGTGCCGACTGGGCGCTGGTGCAGCCGCTGGTGGATGCCGGTGCGCTGCCAAGGCTGGCGGCCCTGATTGAGGCTGGCAGCATTGGCAAGCTCTTTGCCGGACAGTCGCTGCGGTTTCCGACCGCCGCCATGACCCTTGCAACAGGGGCATCGCCGCTACGCCACAGAATCGTAACCCCGCTGGTGGTGGATGCGTCAGGTCCGGTTGGTGCGCGCCCGGCGGAGCGCTGCGACCTAGGCGTCCCGCCCGTCTGGGAGCACGTCGCTGCCGCCGGTGTCTCCTGCGCCGCGGTCGGCTGGCCGGTCACCTATCCGGCCACCGGAGTGGACAATCTGTTGGTGGTCAGCGACAGCTTTGCCGACGCCAGCGGCACCGCGTTTGAGACATGGCCCTTTGATCCACAGACGGTGTCCGACCCCGACCTACATGCTGTCTTTGCCGACCTGCGTCTGCATCCCGGCGATGTCAGCGCCGAGATGGTGCTGCCGTTTCTCGACAAACCCGAGACCATCGACAGCGGCAGCGACGAAAGGCTCGTCCTGCTCGCCCGGGCTCTCGCGCGCACGCTGACCCTGCATGGCGCGGCCACCTGGATCGCAGAGCACTGCACGCCGGACTTCCTCGCGGTGAATGTCGATCTTGTTGATTTTCTGTCCGCCACCTTCCTGCAATACCGCGCCCCGCGCATGGGTCATGTGAGCCGGTCCGATCACGCGCGGTTTGCCAATGTGGTCGAGGGGGCATACCGAACGTTCGACATGATGCTCGCAACGTATCTGGAACTGGCAGGCGAGGGTGCGCGGGTGGTCCTCACCTCTGATCACGGCCATCAGAAGGGTGCGCTGCGCAAACGCCCGGCAGAGATGCGCGGCGGCAAGGTGCATCTGGCGTACCGCGACCCCGGCATCCTCTGCGCGGCGGGCCCCGGCATTCCCGAGGATCGTCTGGTGTTCGGGGCCCTTCAGACGGACGTCGCCCCTACGCTGCTGGCGCTGCTGGGCCTTGCGCTCCCGCCGGAGATGGACGGGCACCCGATTGCGGATCTGACCACCCACGTCCCGTCTGAGCGCAGTGAGATACCGTCTGCGCAGGGCCCCGCAACAGCACCCGCGCCCGAAACCGTGGTGCCGCGCCTGCTGGCCTGGACCCGCGCTGGCTATCTGCCGGATCTGCCGGGCAGCCGCGATGCCACCCGCGAAATGACGGTCTCCATGCAGCTGGAGGCGCTGGCGCGGCTGTCCATCACGGCGGGGGCGCATGCAAAGGCCCTTGCCCACCTCGCCGAGCTGCTCGACCTTGCGCCAGGCAACATCAACGCCCATGTCCTGATCGCGCAAAGCCAGATCGAACTTGGGCAGGCAGAGGATGCTGCAACGGCGCTCGATATCGCCGAAGGTCTCGGATTGGATAACGCCATGCTCGATTTCCTGCGCGGGCGCATCGCACAGTCGCGCGGCAATGCGGAGACCGCCAAAGCTCATTTTTCACGTGCCGCGCAAAAGACCGAAAAGACGGCAGAGGGCAGCAGACTGCTGGCTTCAACTGGTTGGGCGCAGCTGCGCCTCGCGGCTCATGACGCGGCCAGCAGCAGTTTTGAACAAGCCCTGAGCATCGACGGCGCGTCCACACTGGCCCTGGGTGGCCTCGGAACCGTGCATCTTGGCCGCAAACGATTTACGCAGGCGCTGTCATACTTTCAAAGCGCGTTGAAAGGCGCCCAGCATCAGCCCAAGGTTCACGCCCGGCGCGGGTTTGCCCTGCTGGGCCTTGGCCGGTTGGGCGAGGCGCGATCCGCTTTCGAGACGTCGCTGTCGCTCGCCCCCGGGCTTGAGCTTGCTGCGGAGGGGGTGCGGCAACTCGATCAGATTTCCGCCGGCACCGCAATCGAAGCTCTTTTGCAAAACTGGCGCGCTGCGGAAATGGAGGCTTGAATGTTCAACTGGTCCGGAACATTCCACGATCTCGCGACAGGCAGCCGACTGTCCGGCCCCGAGCTTGGTGCCGAAGTCCACCGTCGCGCTGGCGTCCTGCTGCGTCTCGGCATCCGCCGCAAGGACTGTGTGGCCGTTGCACATGCCAACTCACCGAACTTCTTCGCGGATCTTTTTGCAATCTGGTCCGTGGGGGCGACGGCGGCCTGTCTGAATCCGGGGCTGACGCGCGCGGAGTTTGCCCGCCTGATCGCCTTCTCAGACGCCGTGGTGCTGCTGAGCAATGGGCAGGATCTGCGCTGCAGCGTTCCCGTTCATGACCTCTCAGAGCAAAGCCTGTCCGCGGACATTTCGCACGCGCGACCGCTCGCTTTGGACGATCCGGCGCTGATCCTCTTCACCTCCGGATCGACCGGCACGCCAAAGGGGGTCGTTCACACGTTGCGCGCCCTCTTTGCGCGCATCGAGCTTAACCGGGCTCATATCGGCGATGACGCCTTGCAAAGCACGCTTTGCACTCTGCCCACTCATTTTGGCCACGGTCTGGTCGGCAATTGCCTGACACCGTTTTTCGCGGGCGGCACGGTCTATCTCGGCGCTCATATGGGCGCATCGCTGGCGCTGAACCTCGACCAGATCATTGTCGACCATCAGATCCGGTTTCTGAGCTCCGTCCCAGCGTTCTGGCGGTTTGCAACCCGTTCGCCCAATGAGAAATCCGTGGACAGCCTCAAACGCATTCATATCGGATCCGCACCGCTGTCAGCTGATCTTTGGCGAGAGGTGATCGACTGGAGCGGATGCGCTGATGTGGTCAACATGTATGGGATGACGGAGACTGCGAACTGGGTCGCTGGCGCGTCGTCCCGCGATACCGGACCTATGGACGGACTGGTTGGGCGGCTCTGGGGCGGGCGCGCGGCAGTGCTGTCCGACGACGGAAGCCTTCACAGCAGCGGGCAAGGCGAGATTGTAGTGCACACGCCGACGCTGATGCGGGCCTACCTGAACAGCCCGGCACTGACCGATGAGGTATTTACGCAAGGCTGGTACCGAACTGGAGATTCCGGAGAGATCGCGAGAGACGGCGCGCTCCGGCTGCACGGGCGGACGCGCTACATGATCAATGTCGCTGGCACGAAAATCTATCCTGAGGAGCTCGACCTGCTGTACGAAAAGCACCCCGCCGTGAAAGAGGCCTGCGCCTTCGCCCAGGAAGACGCAGCGAGCGGTGAGAAGCTCGCGGTCGCTTTGTCGCTGGCCGAAAGCGCCAATGCTGATTCAAAGGTGCTTGCAGGTTGGGCCAAGGCCCGGATCCGCAAGGACGCGCATCCCGCAAAGGTTTTCCTGCTGCCCAGCCTGCCCCGAACCGCCACGGGCAAGATCGACCGAAATCGGGTCGCTTCGCTTTGCATGGTTACAGCGCAATGATCTGGTCGCCCGGAGATCTGGTGGAGATCGAAACGGTCCGCTTTCTGGTTCGGTCGATCGAGCGCGAGGATGTCACGGAAAGTCTCCTGTCATGGATGGCCGATCCCGAGGTGATGACCGGGCTCAACCTGCCAGAGCGCCGGATGTCACAGGCCCAGGCGTTGCGATGGGCAATGGGGTTCGACAATGCCCGCCAGTTCTTTCTGCTCGTCTGTGACCGGACGACTGGAACCCCCATCGGGTTCTTCACAGTCACTATAGACAGCCACAAGACCGCAGAGACGGCCGTTGTTGTTGGCGACCGGAACTACTGGGGAAAAAACGTTGTCATGGAAACACGTGCGGCACTTCTCGATTTTCTCTTCGATACGCTCGGTATCTACAAGGTTATTGGACGGCCGCATGGTCGAAATTTATCGTCCATATACAACTACAACGCCATGGGGTTCACCTGCGAAGCGGTCCTGCGCGCGCAGATGCTGTCCGTCGTCGACAACGACCGGCTGGATCAATTGGTCTATGGCATTCTGGCTCCTGAATGGGCCGAAAAAAGAAAGGGCACCGGATGAAGCTATCCAGCAGCACAATCCGGTTGATGGCTGATGCGCTTGAAGTGTCGTCAGAAGAGATAGACGATAGCCTCGCGCCCGGTGCCAGTGAAGTTTGGTCAAGCCTGTCGCATATGCGGCTCATTCTGTCGCTGGAAGAACGTCTTGGCCGTCGCCTCGCGCCAAGAGAAATCATATCTGTCGTATCGGCGAGTGCGGTAGAGGCTCTCCTCTCGAAAAGGCCGGCCCTTGCCCGAGACGCTGGCTCGCCGTGCTGATTGCCCATATTCTGTCGAGTTCATCCATCCAATACGATATCGCGGCAGTCAGTTCGAGCGCGTCATCCGCTTCCACGGCCTCGGTGTTGAATAAAATCGCATGCCATTCGCAGTTGCGAGAATAGAAGTCGTTCGCTTTCTTGATTGGCGAGGTTGGTACAAGAATGGTCTGCCTCAGCGCGCGCACCATCTCCTCTTGTTGCCGTTTTTCCTGCTCCGGTGTCGGTTTGCTGAACACAGTCACATTAAACCCAACGCCACGCGCGATGCTTCGCAGAGTTTGTACGTGAGGCACACGCCGCCCGCTTTCCATGTTCTGTATCGTACGGACAGTCAGCCCAGCAGCTTCCGCTAAGTTCTCTTGTGTCAAGCCAAGCATCTTGCGCCGAGCATTTGTTTCCAGAAGGTCTTTGAGGCGATGATGTCCGATGTTGCCATGTCGGGCGAGGCGATCTCAAGAATGGAAACTGCGTAGTCACGGTGGCCCGCATAGCATCCTTATAGATACCGAAGCCCGATCTCTTTGTACTATGTTGAAGGGTGCCTCCCACCATAACAGCTGACCACTGCTGGTGGTACTCTTGTTGAGATCGAAGACGCCCGAAGGGCATATGCGTCCCAGCGATGCTACTCCGTAACAACGAATGCATTGGGTTGGTCAATCTGGACAAGCAGGAAGCTGTTTTCAGGCCCAAGGAAGCGATCTCCGTAAACCTCCAATGCGGGTTCCTGCCTCAGCTGAAGCTTCTAGTTTGTCTCGCCAGCGATTTGCTGAATTGGAATTCTGAGTATTGCAAAAATGAAAATCCCCAAGCTTCGACCGCGTAAGCGTGGACGTAAAAGACATCGTTCGCGGTGCGCTTGTCGCTGTCAAAGGTGTTGAACGGACCACAAAGTGCCATGGCCAGGAGCCTTAATCTGACAAAGGCAAATGGCAATTCTTTGCTAAACACGACAGCGAACAAGCGGCAAATAGCTTGAAAACCTCCCTTGCTTGAAACGTGTGGCGTTTCGCGGCTCAACGATTATGCGTGAATTGCGATGATCTCGGTCGGGAGGGAGTTTTGTGCACAGCATTTCTCACTGGGTAGATCTACAAGATCTGGGCCGGCTCACGGGTCTGGACATCGTTGCGGTGTTTCGTTCGGAAGCAATCGCCCGATCCCTGCTCGAAAAGAAGAATCCGGCAGGGCACGACCAGCTGTGTACTGGTCTCGGAGGCCAACAGCCGGTTCTCCGAACGATTGTTTGCCCCGCGCTGGTGTCCGGTTTCGTCGATGCAAAGTGGACCAAGGGCCCTTCGGGAGAGCTTGCAGCCAACCATAAGGCCGCATCTTTTGATGGCTATCCTGGCCTTCAAAAGTCACTGGAACGTCATTTGGTGGACCGTCGCGCTGATTTGGCTCGCCGTTCCCGCCGCGCACGACAGGAACAGGTGGCATGGTAACTGTCGCTTCCTACGCTGGCGTTGGCTATGCACTCGGATTGTTGGTTTGGCCCGAAGATCACCGTCAATTTCAGCTTGGCAGATGTATCGGGCGCGCGGCTTCGCCTGCGTCGGAAACAGGATCGTTCTGTGCGCCGGATCAACGAGTGGACCGGGATAGACTTGCGCGGAGCGTGCGAAAGGGGGGGGCATGAACATCGCCCAACTCTCGTCAGATGGCACATCAGACACCGCCGCGATCGAGGGCTTTGTCGTCTTGCTTAGAGACGGCGTTGAAAACCCGGAAAACATCTGGGCAATAGTCTTGTTCACCATTCCCGAATACCTTCAGCACTATTTTGTCGTAGGCAATGATGATGATCTTCAGGTCGTGCATGGCGATCTAGAACGCAACGTTGACACGCAGGTGATGACCCCGACAGCCACGATACATCGCATTTTCAACGAGTTCGAAACCCTCAATCGGCGCGATCCCCAGATCATCGGCACAATCACGTCCCCCGGCAATCCGCGTGTAAACCACCTTACCAAATCCATTTCTGTCGCACTGCATCCCGGTGAACCGCCAGTGCAGTGCGCAGGTTGGTTCCATCGTGTCCACGCGCTCGACTGCCCCAACATGTCCGTGAATTATTTCTGGCGCTACTACTGAGCGCCGGAACCAGTTTCGTCTCGATCCGTCCAAAGAGACGAAAGTGGGTGGGCGGTTAGTCAAGAACCTCCCACCCGATTGAGCCGCCGGGCAGGAAAACCCGGCTAACCACAACGGCGGAACGGTATCAGATCCGGCCCGCAACAGGAAGGAAGATGGAATGTCCAATACTTCAACAAAGGCGCTCAGTGATCTTTACGCCAACATCAGTTTTGGCGGCGGAGGTGGTGGTGGCAGTGGAGACAGCGGAACCGGCAGCGGGTCGAATTACGATAGCGGCATCGCTGGCAGTGTGGAGTTCACCGCAGAACAGCAGGCTGTTAATCGCGACTATGCTGCAACTGGTGCTGCGGCAGCCACTGGAACGGCCGCCGGTTTGGGCGTCACCGCAGCCACCAGGAGCCCGGTTGCGGGCGCAGCTGTCGGCGCGATGGTTGCAAGAGGCACATATGATGCTTTGACCCCCGAATAGTGACGCGTAAGACTTGACCGGCTGTTTTTGCGCGACGCGTTTCGCAGATCGCAAAAACAGCCACCTAAAAAAGGCGGATTCTATGTCGATACCTCAGGCAGTCTTTTTCTTTGTTGTTGCAATGTCAGTATCGATTGCCATCAGAAAATATGTGCAAAAGAAAGCGATTACTCCACGCGAGGTGTCCATCGCTTTTTTGGGCGCACTGCTTTTGACGATATTGACCGTTTTATTGACGCATATTTAGATGTCTGATCCCAATAGCATCAAGATGCCGATGTGCTGGTCGTATTTTCATCTGATACGATCGAGACGTATTTTTGGCCAATTGTTTCCGGTAATCCCCAGCAGGAACATTCATTTGTTTCAGCAAAGGTCCAAGCATTGATTTGGGTCACGCGCACTTTCAAACTCAGGCCTCTCTACCTTATTTCTGCAGTTGGCGTGGCGCTCGCAATTTTTGTAACCGTTGCTTCGGGTTTGGTCAGTTCTGGGTGGGATGAAGCCTATGGCAGAACCCGTATCGTCGGGAACGCCGAGCCCGAAACAGTGAGTGTGCATCTGTTGTTCAGCCGGTCGGGAGGGGCCGAAAGCGCATCGCCTGCGTTGGATCACTATGTCGAGCATCTGACTTGGCTCAACGCATTTGCCGCCAGTCGCCACGCCGCACGCCATTCCAACGCATGGACGTCTGACATTGCCATCGGGTATTGGTTGTCAGGTCCACCCGAAGATTTACCAGCCATGCTGCGCACCCTTGCACGCGTGTTTGATCCCATCACACTGTCGCGTGAATTTGCAAACCAGGAGCGGGATATCGTCCGGCGGGAATACGACCTGCGCCTTGCTAACCATCCCGATGCGCAGGCGGCCGAAGAGATGAATGCGTTTCTCTATCAGGGCAATGCCATTGCCGCATCGGTCATTGGCACCCCTGCGCAGATCGACGCGCTACGGTTTGACGACGCCAAGGCGCAACACATGGCCATCCATCAGCCAGACCGGTCGTCGCTGCTGGTTATCGGAGAGGTATCGCAGCGTCAGGTGCGCCGCGCCATGAAACAGGTCGGTTTTCCGCATCAGCCGGGCGCGCCCGCGGTGATCGCGCCGCCGCCTTTTGTCCTTGGCCAGCCAGACCATCGTGTCGTGACCTACCCGGTGGCGGATGCGGCCCCACGCATGATCTGGCGCAAGGTTGTTGCACTGCCCGAACCGGTGCAATTCGATCTTCTGGATGCCCAGACGCGTTTGCTGCGGGATATTCTCGCGAGCACCCTTCCGGGCGGTATTGCCGGGCCTTTGCGGTTCGACACCCTTGTCGCAAAAAGCTTCCGGATCGCCGTCTTTCCCATCGATGAACGCCATGTCGAACTCAACTTTCGCGCTGAACCGGGCAATGACATTGGCTTTGACGACCTGCGCGCGGGCTTCGAGGCGGCCTTGACCGCTTCTGCCAGAGGAATCCCTGCAGAAACCTACGCGCGTGTCCATGAACGGTTCAGATCGTTTTGGCCGGAGTGGTCGAACAAGGAGGCGACCCGTGACTGGATGGCGGACTACGTGTTGGACCGCGCCAGCAACTTGCGGGCGCCAATGACGGAAATCGAACTGGCCGCATTGCACAGTCTGCTCTCGGCGCAAGACATCGACGCATTGCTCACGGCCCTGACCGGCCCTGGCCGAACGGCCACTGCCTTTATCGGAAAGGACAAGATCAAGTGAAACACTTTGCCGTGGCAGTGATTGCAATCCTTATGTTGAGCGGGTGTAGCGACGATGCACCGTCCTCCAACATCGAGACCAGCCCCGGCGGCATTGACTACGTGCGCCTGTACATCCCCGAGGCCGAGGTTGTGGCCATCCAGATCGCCTGGCCCACAGACTGGCCGTTGCGTGAAGATGCCAATCAGGCGGTTCCTTATATCGGGGCCGACCTGATCCTCGCAGGTGGTGCCGAGGGGTTTCCGGCTTCGGAAGTCGTAGAGATGTTTGCAGATCTGCAAGTCACGGGCCACCTGTCGGTTACGTCCGATAATGTCCAGGGCAGTTTGGCCGCGCCAAAGGAAAACCTGGACAAGGCTGTCGAAATCGCCAATGCGCATTTGCGGGCACCGCTTTTGGAACAAGGTTGGTTTGAAGGGATTCAACAGAGCTTTGCAGCGAATATGGCCGAAGCATCTGCTGCGCCAGCACATCAGGGTTTTGCCGCGGTGCGATGGGCCGTTTTGGGCGATGTACCGCTCCGTCGTGCGCTGTCCGTCGATCCACCCGAGCAGATTACATCTGCCACGCCCGAGGATGTTGCGAGATGGCATCGTGAAACAATTGTGCGCAACGACGCAAAGATTGTGATCGCGGGTGCCATTGATGCTGAAGAGGCCGGGGCCGCAATTGACGACCTCTTTGCCGGCTTGCCAGAGGTGGGGGCGCGGGTCGCAAAGGCGCCAAGTACCGATTTCACGCCCCGCCGTATCCTGCTGCATGTGCCGGAGGCCAACACCAGCACGTTGTCGTTTGTTGCACCAATGCCCCCGATGCGAGATGGCGGTGAGTTGGAGGATATCATCCTTGTTTCGGCTCTGGGGGAGGGTAAGGACAGCGTTCTCTTTGAGGCCGTGCGCACACAGTTGCGCGCAACATATGGGCTCAGTGCGCATCTTGATGCATACACGCGCGACATCCGGCTTTTGTACTTTGGGGGCGAGGTCGAAACCTCAAAGTTAGCGCAAGCCGCAACCATCGTGCAGGAAGCCTATGCGTCGTTTCGCGAGGTCGGGCCGCCGCAAGGCTTTCTGGAAAGTCTCAAAGACCCCTTCGTCGCACAGAGCAAAAAAACAGCTGCTGACCCTGTCGCCGCGTCCACCTCTGCCCTTATGGCTCTGCTGGATGATCAGGACCCCAGCGTAGCACTTGATCTTGCGTCTGCACTTGATCGTGTGACATCCGAAACCCTTCGCCAAAGACTTGCCAATGCGTTTCCGACCGCGCAGGAGTTTATCATTGTCGCTGTGTCGCCTGATGCTGACGCGCTGCCAAACGCTTGTGTGATATCCAAACCAAGAGACGTCACTGATTGCCAATGAAGACCCGACGCGGTGAAAACACTGGGGAGGTCTCCGTTTCCTGGTTTGGCAAAACGCGATGGATGTTCGCGCCGCGTTACATCGAAATGGCCTTTCTCGCCAGCTTCTTTCGGTTGTTCTGGCGGCTTTGCCGTCCCAGATCCTGCCAGTGGATTTTGATCCTTTCCTACGGCGGCGGTTGTGCACAGAATTCGATGCGGGCGCAGCGCATCAAAGCGCAGATGGTCGGTCTTTGAGACTGCAGCGGTGAACGCGTTCGGTGCAGAAGACAAGATGTTGGACGTCTTGATCTGACACGCATCGAAGCTTCAGCGCGGACTACCGCGTCGGCCCGCTAAGCATACCCGGTCGCCAGAGCCAATTTGCGTTTTGCCGTCGGTAAAACCTTTAGCACCACCAGCCCGGCAATCTTTGCAACGCGCAACAGCACTTAAAGTCTCTATTTTGCGGCGATCTCGGGGCTGCAAGCGTCGTTCATTTGCATCGGGAGAGAAACGATGAGGCGCGGCATCCGAGATCTGAAACATGCCCACCGGTCATTGAAATGTCGCTGAACTCAGTCTCATAAATCAAGCGCGGCAATTGCGAACTTCGATATCTATCTTCTTGACAGAAGCCGTGCAGCGAACTCTGTTTGTGTGGGTTGATGGCGCAAGGTGAGTAAATCAGAAATGTCGATACTCTCTAAACTCTTTGGTAAGGGCGGCTCGGCTGCTGCGACCGCTAAGAAAGACGTAGAAGTGTACGAAGGTTTCCGGATCATGCCGGATCCCGAAGCAGAAGGCGGAAACTATCGCATCGCGGCAACGATCACAAAGGATGGGCAGAGCTACCGATTGCTGCGCGCGGATACCTTCTCTGACCGAGATGAAGCGATACGTATTTCATTGCGCAAGGCCAAACAGGTGATCGACGAGCAGGGTGAGCGGCTGTTTCAGTGAGCGCTCCCGGGCCACGCGAGATTACGGTCAGCACACGAGGTGTCGGGCTCTATGAGATCACCGATCATGTGCGGCAATCGCTTTCCGGGTCCGGTTTGCTCACACTTTTCATAAAACACACCTCAGCGAGCCTGCTCATTCAGGAAAATGCCGACCCGGAGGTCCAAACAGATCTGGCGAATTTTTTTGCCCGTTTGGTGCCATCCGCCGACCATCCTGCGATGTCCTATCTCACCCATACCTATGAAGGGCCCGACGACATGCCGGCCCATATCAAGGCCGCACTTTTGCCCACGCATCTGTCGATCCCGGTGGTGGACGGGCAGCTGGCTCTGGGCACCTGGCAGGGCATTTATCTCTTTGAACACCGCACACGCCCGCACCAACGCAGCATTGCAGTGTCATTTCTGCGCAACGTTTGAGGGCGTAATTCGCCTACCACATCTGGGCGCGCATTTCCCCACTACCCAAAACTTAGGCGCTCACCTATAAGTGTGGATAAGTGGGGCGGCGATCCCACAATCAGAGGCAGATAGACAATAAAAGGGGGACGGCCCATGCGCTGCCCGTTTTGCGGAAACATTGACACCCAGGTAAAAGACAGCCGCCCGGCGGAGGATCACGTATCGATCCGGCGCAGGCGCTTTTGTCCGGCCTGTGGCGGGCGGTTCACCACCTATGAACGTGTGCAACTGCGCGATCTGGTTGTGATCAAATCGACAGGCAAGCGTGAAGATTTTGACCGCGACAAGCTGGAGCGCTCGATCCGTATTTCGATGCAGAAACGTCCCATCGATCCAGAGCGTATCGACCAGATGATCTCTGGCATCGTCCGCCGGTTGGAAAGCATGGGCGAGACGGATATTCAGTCCAAGATGATCGGCGAGATTGTGATGGAAGCCTTGGCCCGGATCGACACCGTCGCTTACGTGCGCTTTGCTAGCGTTTACAAGAACTTCCAGGCCGCAGATGACTTTGACAAATTCGTCAGCGAGCTGCGCCCCGACGTCCCACCGGAAGAGTGAGCGACCCCAAACGTTTCATGGCACTGGCGCTGTCTTTGGGGCGGCGCGGGCAGGGACGAACCTGGCCCAACCCCGCTGTCGGATGTGTGGTTGTCAAAGAGGGCCGCATCATCGGGCGCGGCTGGACGCAACCCGGTGGGCGGCCGCATGCGGAAACAGAGGCCCTATTTCAAGCCAGAGCCACCGTAAAAGGCGCGGATGTTTACGTTACCTTGGAGCCCTGCGCGCATCAGGGTGAAACGCCGCCCTGTGCGCAAGCCTTGATCGATGCGGGGGTGGCAAAGGTCTATGTTGCGACGCTCGACAGCGATCCGCGTGTGAGCGGCAAGGGCTGCGAGATGCTGCGTGCCGCCGGGATTGAGGTCGAGATCGGCCTGTTGGAAGACGAAGCGCTGGCCGACAATGCTGGTTTTTTTGCGCGTGTCGATCTGGGCCGACCTTTCGTAACCCTGAAGCTGGCGAGCAGCTTTGATGGTCGGATTGCAACGGCGACCGGCGAAAGCAAGTGGATCACCGGACCAGCAGCCAGGCGATATGTGCATGCGCTTCGGGCACGGCACGATGCGGTGATGGTTGGTGGGGGGACGGCCCGCAAAGATGATCCCAGCCTGACGGTGCGCGACTTGGGGGTTGATTGGCAACCGGCCCGGGTGGTGATCAGCCGGCGGCTTGACCTGCCTTTGATGAGCAAGCTGGCCCGCACCGCCCAGGACGTACCCGTTATTCTATGTCACGGCAAAGATGCTGACCCGGCGCTTGTGCAGACCTGGCGCGACCTGGGGGCTGACCTTCTGCCCTGCGCTGCAAGTGGCAGCCAACTCGACCCGGGTGATGTGCTGCGACAGCTTGGCACCTACGGGTTGACAAGGCTCTTTTGCGAGGGCGGCAGCGCCTTGGCCGCCAGCTTGATCGAAGCGGATCTGGTGGATGAGCTCATCGGCTTTACGGCGGGTCTGGCCATCGGCGCCGAAGGGCTGCCCTCCATTGGCGCGCTCGGGTTGAGCCATTTGCAAAACGCGCCCCGCTACGCGCTGAAAAGCTGTCGGTCTCTTGGCCCTGATACGGTGCAGGTGTGGCGCCGCGCGCAGGGTTGAATCACCGGCGCCAAAGATGCGCTTTACTGGCAAAGAGGCCCTGCAGTTTTGACAATAACCGATTGCGTGTGCTGCGCGGGGGCATGTCGCCTTGCGCCAGCCTGTCCACGGCGACCTCGACCGGGCAGGGCAGACCGGTTTGCGGATCGACATAGCGTGGGTAGTCGATGAGTGCTGCGTGGACCAACCCGGCCAGTGTGGGCCTTGCACGGCGGCGCGGCGGGATTTCCCCGAGATCGGTTGTCAGCCCCCAGCCCGCATAGAAGGGTGCGCCGAGCGTGGTCACGGGCAATCCGCGCAGCAGCGCCTCGAACCCCAGCAGGGAGGTCATGGTCCAGACCTCCTCTACCTGATCCAGCAACGACAACACGTCTGTTTTCTGTGCGATATGATCGGCGAGGTTGGTGGCGTCACAGGCCCCCTCGCGCAGACCTGCCTCCACATCCGGATGGGGTTTGTAGATCAGGATGGCGGTCGGATTGGCCTCCCGGGCGGCTTGCAAAAGCTGCAGGTTGCGCCGGATGGGACTTGCTCCGGTGGTGATCGAGGCGTCATCCTCGACCTGGCCAACCACCAGAATCCGGTGCCCTTCCGGTATCTGCGCGGCCGCGCCGCCCAGATTATACTTGGTCAGGCCCCCGGTAACCAATTTCCGGATCAGCGCCTGTGCGCGCGCCTCTTGATCCGGGCGCAGTGTTTCGCGTTCGGAAATCAGATTTTCCAACCGACTGGGGCGCGACGGATCATAGTAGATGCCCAGATCATCCGTGACGAGAGACAGGGGCGGCACCAGTTCCGCGCCGAGCCCGCGGGACCGCAGAAACCCATCCTCCACCCGTACCGCATCCTTGTGGCCAACGTCCGCCTTGCCCGCCCAGACCATCCAGGGACGTTTGGTTGCGCGCGCTTTGCCGGGGTCATCCTCGAAGGTGACGGGCTTGTGCTGTCCGTAAAACTGCTGCAGCGGCGCGCGTTTCCAAAGGCTCATACCAGACGCGACCCAACCTTCACGATCCTCTCGCCAAGCGCGGGTTTGGGCGCTCATGGCTTCCATCGCTGTCAAGAGATCGCAGAGCATATCGTTGTAGGGATCGTACCATTTCGGGTAGAGCATCATGGCCGCTGCAAAAAGCTGTGCACGGGTCAGTTTGCGTTGTCGTCGCTGCACCGGGAATTCATCTTCGGACAGTCCCCAGCCCGCGTAAAAGGGCTGGCCGAAGACCCGTGGTCTGTGCCCGGCAAAGATCGCCTCGAACCCCAGTTGTGAAGAAACCGTGTAAACGCCGACCGCCCCTTCGAAAAGGATCCAGGGGCTGATGGGATCGGCCAGCAGCGAAATGCGATCCGAAAGATCGGCGGTGTCGAAATACCCTTTCCGGAACCCGGCCACGGTTTCCGGGTGGGTCTTGATGATAACCTGCGCGCCGGGGTGCTCTTCCTGCGCCACAAACAGCATTTCGAGAAAGCGGTTCCGGTCCGCACCACTTGCGGTCACAGATGCGTCGCCGCGGGTCTGATCCAGCACCAGCGCGTAGCCCGGGGGCAGGGCGGGCAGGGCGGAATTGACCGCGCTGAATTTCGTCAGATGCGCCTCCTGCATCCGCGCAATTGCGCCGCGGGCGGTGTTGAGAAGGGCGGTGTCGTCCAAAGGGTGGGTGCTCAGCAGATGCTCCAGATCGGAAACCGTGGCGGGGTCATAATGCGCGCCTGCGTGATCGATCAGCAGCCCAAGCGGCGGCTCGCCCGCGCGTCCGGGATGCAGGGAGCGCAGCCACGCGTCTTCGACACGCACCAGCCCTGCGTTTTTATGGGCGGCCACCGCTTCGCCGCGATGTGATGTCGGGCTATTGCCCCATACGCCCACAAGATCATTCGGACCGGGCGCCCCGAGTTTAATGTCATATCCGCTCAACTGCAGAATGCGCCTGATGCGCGTTTGGGTCAGGAAACCGCCGTTGTAAACGTATAACCGCCGGGCAGTTTCCTGTCCGGCGGCCTTTGGATCATGCGGATGACCCATGTGGTGCGTCAGTTGACGATCTGGTCGACATTGGCAACAGGTCCGACAAGCGATCCGAAGACCGCGGAAACCGCTTTGTTCCACTGGTTGATCGGCGCTTCTGTCACATAAAGCGTGTCGCTGTCGCGAATGACGAAATCACGGGCCACGAACATGCCATTGGGCTGGGTCAGATCCAGCAGGTAGATCATGCGCTGCGCCCCAATCAGATCATCCCGGCCCAGCACCTGGGCGGCAACTTCTGGCGGTTCGTTGCGGAAAATAAAAACGCCCGTGGCGTCAGAGGTCGACGATACCAGGCCGCCGACTTGGGCGATGGCCTCAAGCGCGGACAGGTTTTGCGACTGGAAGGGTACCCGTGCCTGCGTGCCGGTCGCGCCAAGCGCTGTGAAGGAGCGGGTGTCCTCTTCGACCAGGATGCGGTCGCCGCCGCGCAGGGCGATGTCAAGGTGGGGGTTGTTGTAGAGGTCCTGAAACCAGATGCGGCTGCGCTGACTGCCACGGATCACGGTGATCTGCGCAATTTCAGGTTCAATTGTCACGCCACCCGCACGTGCCAGCATGGTCGAAAGGGTTCTGGTTGGTCGTTCAATAGCGTAAACACCCTGTCCACCCACTGCCCCCGTCAGGGACACGGTGGAGCCGTCACCGGCCTCGCGGCGTACTTCGACCTGCGGATCAGGCGTCTGTTCTTCGAGCTTGGCAGTGATGATACGGCGAATGGCTTCCGGTGAATTGCCCGCCGCACGGATGCGCCCGGCATAGGGGACAAAGATGAACCCGTCCCCATCAACCTGTACACTTTCCAGCAGTGTGGCGTTGCTGGCCTCTCCGGCCAGCAGGCCGTCATCCACGTTTTCCCAGATCGTCAGACCGAGAATATCGCCGGGCTGGATCGTGTCGGACCCGATCTTGGCAGAATTCTGGAAGCTTTCGGAAAATCCCAAGGCCGGCACAACTGCGATGGCGCGCGTGACCCGGTCGTTAACCGCAACGACAAAGGCATCGCCTTCCTTTTGCACGGAGCCCGCAAAGATCTGTTTCTTGTTGGGGCCAACTTGCGGAAGCGTGCACGCCGTCAAGACGGCCAGAGCCGCCGAAATTACGATGGGACGCACCCATCCGAAATCGGAGATTTTCACTGCGCGGTCTCCTCGACCAATTCGAATTCTGCCTCAGATCGCCGACGTTTTCCCGGCGTATTATTCCTTAAAGTACCGGCTAATCTTTCAAAAATCTACTGTGCGCTTGCGGGTAGGCTATT
Source organism: uncultured Roseobacter sp. (assembly GCF_947501835.1). NCBI lineage: Bacteria > Pseudomonadati > Pseudomonadota > Alphaproteobacteria > Rhodobacterales > Roseobacteraceae > Roseobacter > uncultured Roseobacter sp. Next base: position 639,380 of record NZ_CANMXR010000001.1, on the reverse strand, counting down.
TCACGACACGAAACTGTTGCGCGATGGCCGCGGTTTTGCGGCGTGGAATCTCGTAGGGGTCGCGTCCCGCGAGCATCAGATCGACCACCTTGCGCAGCAGCTGGACGCGGCCCCGGCTGGCATAAAAGCTGCCGGGTAACTGGCTGGTCTCCAACAGGAATTGCCGAAAGTCGCGGTAGGCTTTCATGTCGCTGCGGGTGGGGTTGGCAAAAAATGCGTTCAGCGGTTGATGCGACACCAGTTCGGGTTTGCCATAGACCGCAGCGCCGAACGTCCGCAGAGGAATGCCGCGCCAGAGCACCTGCTGACCGGCGGTGGAATTCACCGTGACAGCGCTGCGCGCCTCGGAGAGGATACCCGCCAATTTGCCCCCCCGCAGGTAATGCACGCGATCCGCGATGCCATGCTGCTGGGCAAACCGGCGGATGTCGCGGCGCAGGGGCGCGCGCCCATCCTCCAGGGGGTGAGCCTTGAAAACCAGGTGATGGTGCGCGGGGGCGCCAGCGGCGAATTGCGAGATGATGAGTTCGAGAAACTCCGCCTGGCTGGCAAAGGGCGCGTGCATCTGAAAGGCGCTGTCATGTTCCAGTTGCAGCAGTGCCAGATGGTAGGGGAAGCTGCCGCTGCGCAGTCGATATGTGGCAACGATCCGTTCAAGCGCCTGAAACGGCATGAACAGCAACCGCCTGATATAAAGCGCAAATTCCTGCCGCACGTGCAGGGCGCGGTGGGGTTGAAACTGCTTGTATCGCTGGTTCCAGAACATCACGAACCAATGATAGAGCGCGCCGTAAAAAATATGCTGGCGCATGTCGCCCCAATGGCTTGGCGGCAGTGGCGGGTCAGGGTCAGCCTCTGCACGGGCATCGCGCATGGCGGAAAGCGGCATGTCCATGAGCGCGGAATGCCCGTTTGAGCCGCCGAGCTCATAGCTGACCCAATAGGGCCGCAGATACCCTTCCTCAAAGACATGTACGCGGATGTTGCGGGCTTTGGCCTCCGTGACGGCTGAGGCATGCATCCACCGTGTGTCGCCATAAAGCACAAGGTCGGTCACCCCCTTGTCGGCAAGATGTTTTTGCAGGAAAGGCAGCCAGTCTTCTTGCGGTGCACGGTAGGGCAAATAGCTCTGCCGTCCGGGCCAGAATGCCCTGTCGCCCGCGTTGAAGCCGATGCGCCAAACCTTTGCACCCGCCTGGCGCAATTGCTTGCCCAATTGATAAAAGAACGGACCGTGCGGGCCTTGCAGAAAAAGGAAAACGCGGGAAGATGCGATGGTATTTGAAGTCAACGATTGCGCCTCAATCAACGAATAGCTTCACTTCCACCAAGTATACCCGGCATTTGTATGGCAGTTTATGCCCGTTCCGGCAAGGCAGGGGGTCTTGTCAGGGCAAGGTCGCGCAGCTAGGTCAAGGTCAGAACCGCAGGAGAGGCTGGCCATGTTCACGGGTATTATCACCGATATCGGGACCATCACGTCACTGGTGCAGGAAGGCGACCTGCGCGCGCGCATCCAGACGCATTACGATACACAAAGCATCGATATGGGCGCCTCCATCGCCTCAGACGGCGTGTGCCTGACCGTCGTCGATCTGGGGCCTGACTGGTACGAAGTGCAGATCAGCGCCGAAACCGTGGAGAAAACCAACATCGGGCGGAACAATTGGGTGGTCGGTAAACGCGTCAACCTTGAGCGGGCGCTCAGGGTTGGCGACGAATTGGGGGGGCATATCGTTTCCGGGCACGTGGATAGCGTCGCAGAAGTCGTCGCCATCGAAGATGAGGGCGACAGCACCCGCGTGACGCTGCGCGCGCCTGATGCATTGGCGCGGTTTATTGCGCCCAAGGGATCGGTGGCGCTGAACGGCACGTCGCTGACTGTCAATGATGTCTCCGGCACGGATTTCGGTATCAATTTCATCCCCCATACGAAAACCGCCACCACGTGGGGGGAGGTCACGCTGGGGGATCTGGTCAATCTGGAGATCGATACGCTGGCGCGTTACGTCGCGCGACTGGCAGAAATGCCTGCCGCCTGAACGCGCGGCGCGTCTGGTCAAGGGGCGGCGGCTGGGCTAAGAGCCAGCAAGGTTGAAGGAAAGGCACGCGCGCCATGAGTTTTGAAACGCCCGGACCGGTTGAGAAAGATCTGCGCAGCAGCATCGCACCCATCGAAGACATCATCGAAGATGCCCGGCAGGGGCGGATGTTCATTCTGGTGGATCATGAGGATCGCGAGAACGAAGGCGATCTGGTGATCCCTGCGCAATTTGCCGATGCCGCGGCCATCAACTTCATGGCGATGCACGGTCGCGGGTTGATCTGCATGCCACTGACCGCGGAGCGGGTGGACACCCTGGGCCTGCCGATGATGGCGGTGAACAATTCGTCGCGGCATGAGACCGCCTTCACCGTATCGATCGAGGCGCGTGAAGGGGTGAGCACCGGCATTTCCGCGGCAGATCGGGCATTGACGGTTGCGGTGGCAATTGATGACGACAACGGCCAGGCCGACATTGCAACACCTGGCCATGTGTTTCCCCTGCGTGCGCGGCGCGGCGGCGTTCTGGTGCGCGCGGGCCATACCGAAGCCGCCGTCGACATCAGCCGTTTGGCGGGGCTGCACCCCTCCGGTGTGATCTGCGAGATCATGAAACCCGATGGCGACATGGCGCGTCTGCCCGATCTGGTGGATTTCGCCGCAGAGCATGGGCTCAAGATCGGCACCATCAGCGACCTGATCGCTTACCGTCTGAAACATGACAACCTGTTGCGGTTGCGCGATGAACGCGAGGTGACCTCGGCCTATGGTGGCGCCTGGCACATGCGGGTGTTTGCCGATGAGATCACCGGCACCGACCATGTGATGCTGTCGAAGGGAGATATTTCGTCTGATGCGCCGGTTCTGGTGCGCACCCATGCGCTGAACGCGTTGGAAGACATTCTGGGTCTCGGGCCAAGCCCTGCGGATGAGTTGCCCCGCGCGATGGAGATCATTGCCGAGGAAGGGCGGGGTGCCGTTTTGCTCTTTCGGGAGCCGCATCCGAAACTGCGCCTTGATGGGGATGAGGATGATGGCCCCCGCACCATCAAGCGGACCGGGGTGGGCGCGCAGATCATGTCCACCATGGGTCTGAGCGAGCTCATTCTGCTGACCGACAGCCCGCAGACCAAATACCTCGGGCTTGATGCCTACAACCTGTCCATCGTGGGCACGCGCCCCATCACCAAGGAGTAGACCATGGCCGCCAATGAACAGCACTATGTCCTGCCGCGCCCGGCGTTCGACAAACCGGTGAAAATCCTGATCGTGGTCGCGCCTTACTACAAGGACATCGCCGACAATCTGGTGGCCGGGGCCAAGGCTGAGATTGAGGCCGCGGACGGCACCTGGGATCTGGTCGAAATGCCCGGGGCGCTGGAAGTGCCGACAGCCATCGGCATTTCCGACCGGCGCAGCAATTTCGACGGGTACGTGGCCCTGGGATGTGTGATCCGGGGCGAGACCACGCATTATGAAACGGTGTGCAATGATAGCAGCCGTGCCTTGCAATTGTTGGGCCTTCAGGGGCTGTGCATCGGCAATGGCATCCTGACGGTGGAGACCCGCGAACAGGCTGAGGTGCGTGCTGATGTCAAGGGGCAGAACAAAGGCGGTGGGGCGGCGGCGGCGGCCTTGCATCTGGTGGCGATGGCTCGTAAGTGGGCGTCCCAATCCAAGGGCATCGGGTTCAAGCCAGCAGGGCAGGAGATTCTGATCGCCGGTTCAAAAGATGGATCCACAACCTCATGACATCGCTTCACGGCAACCTTTCCGGCAATCAGCGCCGCAAAATGAAATCGGCGGCACGGCTTTATGCGGTGCAGGCGCTGTTTCAGATGGAGCATTCCGCGCAGACCGTGGAAGCGGTGCGTGCTGAGTTTCTCGATCACCGTTTTGGCGCCACCTACGATGGTGAGGAAATGCTCGATGGCGACATTGAGCTTTTTGAAACGGTGGTCGAGGGGGCCGTGAACTATCAGGCCCCGATTGACCAGATGACCGATCGTGCATTGGTGGCCAAATGGCCGTTGGGCCGCATCGACCCGACGCTGCGCGCGCTCTTCCGCGCCGCCGGTGCCGAGTTGAATGGCAAAGAGACCCCACCGAAGGTGGTGATCACAGAATACGTCGATGTGGCCCGCGCGTTCTTCCCCGATGGGAAAGAGCCGCAATTTGTCAACGCCGTGCTGGATCACATGGCGCGCGAAATCCAGCCCGAGGCATTCTGAAGCATTTGCTTACCGCGGATCGGGTGTTAGATTCTCAACCGTGAATGGTAAGATTGGATCGGTCATGCCACGTGTCATGCGTCTCTACATCATCAGTGGGCTCACCGGATTTGGTGTCGCAGCGGTTTTCGTTGCGATGATCATCGCCTTCAACGTGGCCAACCTGCGGCACCTCATTTTCACCTCGGATATTGGTGTCATGGCGACGGTCGCGTTTTGGATTCTGAACGGAATCGTGTTTTCAGGGGTTCAGTTTGCCTATGCCGTCACACAGCTCGCGAAGCGAACAGATTGACGCTGCGTAACAGCCAATGATGCACGCGCCGATGCGGTCATATTCTTTCGTTTAATCTTGATTTATGTCGCATTGACCTCTGGACATTTGGCTCAGAAATGCCATCTTAAGATCAAAGGAGAGCAAAATGTCCGAATTCATCCTTAGAATATTCAGAAATCTGTTTGCTCAGCCGCAGCAAGAAACACTGCTGATCCCAGTGCGCGTCGAAGAAAAGCGCAAGCTGTATACGCGCCGCTAAGCTGCGCACCAGCCAAGTTTTGAACGTTTTGAAAGCGGGTCGGTGTGACGGGCCCGCTACAGCCGTCTTGGTATTTATTCCCGAGGACCTGTATATACAGGTGGGCGCCAGGTAACCAGGCCAGGGCCAGGACAGAGCCAGCTCCCTCGGATTTGCTTAAGGCCACTGGAATGTAACCAGTCACGCGAAGAGCAGCACCCGTCACCCACCCCACTTAAGTTCACCAGCTGACCTCGGCAAGGGGCTAAGCGACAACGGCGGATGATTATCCTTGCACGATGTTCATGATATGTTCATATTTGCGACATGCCACATGATGATCCGCAGAATTTCCAACCGGGCCAGCTGTTGGCGCGTGGGGCGGCCCGCCTGCTGACAAGCTACGGGTTTGTCAGTGTAGAAGAGCTGATCCCCTCCCGCGGTCTGCGGGTGGACCTGATGGGCCTAGGCCCCAAAGGCGAGGTCTGGATCATCGAATGCAAATCGAGCCGCGCGGATTATCAGTCTGATCACAAATGGCAGGGGTATCTGGACTGGTGTGACAGGTTTTTCTGGGCGGTTGACGCGCATTTTCCAACCGACCTTTTGCCCGATGAGACCGGGTTGATCATTGGCGACGCCTATGGCGCGGAAATCATCCGCATGGGGCCGGAAGACAAACTGCCCGCGCCGCGGCGCAAATCCATGGTGCAGAAAGTGGCAGTGACCGCAGCGCGGCGCCTGCAGGTTTTGCGCGATCCGGAGGCGGGCGCGGATTGGGGTTAGCGGCGGCCGGGTTTCATCGCGCGGGCACGGTTTGCCGCGGCAGAGATCTCTTCGGCGATTTCATCTGCGTCATCGGGTGAAAAATCCATCGGGATTTCAGCGCCACCCGCTTCGACATAGATCCGCACCATACCCTTGTCGGTCGGGCCAATTTGCAGATTTGCCTCAATGTCGCTTTCGGTATCGATGCCCATGTCTGCTCTCCTCAGGTAAGTGCAGGCATCGCTAGCGTGCGTGACCTTGAAACACAAGCCGGCATGCGCTTTTGTGGCCGGATGGATCACATCAAGATACGCAATTTCACCTCGGCCGACCGGGATTGGCTGGTGACACAGCATGGCACGCTTTATGCAAAATCCGAAGGGTTCGATGACAGTTTCGGCAGTTTGGTGGCGGAGATTTTGGATGATTTCATCGCCGGGCATGACCCGAGTGTCGAAGCTGGTTGGATCGCGGAGGAGAACGGCCAGCGGCTGGGGTCGATTTTCTGCGTCCGGCTGACCGAGACGACCGCAAAACTGCGCTTGTTTCTGTTGGTGCCGGAGGCGCGCGGCAAAGGGCTGGGCAAGCGACTTTTGCAGACCTGCATGCGCTTTGCCAAGGATCGCGGCTACGCTGACATGCAGCTTTGGACTCATGAAAGCCACGCGGCGGCCTGCGCGCTTTACAAATCGACCGGATGGCAGATGATCGGCAGCAAAACGGTGCATTCATTTGGCCAGAATCTGGTGGAACAGAGCTGGACCTATCGCTTCTAAGCCCCTTGCAATCTGCAGGTCGGGCGGATAAATCGAGCATAGTGCCGCCTTAGCTCAGTAGGTTAGAGCGCCTGATTGTGGATCAGGAGGTCCCCCGTTCGAGCCGGGGAGGTGGTACCACCCAAAACACGTTAATCGGTCGGATTGATGGCAATGCTTTGCCGAAGCTGACCGGTGACCCTGTCAAAGATCAGGATTTCATCCGCATCCGTCGTGATTGCAAACCAATCCGGCCCTTGGGTGAAGGAAACGGGCCGCGCATCCCCCGGCAAGGTGATCTCGGAGGGCAATGTCGGTGGGCGATCATTGAAGCGGATGACAATCAGCGCGATGATCAGTAGAAGACCGCCAATCATCGTTGCGGTCAGCACCGTCACCAATCGTCTCAGAAAGCGCAGGTTTGCGGGTTCTGCCATCTCTTCTTCGGGCTTCATTTCGGAATTACGCATGCCGCACCGCCAAATCCACTTCATCATCGACGAAACACCGCCGCAGCGTCTTGATAAGGCGCTTGCGCGGGATGTGCCAGCGGAGGCTGCATTGTCGCGCACCCGTCTGGGCCGCCTGATCGCAGATGGTGCCGTCTCTGTGGCGGGGGATGTGGTCACCGACCCCAAGGCGCGCGTGCAGGCGGGGGCAGCGGTGGTGATTGAGGTCGAGGAGGCGCAAGAGAGCCATATTCTACCCGAAAACATCCCCCTGGACGTCGTTTTTGAAGACGATGACCTGATCGTGGTGAACAAGCCCGCGGGGATGGTGGTGCATCCCGCACCGGGAACGCCTTCGGGCACGCTGGTGAATGCACTGCTGGCGCATTGCGGGGACGCTCTGTCGGGGGTGGGCGGCCTGAAACGCCCCGGCATCGTGCATAGGATCGACAAGGAGACCTCCGGCCTGCTGGTTGTGGCCAAATCCGACGCCGCCCATCATGGGCTGGCCACGCAATTCGAAGCCCATACGGTGGAGCGATACTACCGCGCGCTTGTTTTCGGGGTGCCGGATGGCAACGATCCCCGGTTGCGGGGGGTAAAGGGGGCGAGTTTCGAGGCTGGGAACATCTTGAAGATCACCACCCAATTGGCGCGCCACAAGACGGATCGCCAACGACAGGCGGTTCTGTTTCACGGTGGGCGCCACGCGGTGACCCGTGCGCGCACGGTTGAAAGCTATGGGACGCCGCCGGTACTGGCGCTCATGGAGTGTTGGCTGGAAACCGGACGCACCCATCAGATCCGGGTGCATATGGCGCATGCCGGTCATGGTCTGGTCGGTGATCCAACCTATGGTGGAAGACGCAAACTGGCGGCAAAAGCCCTTTCGGATGGTGCCCATGAGGCCGTTCGCGCATTTGCGCGCCAGGCATTGCACGCCGCGGTTTTGGGCTTTGACCACCCCATCAGCGGCGAAAAAATGCGGTTTGAAGCACCTTTGCCCGAAGATTTGGCGGCGCTGCTGCGGAATTTGCGGAGCGTTTTGACATAAACAGCAAGCCTGCGTGAGCGCACTGACATGTGAGATGTTAACGCTGGCGCTTTGTGTCAGTCTTTCATTAATCGATGCATTGTAATGATTGCGTTAACATTTCCGCGGTCTGCGACTTGAACTGATCGGTTCAGACCCCATATTCATGTTAAGCCCTTAAACATTGGGAGGTGCTCATGGCGAATTATGCAAATCTACCGGCTCCAACACCGGAAGGCGGCTTGAACCGCTATATGCAGGAAATCCGGAAGTTTCCGCTCTTGGAACCTGAAGAGGAATACATGCTCGCAAAAGCATGGGTCGAGAAGGAAGACACCGCGGCGGCGCATCGGATGGTGACGTCACACCTGCGTCTGGCTGCCAAGATCGCCATGGGATACCGTGGCTATGGCCTGCCGCAGGCTGAGGTGATTTCCGAAGCAAACGTCGGCCTCATGCAGGCGGTGAAGCGGTTTGACCCAGAAAAAGGCTTCCGCCTTGCGACTTATGCCATGTGGTGGATCCGCGCGTCGATCCAGGAATATATCCTGCGCAGCTGGAGCCTGGTGAAGCTTGGCACAACCTCCGGTCAAAAAAAGCTGTTTTTCAACCTGCGTAAGGCCAAAAACCGCATTGGTGCGCTGGAGGAAGGCGACTTGCGCCCCGAAAACGTGGCTCGCATCGCGACCGATCTTGGCGTGACCGAAGACGAAGTGATCTCCATGAACCGGCGTATGTCCGGCGGCGATGCATCGCTGAACGCGACCGTTGGCTCCGAAGGCGAAGGCGCCATGCAGTGGCAGGACTGGTTGGAAGATGAAGACGCCGACCAGGCTGGCGATTATGAGGCGCGTAACGAGCTTGAGGCGCGTCGGGAGTTGCTTTCCGAGGCAATGTCGGTGCTGAATGACCGCGAAAAGGACATTCTGACCCAACGCCGCCTGTCTGATAAAACTGTCACGCTGGAAGATCTGAGCACGGAATACGACGTGAGCCGCGAACGTATTCGCCAGATCGAAGTGCGCGCTTTCGAGAAGCTGCAAAAGAAAATGCGTGATCTGGCCAAGGAAAAAGGCATGTTGGCCACGGCCTGAGCCAACACCTTTTTGTCATTAACCCGCCGACGCAAGTCCGGCGGGTTTTTTTGCGCCCGCGAAACTGTCTTGCAATGAAAGTGCATTGCAGGGCAAAGGAGCGTGGTCTTACGGCGGCGTTTCTCCTCGACGCAGCAGTGATCCTTGGCGTTCCGCTAGAGGCATTTTATGCCAGAATAACCTCTAGCGTGGATTGAAACTGGAAAATAAGGTAACGTGATCTGGGGTCATTTTACCCCTGTTTACAATGGTTGAGCCTTGCCGGTGGCGTTTTAGGCCACAGGCAGTGACCTTGATAGGCTGTGGCACCGCCCTTTGCGTTCAGCGGGTCGCAGCGCTTTTGGGATACGTCTCAACCCACAGACGACGTTGTTTGAAAGATCGAATTTGGAGAAGACCATGAAAATCGCCCCGATTATTGCCGTTGCCATCGTCGCGTTGATCGCTGCATATGCGGCCTCGCTCGGATTTGGCAGCCTGTCATTTGAAGAAAACCTTGCGGAACGCGTGGCCAGTCACTTGCTGGCCCTGGCGTTCTTTGCGCTTCTGATCGAACGGGCGGTGGAGGTCATCGTCAACAACAAGTTCATGGCGCGTGAGCTCAGCGAAAACGCTGCCGTGGTGCGCCTGCAGCGCAAATGCAGCATCCTGCAATCCGCCCTTGATCTGGAGGTGCAACAGCCGGTTCCGGTGATGACCGATCAGAATGCTTTGACGACAGCCAATGAGGCGAAGAATGAAAACATTCACTCTTTGAGGACCCAGATCCGCGAAGCGAAACTGGCAAAAATCGCCGCCGATCAAAATGCCATGCCGGATCGCGAAAAAACATCGACGGAGAAGGCCGCTTTTGCCGCAACAACCGCCACGATCCTGGGGGGATTGGTTGCCCTGACCGGCACAACCGTTCTGGCGGAGTTCGTCAAGGTGCCCCAGGAAGCCAGCGGCGCGCATTTCCTGGGGATCTTCAACCAGCTGCAGTGCTTTGTGGCTGTTGATATCCTCTTCACCGCGTTGATCCTTGCAGGCGGCTCCGAGGGTATCCATCAGATCGTCAAAGGGTTTTTGTCAGCCAAGGATGAGTTTTCGCTGCAAACCTGAGCGGTCTGCCAGCTTCAATCCTCCATCGCTTCCAACTCGTCGATGAAGCCGGAGATCATCGACAGGCCCTTGTCCCAGAACGCGGGGTCCGAGGCATCGAGACCGAAGGGGGCCAGGAGTTCCTTGTGGTGCTTGGAGCCACCGGCCTTGAGCATGTCGAAATACTTCTCTTCGAAGCCCTCGTCGCCTTCTGCGTAAACCGCATAGAGCGCGTTCACCAACCCGTCCCCAAAGGCATAGGCGTAGACGTAGAAGGGGGAATGCACGAAATGCGGGATATAGGCCCAGAAGGTCTCGTACCCGTCCATGAACTCAAAGGCAGGCCCAAGGCTTTCGGCCTGCACCGACATCCACAGCGCATTGATGTCTTCGGGGGTTAATTCGCCCCCACGGCGCGCAGCGTGCAGCTTGCACTCGAAATCGTAGAACGCGATCTGGCGCACCACGGTATTGATCATATCCTCGACCTTGCCCGCCAGCATCACTTTGCGTTGCGCGGGATCCTTGGCACCATCGAGCATTTTGCGGAAGGTCAGCATCTCCCCAAAAACCGACGCCGTTTCGGCGAGGGTCAGCGGGGTGGAGGACAGCATCTCACCCTGTTCGGCGGCCAGCACCTGATGCACACCGTGGCCCAATTCATGCGCCAGTGTCATCACGTCGCGCGGTTTGCCAAGGTAGTTCAGCATCACGTAAGGGTGCACGTTGGTCACGGTCGGATGGGCAAAAGCGCCGGGCGCCTTGCCCGGTTTAACGGCGGCATCGATCCAGCCCTTGCGGAAAAACGGCTCTGCGATCTGGCCCATGCGCGGATCAAAGGCGTTATAGGCCTCCATCACCGTTTTCTCGGCCTGATCCCAATTGACGATGCGATTGTCTTCCATCGGCAGCGGCGCATTCCGGTCCCAGACCTGCATCTTGTCGAGGCCGAGCCATTTGCGTTTCAGCTCATAGTAGCGGTGGCTGAGCTTGGGGTAGGCCTCCACCACCGCATTGCGCAGCGCTTCGACGACCTCTGGCTCCACCTGATTGCTCAGATGGCGGCCCAGCTGCGCCGTCTCCATCCCGCGCCACCGGTCAATGATCTCTTTTTCCTTGGCCTGTGTGTTGTGCACCCGCGCAAAGGTCTTGATGTTCTCGGCAAAGACCTCTGCCAGCTCGCGCGCGGCGGCCTCGCGTTTGGGGCGCTCGGGATCGGTCAGCAGGTTCAGCGTGCCTTCGATGTTCAGCGTCTCGCCCTCCACCTCGAAGTCCAGACCGGCGATGGTTTCATCAAAAAGCCGTTCCCAGGCGTCGCCGACCACGCCGAGGTCATGCAGGAATTTTTCCAGCTCATCGCTAAGCTGATAAGGCTTCATCGCGCGCACCTTGTCGAAAACAGGTTTGTAGCGCGCAAGGTCGGCGTTCTGGGCATAAAGCCCGTCCAGGTGATCATCGGCCAGCCGGTTGATCTCCAGGGTGAAAAACACCAGTGGGGTGGTGAAATTGGTGATTTTTTCCTGCAGGTCGGACATGAATTTCGCCCGGTCGGCATCCGTGGTCAGCTGGTAATAGCGCAGGCCTGCAAAGGACATGATGCGTCCCGCGACCTGATTGATCTTTTCATTGCGCAGCACGCAGTCCAGAAACCCGGGCGCATCCAGTTCTGCCAATTTTCCCTCGTAATCTGCGGCAAAGCTGGCGCAGGCCTGCTCCAGCCAGTCCAGATCGCGCTTTAGCTCTGGCGCATCCTCGCCGGTATAGAGGTCATCCAAGTTCCACTCTGGCAGGTCGCCCAACGGGCTGGCCGCCCCTGCTGCATTGGCGTCACGGACGGGGAAGGGAAGTTGGAACATCAAGGACCTCATATGTGTTTCGCTATACCTAAGGCGCACGTAAGCAAGGGACAAGCCGGGTGCTGCGGGTTAGCCTCTCGAAAAGCGGAATAATGCAGCAGGATTGTCCACCAGAATGCGTTGGCGGGTGGCGTCATCGGGGATCACACGATCAAGCGCGTTCAGCATCTCCGCGGCCTGTGGCATGCTGGCCCCGGCCAGCATCAGGTGCGGCCAGTCCGACCCCCAGAGGCACCGTTCCGGATTGGCCGCGATCAGGGCCGCGACTAGTGGGTCGGCTGCATCATAGGGAGCGGCGCACATGCGATAAAGCGCGGAGAGTTTCACCCAGGCCTTGCCCTCGGCCAACAAGCCGCAGAGTGTCTGGAACCCGTCGGACTGCGCGGTTAACGCATCCTTGGGCCAGCCGATGTGATCAAAGACGACATCGACATTCAGGCCGCGCACATCCGCCGCCAGCTCCGCCATATGGTCATCCGAATGACACAGCATCTGAATGTGGAGGCCGCGTTCCGCCAGCGCAGGCGCCATCGCCTTGGCCCCCTCCCAAGTGAGCACGCCACCATGCACGTAGTTCAGGCGCACCGCACAGATGTTCCATTCGACGAACTGGTCCATCTGCTGCTCTGACGCGCCATCCGGCAAGAGACCGACACCACGGAACCCCGTGCCCATCCGGCGCACAGCCTCCACGGTGACGCTGTTGTCGGTGCTATAGAGGATCGAATGCACGATCACACCGCGCGAAAACCCCAGCGTTTTCAATTGGGTGCGAAACTTCTCCAACCAACCCTCAAGGGTGGGTCCTGGGGCAGGGTTTTCCGCGCGCCCCTCCCAAAGCGGGAATTCACCTGCCCCCGCCACAAGATGCACATGCGCATCACAGGCCCCGGGGGGCGCCAGTTTCAGCGGCGCTTGCGGTGCGGGGGGCATTCCGGCGTCAGGCTTATCCATAAATTCTCAGCATATCGTTCAAATCGTCCAATGTATTGGCCTCCTGCAGCGGTTTGTCCTGCCGCCAGCGCGACATACGCGGAAACCGCAGGGCAACGCCAGATTTATGGCGCGGGCTGGCCTGAATACCCTCGAACGCGATTTCAAAGACATGATGTGGCGTCACCTGCCGCACCGGGCCAAAGCGCTGCAGCGTGTTCTTGCGCACCCATTTGGTGATCTCACGAAACTCCGCATCCGTCAGGCCGGAATAGGCCTTGGTGAAAGGCACCAGATCGTTGCCATTCCAAACCGCAAAGGTGAAATCCGTGAAGAGATTGGCGCGCCGCCCGTGCCCCGCCTGCGCATAGATCATCACCGCGTCGATGGTCAGCGGATCAAGCTTCCATTTCCACCAATCACCCTTCTTGCGGCCCACCAGATAGGGGCTTTGGCTGCGTTTCAGCATGATCCCTTCGGCATTCTCGTCCCGCGCGACGCTGCGCAACTCGGCAAGATCGTCCCAACTCTCGAAATCCAGTTGCGGAGAGAGCCGGACCGGCGCGTCGGGGGGAAGGGCCGCGCAGGCGGTTTCCAGCAGGTGCCGCCGCTCGCTAAAGGGCGTCTGCCGCAGATCATGCCCCTGCCATTCAAGAAGGTCATAGGCGTGCAGGACCACCGGCGTTTCTGACAACAGCTTTTTCGGCACAGTTTTGCGCCCGATCCGTTTTTGCAAGGCATTGAAGCTGTCGGGCCGGTCGGAGGCGGCTTGCCAGACCAGCAATTCGCCATCCAGCACCGTGCCGGGGGGCAGGAAGTCCACCGCGCGCGCCAGTTCCGGGAAGCGGTCTGTCATCAACTCCTCGCCGCGCGACCAGACAAAATGCGCCCCGTCCCGCAGGATCAGCTGGCCGCGAATGCCGTCCCACTTCCATTCTGCCCGCCAGTCGTGGGTGTCGCCCAGAGCGTCAGGCGTGTCCTCCAGCGCATACGCGAGGTAAAAGGGGTAGGGCCGCGAGGCATCTGCGGAGGCGTCTTCGGCCTCAATCAGCGCCTCCCATGTGGTGTCATCGGGGTGCCAGTTGCCCATTAGCCGATGCGCCAGTTCCGCTTCGGGCTTGTCCGTGGCCCGTGCCAGCGCGCGGGTCATCAGTTTTTGGCTGACGCCCATGCGGAACCCGCCGGTGATCAGCTTGTTGAACACAAACCTCTCGGTGCCGCCCAACTCTGCCCAGGCCTTCAGGACAAAGGCTTTGCGGGCGTCTTCCTCAACCGCTGACAGGTCGCGCAGCGCGTTGATCCACTGCGACAGGCTCCGGTCACTCGATGTCTCGGTTGCGGGCAGGACAAGTGCAATGGTTTCGGCAAGGTCGCCGACAATCGGATAGCTCTCCTCAAAGAGCCAAAGCGGGATGTCCGCCGCCTCCGACGCCCATTCGCGCAGTTTGGTGGTGGTCACCGCGCGTTTGGGACGACGACCTGAAAAGAGCGCCATGGTCCACATCCGGTCCTCATGCGGCGCGGTTTGGAAATAGGCGGCCAGCGCGGTCACCTTCACGGTGGTCTTCGTGCTCTGATCGATGGCGCTGAAGAGCTGGGCAAACCGTTTCATTCCGGGCCCTCGGTGTCGAGGTTTTCGCCTTCAAACTCGGTGGGCACCACTTGCGCGTTCCATCCATTCTCCGTCAGGTAGCGGGCGAAAACATCGGTGTAGCCGTGGGTGACATAGATGTTCTCGGCCTCTGTCGCTTTGATTGCGTCAAGCAACCCGCTCCAATCCGCATGATCCGAGATCACAAACCCCCGGTCGCCCGCGCGCCGCCGCCTGACACCGCGCAATTGCATCCAGCCGCTGGCAAAGGCGCTTTCCTGCGGGCCGAATTTGCGCGCCCAGGCGCTGCCCATAGCCGAAGGCGGGGCCAGCACCAAGGCGCCTTTCTGCGCTTTGGGATCCGTTTCTGCCGTGACCGGCACCGTTGCGGGCAACGCCACCCCTTGCGCGCGCAGAACGGTATTTGTGGCCTCCACCGCGCCATGGGCCAGGATCGGTCCGATCTCCGGGTTCAGCATCGTCAACAAGCGCTGCGCCTTGCCCAGAGCATAGGCGCCCAGAAACGCGGTTTTGCCAGCCGCAGCGCAGGCGGCCCACCAGGCGTTCAGGTCCTCAGCGACCCGCGCTTGCGGCTGCCAGCGAAAGACCGGCAGGCCAAAGGTGGATTCGGTGATGAAGTGATGACACTTCTGCGGCTCGAAGGCTTCCGACAGCCCGTCGTTTTCGGTTTTGTAATCGCCAGAGGCCACCCAGACCTCGCCGCCGACCGCGACCCGGATTTGCGCCGACCCCGGCACATGCCCCGCGGGATGAAAAGACACCGTCGCCTCCTCGATCTGCAGGACCTCGCCAAGTGAAACCCCCTGGGCATCGATCTCTCCCAATCGGTGCCGCATCACCGGCAGGGCGGCATGCGTCGCGAGATAGCTGCCGTGCCCGCCCCGCGCGTGATCGGCATGGCCATGGGTGATTAGTGCCCGGTCCACGGGACGCCAGGGGTCGATGTAGAAATCGCCAGCGGCGCAATAGATGCCGCGGTCGGTGAAAGTCAGGGCGGGGCTGGTCTTCATACCGGCCAATTTAGCGGGCTCAGCCCATTTGCCCAGAGCCTAGCCGTGGCCGCCGCTGCGAAAGAGATCTGCCATCATGTCAAACAGCGGATTTGCGACCGCATCGCTTTCCATCAGCACCTCATGTTCGCCGTTCTCAACCAGTTCCAGACGTCCGCGCGCCCAGGACGCCATGCGGCGATGGATTGAAGGGACATCGACAATGCGCTCATTGGTGCCCAGGAAGGTCACGCAGGGCAGGTTTGGGGCGGGACGGCTGGCCAGATGTCTGGTTTCCAACAGCGCCTCGCGCAGCCAGACAAAGCTGGGACCGCCAAGTGCCAGCTCAGGATGGATTTCGAGTTGCTTGCGCATCATCTCGAACTGGGCCCGGTCACGGGTCAGCAGATTGTCGTCAAACCCCTCCGTCAACACGTGGTGTTCGATCTGGGTGCCCGGGGGCAGGCGGTGCCCCTGACCGACGCGGGGCATCAAATGGCTCAGCGCCCAGGCCATCGGGCGCAGATGCGGCGCCAGATAGATGCCCCACATCGGGGCGGAAAAGGCCGTCGCCTGAACCGAAAGCCCTTCCATCACGGCCCGCAAGCCGATGGCCCCGCCCATCGAGTGCGCCAAGAGAAAGAAAGGGCGCGGCATGTCCAGCTCACGCGCGGTGCGCACCATGGCATCCACGTCTTTCTGGTAGTCGGTAAAATGGCCGACATGACCGATCAGCGGGTTATCCAGGAGGCGATCCGCCAGCCCCTGTCCGCGCCAATCGATCGCCATGCTTGCCAGGCCGCGTGTCGCGAAGGACGCCGCACAGCGATCATATTTTTCGATAAATTCGGTGCGACCAGGGAACATCAGCACCGTGCCCTTGGCCGCTTCCGGTCGCCAGTGGCCAACCCGGATGCGGATGTCATCCGACGCGGTCACCCAATGCGCGGCCCCGCCCGCCGCGCCATAGGCAATATCGCTCAGAAAGGGGGCGGGGGTCAGAGCCATCAGGCGAGCGCGGAGGCCAGTTGCATTGCCATGCCCATGTCACCGTCAACGCTGAGCTTGCCGGACATGAAGGCGCTGGTCGGGTTCGTGTCACCCGACAGGATCGATTGGAAGGTATCCGCGTCAGAGGTCAGCGTCACATCCGCCGGTTCATCCGCCGCGCGCGCGCCGGTGCTGTCCATCATCACGCTGCCCTCGCCGGAGATCACGAATTTGGCCGTCCCGCCGAAATCCGCACCCGCCAGTTTTTCGTTCAGAACTGTTACAGCTTGGTTCACAATATCGCTCATCATCAGGCCCTTTTGCCAATCTGCGTGTCTGGGGTCTGGAATTGCCCTGCACGCCTGTTACATTCACATGTGTTATGGCTATGAAACCGGTTATCCTCAAACGTATCGTTACGGCACTTGTCGCCTTGTTGCTCTATGTTGCGCCATTGCATGCACAACAGACCGAAGCGGAATTATTGCAGCAATTGCAACAGGCCCCCGAATCGGAAGCAAAGCGTCTGGATCGGGAATTGAAACTGCTGTGGGGGCGATCTGGATCTGCGGCCATGGATTTACTGCTTACCCGCGGGCGCGATGCCATGGAAGCAGAAGATAATTCAAAAGCCATTGATCATTTTACGGCGCTGACGGATCACGCGCCCGATTTCGCCGAGGGCTGGCACGCCCGTGCGACGGCTTATTACAAGGCCGGGCTTTACGGACCGGCGCTGGATGATCTGGAGCGCGCGCTGGCATTGAACCCGAACAATTACCATGCGATCTTCGGCCTTGGGGTCATGCTGCAGGAATTTGGGGATTTTGAGCGCGCGGCTGAAGCCTTTGATCAGGTTCTGGCCTTGAACCCGCACCACGAGAACGCCAAGTCGGCGATGCAACAGCTCAAACGGAGCGGGATCGGCCGCACTCTCTGACCCCCAGACATGCAAGGACAGCGCCGTGACAGGTGAAACCCGGGTTGTGGCCGTTTTAGGCCCAACCAACACAGGCAAGACCACCTATGCCATCGAACGCATGCTGGGCCACAAGAGCGGTGTGATCGGATTGCCGCTGCGGCTTTTGGCGCGCGAGGTCTATGACCGCGTTGTTGCGGCGCTCGGGCCCTCCGTTGTTGCCCTGGTCACCGGTGAAGAGCGGATTGTGCCACCGCGCACCCAATACTGGATCTGCACGGTCGAAGCGATGCCCGAGGGCATGGGCTGTGATTTTCTCGCCGTGGATGAAATCCAGCTTTGCGCCGATCCGGAACGTGGGCATGTCTTTACCGATCGGTTGTTGCGGGCCAGAGGGCTGCATGAGACGCTGTTCCTGGGGTCGGACACCATGCGCGGCCCGATCCGGGCGTTGGTGCCAAATGCACAGTTCGTGCAACGCGAACGGATGTCGACCCTGACCTATACAGGTCCGAAAAAGATAAGCCGGATGCGCCCGCGCAGCGCCATCGTCGGCTTTTCGGTTGAAAATGTCTATGCGATTGCCGAGCTTATCCGCCGCCAGAAGGGCGGTGCCGCAGTGGTCATGGGGGCGCTGTCGCCGCGGACGCGGAATGCGCAGGTCGAAATGTATCAGAACGGAGAGGTCGATTTTCTGGTGGCCACCGATGCCATCGGGATGGGGCTGAACCTTGACGTCGATCACGTGGCGTTTTCCAGCCTGACCAAATTCGACGGGCGCCGGATGCGTCCTCTCGCGCCCAATGAACTGGCGCAGATCGCCGGACGCGCCGGGCGCGGGATGAAGAACGGCACCTTTGGCGTGACCGGAGAGGCATCGCCGTTGGAGGAGGGGGTCGCTGAGGCGATCATGGACCACCGCTTCACCCCGCAAAAAAAGCTCAACTGGCGCAATCATGCGCTCCAGTTCGGCACCATTGACCGTCTGATCCAGACCTTGGAGGCGGCGCCCGACGACGAAATTCTGGTAAAAGCGCGCGAGGCCGACGATCTGGGCGCGCTGAAAGCCCTGGCGCAGGTCACCGAGGTTGCGGCGCGGTGCAGCGATGGGCCTTCGGTCAAACTGCTTTGGGATGTGTGCCGGATCCCTGACTTTCGCGGCATCAGCCACGCGGAACACGCGGGCCTTCTGGAGGCGATATTCACCTATCTGCACGAACGCGGCCAGATCCCGGACGATTGGCTGGCGCAACAAATCAACAGAATTGATCGAACCGATGGCGACATTGATGCGTTGTCCAAGAGATTGGCGTTTATCCGCACATGGACTTATGTCGCGCAGCGCAAAGGCTGGACGATTGACGAAAGTCATTGGCGCGAGCAGGCGCGTTCTGTAGAAGACCGATTGTCAGATGCGCTGCACGAGCGTTTGACCCAAAGATTTGTAGACCGGCGCACATCCGTGCTCTTGCGCCGGCTCGGCCAGAAGGAAGCCATGGTGGCAGAAGTATCGAATACCGGCGAAGTAACCGTCGAAGGCGAATTTGTGGGACGACTGGAAGGGTTCCGGTTTTCCCAGGACAAGGGCGCCGGCGGCGCGGAGGCGAAAACCATCAAGACGGCGGCGCTGCAGGCGTTGGCGCCCCAATTCCATTTGCGCGCGGATCGGTTCTATAACGCCCCGGACACGGAGATCGATTTCACCGAGCAGGGCGGCCTGATCTGGGGGAAGGACGCTGTTGGCAAGCTGGTTGCCGGTGCGGATGCGCTCAAGCCGCAGGTTGAGGTTTTTGTCGATGACGTGGCGGGGCCCGAGGTGGCGCAGAAGGTGCAACGTCGTTTGCAGCATTTCATCGACCGCAAGATCGCGGCGCTGTTTGAGCCGCTGCTGAACCTTGGTCGCGATGAAACGCTGGCCGGGCTGGCGCGTGGCTTTGCCTTTCAGATGGTCGAGGGCCTCGGTGTTTTGCCGCGCGCCGCTGTTGCCGATGATGTGAAGGCGCTCGATCAGGACGCGCGTGGCGCCTTGCGCAAGCACGGCATTCGGTTCGGGCAGTTCACGATCTTCATGCCGCTTTTGCTGAAGCCCGCCCCGACGCGGCTGCGTCTGGTGTTGTGGTCCCTGTCGCAAGGGGTTCAGGACTTCCCCGAAGCCCCCCCTCCGGGTTTGGTGACGATCCCCGCGGATACCGCTGCGCCCGCAGGGGCGGATACGATGTCGGGCTACCGGATTGCCGGGGAGCGCGCGATCCGTATCGATATGCTGGAGCGGTTGGCGGATATGCTGCGCTCGGAGAATTCGCGTGCGGGGTTCGAGGCGACAGCAGACATGCTGTCGATCACGGGCATGACGCTGGAGCAGTTCGCTGATCTTATGCAGGGTCTTGGCTACAAGGCCGAGAAAGGCGAGCGTATAAAGGTCAAGGCCATTGATCCCACTGCTGCAGAAAAGGCAAAAGCGCCCGATGAGGTTGTGACGTCTGAGGCGGCGGAGACCGCAAGCGAAACGCCTGACGCCGCCGAAGTCGAGCAAGAGACCGCGCCAGCGGAGACGGCACCAGAAGCGGCGGACGATGCTGCATCTGGCGAAGATGCGGGAGCAGCCGCGACGGACACTGCGCCCGAGACAGAGGTTTTCTATACCTTCACCTGGGGCCGCACGGCACGTCCGGCAGGTCACGCTAACAAACGCGGGTCTGCGGATCGTCCGCAGGGCAAGGGCAAAGGCAAACCCGGCGGCAAGGGCAAGCGCGGCGGGCCGCGCAGTGACAAGGGGCAGAGCGGCCAGAAGTTTTCGGCCCGTCCGCCAAAACCGGAAAAGAAGATCGATCCGGACAATCCTTTCGCGGCAGCACTTATGGGGCTCAAGGACACCAAATAATTGGCTGAAAAACTCCGGTTGGACAAATGGTTGTGGCACGCGCGGTTTTTCAAGACCCGGTCGCTCGCCGCAACCCGCGTCGCCGCCGGGGACGTGCGCGTCAATGGCGTTCATACACAAAAGCGCAGCCAGATGGTCGGGCCGGAGGACGTTCTGACCTTTGCGCAGGGCGATCATATTCGCGTGATCAGGATCGATGCAATTGGCACGCGGCGCGGTCCGGCGCCGGAAGCTCAGGAGCTTTACACGGATTTGTCCCCGCCGGAGGCGAAATCCAAGGATAGCGACCCGAAAAACCCGGCCTATGAGGGAAAAGGTCGTCCAACGAAGCGCAATCGTCGCATCCTTGATCTTTCTAAGGCACGCTCTCTTGAATGATCCCTTTGCCTCATTTAGCTACCATATGATCTTGGGGAAAAAGAGGGTCCGATGACCTATATCGTGAACGACAGCTGCATTGCCTGCAAATACACCGACTGCGTCGAAGTCTGTCCGGTGGATTGTTTCTACGAGGGCGAGAACATGCTGGTCATTCACCCCGATGAATGCATCGACTGTGGTGTATGCGAGCCAGAATGTCCCGCCGATGCGATCCGCCCGGATACCGAACCGGACATGGAAAAATGGGTGGAATTCAACCGCAAGTATTCCGAGATGTGGCCGGTGATCATCACCAAGAAGGACCCGCTGCCTGACGCGGAAGAGCGGGATGGCGAATCCGGCAAGCTGGAGAAGTATTTTTCCGAAGCACCGGGTGAGGGCGGCTAGGTCAATCTGGCTGATTCGAAGCGGTCCCTGCGCAGAACTCTCCGGTTAAGGCACTCATTTTTCCCGATTTTTCGCAAGTTGACGCAGCGTGCGCTTTTTTGCGGTGCATTTTTGTGTTATACTTCTGTCACAAAGTAATAATGGACGAGCTAATTGCCCTGCCTCGAAGAGGGGGCAGGCACCGGAAAATCGACTTACTCACACTCAGGGGCGCGGCTGCGAGGCCACCGCTTGGTGTGATTTTGACTGTCGAAAGTTTCGATTTGCACGCCTGTTTTCTAAGGAACACTGAATGACCAAATCGAAGAAACTTGATTTCCGCCCGAACGAATTTGTCGTCTACCCAGCGCATGGCGTGGGTCAGATTCTGTCGATCGAGGAGCAGGAAGTGGCCGGTATTTCGCTGGAGCTTTTTGTGATTTCCTTTGAGAAGGACAAGATGACACTGCGGGTGCCGACGCATAAGGCGACGGAGATCGGGATGCGGGCGCTGAGCTCGCCGGATGTGATCACCCATGCGATGCGGACGCTCAAGGGCAAGGCCAAGGTGAAGCGCGCCATGTGGTCACGCCGGGCACAGGAATATGAGCAAAAGATCAACTCGGGCGATCTGATCGCGATTGCGGAAGTGGTGCGTGATTTGCACCGCACCGACGATCAGCGCGAACAAAGCTATTCTGAACGCCAGCTGTATGAGGCCGCACTTGAACGGTTGACCCGGGAGGTTGCGGCAGTGAGCGGTGGCGATGAGCTTGCCGCGGCCAAGCAGGTGGGTGACGTGCTGGAAAGCCGCGTCGCGGCCTGATCCGATATCAAGGTTGAACAAGGCCGTTCCCTGAAAAGGGGGCGGCTTTCTTTATGTCAAGACGGCCACAAGAACCATAAGAACGGCAACTTCGGAAAGCTGTTGCACGGCGCCCAGAACATCACCAGTCTGCCCGCCTATTTTCGCGCGCGCCAACAGGCCCATGGCGGCGGCGGTCAACAGCGCCACCAGCAAACACAGGATCGCAATGCCACCTAGGCTCGCCCCCGCGAGGGCCAGGGCCAAGCCCAATCCGGCGATCACCGAGACCTCGCCCGGGCGACCGACGCTATGTGACAGGCCGGTGTCGCGCGCATGAGGCAAAGCGACCATCAGGCAGGGCATCACACTGCGCGAGAGCACGGCCACGGCAACAACCGGCCAAACGCCCAGTGGCAGCAAGAATGCATAGGCGACCCACCGCAGACCGGTCACCACGATCAAGGCAAGCAGGCCATAGGTACCGAGGTGGCTGTCTTTCATGATCGCCAAGCGCCGCTGTGCGTCGAACCCGCCCCAGAAACCATCGGCGGTATCGGCCAGCCCGTCCTCATGCATCCCGCCGGTTGACAGCATGAGGACGGCGAGAAGACCCCCCGCGGCAAGACCCGCAGGGAGCCCCAGACCCATCAGCGCAAACCCAAAGCCACCCGCAATCAGGCCCAGAACGGCGCCAGTGATCGAATAGGCCCACACCGCGCGTGCCGCGCGCTCATAGGCGCCTTCGTGCAGCTGCGGAAGCGGCAGGCGGCTGAGCAGGCTGCCCGCGACCAGCATATCCAGAACCCAAAAGGGTAATCTGTCGGTTTTCATGACATTACATGCCGTTTCTTGCCTTGTGAGTGTCTCAGCATTGGGTAATGAGGTGCAAAGAATGATGCAACCGAGGTGACCCGATGACAGCAGCTTTTTCCGATTTGGCAGGGTTCAGGAACCTCCTCGCAACGCAGCCTGCCAGGGACACAGCGGCCATCGCAGCAGCAGGCGCGCGCAACGGGCAATTGACCAAACCGCCCGCAGCCCTGGGCCGCCTCGAGGATCTTGCGATCTGGTATGCCGGGTGGCGCGGCACGGATCGCCCGACGGTTGCCGCGCCGCAGGTCATCGTTTTTGCCGGCAACCATGGGGTCGCGGCGCAGGGCGTGTCTGCCTTCCCATCGGAGGTGACCGCGCAGATGGTGCTGAATTTCGAGCACGGCGGGGCGGCGATCAACCAGTTGGCGCGCACCTTCGGGGCCAAACTGGATGTTCATGCCTTGTCATTGGACCGGCCCACGGCCGATTTCACACAAGGCCCGGCAATGCGCGAAGATGAGCTCTGCGAGGCTCTGCTGGCGGGTTGGAACGCGGTTGATGAGACCACGGATGTGCTGGTCACGGGCGAAATGGGGATCGGGAATACGACCTCTGCGGCAGCACTGGCCACAGCGCTTTTTGGCGGGGATGCGGGCGCCTGGACGGGGCGCGGCACCGGCGTGGATGATGAGGGTCTGGCGACGAAGACCCGCGTGGTTGCAGAAGGCGTGGCGCGACACGGCGGCAAAGGCGACGGGCTGGAAAAGCTGCGCCGTCTGGGCGGGCGTGAGCTGGCGGGCATGGTGGGGGCCATTGCGCGGGCGCGTAGCTTGCGTATCCCGGTGCTGTTGGACGGGTTCATTTGCTGTGCCGCAGCGGCCTGTCTGGAAAAGACGGTGGCGGGTTCCCTCGATCACTGCGTCGCCAGTCACCTGAGTGCCGAAGGCGCGCATGGCCCGATGTTGAAGGCGCTGGGCAAAGAACCGTTGCTGTCACTTGGCCTGCGTCTGGGGGAGGCCTCCGGTGCGGCGCTGTCCCTTGGGGTTTTGAAGGCTGCTGTGGCCTGTCTGAGCGGTATGGCAACCTTTGCCGAAGCTGGCGTTTCCGACAGCTGAACGCAGACATCGAAACCCCGATCTACTGTCAGGGTTTCGCGGCCTCACATCACGCGCTCTTTTTCTCGCTGTCGCGGCTGAGGAAGGCGGTTTCCAGCTCTTTCTGCAGCTCTTTGGCGCGGGCCAGGTAGGCCGCGTTCTGGCTGGCGGGAATATCCGGATCCCAGAGCTGCGCCAATTCCTGCACCGAATATCGGTCATGGTGGTAGAAGATGCGCTCGGCCTCCGCCGCCTCGTAATCGCTGAGCCCCATGTTTTCGAGCACGTAGCGCCCGGCGCGCAGGGAGCTGTCAAAGAGCTCGCGCACGATGTCATCGGCCCCCGCCTGATATAGCCTGTAAACATGGGTGCGGTCCCGCGCACGGGCAACGATATGCAGATCCGGGCGCAGTTTCCGGGCGTATCGGACCAGCTTTATCGCGGCCTCCTTGTCATCGAGCGCCACCACCAGCACGCGCGCCGCGTCCAGACCCGCAGCGCGTAGAATGTCAGGGCGCGTGGGATCGCCCAAAAACCCCTTAAAGCCAAAGCGCCGCATCACCGCGATCGTTTCCATGTCGTGATCCAGCACAACCGTATTGAACCCGTTGGCTTGCACCAGCCGGTTCACGATCTGCCCGAAGCGACCGATACCGGCGATGATCACCGGGCCTTCTTCGTCGATCTCGTCGTCTGGGTGTTGTTCCTGCGTGTCCTGCATCCGTTTCGAGAGGAAATCGTAGAGGATGAACAGCAAGGGTGTGATCAGCATGGAGATGGAGATCACCAGCAACAGCGTTTCGGCAACCCCCCTCGGAATGACGCCCTGCACGACGGAGAAGGACACCAGCACAAATCCGAACTCACCCGCCTGCGCCAGCGCGAGCGTGAAAAGCCAATGGTCCTTGCCCTTGAGCTTGAAGGCGCGCCCGAGGAAAAACAGGATCAGGCCCTTGATGAGGATCACCAGCAGCGCCATCGCGACGATGCCCGCCACGTTGTCGAACAGCAGGGTGAAATTGATGCCCGCGCCCACGGTGATGAAAAAGAGACCCAGCAACAGCCCCTTGAAGGGTTCAAGGTCGGTTTCCAACTCGTGACGGAATTCCGAACTGGCCAGCACCACACCGGCCAGAAATGCGCCAAGCGCCGGGGACAGGCCCACCAGCGTCATCAGAAAGGAAATGCCCACGACGATGAGCAGGGCCAGCGCGGTATACATTTCGCGCAGCCGGGCGGAGTGGATGTAGCGAAAGAGCGGTCGGGTCAGAAACACACCCGCCAGTACAACCGCAGCAATGGCTGCGAGGGTGACCAGCGTGACCCCCCATCCCGGCAGACCTTCGACCAGCGACAGGCTGTGGTGCGCCTTGTCGTGGGCTTCTTCGCCGGCGCGCTGGATCGAGCCGTCTGTGTTGAGTTGCGCAGGGACAGCCGCCACCAGCAGCGGCAGGAAGGCGAGGATCGGGATAACCGCGATGTCCTGCGTCAGCAGTACGGAGAACACGGATCGTCCGCCGCTCGTTTGCATCAGACCCTTTTCCGACAGGGTTTGCAGAACGATGGCCGTGGAACTCAGCGACAGCGCCAGCCCGATGGCCAGCGCCACGCCCCAGGGTTGGTGGTAGGCCATTGCGATGCCCATGATCGCCAGCGTGCTGAGCCCGATCTGTAAACCGCCCAGGCCAATGAGGCGGTGGCGCATGTCCCACAATGTGCGGGGTTCGAGCTCCAGCCCGATGAGAAACAGCATCATCACAACACCGAATTCGGCAAAGTGCTGCAGGTCTTCGGTTTCGGCGCCCACAAGCCCCAGCACCGGCCCGATGATGATCCCGGCCGCGAGGTAGCCCAGCACCGACCCCAACCCCAGCCGCGCCGCAATCGGCACCGCGATGACCGCTGCGGCAAGGTAGATGGACGCTTGGAACAGGAAACTTTCCATGAATGCGGGTTCTCCTCGCAGGGGATCAGGTGGGCAGGGGCCCGTCGGATTTCAGTTGGTCCATGACAATCTGGCTGTGAACGCGTGCCACAGCCGGATGCGGCAGCAAGACTTCGTGGATAAGCGCGTTTAACGCTGGTAAATCGGCACAGTAAACCCTCAAAAGATAGTCCGCATCCCCGGTCAATGTCCACGCACTCGTGATTTCCGGGCGGGTATCTACGAGGCGCGCAAAGCTCTTTGACTGATCCGGTCCATGCGTGCCCAGGTGAACCTGCACGAACCCCTGAACATGTAGCCCCAACCGTGCGGGATCAAGCCGGGCGACATAGGCGCGGATGTAGCCGTCGTTTTCCAGACGCTGGCGTCTGCGCCCGGCCTGGCTCGGGGAAAGGTTGAGACGTTCGCCCAGCTGCTGCGCGGTCAGGTGCGCATTCTTTTGCAGGGCTTCCAAAAGGCGGGTATCGACGTCATCCAGCATCATGCGTCCTTTTTCCACGTTTCACGCTTATTGTGCGCGCAATCCGCATGAATAGCCAATGCTTTGACCGAAGTTGCGCGAATTTCACAGTGAATAGGATGTATTTTGCCGTAAAACCGTGCGTTTCGCGCGTGATTCCACTCATTTCAGGAGTTTTCTCATGGGACCTTTCCCGCATGACGCACCAAAGTCTTCGATCACAGCCGAAAACCCGACCGGGACCGATGGGTTTGAGTTTGTGGAGTTCGCCCACCCCGACCCACAGGAATTGCGCGATCTCTTTGCGCGCATGGGCTATGCGCATGTGGCCAACCATAAGACCAAGCAGATCGAGCTTTGGCAGCAGGGTGACATCACCTATGTGCTGAATGCGGATCCTGAGAGTTTTGCTGCACGGTTTGTCGAAGAGCACGGGCCCTGCGCGCCCTCCATGGGTTGGCGCGTCGTGGATGCCCAGCACGCTTTTGACCATGCGGTGGCGAAGGGCGCCACGCCCTATGAGGGCGAGGGCAAAGCGCTGGATGTGCCGGCGATTGTCGGCATTGGCGGATCGCTGCTTTATTTTGTCGATCAGTATTACGACACCAGCCCGTATAACGCGGAATTCGACTGGATTGCGCACTCCAAACCTGCGGGGGTCGGTTTTTATTATCTCGATCACCTGACCCATAACGTGCACAAGGGCAACATGGACATCTGGTTCAAGTTCTATGGCGACCTGTTCAACTTTCGCGAAATCCGGTTCTTCGACATCGAGGGCAAGTTCAGCGGTCTGCTGAGCCGTGCGCTGACCTCGCCTTGTGGGCGCATTCGCATTCCGATCAATGAGGATCGGGGCGAGACCGGGCAGATTGTATCCTATCTGAAAAAATACAAGGGCGAGGGCATTCAGCATATCGCCGTGGGCTCCAGCGACATTTACGACAGCACCGATGAGATCGCCGCGCGTGGGTTGAAATTCATGCCCGGGCCCCCCGAAACCTATTATGCGCTCAGTAAGGATCGGGTTGTCGGGCATGAGGAGCCGATTGACCGGATGAAAAAACACGGCATTCTGATCGATGGCGAAGGCGTCGTCGATGGTGGCGAGACCAAGATCCTCCTGCAGATCTTCTCAAAAACCGTGATCGGGCCGATCTTTTTCGAATTCATCCAGCGCAAGGGTGATGATGGGTTCGGCGAGGGCAACTTCAAGGCGCTCTTCGAGAGTATTGAGCAAGAGCAGATCGATAGCGGGGAGCTGGCCGCGGAGTAAGCTGTTTGGGTGCTCAGTCACTCAGCGGGGGATCAGGAGTTGGGAAGTCTACGGGCGTGCCATGGGGCGCTCCCCCGACGGGTCAGCCTTTGGGCATTTTCAAAACGATGTTCCGACCGCTTTTCTGATACCGTAGCTCGCCCTCACCAATGGCCGAGATACGCCCGCCATCAATGCGATCACCGACCTCGACCTTTTTGTAGCGCCCGTTTGCGAGACGTACCAGGGCGCGCCGCTGGGAGGGCGTGCCATAAACGCCGATCAGATTGACCTTCCGCAGATTGATTGCGTTGCGCACGGTGGCCTCGCGGGCCACGGAGGCGCTTGAGGGGATGTTGGGCGTGATGGCGCGTGGTGCAATCGATGCGGTGGCAACCGAAGCTGCAGCGGCGGCGGCTTCTTGGGAGCGCTGAACGATCTGGTTGAAATTGCTTGGGCGTGCGTCGGGACGCAGGGTTGCCGCCAGGGCCAAACGGCTGTTGCTGGCGGCAATGCCCTGCGCATTCGGGTCCGACAGGAGCGCGGCACTGCCCTCCAGCGGAACGAGGCTCGCTGAGGCAACAGTGGTTTCAGGTGACGGCGGCCTCGGCCGCGCGGGGGGCCGAATTTCCGCCAGTTCCGAGCGTGTAAGGCCGTCCAGCGTTGCGCGCTCCGTTGTCTCCACAATGTCGGCCGGGCGCAGACGCGGGCGGAAGGCGGCAAGCTCCGTCTGCACCGGGCTCAGCTCTTCCGTGGCTTCGGGGCCACCGCGTTCGGGCAGCGAGGTGGGGCGGACAGGCGGGGCACCGGCGAAGATCTTGATGCCATCGGGCGAGAGCGCACCCTCGCTGGATCCGACAACAAGCCCGCGATCATCCAGTGCAAATTTTGTCCCTGCAGCCGCGGGTGAATTGGGGGCGTCCAGCGCGACATCGCGATTGAGCTCTTCCACTGATGGCAGGGCAACGGCGTCGAACGCGGGCTCAATCGGATCGATGCTGGTCACATAAAGGTCTTCGATATCAACCAGGGGCGGGGGTCTCGGGACATCTGGCGCGATGGGCCAGATCCCGGTGACCGCGTATTGCGCGCGCAGATCATCAGTGGTCGTCGGTTGCGGCGATGCGCTGTCGTCTTGTGCGAGCGGTGTGCGCAACGCATCAAGCACGGCGGCATCTTCATCCGTCAGGTTCGGGTTAAGCGAGGTGAATTCGGTTTCGTCGAGCTGGGTAGGGGCCGGATCAGCTTTGGATGCATCCGATTGTGGAATGGGCGGAGAGACCTGGATGGCCGTGGTATCGACATCGGCACGGGATGTGCGGTCAAAAAGACCCGCGATGCTTTCCGGCATCTTGCCAGATGCAAAAGCGCCTACTCCGACGAGAATAACCAGAAGTGCAACCGTCAGAACAAGAGCTGTATAGCGCGGCGCTTGTTTGCGTGGCATCTGCGCGCGGGCCCCGAACACGGTCATGCGTTCGGCTTCATCCGTGACGGGCTTGGGTTTTACCGGTGCAACGACATTCGGTTTTGGAACGCGCACCGAACGGGCTTTGGGCGTGTAGGGCGCCGCCGCCGATTCTGCAAAACCACGCGCTGCCATGGCTGGCTCCGGCTTTTGCACGAAGGTGGGGCGCGGTGGCGCGATGGGTTGCCGCCTGCTGGAGAACGTTGGCGGGGGCGGCGGCACATCGATGGGTGGCACCTGGGGCGCCGCGACATCTGCGGAGATATCACTGTTCTTGCGCAGGTTTTCGAGCGCGTCACCCAACCGGTTTCGGGGCTCGGTTGCGGTGTCATCGGTCCAATCGATCACATGCGCAGCATCAGCGGGCGTCGCCTCCGCTGCGGCGGGCTCCACGACGGGGCCTTCGGGCACGGTCACGTCACCGATGACGACAATGGCAACGCCGTCCGGCTCCACGCTTTGGCCGCTCTCCAGCAAGGTGCGCGCCGCTTTTGACGGCCCAAAGTAAGGTTCGCCAAGAAAGGAGTTGTGATCCGGGATCGCCACGAAACTGACGGGATGAAACCTGTGCTCCTCCGCAAAGGTCTCGGCTTCGTCCAGCGTTTCCTGTGCGACAGCCGCGACATGGGTGCGATCACCGTCTTGAGAGATGTCGAACGCCAGATCGTCGACCGCATAGGGCGTTGCACCCTCAAGGGCGGCCCGCGCGGCATCCCGGCAGGCGGCGATGTCCATATCCGGTGTGTCGATGCTCAGATAACGGATCTGCCCATTGGGAATGACAAGCTTGCAGCGCACCCCGTCCGGCGCCAGCGACGACGCGGTTTTGCGCAGCATCGCGAGCTCGGAAATCAGCTCTTTTGCCTCTGGCGAAACTTCGCCGACCAGTCGCCACCCGCCCGCTGCGCGATGCAGCAACCGGATGCTCTCAGCGGATAAAGACAACGCGAAGTTTGGTTTCATGTCGTGGGTTTACCAGCCGATTGCGAAGTTGCACAGAACGTTGATGACATTTGAGATCATACAGCAGGTCTTTGCCGAGGAAAAGTGAACCATGTCTTAACGGCTTGCTCTTGCAGGAGCGGGAGTGTCAGGTAAATGGAATGTATGGAGGATAACGATGAGACATGTTTTTAAGCTTGTGATGATCTTGTGCATGGCAGCAGGCAACGCTTTTGCCGAAGATCTGCGCGTGATCACTACGAACGGACAGGGCGCGGTTGAGGCTGCCCCGGATATGGCGACCATTCGCCTTGGCGTGACCCAGGAGGCGAAAGAGGCCGCCGCCGCCATGGCAGCGACATCTGAAGGCGTAGCAGCCGTGTTGAGCCGGTTGTCGGAGGCGGGGATCGCGCCGCGCGACATGCAAACCAACAATATTTCGCTGCAACCGGTCTGGTCGGGGCGGGGATCGAACAGCGACACACCGGCAAAGATCACCGGCTTTGTGGCCAGCAACACTCTGACCGTGCGGGTGCGCGATCTGGCGGCACTTGGTGGCATCCTGGATCTGGTTGTCAGTGACGGTGCCAATACCTTCAATGGCTTGTCATTTGGCCTGCAAGAGCCGAAACCGGTCGCAGATGCGGCCCGGGCCGAGGCGGTGCGCGACGCGATAGACCGTGCTCAGCAATTGGCGGATGCCGCGGGTGTCGTTTTGGGCGCCATTCAATCGATCAGCGAACAGGGCGGCATGCCACGCCCGCAGATGATGGAGATGGCGGCCGCCCGTCAGATGGACGCACCGGTGGCTGCGGGAGAGTTGACCGTGACGGCTTCGGTCAACATCGTTTTTACCATCGCTGAATAGCTTCTCTTAGAACTGGAAAAAGGGGTGCCGTCGGAGCGCCCCTTTTTCATGTTCAACTGGTGGCTTTGGCCAAGGCCTGATCCAGATCGGCAATCAGATCATCGGCGTTTTCCGTACCGATGGAAATGCGCACCACGCCCGGACCGGCCCCCGCGGCTTCCTGTTGCTCCGCTGTCAACTGCCGGTGGGTAGTGGAGGCGGAGTGGATGACAAGGCTGCGGGTATCGCCGAGATTGGCCACATGGCTGAAGATCTCCAGCGCGTTGACGAATTTCACGCAAGCCTCATACCCGCCCTTGATCGCGAAGGTGAAGAGCCCGCCCGCGCCCTTGGGGCAGATCTTTTTGACCCGGTCATGGTAGGGCGATGATTTCAAACCGGCGTAGGTCACGTAGTCTACGCGCGGGTCTTTCTCCAGCCAGCCCGCCACAGTCTCGGCATTCTCCACATGACGTTCCATGCGCAGGCTCAGCGTTTCCGTCCCCATCAGCGTATAATGCGCCGCCTGCGGGTTCATCGTCATGCCGAGGTCTCGCAGCCCGATGGCGATGGAGTGGAAGGTGAAGGCGAGGGGCCCAAAGGTCTCGTGGAACTTCAGCCCGTGATAGGCAGGCTCCGGTTGGCTGAGCGAGGGGAATTTATCGTTTGCTGACCAGTCGAATTTGCCTGAATCCACCACGCAGCCGCCGGTTACCGTGCCATTGCCGGTCAGGTATTTCGTGGTGGAATGCACGACCAGCGTCGCGCCATGCTCAATCGGGCGGCAGAGGTAGGGCGTGGCGGAGGTATTGTCGACGATCAGCGGAATGCCCGCCGCATCGGAGATTTTCGATATTGCGTCGAGATCGGTGATATAGCCGCCCGGGTTGGCGATGGCTTCGCAGAACACCGCACGCGTGTCGTCGTTGATCGCCGCTTTGACCGCATCCAGATCGTCGAAATCGACGAAAGTAGCTTCCCAGCCGAACCGTTTGATCGTGTGCGAGAATTGCGTGACCGTCCCACCATAAAGCCGGGTGGAAACCACGATGTTCTTGCCCGGCATCATCAGCGGGAAAAGCGCCATGATCTGGGCGGCGTGGCCCGAGGAACAGCAGGCCGCACCGACGCCCCCTTCGAGTGTGGCGATCCGTTCCTGCAGCACGGCGACGGTGGGATTGGTCAGGCGTGAATAGATGAACCCCACTTCCTGCAGATTAAACAGCGCCGCCGCATGATCCGCATCGCGGAACACATAGGCTGTGGTCTGGTAGATCGGCGTCTGGCGGGCACCGGTTGCCGGGTCGGGGCGCGCGCCTGCGTGAATTTGCAGGGTGTCAAAGCCGTAGCTGGGGCCGTCTGTCATGGGGTTCCTCCTGAGGACTATTTGCCCATATCGTTAGGCGAAGGGGGCAGAGCATACAAGGGCGGCTGCTCTGCCCCCGTCTGTCAGCGCATCCAGAAGCCCGCGGATTTGATCCGGTTCCGGATCGCAGCTTCGCGCCGTGGCAGGTTGTCCTGATCGAAGAGTGCGCGCACCTTTGCGCCCCGGCCCTGATAGACGTTGCGCTTGATCGGCTCATGCGCCTTGAGCAGCTTCTTGAGTTTATTGGGGGCCGCGACCTCTTCGAGGACCTTGATCACATGGTCGCTTTCGCGGGCATAGAGCAGCGGGAACATGCGGTAATGGCAACTCACGGTGCCGTCCAGCAATCCAGCGGGTAGGGTGTCACGCCCGCCGCCAAGCGCGTGAATGACCAGAGGCAGGGCGATCTGATCCAGCCAGGGGTGCAATTCCTGCGCGCAAAGCGCCTGTGGCGGGTCGTTTCGGATCGCCACAGCATAGTCGCGAAACAGGTCACCAAAGACACGCGGGCATTCGTAGAAGAAGAACCCGGCGTTGAAATAGAGGTAACGTTTCCAGTATTCGTCGGGTTGATCGGGGTCGAGCGAGCTTTCGAAATCCAGCCCGAACTTGTCATAGAGAGACCGCCACAGATCAGTGTAGCCGGGCCCGTAGAGTTCGGGTTTGGGCCAGGTGCCTTCGCGCCGGAGTGATGCCGTGGGACGGGCGAAGTCAAAGGGCACCTGCGTCAGATCGCCGGTGATCAGGGTGTCGGTGTCGAAAAAGACAAAAGGCTCTTGGGGGGGAAGCGCTGCGAGCATTTCGATCTTGTTGCCATAGGGGTACTCCGCACCAAAGTGAATGCTTTCAAAAGGCAGGATTTCCGCCCCGAGCGCCCCAAACATCTCCAGCGCAGCATGATCGGAGATACGCGGATCATCTGGCCAGAGCGGACCAGGTTGTGGCTCGGCGATCAGCAACCGACCGCTAAAATCCGGACTGCACTGGCGCAAGGAGGCTGCAAACAGCAACGCCTCATAAGTCAGCCGCCCTTTTTGCGCGACAACAACCACATTGAAGTCAGTCTTCCCGGTTTCAGCCGATCCGGCCATGAATGCCTGTCCCTTTGAGGGTCTTTTGCGAAACTATAGGCGCAAGGGCGGCGGGACTAAAGCAATTTGCGCAGTCAGGTTAGAAGGTCGGCTGCGATGCTTCGGATGGGTCCCTGATTGATCCATTTTCGCCTGTCGTCGCGCACGCCTTTCAGGCTCAGAAACGAACCTGTCCGGGATTGCCGAGGAAGCGGATGCAAGCCGGAAAGCCCACAAGTAAATTGGCGCGGCACGCAGGTCGCGGCCAGCTGTTTCCGGCGCAGAACTTCATCGTCTGTGCTCAAAGCTTGCGTTGCGAGGCAACCTAGCTCTCTGAGGCGCACTGCGGGTGCCATTTTGCGAATGGGATATTTTGTCTCAAAACACTCAAAATAGCGCGGTTGCGAAGAGGAAAATGCCGATGTTCTTGCTTCTTTATTGACAGGAATGTTTCATTTTTGGTCTGTTTAAACAACCACCGGTCGTAACGCGAACATGACCGCAAAAAACCGAAAATGATCCAACGGGAACCTTCTGTGACAAAGCCTCAGCAATCGCTCGAAGAAAGCAATCTGTACATCTATGACTTTGAGCGGTCGAATGAAAAGCGCGGCAAGACCCAGAAGTACTCCCACCGCAGCACGTTCACGCAATTGCTGACGGAAACCGAGGCGTTGCCCGATTCCCTGAAATCAACCGAATGTCTTTTCCTGGCGGCCAAACTGGTGGAAGAAGCGGCCTACACGCTTGCGTCTGAGAAACCACATGGGGAGGTTCTTCAGCTCATGTTGATGGCCGCGCGGATTGAGAAAGAGGTCGAACGGATTTCTGGTATTCGTTGACGGTGCAGAGTTTGGCCCTCTCGACGTGCTCTTCCGATGCCCTAAGAAACCGCGGTTTCTGATGACCGGCGCATAGGTCGGTCATTTCGCATCCAATTGTTCGCAATACCGATTCAATACCCTTTGATCTTTTAAAGCGTTTCTGAGAAACGGCCAAAAATATTGAGGGGTTCCCTTAGTGTTATGTTTCTTTAACATGTCCTTGGGATGGTGCACGAGTAGGGGTGGTTTCTGTGGAACGATGGCTCGCCAAGAAGGTTGAATTGCGTATCCTGTTGGGGGCAGTTCTTTTGATGCTGCTCTTGACGTGGGTGTTTGGCTGGTTGGTCTACAACCGTTTGTCCGGTGGAGAGCACTTCGGGTCGGCGTCTTCCGCCGCTGTGCTGATCGTATCGGCACCGAAAACAGCCCAAAAGATCCTCAGCGGTGACCTGAAACTCGATGATCACGAAGTGCGGGCGAATTTTGATGAAGCGGGCGGGTTCACTTTCTTTCGTGAACCGGAAGCGCCGCAATATGTCCTTGTCAGCCGGTATGACGGCGATATTCGCTGGAGCATTGTGGAGCTTTATCGCGAGGGTGAGAGCGATCCCATCCATGTGTGGAAATTCGACCAGCCTGAGGAATTCGCATTTGCGTCGGAAAATCGCTTTGCGGTGTCCCCGAAGCCGCGCAAGTCCCACCTCCTACGGACAGTGCACCCGCAGCTGATGTCGGACGGCTCGCTCGTCGTCCACTCACATTATTCGGGCCTTTACCGGGTCGATGCTTGCAGCAAACCGATCTGGACGAATGCCGAGTTTGGCTTTCACCACAGCGTCGAAATTTCACCCGAAGGTGACATCTGGACGCCGGGCACCGTGTCGCCGGAAATCGAAGGCTATGGCTGGAACGAGAAAACATACGATGATCACATCGTGAAGGTCTCACCAGAGGGAGAGGTGCTCTACGCCAAATCCGTGCTGCAAATGCTGATTGATGCGGACCTCATCAATCTGATTTACGACTATGACTTTACCGTGCAGGATCCCATCCACCTGAATGACATCGAACCGGTTCGCGCAGACGGAGAGATCGCAAAGCGCGGAGACGTGTTTCTGAGCCTGGGACATTTGAATATGGTCCTATTGTTCCGACCGGCAACCGACGAGATTATCTGGTATTCGCAGGACCTGATGATGCACCAGCACGATGTCGACCCGCTGGGCCCTGACAGCATCTCCGTCTATGACAACCGACGCAAGACGGATGCGGATGGCAAGCCGTTTGTCCTGGGCTTGAACGAGCTCCTGCGTTTCGATTTGCCCGGCAAGAAAGCGGAGCAATTCTTTCTGGATGAAATGAGTTCGATGGACATTCGGACGTTTAATCAGGGTCTTTCGGATGCGATCGCAGGGTCTGGACGCATGGTGGAAGAAACCTCCCGGGGCCGGTTGATCAAGTTTGGTGAGGATGGTGCACCGGATTGGGTGTTTTTGAACCGGTCAGAGAGTGATCGTTTGTGGGTAATGAACTGGTCGCGTTACTTACCCAAGGCCGTTGGCGATGTCGCGGTTGAGGCTTTGGCCGCGACCAAGTGCTGACCTGCCCGACAGATCGCTTTTCTAGCTCAACCAGCCAAAAGGTGGTGCAAAGTTGCAAGCTCGCTGCCCTTTGCTTCGCGCAAACGCGGCGGAAAATCACCTGACATCTTCAATGAGATCATAATGCCGGGTGCTGCTGGAACCGCCACCCTTTCTATAGGCGTTCAGAAGTGCTCAGTTTCATTGCTCAGAACTTGCGGTGTTTCGCTTAGAGGCCCGTCGCAATGCTTTGTCAGGCGGGTTAAAGTGCGGAGGTTATCTGGAGAAACGAAACACCTATTCGGGATCATGTAAGAGGGTAATTGCAATGCCTTTGAGGGCAGTTCGGTCCCTACTCGGGGTCGCAGCCAAGCGCTTTTAGATGGGCCGTGAACTTATTCATCATATGCGTCTTCATAAGCTGTCCGAGCCGGGGTGCGTCGCGATTGCGCAGCCGATCCATCATCTGGTTGTGCTCGTCGATTGCTTCGGCCCAGCGTTCGTCAGAGAGGTTGACCATGAACCGGGTTCGGCTGACACGGGCGGCGAGCCTGCGGTGATGCGCTTTTAGAACATCGTTCTCGGCCCCTTCGATCAGAGCATTGTGAATGTCCTGATTGGCCTGAAAATACGCCGTTCGATCCCTTGCCTCATAGGCTCGGACCATCGCGTTATGGCGCTTTTCGATGCTTGCGATGCCGTCGTCATCCAAACGTTCACAAGCCAGTTCACCCGCCAATTGCTCAAGCACCGCAATCACTGGAAAGGTGTTTTCCAGCTCTTCACGCGTGACCCGGGCAATGCGCGCGCCGCGGTTGGGCAGAAGCACGACCAGCCCTTCCGAGGCCAGCACCTTGAGCGCTTCGCGTAACGGTGTCCGCGACACACCAAAGGTTTCGCACAGCTCCTTTTCCGGCACCTTTTCATCAGGCTTCAGAACATCCTCGATGACGAGATTGCGCAGCCGTTCCACCAATTCTTCATGTAAGGTGGCGCGTTTGATGCTGCTGGTCAGATTCATATCGTCCTCCTACCCGGCCAGAACTCTGTCCAATACGTGCGCCACGTGATGCGCGCGCCTGGGGGTCCCGTCCGCAATCTGATGACGGCAAGATGTGCCGTCCGCCACAATCAGCGCCTCCGCCGGCACAGCATCAAGTGCCGGGAAAAGGTCAAGTTGCGCCATCTTGAGGGACACGTCAATTGTATCCGGCGCGTATCCAAACGCCCCGGCCATGCCGCAGCAGCTCGATTCGATCATATGCACCTGGGCGTCCGGAATGCGGCCCAGCAGCGCGAGCATGGGCGATACCGCGTCATGCGCCTTTTGGTGGCAATGGCCATGTACGTAGATCGGGCGGCCAAGTGGCTTGAGCGGCAGTTCGGTGTGCTGCATCAGAAACTCTTCGAAGGTGCAGGTGGCTTCGGCCAATGCGTCAGCCTCTTGGCCGGGACAGAGTGCAAGAAATTCATCGCGCAGGGTTAGGATCGAGGAGGGCTCCAGACCCACCACCTTGACCCCGCGGGCAACGGCGTTCCGGGTGGCGGCGATGACACGCTGCGCCTCTGCCCGTGCCGCATCCACAGCCCCCACCGCAAGCCGCGTTCGCCCGCAATCCAGCGCACGGCCCGATCCATCCTGTGCGACGGCAACGCGCATTCCGGCGGCGCGCAAAACCCGTAGAGCGGCGCGCAGGTTCTCAGGCTCGAAGTAGCGGTTGAAGACATCGGCAAAGAGCAGAACGTCGGGTGCCTCGTCCTGTGCCTCAGCGTCGCGGAATGGATTGATCGACCAGACGGGCAGGGTGCGGCGGTGAGAAATGCCGGTCAGGCCTTCGGTCAGTCTGCGCAGAGGGCCGATCTTGTTGCGCAGGTTCATCAGAAACGCGACTTTGGCCGCGTAGGGCGCATAGCGGGGCAGGTGCCCGACCAACTTGTCAGCAACCGTCAGTCCGTTTTTCTGGCGCTGGGCGGCGAGCACTTCGATCTTCATGCGGGCCATATCGACGCCCGTGGGGCATTCGCGGCGGCAGCCCTTGCAGGACACACAATATTTCATCGTGTCCGCCATGGCGTCGGACGTCAGCCCACCCGGCATTTGGCCGGAGATCGCAAACCGCAGCGTATTGGCCCGCCCTCGCGTCGTGTCGCGCTCGTTTCGGGTGGCCCGGAAGGATGGGCACATGACGCCCCCCTTGAGCTTGCGGCACGCGCCGTTGTTGTTGCACATCTCGACCGCGCCCTGAAATCCCCCTGCGGCACCGGGCCAGGCCGACCAGTCCAGCGCGGTCTCGAATTCCGGCACGTCATACCCCGGGCCATAGCGGAACACGCGCCGGTCATCCATTGCCGGGGCATGCACGATCTTGCCGGGGTTCATCAGGCCGCCCGGATCAAAGCGGGATTTCACCTCTTCAAAGGCATTTACGATACGTGGCCCAAACATCTTTTCATGAAACTCGGATCGGACGATCCCGTCGCCATGCTCGCCCGAATGAGACCCCTTGTAGCGTTTCACCAGATCGAAAGCCTCTTCGGCGATCGACCGCATCGTTTTGACATCCTGGTCCTGACGCATGTTCAGCACGGGGCGCACATGCAGGCAGCCGACCGAAGCATGGGCGTACCAGGTCCCTTTGGTGCCGTGGCGCGCGAAAATTTCGGTGAGCCCGCGCGTGTATTCCGGCAGATCAGGTAGTGCAACCGCGCAATCTTCGACGAAGGAAATGGGTTTGCCCGCCTCCTTCATGGACATCATCACGTTCAATCCCGATTTCCGATATTCCGCGATGGCGCTCTGCAAGGCGTTGTCCGTGATCGGCACAACACCCCCCCATCTGTCTTTATGCCCGCTGAAGGTGTAGCCAAGATTGCCCATCATCTCCGCCAGTTCCGCCAGCTTGGCGGCATTGGTCTCGGCGCTGCCTTCGGCGAACTCGACGAGCAAAAGCGCCTCGGGCGCGCCTTCCACAAAGGCTTCAATCGTTTTGCGAAAGAGCGGGATGTCACGCCCCAGTGCGATCATCGTGTCGTCGATGAGCTCAACCGCTTGTGGATTTAGGGTCACCAGATGCTGTGCGGCCTCCATCGCGGTATAGAAGGTTGGGAAATGGCAGACCCCCGTCACCTTTTCGCCGGGTAGATGCGCGAGGCTCAGCTCCAGTTCCGTGAAATAGGCGAGCGTGCCCTCGGAGCCCACAAGCAGATGCGCCATGTTCACTTCATTGCCGGTCAGCGCGTCGATGTTATAGCCGCCGACGCGGCGCTGCACCTTGGGAAAACGCGCGTCGATTTCATCTGCCTCGCGATGTCCCAGGGTGCGCATGTCCGCCACCAGATCGGCATAGGGTCCGGGGGCAGGTTCGGACCCGTTGAAATTTGCTTCGGTGCCGTCGGGGAGGATGCCGGTGATCGCTCGGACGTTGTCGCGCATGATGCCGTAGCGCAACGATTTTCCGCCGGAGGAGTTGTTTGCGGCCATGCCCCCCAAAGTGCAGCGTGAGGCCGTGGAGGGGTCGACCGGAAACCACAATCCATGCGGTTTGAGCGCGCGGTTCAGCTCATCCAGCACCAGCCCCGGCTCCACCCGTGCCCGAAGCGTGTCCGTATCAATATCCAGAATTCGGTTCAGGTGTCGGGTGTTGTCGAGCACCACGGCACGGTTCACAGTTTGCCCGCATTGTGAGGTGCCGCCGCCGCGCGGCAGGATCGGCACTTCTTCTTCGCGCGCGACGCTCATTGCCGCCTGAATATCGTCCTTTGACCGGGGGATGACCACGGCTTCGGGAATCATCTGGTAGATCGAGGCATCAGTCGCATAGCGCCCGCGGGAGGCGGGGTCAGACATGACCTGACCTTCAACAGCGCCGGTCAGCTTGTTGAAAAGACGGGCATTCTCACGCATGAGCGACGACTTCTCCTCGCGTTTTTGCGTAGGTCTATTAACGCAAACTTTAGTGTTGACTGAATTATGAATTCATAATTACGCTTTAGCAACTAGTAAATGCGCCCGTGCCGAGGCGCACGCCGGAGGAGTTTTCAATGCGTCAGGCTGGCAGACATTTCTTGCAAATCCCGGGTCCCAGCGCGGTGCCCGACCGCATCCTCAAAGCGATTGGCCAGCAGACCATCGATCATCGTGGTCCGGATTTCGCCGAGGTGGGCAAGAAAGCCCTCGACGGCATGAAATCCATCTTCAAAACCGAGCAGCACGTCTTCATCTTTCCGTCTTCCGGCACCGGCGCATGGGAGGCCGCTTTGGTCAACACGCTGTCGCCTGGCGACAAGGTCTTGATGTTTGAGACCGGGCATTTTGCGGCCATGTGGAACAAAATGGCGGGCAAGATCGGGCTGGAGCCTGAATTACTGGAAGGGGATTGGCGCGGCGGAGCAGAACCTGATCGGATCGAAAAGCACCTGCGGGAAGACGTGACGCATGAGATCAAGGCCGTCTGCGTGGTGCACAACGAAACCTCTACCGGATCGGTGTCACCCATCGCGGAAGTGCGCAAGGCCATCGATGCCGCCGGGCATCCCGCCCTCTTGATGGTCGATTCGATCTCTGGCCTGGCATCGATTGATTTCCGCTTTGACGCTTGGGGCGTGGATGTCTGTGTGTCGGGGTCTCAGAAGGGGCTGATGCTGCCGCCCGGCCTGAGTTTCAACGCGGTGAGCGAAAAGGCTCTGGAGCATTCGAAATCCGTGACGATGCCGCGCAGCTATTGGGACTGGCAAGACATGGTTGCGCCGAACCAAACCGGGTATTTCCCGTACACCCCCGGCACCAATCTGCTCTACGGCCTGAACGAGGCGATTGACATGCTGCATGAGGAGGGCTTCGACAGTGTCTTTGCCCGTCACGCCCGCCATGGTGCTGCGACGCGGGCGGCGGTTCGCGCCTGGGGGCTTGAGGTCTTGTGCGCCCGGCAGGGCGAGGAATCCGGTGTGCTGACCGCGGTCATGATGCCGGAAGGGCATTCCGCGGATGCTTTCCGTGCCACCACGCTCAAGCATTATGACATCTCGCTGGGCAATGGGCTGTCGAAAGTCGCCGACAAGGTCTTTCGCATCGGTCATTTGGGCGATTTCAACGATCTGATGCTGATGGCCACGCTCAGCGGTGTGGAGATGGGGTTTGCCAAAGCCGGTGTCCCTCACCAATCGGGCGGCGTGCAATCGGCGATGGACTATCTCAAGGAGACAACAGACGAGCGGGTCGCCGCTGAATAGCCCCCGGAACGGGGCATCAAAGGGAGGAAGAACCATGAAATTGAGAGCAACCATTCTTGCGAGTGTTGCGGCAATTGCGATGCCGCTCGCCGCCAGCGCGGCAGATTTGACCCTGCGATTTGGTCATGTCGGCAACCCCGGATCGCTGTTTGAAGCGTCGGCGGATGCTTTTGCCGAATGTGCCAATGGCAAGCTGGGAGAGAAGGCGGAGGTCCAGACCTTTGGCGCAAGCCAGCTTGGCAAGGACCGGGAACTGCTACAAAAGCTGAAGCTGGGCCAGGTGGACTTCTCACTGCCGTCGTCCGTCATGTCATCCGTGGCGCCTGAGTTCGGTGTCTTTGAGATGCCCTAT
This sequence comes from uncultured Roseobacter sp., assembly GCF_947501835.1. NCBI lineage: Bacteria > Pseudomonadati > Pseudomonadota > Alphaproteobacteria > Rhodobacterales > Roseobacteraceae > Roseobacter > uncultured Roseobacter sp. The sequence continues at coordinate 598,431 of NZ_CANMXR010000001.1, read as the reverse complement.
ATCGTGCAGGATCGCGACCATATGCGGCGCATTCAGGCAGAGCTGGGTGACGTCTTTCAGGACGCGGCGCTGCGCGAGGGATATCGGATCATCGGTTATTTCGAGAATGGTTTCCGCCACATCACGAACAACACGCGCCCGATCAACACACCCGAGGACCTGCAGGGCATCAAGCTGCGGACGCCCAATGGGGAATGGCGCGTGAAGATGTTCCAGCTTTACGGCGCCAACCCGACGCCGATGGCCTTCTCTGAAGTGTTTACAGCGCTGCAGACCAAAGTCATCGACGGGCAGGAAAACCCTTACGCTCAGATCGCCTCCGCCAAGTTCCAGGAAGTGCAGGAATATCTGTCGATCACGGGTCATGTTTACACGCCGGGATATGTGCTGGTGGCCGAGAACCAGTGGCAGCGTCTGCCGGAAGATGTGCGCGCGGAACTTGAGGCCTGCGGTGCTGAAACCCAGGATTTCGTTTATGAGCATGCGGCCAAGCTTGAAACCGAGCTGTTGCAGGTGATCAAAGACGCAGGTGTCGCGGTCAATGAGGCGGATAATCAGGCGTTCATCGAGGCCTCGGCGGCCATCTATGACGAGTTCGCCAGCACCGTTGAGGGGGGCGCAGACCTGATCGAACGCATCCAGAAGCTCGCTTCGGGGTCCTGACCTGAACAGAGCAGAAGGCCGCCATTGGCCTTCTGCCGACCTTTGGCCAGACGACCCAAAACAGCCATTTTGTAGATCATCGGGCGCGACACCCGGCAGGGACAAGGTTATGCTCAATTCACTGCGCAGGTTCTTCGAGGTGGTCCTCGAATACTTCGTCATTTTTCTGATGGTCATCCTGACGGTGATTGTCGTCGTGGCGGTGATCTACCGGCTGCTGGGCTCCAGCCTCGCCTGGTACGATGAAGTCGCGGCAATCCTGCTGGCCTGGATAACCTACTACGGTTCTGCGCTGGCCGCGCTGCGCCGCCGCCATATCGGCTTTGACAGCGTGCTGCTGTCGATCCCGATGCCGACGCGGATGTGGGCGGTTGCCTTGGCCGAAGCGATCACCGCCGGATTCTTCATTCTGCTGGCCTGGGCCGGGTATGTCGTGATGACCATCCTCGGGGGCATGTCGCTGGTTTCCCTGACCTGGGTGCCCGTCAGTTTCACCCAATCGGTTATCCCCGTCGGCGCCGTCTTGTTCCTGATCTGTCAGGCGCTCAGCCTGCCGGACTATTGGCGCAACACTGCGCGCGGCGTCTCCCTCGAACATGCCGAGATCGAGGAAGAGGTCGAAGCCGAAATGAAGAAAGCGGGGAACACCTGATGCTGATGCTGGCGATCTTCATCGCAATGGTGGCGATGATCTGTCTGAACGTGCCGATTGGTGTGGCGTTGGCCGTGTCCGCGATCGGCGGTCTCGTTGCTTTGGAAGGCACCGGATCGCTCGTGAATGTGGCGCTGGATATGTACAGCGGGGCAACCAAGTTTTCACTGATCGCCATTCCCATGTTTGTCTTGGCCGGTGCGATCATGAACGCAGGCGGCATCACCGACCGCCTGATCAATTTCGTTGCGGCACTCATCGGGTTCATTCGCGGTGGCCTTGCGCATGTGAACATTGGCGTCTCGCTGTTCTTCGCGGAAATCTCTGGCTCAGCCGTGGCGGATGTGGCGGCGATGGGCTCCGTGATGATCCCGCAGATGAAGAAACGCGGATATTCCGGTGCCTTTTCGGCTGCCGTCACATCCTCTTCGGCCTCGCTCGCGATCATCATCCCACCCTCGATCCCGATGATCCTCTATGCGACCTCGGCCAACGTGTCGGTGGAGCAGCTCTTTGTCGCCGGTATCGTGCCCGGCTTGATGGGCGCGGCGGGTCTCATGGGCGTCGCCTACTACTTCGCCTGCCGCTACGATCTGCCCCGGGAGGAGGCGTTCTCCGGCCGTAAACTATGGGTGGCTTTTGTCGACGCGCTGCCCACCTTCGCGCTGCCGGTCATCATTCTGGGCGGAATTTTCGGCGGCTACGTCACCGCCACAGAAGCCGCAGGGCTGGCCGTGCTTGCTGCGATTGCAATCAGCCTGTGGTACCGGCAGGTGGATCTCAGGCACCTGCAACGGTCCATGCTGGACGGGGGCATGCAGACGGCTGTGGTCATGTTGTTGGTCGCTGCCTCCGTGGTCATGGGGGGCTTTCTGACACGTGCGCAATACCCGCAGGAATTGGCGGCGGGTATCCTCAGCATCACGGAAAACAAATGGCTGATCCTGCTGATCCTGAACTTCTTCTTTCTGGTGATCGGCTTCTTTCTGCATTCCGCCGCGGCCATCATCCTTGTCGTGCCCATCGTCATTCCGCTGATCGACGCCGTGGGGATCAATCCGATCCACTTCGGCCTCGTGGTCACGCTCAACCTCGCCATCGGTCAGCAGACACCGCCCGTGGCCAGTGTGCTCATCACCGCCTGTGCTGTGGCGCGCGCCAATATCTGGGATGTGACGAAGGTTAATATCTACTTCATCGCAGTGCTGCTGACTGTGCTTCTCATGTGCACCTACATTCCGTCTATCCCGCTGTTCCTGGTAGATTATTTCTACAACTGACGTCGCTGGGCTGTGCGTTTTCCAGATGCGGGCCATAGCCCGGTCAGACGGCATTGCGCGCGTTACCGCATCTCGGGGAAGACCCGCGCATAGACGGATTTCAGATGTGCTGACATGGCCTTTTTGGCGCGCCGCGCATCGCCCGTTTCGATGGCGGCGACGATGCTCTCGTGCTGCTCAAAGCTGCAATAGTCTTGCGCCGGGCCGCGGGTCGTTCGGGTTTGCTTCCAGACCATGCCACGCCGAACCACATTCAGCGTTTCAAAGAAATAGAGATAAAGTTTGTTGTGCGCCGCGCGTGCGATTGCAAGGTGCAGGTTCGTGTCCCATGCTTCATAGCCGCGCCAATCGGCGGCTTGCGTGCAACCGGTGGCGCAGTCTCTGATCCGCACCAGATCTGACTTGTTTGCGTTTTCCGCCGCCAGCCGGGCCAATTCAGGTTCAATGGAATGGCGAACGGTTACGATCTGTTCGGCGGACACCAATTCACTCAGATATGCGACCTCTTCGAGGTTCAAAACGGGACGCGGCCCAACGAATGTCCCCCGCCCGACATGGCGCCAGATCAACCCGTTTTTCTCCAGTGATGCCAGTGCCGTACGCATCTGATGACGCGTCACGTCGAAGGCCTGGCAAAGCTCTCGCTCGGCGGGCAAGCGGTCGCTGAGCCCGTATTTCTGGGCAACGATCATCTTGCGCAATTGGTCCACGAGCGCGTTTGTTTCAGACACAATCTTTCACCCAATCACTGAATTGGTTGATTGAAATGTAGTCAACCTAAGCTCTTATTGAAAGTAACGATATCTGTCCGGCTGAGAAAATCGGCACTGGCGCAGCGTTTTGGCGGAGCCCATCGCAACAGCCAGCCCGCATGTTTCCAGGACAGTCATTGGTCACTAAGGGGGGAGGATCGGATGAGACTTGCAACTGTTTCGACAGCGGACGGCCCATTGGCGGTTACGCTGCTGAACAATGAGGCAGCATTGAACATCGCAAAGGCGGCAAAGAACCTCCCCGGTGTCGCTGGCGAGATCCTGCGCGCGGGCACCATCCAGGCGATTGTCGATAGAAGTTCGGAGGCGTTGCCCGCTCTGCAAGAGATCACAACAGAGGCCAACGGCGGCGGGTATGCAGATGCCACCTTTGATCCGCGCGGGTCATTTCTCGCCCCCATTCCCCACCCCCGCAAAAACGTCTTTTGCGTGGGGCGCAATTATGCGGAACACATCGCAGAAGGCGAGCGCGCGCAGAACACCAAGATCGGCGTCACGGATCACCCGGTGTATTTTACGAAACCCGCAACGGCAGTGGTCGGGCACGAAGGTGACGTGCTGCTCTTTCCCTCCGTCTCCGAGGCCATCGACTACGAGGTCGAATTGGCCGTGGTGATTGGCAAGGCCGGGCGGAACATTCCGAAGGAAAGCGCTTACGATCACGTCTTTGGATACACGATCCTCAACGACATCACGGCGCGCGACGTCCAGAGGCGGCATGGGGGGCAGTATTTCAAAGGGAAAGGTCTGGACGGGTCGTGCCCCATCGGTCCGTGGATCGTGACCGCGGATGAGATCGAAGACCCCCACAACATTGCCATCCGTCTGACCGTCAACGGTGACATGCGTCAGGACGGCCAGACCCGCGATATGATTTTCGACATCCCGACGCTGATTGCCTCGCTGTCGGAAGGTCTGACGCTGGAGCCGGGCGACATCCTTGCAACGGGCACACCGTCGGGCGTGGGTTATGCCATGGACCCACCGCAATTTCTGAAGGCGGGCGATACCGTCGTCTGCGACATCCCGAAAATCGGACAGCTCAAGAATACGGTCCGCTTGGCATAATCGGGCTCAAACGCACCCGTCAGAGGTGCGGCACATAACCAAAATCAAAACGGAGGAGAAAATTCATGATTACCAGAAGATTAATCACAGCGGGCCTGATCGCCGCTTTGCCGCTCGCCGGTATTGTCGCAAATCAGGCCGTCGCTCAGGACATGCGCGATATCACCTTTGTGCAGCCCAGCCCCTCGGCCATCAACTCTTTCCCGGTGTTTGTGGCCATCGGTGAAGGCTATTTTGCCGAGGAGGGGCTCAACGTCACGGTGGAAGCGATCAACGGATCAGGCGCCGTGCTGCAGGCGCTTTCCGCTGGCCAGGCGCATTTCGGTCGGCCAGGCCCTGGCCCGGTCATTGCAGCGCGCTCGCGCGACGTCGACGCGGTTTTCATCTATAACGTTGCCGCCCGCAGCAACTTTGGCATCGTCGTCCGGGAAGATAGCGAAATCCAGAGCCCTGCGGAACTTAAGGGCAAGGTCATCGGCACCGGCACAGCCGATGGCGCCGAGGTTGGTTTTGCACGCAATGTCATGGCCGGCCAAGGCATGATTGCCGGCGAGGATTTTGAATTCCTTACGGTCGGCGACGGTGGGCCTGCGACGGTCGCCTTCAACAGTGGCGAGATGGATGCCTATTCGTCTTCGACAGCGGATGCGGCGATCCTGAACCAGCGCGGCATGGCCGTGCGGGACATTACCCCGCCTGAATTCGCGCGGTTCTTCGGCAACGGTATTGCCACCATGGGCGACACCATCCGAAATGAGCCGGAACTGGTCGAAAAGTTCATCCGGGCATTTGCGAAAGGTCATGCTTTCGCCTTGGATGATGCCAATCGTGAGGCAGTACTGGCGCATCTGAAGGACGGCAATCCGCAAGAGGGCGAAGACGCCGAATTCCAGTCCGCTCTTTTCGACGCGGTCCGGTCGAAAACCATCCCTGTGGATATGTCAAAAGGTCTTGGATATCTGCCGGCCGAAGTCTGGGAAGAATGGCAGGCCAGCTTGGTTGCCGGTGGTGAAATCGCGGCCCCGCTCGATGATCTGTCTGCGGCCTTTACCAATGAATTCAGTGCCAAAGCGAACGAGGCGCTGAACTGATGAGTGCTTCCGCAGCCCGTATAGATGTCCCGCCGGTCTCCGGCGAAGCCATCTATGAATTGACCAACGTGCACAAGACCTATGCGCGCAATCAGGTCATCGCCCTTGAAGATGTGAGCATCACCCTGCGCAAGGGCAGCTTTTCATCGGTCATCGGCTCAAGTGGCTGCGGAAAATCCACGCTCCTGAAGATCATGGCAGGGTTGATTCCGCCGACGCGCGGGCGCGTGGTCCTGCGGAACAAGCCTGTCACCGGCCCACGTCGCGACATTGGCATGATGTTCCAGCAGGCCACGCTCTTTCCCTGGCGCACAACGCTTGAAAACATTGTCCTGCCCATCGAAATCCGGGACGGGCGTGCTGCTGCCGAAAAGGCAAAGAAAAAGGCGCGTGAGTTGTTGGAGATCGTCGGGCTGAAGGGCTTCGAAGACGTTTTCCCGAACGAATTGTCCGGTGGGATGGCACAGCGGGCGTCCATCTGCCGAATGCTGATCACCGAGCCAGCCGTGCTGTTGCTGGACGAGCCCTTCAGCGCGCTGGACGAGCTGTCACGCGACACCATGAACATGGAGCTCCAGCGCATTTGCAATGAACAGCATGCCACGGCGTTTCTCGTGACCCACTCTATTCAGGAGGCGGTGATCTTGTCGGATCAGGTCTTTGTCATGAAGCCCCGGCCGGGGCGTCTTGCCGAGATTGTCGATATCGATCTGCCGCGTCCGAGGACGCTGGATATGATGACAACCCCGAAGTTTGGCGAGTTGGTGGATTACATCCGCAGCCTTTTGGACAAGGGAGAAGACCTATGACCGATGTGAGCGCAAGCGATCGTGACCAGGCGGAGGAAGATACCGTCTGGGTAGAGGAGGTGCCCCTCCTGGACCGCATTCCACGCGGGATATTGATGACCTTCGTTTTCGTGGTCTTTGTCGCGTTGTGGCAACTCGCCACCAGCCTAGATCTTGTGTCCAGCATCGTGCTGCCGACGCCTCTGGAAACCTTCAATGACATGGTTTTTGTCGGCAAGAACCTGTTGACCGGGCAGTACATGCTGCCCGCGCTCTGGATCACGACCAAGGAGGTGATCTACGGCTTTGCCCTGGCGATGTTTCTGGGGTTTTCGCTTGGTATTCTGGTCGGGGAAACCGCGTTTGGCGAGCGGGCGATCATGCCCTATCTCGTCGCCCTTGATACCATGCCCAAAGTGGCGTTTGCGCCGCTCTTTGTTGCCTGGCTGGGCTTTGGGATTGAATCGAAGGTTGCGCTGGCTGCCTTTATCGCCACCTTCCCGATTGTCGTCGGGACCGCAGCAGGCCTTCACGCCGCGGATGAAAACTCACGCATGCTTTTCAAGACCATGGGCGCCAGTCGTGTCCAAACGCTGATCAAGATGAAGCTGCCGATGGCGTTGCCCCAGGTCTTTACCGGCCTCAAAATCGGCGCGGTCGGTGTGATGGCGGGCGCGATCACGGCTGAATTTCTCGGCGGCGGTAAAGGGTTCGGCGAATTGATCCGGGTCGCGGCTTCGCAGCTGAACACGCCGCGCGTCTTCTCACTCATTCTGTATCTCAGCCTTCTTGGTCTCGCGCTTTATGCACTCGTAACGTTTGCACAGCGCAAGATCGTTTTCTGGCAACGTGACAGCGTCGGTGCACGGTTCGATGGCTGATCTGACAGAGCCAAATATACCGGTTTCAAACCTCCGCGATTTCGTTGCGAAGGCCCTGACGACCCAAGATGTGCCATCGAAGGACGCCAACACGGTCGCCGCCCTGATGGTTGAGGCGGATGTCTACGGTTATGGCACCCATGGGGTGTTCCGGCTGCGGCAATATCTGGCACGGCTGCGCGACGGCGGCTGCAATCCCAAGGCACAAATCAGCGTGGCCACAGAAACAGCCGCGACGGCGTTGATCGACGGCGACAACGGGCTTGGCCATTTGGCCCTATCCGCAGCGCGTGATCTGGCCATGCAGAAAGCCAAGGAAGCTGGGATTGGGTGGGTCGGCGTGCGCCGCGGCAATCACGCGGGGCCCCTCGCGCTCTATGTCCGCCCGCAGGCTGATGCCTGCATGATCGGCATGGCGTCTGCGGTGGGCAGCGCCAATCATGTGCCACCCTTCGGCGGATCGGACCTGTTGCTTGGCACCAATCCGTTTGCCATTTCTGCGCCCAGTGCCGACGCCGACCCCTTTGTCCTCGATATGGCCACAACCGTTGCTGCCATGGGCAAAATCAAAGTGCTTGCGCAGCGCGGAGAACTCATGCCAGAGGGTTGGATGGTGGGCCGGGATGGCGCACCACTGACCGACCCCGCCAAACGGTCTGAGGGGTTCCTGCTGCCCATCGGCGGTGCCAAGGGCTTCGGCCTGTCGGTGGCAATTGGCCTGCTGGCGGGCGTGCTGAATGGGGCCGCTTTCGGATCGGATGTGGTTGAGTTTACTTCCGATACGACCAGTGAAACCAACACAGGGCAATTCGTGATGGCATTGGATGTGGCAGCCTTTGGCCTTGGCCGCGATGCTTTTGCCGCAGCGGCGGCCCGTGTTTTCAGCGAGATGCGCGCATCAGCGCCGCTTCCGGGTCACGATCCCGTCCGCCTGCCGGGTGATGGCAAAACCGCCGCTGCTGCCAAGCGGCGCGCTGAAGGGCTGGCTCTGAACCCGGCGCTGCGCCGCGACCTTCAACACCTCGCCAAGGATGTCGGTGTCCCGGATCCGTTTACGGTTTGAAATACGCCCCACCTCCTGTTGCGACGCAACGTACCTCTCTTAAAAATGCATGAAAATCGAAAGGCAATGATATGGACTCTGTAGCTCAAGCCGTGGCTTACGCTTTTTCGCCCCCCGAGCAGGCGGCGCTGTCAATTAGTGGAACGACTGATCGTTTCCCCGTTCATCGGGTGTATTGCGTCGGCAGAAATTACGCCGCGCATGCCGTCGAGATGGGGCATGACCCGGATAAGGAACCCCCATTTTTCTTCCAGAAGAACCCGGACAATCTGGTGCCGGATGCGACCACATTTCCCTATCCAAAGGCGAGCGAGGATGTGCACCATGAGATTGAGCTTCTGGTTGCATTGAAATCCGGTGGCGAAGACATCCCTGTCGAGAACGCGCTGGACTGCGTCTTTGGGTATGGCGTTTCCCTCGACATGACGCGCCGGGATTTACAGGGTGAAATGAAGAAAATGGGTCGGCCCTGGGAAATTGGTAAAGCCTTTGAAATGTCTGCGCCTGCCGGGCCAATCATGCCAGTATCCGCAGTGGGGCATCCCGATGCGGGTGACATCTGGCTCAAGATCAATGATGAGCTGCGGCAGTCGGGCGATCTGAACCAGATGATCTGGAAGACACCGGAGATGATTTCGATACTATCGACGCTCTTTACCTTGCAGCCGGGCGATGTGATCCTGACCGGCACCCCGGCAGGTGTCGGTCCGGTTCAGCGTGGCGATAACCTGCATGGTCATGTGGCGGGCGTGGGAGATCTGGTGGTGACTGTTACTTGAGATCGACATTCAGGTCGGATGCGCACACGGCGGCGTGCGAAAGAGGCTGGGCCGAGCGCAATGATCCCAAACAGGTCAGCACGCGCCAAGGCCGTCAGAAGGCCTGTAGCGAACGCGATCCGTTGCAATCTGCTGCTCTAGTTGTGCTGCGAACGGAAGGGCTGAAAGACGTCGATCTGAGGATTGATGCGCCTGCTGACCTGCTGGCCGCATTGAAAGCGCTGCCGTCCAACCGGTTGCCCAAATCGGAGAGCTATCGCCAAAGCGCGATTGATCCGGACTAGGCCCATCATCAAGTGAAACTGAGCGTAAATAGTCCGGGTTTGCGCATTTGTCAGCGACGTTGCCTGCCATTCCCGGCCTCGGGGCGTCTGATCTCATCAGTCTTGATCACGATGATGAAGTGCTTGAGAACACCGGGAATAAACCGTGTGCCGTCATCCAAAAGAGCAGGCGTGGTGGCCTTATATTGGACCAGCTGATCTATTTTGCGAGCCACGAACGGCCCGTTTAAAGAAGCCGCCCGTCACGGTCGAATGTTCGCGGAACCGCATTTGGGCTATTATCGTCAAGCAACAGACCACCCAGGGTACTGAAACTGGCCTCTTCGAGATCGCCCCCCCGGGATTTCACAGGCTAGAGTCCGACGGATACGCCGCCGGTAACGGGCAGGTTGATCCCGGTGACATAGTTTGCCTGCGGCCCCGCAAGATAGGCCACAGCATGTGCCACATCGATTGGCAGACCCGCATCCTGTAGCGCGACATTGGCATAGCGATTTGCCTTGGTTTCCTCAAGAGAGTTACCGCTTTCAGCAGACAGCCGATGGTTGGCAGCCAAATGCATGTCAGTTGCAATGTACCCCGGACAAACAGTATTGCAGAGAATGCCATCACCTCCGAATTCGGCAGCCAGGGTCTTCGATAACCCAACAAGACCATGTTTCATCGCAGTATAGGCACCAAATCCCGGCTCTGCGCCGAGACTGCCTGTTGAGCCGATATTGATGATCCGGCCACCACCAATCTCTTGCATCCGGGGAATAACAGCCTGTGCCATCATCATCGGACCCAGCAGATTGACGCGAAAGCTTGTTTCCCATTGATCGGGCGTCGTCGAAAGAAAATTGGCCGATCCTGCAAGGGATCCCGCGTTGTTGACAAGAATATCGATGCGGCCGAACGCTGAAATGGTCTGCGCGACGCAGGCTTCTATGTCGTCTTGGCACGTGACATCCAGCTGCACTGAGATCGCCTGACTTTGACCTTGGGCGATCTCCGTGACGAGATCATTGAGCAGGTCCGCCCTCAGACGGGGCTTTCCTGCCACTGCCACCGTGCCGTCCATATCTGCCACAACGATGTCAGCACCGTCCATCGCCAGTCTTAACGCAATCGCGCGACCAATCCCTTGTGGTGCCGATGCGCCCGTCACGATGGCTGTTTTGCCGGCAAGCGTTCCCATTTGTACCCCGTCCCAGGCTGATGGTGATGCGACAGCGCTACATGAATATCCCAGGGTATCAAGTATTTTGCGAATACCGGTCTGGTCTCGTTTCACGCCAAAAAGGCCGTCAATTCAAAGCAGGTGCACGGATGACAGCTTTGGGGCAGGCGACCCGGACACGCCGAACCTCGGCCAGGGGTCGCGCATGACATCACGAAGCTGTGGCTATGGTTTGTCATGCGCGGGAGATACCCTATTTATAATTCTTAGAAAGAGTTGCGCGTAACGCGCGTTGGCTTTGTCCAGCAAGCTATGGAAATGAGAGATTCGACAGGAGGCATCCAGATGATTTCCAAGCGTCCTACCCGTAGAACCATCCTCGCAGCAGGCTCTGCCGCTGTCGCAACGGGCGTTTCCGGCCTGATTGTGCCGGCTCAGGCTCAGGGTCTTGCCCCGACGGCTTCGATGCGAGGCGGCGCCAACAACTACCTGCCCGGCGCACCGATTGTCGATAAAATTGGGGGTGGGGGCTTCTGGATGACCGGAACCGTCCGCCGCGCCGGAGATGGCGCACCGCTTGCCGGTCAGCGCATTCAAATCTGGGCGCATACCACCGAAGGTCACGAGCGCGACCCGCATAGCCATGGTGCCACGCTCACCGACGCAAACGGCGAATTTCGCCTGGAGATGCCGCAAATTGTCCCCGCATTTGGCCAACCGCATGGGCATCTCGCCTATGACAGTGACGACTTCGAAACAGTATTCCTGCGTCCCGTCATGTCAAAGGCAGCTGAGACCACTCTCGAGGCGCATTTCGTCCTTCAGTCGGCCTGACCCACCAGGATGAGCCTCGCGCGCGCTACCTTGAAATGGGCAGCCCTCGCGATGGCCGTTGCTGTGCCCATCGCAGCGGCGGCCACCAGCCCGCTGCTCGCTTGGCGCGATCCGGTTTACATCGTGGCTGGCTTTGCCGGGGTTGTCGCGATGTCTCTCTTGCTCGTTCAACCTTTGCTCGCGGGTGGGTACTTGCCGGGCCTGACGGTACAGATCGGACGACGAATCCACCGCTTTGTTGGCGCTTTCTTGTTAATGGCTGTGGTCATACATGTCGCGGGGCTTTGGATCACCAGTCCGCCAGATGTGATCGACGCACTGCTATTCGTATCACCCACCCCATTCTCTGCCTGGGGCGTCATCGCCATGTGGACGATCTTTGCAACAGCGCTTTTGGTCGCTTTCCGTCGGCGGTTACGCCTGCACGTGCGCACTTGGCGGCGCGTTCACACGATCTTCGCGATTGTGATCGTGCTGGGTAGCGTGGTCCATGCAATGCTGATTGAGGGCACGATGGAAACGGTGTCAAAGGCGGCGCTCTGCGCGCTGGTCCTCGCAGCGACCATCAGGACGGTGGTTGGCCTCCGGGCTTTCGCGACACGGAAGACATCGCGCTGAGCCGGACCTGTTGTCGCGGATCTTCAAATTCAGACAGGCAATTCACTTTAGAGCATGCTCGCAGTGCGCTGACGCCAAGGCGATTTCCGCTGAAAAGCGGTCAAAACTCTTGTAACTGTTGAGCTGAGGATGACAGCTTCCTCACCCAGAATTGCGATGTCGCGCCAACCAATTGCCACCACTCAATGCTATCAATTCGAAACCAGGGCAAAGCCATGTCCCAAAGGTCGCCAGACGAAGAGCGTCAAAAGCGCAGCACCAATCGCTGCGACCATAAACGGCATGGCAAGCGCAAGATCGCGGGCCATGATTACAGTGGCGGCATTGACGACAACCCCGGACAAGAGAAGCCCGATGGGCATCATGCCCCAAGCCAGAAGTCGATAGACGCTGTTCACGCGGCCAAGCAGTTCATCGGGAATGGCCCTTTGGCGATAAGACACGGATACGGTGTTCCAGATCAGCCCGGTGAACTCGAACGCGGCCAGAACCAGCGCCAAAACGAAACCGTTCGGGGCCAGCGGGATGGCCGCAAAGGCCACGGCCGAGGCCAGCGTCATCCATTGTGCCGCCGCCCCAGGACCCATCCAGCGCACGACCCGCTCGGCGACAAAACCCCCCAGGATACCTCCGACGGCACCGGCCGCGAGGATCAAACCAAACCCCCAGGCCGCGAGCCCAAGATTTTCCTGCACATGCAGAACCAGCGCGATCACCACCATCTGATGCAGGAGGTTCCACGCCCCTGTCGTGACCGCAAGAAGCCGCAGCAGGGGGGCATCGCGCAGAAATGCCAGTCCTTGCCCCAGCTCCTTTCGCCAATCGGGCGTATCGTTGCGCCGCGGTTTGAAAGGCCCCTGCAAGCTGAGCATCAGCGCCACGGCCAGCGCAAAAGTGACCGCATTCAGGGCAAACGGCAGCCAGATGATCCAACCAATGAGAAAGGCCCCGATCGCTGGCCCCAAGAGCGCGTTGCCGACCAGTTCGACACTCCACAGCCGTCCATTGGCCCGTTCAAGCTGGTCGTGCGGGACAATCGCGGGCAGCATGGTCTGTGCGGCATTGTCCCTGAAAACCTCAGCGGTGCCCACCAGCAAGGCGCACCCCAGCAACGCGGCAAATAGGGTTGGCTCTGCGGTTCCGTCCCCGGTCACCGGTGCAAGCGGCTGCGACATCCAGACAACCAGCGCTGCCGTGGTGAAGGCGATGGCCCGCACCATGTCCATCGCCAGGATCAGGCGACGGCGGTCTGTTCTGTCGGTGACGATCCCGGCCGGTAACGCAAACAGAAACCATGGCAGGCGGAGGGCGACGGGCATGAGGGCGATCAGAAAAGGGTCGCGGCTCAGCAGAGACGCGATCCATGCCCATACGACGACAGCAATCCCATCGGCGAGATTTGTCATGCCGCTGGCGACGATAAACCTTGAAAGCTGGTGGGATTGAGGAGGATTGCTCATGGAGATGCCTAACGTCAAAATTGATCGTGATGAACAGTTCCTAGGTCCTCAAGTATGGTTTAGGTCAACCTTAAACTCTGGTCGGGATCGACTTTTGCGATAGCCGGAATTTGACCATGGGGAGCGCGGGCTAAATGCCACCCCGCTCAAATTCTTCTCGCTGTCCTTGGTCGCTCGAAGATCATGCGGTGGCCAGGCGCTGCTGCACATAAACGTTGGCAGCCACGTCCGGCGCGTTTTACCTGCCAAACCTTGGCATTCTTTGCCGACAATGAAGGGCAGGCGATGTCAAAATGTCCACAATACGCGCTAACATTGCCGCCGAAGCTTTAGAGACCTTGTTCGTCAGCCTCCTGCGCGTGAAACGCCTTGAGGCAGGCAACGAACTCCATTGTCTTGCGATCAGGTTCCGGTTTCTTGCGTGTGATGGCAGCGAAGGTGCTGGAATAGCCGGTATCTGCAGGTGCAATCGGACGCACGGTACCCTTGCGCAGGAAGGTCTCGGCGACGTGATCCGCCAGAAACCCCAGGTAGCGTCCGGATTGGATGAGTAGGGACAGCGCCTCTTCCTCTTGCACCCGGGCGGCGCGTTTGATGCCAAGGTTCATGCCCGCCTTCATGTTTGGAGAGTTGAACGCGTAGCCTGCGTATTTGTGATCCGCGAGGGCCAGATCGCTGACGGTTACGTCGTTTCGCGTGTCAAAAAGCGCATGCCCTTCACCGCAATAAAGCGTCATATGCTCGGTATAGAGGGGGGTATATGTCAGCAGGGTGGATTGGCGGTGCACGGGCACGATCGCCACATCCATGGTGCCATCGGTGACACGCGCCTCAAGGGAACTGGGCGGATCGAGGGCGATTTCAAGAGCCACATCAGGGGCAATATCGTCAAACTTTTGAATGGCTTTGTGGATATGGGCATTCGGATTGGTCGTGGACTGATCAAACAGGCCGATCCTCAGGGTGCCGGTCAAATTGGTTTGGATATTGTCAATCTCTGATTGAAACCCTTCGATGGACGCAAGCAACCTTCGCGCTGCAACCAATACCTGTTCACCTTCTGGCGTCAGCGAAAACCCGGATGGGCCGCGATTGCACAGCTTCAGCCCGACACGCAGCTCCAGGTCCGAAATGTGCTTTGAAATGGTCGAGCGCCCGATGTTCAACTCAAGTTCAGACGCTGCAAAGCCGCCGAATTCGGTCACTGTGATGAAGATACGCACAAGCCGAATATCGACATTGGTAAGGCTTCGAATGAGTGCGCGTTTGGCCATCTAAGGTTTCTCTATTATGCAACTATGCACAACATAGTTTCTAGTTGTCAAACATTATGCCGCCCGTATTGTTATCTCTATTAAGATCGCGCTACGTTCGCGAGAACAACAGGGAGACTATAATGTCAATAAAACCTCCATTATCCGATCTACCGATTAAGACCGCTGACAGCGGTTTTTATCGGGGGTTCAGTGTTAACGTAACTGTCATCAGTAAGATCATCATCAGTATGCTGGTGGTCTGGTGTATCGTTTGGCCAACCCAGGCGGGCACCGTTCTGGGCAATTGGAACACGGCCATCCTGGCGCAGTTTGCGGCCTGGTACATCTGGGTGGTGACCGCCTTTGTCATCGTTTGTATCGGCTTGGCCATCTGGCCCACCGCCGGTCGCCTGAATCTGGGCACCGATGGCGAGAAGCCTGAGTTTTCGAATTTCTCATGGTTTTCGATGATGTTTGGCGCCGGGATCGGTGTCGGCATGCTGACCTGGGCCGTGGCGGAACCCGTCGCCCACTTCAAGAACAACCCTTCGGTCATTCAGGGTCTGACAACGGCCCTTGATGCGGACAACGTGCGTACGGCCTATGTGTGGTCCTACCTGCACTGGGGTTTGGGCGCTTGGGCGTGTTACGCGATTGCAGGTCTGGCGCTGGCCTTCTTCAGCTACCGCCGGGGATTGCCGCTGACGATCCGCTCGTCACTGACACCTCTTTTTGGCAAATCCCTGTCCGGCCCGGTGGGCCACCTCATCGATATCGTGGCCGTCGTGGCGACAATTCTCGGTGTGGCGCAAACGCTTGGCTTCGGTGTTGAGCAGTTCGTGGCCGGTCTGACACGCATCGGGATCGGTGGTCTTGCGCTCGAAGATGGCTCCGCGACCACAATGGGCATCGTGATTGCCTTGCTGGTGATCATGGGGGCCTCGACGCTCTCGGCGCTGTCGGGTGTTGGCAAGGGCATCAAGTGGCTATCCAACATCAACATGGTGCTCTCGATCTTCCTGCTGGGGTTCTTCATCCTCTTTGGCGCAACATGGTTCGGGGCGATGGCCTTCTTCGTCGGCATTTGGGACTACCTGGTCGCGCTGCCATGGCTGAGCTTCAACGTCTACAGCTCTGATGGTGTCGAAGGGTCCGAAGCATTCCTGCTGACGCAATGGCAGGGCTGGTGGCCGGTGTTCTACTGGGCCTGGTGGATCGCCTTTGCGCCGTTTGTGGGTCTGTTCCTCGCGCGTATCTCGCGTGGCCGGAGCATCCGCGAATTCGTGCTGGGTGCGATGATCGTACCGTCGCTGATGTGCTTTGTCTGGTTCGCCTGGGCCGGTGGCACAGCGATCGACCTCGAGCTCAACGGTGAGGCCAATGGGCTGATCCTTGATGCCGCCAACGGTGACAAGATCTTTGCGATGACCGAGTTCATGCTGGCGCCGATTGCACAAGCCCTGGCTTGGGGCATGGCGGTCGTGATCGTTGTCCTGCTGATGACGTTCCTCGTGACCTCCGCTGACTCTGCGGTGCTGATCGTGAACACCATCAACGCGGCCGGTGACGAAGGTCCAAAGGCCCGCCCTCACATCCTGTTCTGGGGTGCTGCTCTGGCGCTGGTTGTTGGCGGTCTGCTGATCTCCGGGGGGACGGGGGCCATTCAGACCGCGATGGTGATCGGAGCGCTTCCGTTCTCGATTGTTATGGCGCTGATGTGCATCGCTTTGATCAAGGCCATCTTCAACGATGGTCGCCGGGAAGCGGCTGGTGTCGCGACAACGATTGACCCGGAAACCTCGGTGATGCCAGCGGAATAATCTGGCAACAATGCTCCTTAAAGGCCCCGGTCACCACCGGGGCCTTTTTTATGCCGTCCAGCAGCGATAGCATCACGCGAGGCTGTGGGATGGCCAACCGTCTTCGTGTCGTGTCGTGAAAGCAGAGCGATAGGTCCCGCTGTAAGAGCCGTTGTCATATCGATTTGAACCTGTTGGGTGATGGGATGGTCATCAGATGAACCTTACCCTGCGCTGAAAGCAGGCAGATGATCTTGAGAGAGAGGAGAACGCCTTGTCTGAGACGCCGAGTTTAAATGACGAGCATCTGCAACCAATCGACGACGCGCAGCTTTTCCCGCAGGCCCGGAGCGTGCATCCACCGCGCATATTGCTCTTGTACGGGTCCCTGCGCGCCCGCTCTTTCAGCCGCCTGATGACAGAAGAAGCGGGACGCGTTTTAGCGCACCTTGGGGCGGAGGCAAAAACCTTCGATCCCTCAGGGTTGCCGCTGCCCGATGATACGGATGCACAACACCCCAAGGTACAGGAGCTGCGCGATCTGGTGACCTGGAGCGAGGGCATGGTCTGGTGCTCACCGGAGCGTCACGGGGCCATGACCGGGATCATGAAAGCGCAGATCGACTGGATACCACTCTCGCTCGGCGCGGTGCGGCCAACGCAGGGGAAAACGCTCGCCGTCATGCAGGTCTGTGGTGGGTCGCAAAGCTTCAACGCGATCAATCAGCTGCGCATCCTGGGCCGCTGGATGCGTTGTCTGACGATCCCGAACCAGTCGTCGGTTCCAAAAGTATTTCAACAGTTCGAGAGCGACGATCGCATGAAACCATCACCTTACTATAACCGCATGGTCGACGTGATGGAGGAGTTGCTGAAATTCACCCTGCTGACAAGAGACAGCAGCGCCTATCTGGTTGATCGCTACAGCGAACGCATGAAGAGCGCCGAAGCTCTGACGCGCCGGGTCAATGAACAGGCTTTGGGATCTGGCCAATGCAAAAGCTGCTAGCGGCTTGGTCCGCCAAGTATGAACGGCAACCTGATCTGTTGAGCGCGCATCCGCTCGCTAGGAACGGCCTTGGGGCGTCGGGTCAGCGCCGCTTTTCGATCACCCCATATTGCGCGTAGCCGCGATAGAGTTGGTGGTGGCGCGCGCCTGCGCCAGCGTCGCGCGCGATTTCGCTGAGAACGGGCGCCAGAGACAGACGCGGGCTGACGTGGAATTTGCGCAGCCATTTGTTCAGCGCCGTTCCAAACCAGCGCGGCCAACCGTGTTGATCCGAAAAGTCGACCACATGCAGCTCTGCACCGGGTGCGAGGTGGGCAAATGCCATGCTCAGCGCAGCCTCCCACTCCGGGATCATCGAGATCCCATATGAGATAAAAACCCGATCAAAGTGCGGACGATTAAACAGGTCCGCACCATCAAAATGGCAGGCATCTGCCTGGGCGAGCTGCACCTTCTCGCCCAACTTGTCTTGCGCGGATCGCAGCATTTCAGATGAGATGTCCAATCCATAGAACGCGCAATGCGGGTATTTTTGCGCTGCGACCTGCAGGTTGCGCCCGGTGCCGCAGGCGATTTCCAGCACATGCGATCCTTCCTTCGGCGCGAGCCCGGCAATCAGGTGGTCGCGGCCAAAGAGGTAGTACTTCCGGGACAGATCATAGATCAGCCGTTGATGGCGGTAGGTCTGGTTCATCAGGTTGGCGTGAGAATTGGCACCTGTATCAAGCATGGGTATCAGCCTTCGAAATGGTAAAGTTGAAAGGCGCCGTAAATCGCCGAGCGGTCGCGTGCGCTGCCATCTTTGGAGACTTCGTCGTCGTATGACCAGCGCCCAAGCAGGGCAGGGGCCACGCGCCCGGGCAGGATGTCAGCGGTGCCGCCGGTGCGGAAGATCACCCGTGCGCCGGGGCTGGCCGTGCGGGTCATCTCGCGCCAGAGCGCATTCAACTGCGCGTCGTTCATCCAGTCCTGCGCATCCAGAAGCACATATCCTTGTTTCGAGCCGTCCGGGGCCGTGGCCAGATGGTCGGTGAGCGATTGGTTCACGATCCTGCCGCGGTTGGCATAGCTGCGCAGTGCTTCGAAATTCTGTGCCTGGAGATAGGGCGGGAGCGCGGCATCCGGGCTGGGATCATAGCACCGCGCAAATGCTTGCCAGGCAAAGTAATTCTCTCGAATTGGAAAGTCGCAGGTGAGCTTGCGCACACGCTCGCGCAGCACCGGAATTACATCGCCACCCCCATCTGCGGCCAGCTTGTCATACTGCGCAGGCGGGATGCCCAGACCGAACAGCGACGCCCGGAAACCAGCGAGCCTTTTCACCAGCCACATGTCAAAGAGTGGGGCGATTTCCGTGTCAAAAAAGGCCTGTTGCTCAGTCTGGGTGCGCGCCGCCAACAGCCTGGAGAAATCAACACGGCCAAGGCGCGCGACCAGATGCACCGCACCCAGAAAACGACCAAGCAGCCCATATCGGTAAAAACCCTTCTGGAACAGCGAAAGCCTGCGGCGGAATGGCGACCGCCCTTCCCAGAAAGCGCGGCTTTGGTCATCCAGACTGTGCCGCAGATAGCGGTCGTAAAGCCGCATATTGCTTGCCATGTCGGCGCGTCCGAAAAACTGGTAGAGCGCCGCGTGGTCGGGCAGGTTCTGTGCTGCGGTCAGTTTCAGACGGCCCAGAGCCACATGGGCCGGTGACAGATCAACCGCCGTGACAGAGGCCGGTCCGGCGGTCAGATAGGACATCATGTTGCAGCTACCAGAGGCGATGCAGACCAGATTGTCGTCGGGGCTGATCTGCAGGGCGGCCATGTCGACAACCGGGTCCTCCCAGATCTGAGGATACACCAGACCGAGAAACAGGCGCGAGAAAAGCTGTTCCAGATGCCCGGTCGTTGCATCGGTGTCTTGCCGAACCGCGGCGTCCAGCTGGGCCTGTGCAGAGATGTTCATCAGGTCTGGGCCTCGCTATACATTTTCCAGTTGTTTGTCTTTGCGGCGGGCACGGCGCAGGCGCGCGCGTTTGCGGGATTGCCGGGCAGAATTTTCCCAGTCGATCAGGGCCAGGCGGCCACTGTCCAACTCCACAACCGCCGTGCAGCTTTCGACCCAATCGCCGGTATTCACATAGGCAATGCCATCCATCTCGCGGATGGCGGCGCTGTGAATATGGCCGCAAATGACACCATCATAGCCGCCCCGTCTGGCTTCGGTTGTAAGCACGTTTTCATATTCACTGATGTAGTTCACGGCTTGCTTGACCTGATGCTTGGCCCATTTCGACAGCGACCAGTATTGCCCGCCCCAGAGCCAGCGCAGCCGGTTTAGCCGGGTATTGAGCCACAGCATGAAACCATAGGCCCGGTCGCCCACATGCGCGAGCCACCTGGCGTTGACCACCACGGAGTCGAATTGATCCCCGTGCGTGACCAGAAACCGCTTGCCATCGGCGCTGGTAAAATCGGCGCTGTGCAGGACCTCAATGCCGCCGAAATGCGTGCCCAGATAGGAACGCAGAAATTCATCGTGATTGCCGGGGATCAAATAGATCTTTGCCCCATCATGTGCCTTGGCCAAAAGGGTCTGGACCACGTCATTATGGGCCTGCGGCCATAGAAAACCTTTGCGCCGGATGCGCCAGGCATCGACGATGTCACCGACGAGATAGTATTCTCGTGCCTCGTGTTGCCGCAGAAAATCCAGCAGCAATTCCGCCTGGCAACCTGGCGTGCCCAGGTGGATATCCGACAAGAAGATGGTGCGGTAATTCACGTTGCTGCCCGGCCATTTTGCTTTTGCGCCGTGTATATCGCGCGCCGATCACAGAAAAATGACGTCCGCACTTTTTGCCAATTGGGGCTGTTGCCGATCGGAGGGTAGGGGCGAGAAATGGGGAGGAAAACGCATCACAGCATGGCTGATGGCGACAGCTTTCGCGCAGAGAAAAGCATCGGCGATCCGGTTTTTCCCACTGCATCAAAATCTTGACGAAATTCATCGCTATGCATGGGCCCAAGAGAAATCACCCGGTGGCCTGAATGAGCGCGCTTGAACAAAACTATCGTTATCTGGCCCGGTCAGCGCTGCGCGATCATGCCAACGGTCAAACCTTGGCTCTGGTAAGCGATACCAGTGCGTCGCCTGCGAACCAGGGTCAATTCCTGAAAGCGAGGGCGCTTTATCCAGATGTGACGGCGCGTGGTCTCAGGGCCGTGTCCGAGATTGTCGGGTCGCGGTTCTATGTGCCGCCATCGATGCTGGCGCGGATGCTGCGCGAAGCGGATCCGGTGGCAACCGTCAGCAGCACTGCCGTCCGGTTTGAAGGCTTTTCCGCCTGCTGCAGCGCCTATATCCGGCTTGATCTCGACCAGAATGCGCTGAACACCACGCTGCGCCGGAAGGGGACTGTGAACGTGGATTTTGGGGCCGAGATGCGGAGCACGCTGGCCCAGATGAGCACGCGCAACACGCTGGACCTGACGATTGGTGCGGATGCGGTCGAGGTCGCGCGCGACGGCCAAGCCATCGTGGAGAAGAAAGTGCCGCTGCCCCTGCGGTGGATCAAGGGGTTTGCCGAGGTGCAAACCGTTATGGCGGGCATGACGAAGGCTTACACGTTGAAACCTATGGCGGCGCAGCGCTTTTTGCGGCAGTTGCCGCGCGGAAAGAGCGATCATCTTCAATGGCTTACTCTGGCCGGTGATCTGCCGCGTTTGACGATGCGTGAGGTGCCTGGCGCGGTGCCTTTGCGTGGTGCGCATCGTTTGCGTGCTTTGGAGGTGATGGCTGGCCTGTGTGAACGTTTGGAGGTCTATGTCAATCGGGATACGGGCGCCTCGGCTTGGGTGCTTGAGCTTGCTGCTCAGCGCCTGTGCCTTGTCTTGAACGCGAATCCGTGGCGAGGGTTTTCCGGGGATGGGGGGCTGCTGTCGCAGATTGCGACCTCGGACGGGTCCGGGGCGGCGGCCCTGCGGGCGCAATTGTGCTGGCAGGAGCAGCTGGACGAGGTGTCTCTCGCCGCTGCGACGGGTTTGTCGGTGCGCGATACCCGCCGTGCGATGGCGGAACTGGCCGCTGTCGGTCTGCTTGGGTTTGACCTAAAAGAGAACAGATATTTCCACCGAGTACTGCCGTTTGATCTGGAACGCATCGCGGCGATGAACCCCCGCCTCAATGCCGCGCAAAAGCTACTCGACAAAGGGGCCGTACAGATGATCGGAAAAGGCGCTGAAGTGCGCAGTGCCGGTGTGATCCATCGGGTGGACGCGCATGCTGAGGGCTGGCGTTGCACCTGCCCCTGGTACGCCAAACATGCCGGGGGCCGGGGCCCGTGCAAACACGTGCTGGCGGTCGAAATGCAAGTGGAGCAAGGGGCATGAATTCCGACGATATCCTCAAGCTGATCCGCACAAAGCGACCTGAAGTGGTCTTGGAGCGGCTGGCCGCCATACCGCAGGCGGAGCGGCGCAAGCATGGCAAAGACGTCGCGCGTTTCTATGGTGAGGCGTTGCAAAACCGGAAGACCGCCAAGTCGTTTGAGGCGGTTCAGGTGGGTGTTTTGGCGACGGCGACCCTGACCGATCTCAAAAAACTGCTCTTTCACCCTATTCCAACCAAATTCGGCATCGAAAACGCCCTGCGCACCCTGTCACCGGAGTGGACCGATGCATGGGTTGCATGGGTGGTTGAAAACAGCCCCCACTGGATCGCGCGTATTGCGCCGGTTTGGGAGGCCGGTCTGTGCGCTCGACCGACAAGCGATGCCTTCATTCTTGGCTACTACGCAACCTACGCGCAAAACCGCGACCTCTCCGCGGATGATATGTTCCTCGACCACGACGTCTGGCGCTTCTTCGAAGTCGAAGGCGGTGGCGAATTCAGCCTCGCGGCGCATGATAAATATGCGAGCCCCGATTGCAGTTGGGCAACGCAACTTGTGGCGCTTGTGAACGCAGGCAAGCTGGACCGCGACAGGATGCTCGATGCAACGCTGGAGGCGCTCGCCCGCGATTTCGCGCAGTTTCGTGCAGGCTGGTACGCGCGGTTTCACACCGCTCTTAACCCCACGCCAGAAGAAATTGCCAAACGGGCGGAACGGTATCTGTCGCTGCTTGGGTCGTCGATCCCGACGACGGTATCCTTTGCCATCAAGATTGTGCAGGCCTTGGACAAGGCGCAGGAGATCGCGCCCGGTGACCTGTTGGAGGCGTTGGACGGCCCGCTTCAGGCTCGGCAAAAGGGTACCGTGGTGGCTGCCTTGCGCCTCATCGCCTCAGCGGTCAAACGAGACCCGACGTTGTCCGAGGCCGCGACCCGAAAGGCGATATGCGCACTGGTGTCCGAGCAGGCGGATGTGCAATCCAAAGCGCTCGACCTGATTGAGAGGTTAGATGCTCCGGCGATCCAGGATGCCTTGGCGCAATATGTGCCGCTGGTGGCGCCATCGGTTCAGGCGCGCATTGCCACTATGGCGGGGATCAGCCATGAAACACCGCAAGCCGGTCAGGCCATTGCCCAGACCAGCATCCCACAGCAGATCATGCCCGTCGCTGATGCTGCCGAGGCGCTCACGGTGTTTCTGGCCGTTCTGGAAGTCTCGCGCGATCCGTTTGAGGTAGAACGCGCAATCGATGGGATTGCACGGTTTGGCGTGAAATTAACAAAGGACGCCAAGCTCCTGTCACCACTTAAAAAACGTGCTAGGCAGATTTGGAATAAACCGGGCGAGAACTACACAAGGGTTGTTCTGGCAGCGACTGGCAGCGCGCTCGCCGAGGGCACCGCAGTGCATGAATTTGCGGACGAGAGGGGTTACAATCCGAGCGTCGCTCATGTGCCAAAAGGGTGCTTTGCCCGCGTGTTTCGCGATCGCAACGCCGAAATCATCGAGCGTATTCAGTCGGGGTTCAGCCTGCCGATGCTATCTGCACCCACAGATACCGGCGGCTTCGTTAATCCGGTGGTCTTGATGACCCGGCTTGAGCCTTATCGGGCAGCCGGGGTTGCGCCGGGGATGGTCGATCTGTCGCTGGCCTTGTTGCGGTTGTCTACAGACAATCGCGAAACGGCGCGCGTGGGTTTTGTGCCAAAAACAGAGGAGGAACACGCGCTGGCCTATGCTTTGGGCTCCGACGCGTGCCTCGGATCGCAGCAAGCGCTGTGGGCCGCCGCCTGGGCCGCGCGGCAGCCTTGTCCGACCGATCCGCACATTGTCGCGCTGTTTGACCGGCCACATCCCGATTGTGGCATTGCCGCGGAATATGATGTCTCGGTCGCGCGGATCGACCGCGATATCTATCGCTACATCGACGTTAGAATTGCCGAGCCCTTGACTATTACGGAGGATACAAAAGCCTTGCCCGCCATGTTCCATGTGACAGGCGCATACGGGGTTTTTGCGTGCAGTGGCACCTATGAGGATGTGGCTTGGGCCTCCCTTGTCAGACCGGGATGGCCAGAGCCATTTTTCCGCTCCGCAATCGCCAGGCTGGATCCCGATCAAAAACTGACCGATCACCCGTGCCTGGGTTTTCTGGAGCCGTTCTTCCGACCGGGTCCCCCATGTGGACCGCTGGGCGCTGCGACACTGGTTTACTATATGGCGTCAGAGGACAAATCCGTCTCCGGTCTGGCCTGCGAAGCTGTCGCCACATTGTTTGCAGAAGACCGCCTGGAGGTTGCGCTCTTTGCGCAGGCGTTGAAGCCGTTTGTCTTGGCCGATGCCCTCCCAACCAAACGGTGGACGAAAGGACTTGGTACAATCGCTCAAACGGCCCCACAAAACGCGACGCTGGTGCGCGAAGCCATGGTCGCGATGCTGGATTTTACCGCAGATGACACGCCGCATGACTTTGGCGGCATGTTGGAGCTTTTGTATGAACTCTCTGTCGCCTCACGAACCACCTCGCTCAGCCCGCAAGCCGAGGACTGCCTGCGTGATATCCGCGGCGGCGGGAAATTGGCGAAATTCTCGAAGAAGCTGCTGCAGATGGCCCAGGGGGTGGAAGCCTGAGGCCGAAAACATGCAGGCAACCTCGGCGGCTGTTGTTTGAATGACCGAAGCGCGCCTTCGGGAATTCAAACTATCTTCTGATAACAGATACCTACTTCAGGGAGTTGAACCTTTCAGTTAAGTCCGCAATCGCGCTCGCATAGGGGCCGGGACCGTAGCTTGCACGGGACACACCGATCTCTGCGACACCGGCGAGTGTGTCCAGCGCGCCTTTCATCATCACATTCACCGGAAGGCTGGCCGCATCAACAATGTCGCCAATCAAATCATGTTGTGTCAGGCCGGGGATGAAGAAACCATCTGCACCTGCTTCCGCATAGGCGGCTTCACGTTCCAGCGCGTCGGGGGCCAGCTCAGCGTGCTCCGACGGATCCGACCCCAGAAACACATCGGTCCGCGCGTTGATGAACAGGGGGATGTCTTCCATCCGAGCCGCTTCGCGCACGGCGCGTATCCGCTCGACCTGCGTTGCAACCGGATAGAGGCCCTCGCCCTGCACGATGCGATCTTCGAAATTGATGCCAATTGCACCTGCCCGCAGGACCTGGCGCACGTTTTCGGTCACAAGCTCCGGGGCCTCGGCATATCCCCCTTCGAAATCAACGGTGAGGGGGATATCCACGCTGGCCGCGATGCGTTCCACGACACGCAGCACGAAATCCAGTGGCATGGCTTCGCCATCCTTGAACCCATGTGCGGCGGCGACCGACCAGCTGCCGGTTGCGACGGCCTTGGCGCCCGCTTTCGCGAGCGCTTTTGCCCCACCTGCGTCCCAGATGTTGTAGAGAACCAGAGGATCACCTTTCACGTGCAGTGATTTGAATAAATTTGCTTTTTCGGTCTGGCTCATTGTTTCATGCTTCCCTTTCCTGGGGTTGATATTGGCGTTCTATGTCGATCAGTTTCTGCTTGCGCCACAGACCGCCACCATATCCGGTCAGCGACCCGTCGGCACCAACAACGCGGTGACAGGGGATGACAATGGCCAGCCGATTGGCGCCATTGGCGCGGGCAACGGCGCGCGTGGCGGAGGGCCTGCCAATGTATCTGGCAATCTCTGAATAGCTGCGCGTTGTGCCGGGCGCGATGCGCGTCAGTTCCGCCCAAACCTCGCGTGCAAAGGGTGATCCGTCGAGCGCGCAGGGTGTCGAAAAACCGGCGGAAGCGCCCGCAAAGAAGGCACGCAATTCCGCTTTGATCTGCTCGCCGGGGTCGGTTTTACCGATCCCGAGCCTGCCATGGGCGTGCTTTTCCAGCTGGGTGATCTCTCTTTTCAGTGCTGTCCGGTCGACGAATTCCAACAGGTGAAGATGTGATCGGCTGCTTACCGAAATCATATCGCCCAAGGGGGTTGTGACCCAATCCGCGAAGAGCAGGGGTTTGCTGTCAAAATTGCCCGGGGCGCGGCCCAGGAGCTGTGCAAAGGCCGCTCTGAACGCGCTTGCGGATGCGAACCCTGCATCTATTTGGGCGTCAATAACCTTGCCGCCCTCGGCCAGAATCGCGAACCCGTCGCGCAACCGCCGTTGCCGGGCCATTTCCAGAAAGGTCATCCCGAACTGGCGCTTGAAACTGCGGCGGATCGTGGAGAGGTCAAAGCCCATATGTTTGACATCGTCTTCGGACCAGCGGTGCGCTGGCCGTGCCTCAAGCGCCGCAAGCAGGGTGCCGACCGCAGGGTCCGCCGATGCCATGGGGCGCAAGGGCTGGCATCTCTTGCAGGGGCGAAACCCCGCTTCCAGGCACGCCTTGACCGATCCGTAGAACCTACAGTTTTCGGGCTTTGGTTTACGGGCAGGGCAGGTCAGCCGGCAAAACACACCCGTTGTCGACACGCCGACATAAGCCTGTCCGTCATAGGCGGTATT
Source organism: uncultured Roseobacter sp. (assembly GCF_947501835.1). Taxonomy (NCBI): domain Bacteria; kingdom Pseudomonadati; phylum Pseudomonadota; class Alphaproteobacteria; order Rhodobacterales; family Roseobacteraceae; genus Roseobacter; species uncultured Roseobacter sp. Next base: position 572,091 of record NZ_CANMXR010000001.1, on the reverse strand, counting down.
CCGGTCAATCAGCGCCTGGTAGAGCGTGTCGCGGTCTGGAAGATCAAAGAGCATGCACCCTGCATATCATCTGGCAAAAGAGACGCCGCCGAAAATCGGGCGTGTATTTAATTTTCTTGAGCGTAAATGGAATGCCACCTCAGTGGCGAGCCAAGGCTGACCCCAGTTGCGCGCTTCGCCGCCTGTCGACCGATTCACGCCAGCAGCTTGGTCAGAACATTCTGGAAGAGTCGTGAAACACTGTTGTCAAAGTTGTTCCAGGGCAGGCTGCCGCAGAAGGTGATCGAACCGGTGGCAAAAACCGTCCCGCCCTGCGGATATTCGGCCCAGATCATATCCGCGTGCAGGGCATCCTGCGCCGGGCCGCCGGTGAGGTTGGTCAGATGGGTCAGTTGTTCTTCGGGCACCAGCATGAAGCCGTTTTCACGCGTCACGGATCGCGCCAGCAGCACCGTGTGTTCAGGTGTGCCCAGACGATGATCCATATGGTCCAGTTCAAAGCCCGCGGCGCCATGCCCCGAAAACCCGAAATCGCCGATGATCTCGCCTTCGATCCCCTCGAATACCCAGTCATACGCCAGATTGGTGCAGACACGTCGGTAGGGATCGCCGAAGAACTCGCCCTGCGCGGCAAAGCCGATGCCCACCAGAGCCTGCGGCGCGCGCCCGTTGCGCCGCCAAAGCCCGCCATAGGTGCCGTCAAACGCGTTATAATACTCCCCGGGTTCAGCCGCCCAGGCGCGAATGCCATCTTCGGCGCGGCGGATTTCCAGAAGGCTGTCGTTTTCGGGATGCACCGCGATACGCCAGTAAAACCCGTTGCCGCCAAGATAGGCCAAATGGCCGCCTGCATCGCGATAGTCGCGCAGCGCATCAAGGGTCTGTGCGGTGTGGTATTCGGGGTGGGTGGTCGTGGTGACTGCCTTGTAGTCACGCAACGCCGCGCCGCCATCCGCATGCAGGGCATGGTCCGTGATCACATCATAGGCAATGCCCTTGGCATGCAGCCAGCTGAGCAGATGACTGTCGGCCTGGAAATGGCGCAGGCCCGAACAGTCGGTATTGCCAAAGGTCACGTAGCCGGGGCGCAGGTTGAAGAGCGGACGGCGATGCGACGCGTGGCAAATGCCGGAGCCATCGCTGTGATTGTTATAGGTCGACAGGCCGTAGTGCGGGTATGCCGCCGGATTGTGGGGGTAGGCGTCCCAGTCGGCGAATTTTTTCTGCCACGAGGGGTCAAAATCCGGGCGCGCGTGGTTGCCGTAGATCGTGTAGGTGAAGGTCGGGATCAGCACGCAGAGATCGGCGGATGGCTTCCCCAACGGCGGGCAGACAAAGAAGGGGATCGCATCCTCATGCCCGTCGCAGCTCAGCCGCATGACATAGGCGCCTGAGGCCATGTCTTCGGGGAGGGTGAAGGTAAAATCGGTGTCCCACCCGAAATCGTAGATATCGTCTTCGTGGAAGTGGATCGCCGCGTAGTGATCGGGCTTGTGGGTCCAGTTCATCTCGGCGCCGTCCCAACCGGCGCTTGTGACGGCGCGCGTCGGGTAGTTCACCAGATCAAGATCGGGTCCGGCGGTTGCTTCTGCCGTCGTGGAGGAGATCTGCTTGCCAAAATCCCAGGCGCAGAGGGGCTGAGCATCAGCCACCAGGGTCGGGGCCTCGATTTTTCCGTTGAAATGCTGCCCTGCGCGACCGTCCTCCCATTTGGCCGCGATCACCGGGGTTCCGGATAAGCTGAGGGAGGCAAGCGCGTCCTCTTGGACCTCAACCGGCGCGGCCTGCGCAGGTCCAAGCGGGGTTTGCCGCAGCGTCCAGGTGCCCTTCTCAAGTCGCGCTTCGATCAGGTGCCATTGGCGCAAGCTCAGCGGACGGCCGGTGGAGATGGTTTGCGCGCCAAATGCCAGTGCCACGGCACCTTCGGTGTCCAGTCGCAAGTCGAGCGTGTCGATATTGAGAATGGTTTGGCGGCGGTCCGACCGCAGCGTCGGCCATATTTTCACCGACAGGCTCAGGTCAGCGCCTTTTGCGGCGGCAACCCCGGACCTGGCGATGCTATAGGAGCCTGCATAAAACGGGCGTTCGACAGATGCGAAGGTCTGAGCGGGGAAGTAGGGCGAGGCATCCTCTTCAACGATCCCCTGGCCCGCCGGGTTCGGATCCGCGCTGATGGAGCGCACGAGCCGTGCCGCGAAGGGCTGGGGCGAGGCCGATGACACCTTGAAGGCGATGCGCTCTCCGGGTCGTGCGGAGAGACGGTCAGCATACCCCAGTAAGGGCGGGTTTTTGTGCCGGGTAGTCATCGCATCGGCCCATAGACCAGATCGGGCAGAAATGTCACCCAGGAGGAGAAGAAGACCAGCAGCAGGATCATCAGAATATAGGGGATCAGCAGGGGCAGAACGCCCACGGATATTTCCTCGATCGTGATCTTGCTGATCCTTGCGGCGACAAAGAGGTTCACCCCGATGGGTGGGGTCAGAAAGCCGATCTCGCAGGTCATGACCGTGAAGATGCCAAAGACCACCGGGTCGATCCCCAGGCTGGTGACCAGCGGGAAGAACACGGCGGTGAAGATGATGATCTGCGGGATGCTTTCCAGCCACATGCCGACAAGGATGTAGAAGGCGCCGATCATCAGCATCACCAGCCAGGGAAATTCGACCAGCCCGCGAAAGAGGCTCAGCACCGCGTCGGGAATGTCGAAGATCGTGACCAACTGGCCGAATGCCTTGGTGGAGCCCAGAATAAAGAGCACGGTGCCAATGACGATGGCGGTGAATTTGAAGGCATGAAAAAGCTTGGCCAGGGTCAGCCCGCGATAGATGAAGAGACCGACAAAGAGCCCGTAGGCCACGGCCACACCTGCCGCCTCGGAGGGGGTGAAAATGCCCGCATAGATGCCGCCCAGAATGATCACCGGCGCAAAGACCGCCCATTTGCCTTCCCAAAAGGCCTCCAGCAACGGCCCCCAGCGGAAGGGTTCGCCGGTGCCACCATAGCCGTTCTTGGCCGAGATGATGAAGACGACAACCATCAGCATCAGGCCCAGAACGATGCCGGGCACGATGCCGGCAAGAAACAGGCGCGGGATGGAGACATCGGTGACCAGCGCAAAGATGATCAGAAGGTTCGAGGGCGGGATCATGCTGCCAAGCGCCCCGGCAGCGGCGGCGATGGCCCCCGCAAAGCGGGATCTGTAGCCCTCTTCCTGCATCGCGGGAATGGTGATCGATCCGATGGCCGCCGTGGTGGCTGGGCCGGAGCCGGAGAGGGCGGCAAAGAACATGCAGGCCACCACCGTGACCAGGCCCAGCCCCCCCTTATAGGCGCCCACGAGTTTCTGCGCGATATTGACCAGCTTCTCCGACATGCCGCCCTGTTCCATCAACTGCCCGGCCAGCACGAAAAGGGGGATGGTGACCAGCGGGAAGGGCTCAAACGCGGTCCAGGCTGCCTGCGCCATCAGGGTCATCGGAATGTCGGCGATATAGAGCCCCGCGACGGTGGCAATCCCCGCGGCAAAGGGGATCGGTACGCCAATGGCCATGGTGACGACAAAGATCACCGCCATTGTGACCGGACCGTTCAGGCCAACGGCGTAGGTGGCGGCGACCCCAAGGATCATCAGGCCAAAGATGATCGACGGGATGATGCCGCGGCGCGCAGGGGACGTGTCTGTCTGGCTCACAGCGGCAGCCCTTTGAAGCGATCGTTTTTCCAGCGCCAGTAGACCTGCAGAATGCGAAACAGCATCAGGCAGAAAAGCATCGGGATGAACATCTGCACCCATCGCTGTTCGATCCCGAGGCCGGGCGTCTGATAGGTCACGTTGAACAGCAGTTGGGTATATGTGGTGGTCTGCACGATCATGAAGATCACAAAAGCGAACCACAAAGCATCCGCTAGCACGATCGAGAAGACCTGCAAGGCGCGGGGCAGGCGGCTGACCAGCAGCGTGATGCGGATATGGGCGCGTTCGCGCACGGCCATCGTCGCGCCCAGATAGACCGCAAAAATCATGCCGTAGACCGCAGTTTCCTCGGCCCAGACGGCGGCAGAGTGAAAGACGAAGCGCATCACCACCTGCATCAGGACCGATCCCACGACACAGGCCAGAAAGATCGTGCACAGAACCTCTTCGAAGTGTCGATCAAGTTTGCCCAGCATGAACCACCCCTTTCGTGTCGGGTGAAAAGCAGGCTGCAATCATCTGATCGCAGCCCGAAGTTTCAGGGAGAAAGGGTGTTATTCGGCCGCCGCCCGGATTTCGCCGACCAGCGTTTTGAAAACGTCGTCTTTTTCGGCGGCATATTTGTCCTGCACACGCTGCCCGGCGGCAATGAAATCGGTACGGTCAAACGCGGCGGTCTTCATCCCGCCCTCACCGGTGAGGAATGCGCGGATCTCATCCACCTGTTTCGTCATCTCCTCTTTCTGGTAGATCCCGGCTTCGCGGGCGGCCCGCATCACGGCCTCGCGCTGGTTGTCATCAAGCTTGTCCATGATCCGCTGACTGGCGAAAAGCGGTGAGAAATAGGTGAAATGCTCCAGCGCGGTAAAATGCGGCATGATCTCGTAGAATTTCTGTGACTTGATGAAAGAGGTGCCGTTGTCCGCCCCCTCCACCGTTCCGGTTTGCAGTGCGGTAGGTGTGTCGGCCCAGGGCAGCGGGATCGGGGCGGCGCCAAATTCGGCAAAGGTATCGATCATCACCTGGTTCTTGGGCACCCGTACCTTGAGGCCCGCCATATCTTCCATCTTGGTGATGGGGTTGCGCGAGTTATAGAAGTCGCGATCTCCGACAAAGCCGAAGGTGAGCAGATGAACGCCCGTTGCGGCCTGCAGCTGCTCGGCAAAGCCCTGTCCCACGTCACCTTCAAGCACGCGGTAGGCATGGTCCTTGTCTTCAAAGATATAGGGCAAGACAAAGGCGTCCATCAGCGGGAAGTGCGGCGAGATGTTGTTGCCGGTGATCACATGCATATCGACGGTGCCCAGCTGCATCGCCTTGAACGCCTCATCCTCACCCATCAGCTGCCCGCAGCAGCGCACTTTGACATCGATGGTGCCATCGGAATAGGTCTCGGCCAGCTCTTCGAATTTATTGGCCAGAACCGCATAGGAACTGCCCTCGGCTGCCGCATATCCAAGATTGATGACGACATCCGCGGCGAGCGTCGCGTGGGCGGACAGGCTCAGGGACAACAGCGATGCCGCAAGGGGCAGTGATCTGAAATTTGGCATTTTTCTCTCCGTGTTGAAATTTTTTTGGTTATTCCCGCAAGATTGCCACAGGTATCATTGCAAGTATAATATCAAATCAGTCAGCTTTGATAACGAAACGGCATCATGAAAATTGGCCTCAGACATATCCGGTATTTTATCGCCGTGGCCGAAGAGCTGCACTTCCGCCGTGCAGCGGACCGGTTGAGCGTGGCGCAGCCCGCATTGAGCCGCGCCATTCAGCATCTGGAGCAGGAGCTGCAGGTGTTGCTGTTTGATCGGTCAAACCGCAGCGTTCGGATCACCGATGCGGGCCAGACTTTTCTGGAGGGGTGCCGCAGCATCATGAACGCGGTGGAGCACACCATCGAAGATGCCCGTCAGGTGCATCGCGGGCAAATAGGCAGTCTGCGCATCGGCTATACGGATATGGCGATTGCTGGCGTGCTGCCAAGGTTGCTGAAATCCTTTCAGGCGCAGCAACCGGGCATCGTTTTGCAGCCCAACCATCACGTGACCGCCACCCAATTGAAAAAACTCGATGAGGGCGAGCTCGACATCGGCTGCGTCACCGGTCCGATAAGTCGGTCCGGATATGAGCAACAGCTCATTCAGTCGGAGCGTCTGGTCTGTGTCGTCTATGAAAATCACCGGCTGGCCCACCGTGGCAGCATCCACCTGGAAGAGCTGGCGCATGAGGATTTTGTGCATGGACCGTCAAAGGATTGGGAACATTTCTATTCCTATCTGATCCCGCTGTGTCGCAGATCGGGGTTTGTTCCGCACATCGTGCAGGAAGCCTATAACTCTGCGGGCATATTGGGCCTTGTCGCCTGTGGGATGGGCGTGACCGTCCTGACAGAAAGTGTGCGTGGCTCACTGACCAATGACCTGGTGCCATTGGAACTGGAGGGGATCACCGAGCAGCTGCAAACTGTCGCACTTTGGCGCACGGATTCGATTGTGGGGTCCAAATCCCTCTTCGTGGATTTCCTGCGGCAGAATGCATTTGGTGGTGCGATGGGGGGCACCCCGGCGACAGGCTGATCATGGCTCGAAAGGGAATGCGGGGCGAAATTAACGCTGAACCGCGGGCTTGAGGCGTGAAACCGTCACGCGCAGACGGGCTTTACAGAAATCTGAAATTTCCGATAAAAATACTTGGGTATTGCCGCGAAATGCGCTACCAGCACCGCACACTGACCAACACATTGGAGACCGCCATGTCGTTTTCGACACCCACGCGCGGCTTCCTTGGTGCTGTTACAGCCAGCGTGATGATGATCGCGCAAGCCAGTGAAGCTCAAGCGGAAGCCTTGACTGTAACTGATATCGCTGGCCGAGAAGTCACCTTTACCGACCTGCCAGAAAAGATCGTTCTGGGCGAAGGGCGGATGATGTATTCCATCGCGCCGCTCGTCGATGGCAATCCTTTTGAAAAAATCGTCGGGTGGAAAGACGATCTGATCCTCTATGACCCGGACGCCTTTCGCAAATTCGAAGCGGCCTTTCCGGAAGACACTGCCCGGCTGATCAATTTCGGCAACCCCTATGCGGGCGATTTCAGCATCGAGGCCGTGCTTGAGGCGGAAACCGATCTGGTGCTGCTGGATGTCGGTAATCTCTTCAAGGCTGAAGAAACCGGGTTGGTGGAAAAGCTGGGTGATGCCGGTGTGCAGGTGGCGTTTGTCGATTTCCGGCGCAACTCGACCGAAAACACGGTGCCGTCCCTGCTGTTGATGGGGCGCATCCTTGGCGAAGAAAAGCGCGCCGCCGAATTCATCGATTTCTACATCGCGCAGATGCGCAGGGTTACCAATGTGGTTGACGCCATCCCCGCCGAGGACCGCCCGCTGGTGGTGGTTGAAAACGCCGCCGGGTGGCAGCAGGATTTCTGTTGCTGGTCCTTCGGGCCCTATAACTACGGCCGTTTTGTCGAGCTTGCCGGTGGGGTGAATTACGCCTCCACACTTGCCAACGCCTATTCGGTCGACATCAGCCTGGAAGGCATTCTGGAGGCGGACCCAGATCATATCATCGGCACCGGCGCCAATTGGGTGGAAGCGCGGCCCGAGGTAACCTCGACCCTGTTGGGCTACGAAGGCGACCCGGCGGTCAATGCGCAAAAGCTGCAGGCCCTTGCCGACCGGGCCGGTTTTGCCGATCTGCGCGCGGTCAAGGAGGGCAATCTGCACTCCATCTACCACCAGTTCTACAATTCGCCTTACCACTTCATCGCGGTGCAACAGATCGCCAAATGGCTGCACCCCGATGACTTCGAAGACCTTGATGTGGAGGCGAATTTCGACGAGCTGCACAAACGGTTTCTGCCGTTTGCGGCTTCAGGACAGTTCTGGACAACCCTGAACTGACACGCTGCGCCCGCGCCGGTATCTCGCCGTGGGCGCACCCCTGATCTGGATCGCGCCATGAAAGACCATGCCATCTCACCCGCCTCGGTATCCGGGCCAAGTGCCGCAATGCTTGTCGCGGCCTACAAAAGGCGGAACCTGCGCCGGGTGGCACTGGTGCTCGGCGCTGGCGTGGTGCTGTGCTGCCTGATTGTGCTGGACGTGATCACCGGCCCCGCAAACCTCAGTTTCGGGCGCACGGTGCAGGTGATCATCGACCCCTCGGTTGCCTCGCCGAAGGAGCAGGTGATCATCTGGCAACTGCGCCTGCCGGTGGCGCTGATGGCCGTGGCCGTCGGCGCGATGCTGGGTGTGGCTGGCGCCGAGATGCAGACAATCCTGAACAACCCGCTGGCGGACCCCTTCACGCTGGGGCTGTCTTCTGCGGCCAGCTTTGGTGCCGCGCTCGCGATCGTGCTGGGCTGGTCGGTGGTGCCGGGGGTCGGTGGGCTCTTCGTGACGATGAACGCCTTTGCGCTGGCCATGCTGACCTCGTGTTTTCTGTTCCTTTTCACCCGTCTGCGGGGGGTCAGCCCGGAGGCGATGATCCTCGTGGGCATCGCGATGCTCTTTACCTTCAACGCGCTGTTGGCCTTTCTGCAATACGGGGCCTCCGAGCTGCAATTGGCGCAGCTGATTTTCTGGCAACTGGGCTCGCTTGCCCGCGCCTCATGGGCAAAGGTTGGCGTCTGTGTCGTCATCCTGCTGATCGTTCTGCCCTATTTTATGTCGCGCTCCTGGGCGCTTACCGCCCTGCGCATGGGCGAGGAAAAAGCCGCCGCACTTGGGGTCAACGTGTCGCTGTTGCGGATGTCGGTGCTGGCCGGTGTCTCGCTGCTTTCTGCCGTTGCGGTTTCATTTGTGGGTGCCGTGGCTTTCGTCGGCCTGGTCGGCCCGCATATCGCACGCATGATCGTGGGGGAGGACCAGCGCGGCTTCCTGCCCCTCTCGGCGCTTTGCGGGGCGCTCATTCTTTCGGGCACCTCCATCGCCTCCAAGGCCATCACCCCCGGCATTGTCTATCCTATCGGCATGATCACCTCGCTGATCGGCATCCCGTTCTTCGTCCTGCTCATTCTGGGCCAACGCAAAAGGCACTGGCAATGAACACGCTTTCCGCTTCTGGCCTCGGGTTCTCCTACGGCGCCCGTCCGGTGCTGCAGAACGCCGACTTCGCGGCGCTGCACCCGGGGCAGTTGACGGCGCTGATCGGGCCAAATGCCGCAGGGAAATCGACCCTGTTTCGTCTGATCGCCGGGCTGGCCAAACCGACCACCGGCCAGATCATCTTGGGTGACACCGACTTGTCCAGTTTGCCCACCCGCGCGCGTCTGAAACGCATCTGTTTCATGCCGCAGTTCTTTGCCGCCAACGCCGCCCTTACGGTCTTTGACGTGGTGATGATGGCCCATAAACAGCTCAAAGGATGGCGGGTGTCGGAGGCGGACATGCAGACCGTGAGCCGCGCCCTGCAGGCTGCAGGCATTGGCCATCTGGCGGAGGCCTACGTCAGCGACCTGTCAGGCGGGCAATCGCAGATGGTCTCGGTCGCGCAGGCGCTGATCCGCAAATCCGAGGTGTATCTCTTTGATGAACCCACCTCCGCCCTTGATTTGCGCCACCAGCTGGAGGTGCTGACCCGGATCAAATCAGCCATGGTCGAGCGCGGTGTCATCGGCATGGTCGCCTTGCATGATCTGAACCTCGCCGCCCGGTTCGCCGATCACCTGATCCTGTTGGGGCAGGGGCGTATTCTGGCGCAGGGCCCGCCGGAAACGGTCCTGCGTTCCACGGCTATTTCGCAAACCTACGGGGTGGAGGTTGAGATCACCACGGGGCCCAGAAAGGATCTGATTGTCCATGCCTACGCGTCGTAACATCATCCTGTCGCTGACCGCCCTGGGGGCCGCACGCGCCGCCTGGGCCTGCCCGGCGCCTGCGGTGGACGAGACCGGCAATCACAGCATCCTCATGCTCAATGCCGCCTGTGGGGACAGCAACACGCCGAACGTGTTTGAACCTGCAATCCTGCGCATCAACCAAGGCGAGAGCGTGACGTTCCTGCCCACGGACGCGGGGCACAACGCCGCCTCCAAACGCGGGATGATCCCCGAGGGGGCGCAGCCGTGGAATGGCGCGATCGATGAGGTGCTGACCGTGGATTTCACCGTGCCCGGCATCTACGGGTATCTCTGCTTGCCGCATTATGAGATGGGCATGGTCGGGCTGATCGTGGTGGGAGGAGACCTGTCCAATCTGGCAGCGGTCAGGAAGGTGCGCCACCCGGGATCCGCCCGCAAGACCTTTCGGGCATTGTTGGATCAATTGGACGTTTAATCTGGATCGTTTGCGCCAGAGAACCTGCGGCCATCGGCCGGTGGATCCCCTTTGATAAAGGGGCCTCGCGTCGAAACACCATGCGCGGTTCTTTCCATGACCGAGCCATTAACCAAAGATTTCTTGTCGTGTGCCACCACCTGAGATAGAATTTCGGACATGAATGTCAGAGCTCAACCGTTGCGGAAACCACTTCCAACCGCCACCCGTCAGGCGAAACCACAGCTCAGCGCGGTGGGGGGGCAGGCGCATGTGCTGCAGGCCATCGCAGACCGCGCGAGCAATGCGCGGCAGTTGGGCGTGTTGCAGCGGATGGCTGATGGGCGCGCCCGGACAAACATCCCCGCTACGCCGGTGATCCAGGCCTATGGGCTGACCGACGAATCGAAAGATCCGGTTTGGCGGGTCAGCGACTCTGACAAATCTGCGGTGCCACAGGATCAGGACGAGGGTGGCAACAAGCTCTATGCAACACCCGACATCATCAAGGACGGGGACAAGAAGCTGCTCGCCGCCTCCTCAGCGATTGGTCTGCACCAATCCGATGATGAAATGACGCTGGCAGGCGAAACCGTTTACGGCGTGGCCCCCTATCTGCGGGATCAGGCCATCGCCGACGTGGATCATGATCGCACGAAAAAGCTCAAGCAGATCAACGCGGGTGATCTTGAGGATGATGAAGGGGTCACAGATGATGAGATCATGGCGCTCTGGACCGACTGCGGCAAGGCGGCACGCACAATCATGGGTGTGCAGGACACCGGCAAAAGCCCAAAGGCCACCACCAACATTGGCGATAGCGCCCCATCCGGCAACCCGGCAGATTATTCAAACGAGCTTTATCCCAAAGCCATCAAGGCGTTTTTCGGAAGCAAGGCGAACAAGAAATTCCTCAAGAAAAATGTGCACTATACGACCAACTTCATTGGCTGGGTCAGCTTTGTGAAGCCGAAGGATCCGAAACATGCCCGCAAGATGTATTCGGCGCTCGGCGAAGAGGGTCGCGAAGCCTTCGACAAACACGTTGGTATCAACCGCTTCGCCAACCCGGAGATTGGCGACGCCTACACGATGGTGACCGAAAAAGACATGCCGGGGTTCAAATCGTCCGGCCGCACGTGGAACTTCCACTGGGCCGGCGTCATCGCCAAGGATGGCGGCGACAATCTGACCCTGGAGGGTTATGCGGTCAGTGCCGCCTCTGAGATCAAGAAGGCCAAAGAAACCATGTCCGGTCAAGCGCTTAAGGACGAAATCGCCCGCTTGCGCAAATGGGCGGCGGACTATGTCGACCGGGATTGGCTGTTCCAGATGTATGGGACCAAGCGCAAGGGCGAGACCTTCCACGACGATCATCTCGGCAGTGGCACCCACGGCAACCGTGCCACCACATTCCACGCCACAAAATGAGCCAGGATGCACCTCTGATCGCGCCGTCTGCACTTGCCGAGAATGCCGGGCGTGTCGTTCGTCTGGCCGGCACCTATCGGGCTGAGTTTGACCCGGTGCATAAGATGCCCGTGCTGGACGCGGATGGCCGTTCTGCCCCAGCAGCCTGCGTTGTGTTGCTCGCCCTTGATGATGGCACTTTTGTCGATCTTGCCAATCGGCCGGCGGAGGAAGGCCATCGCCTGGATGGGCAACGGGTGATTGCAACCGGTGAGCTTTCGGCGCCCTTGTTGGGTGGGGACGAACTGCTGGATGAGGCGGTGGCGGCAGAAGAGCCGCTCTATTCGCTTATTCATCTCACAATCATCGAAAAGGCTGACAGCTAGCGGCGGACCGACCGCACAAACGTTATTTTGAGCGCTCAGATGTCGCCCGATGACGCCGTATGAGACAGCGCGGTAACGACATCAGTGGCGAAAACCCCATCCAGGATCACGTCGACCAGATCAGCTTCAAGTTTCTAGGATATTTTTCCAGCGGGGACGCAGTTTATCGGGAGGTCGACGGTTCATTGTCGATCTTTCAAGCCTGCGCTTTGGCGCTTAACATCTGCGTTGCAGAGCCTCCTCGCTTGCCGGAGGGCGATTTTCCAAGGTAGTTGATCAAAGCCTTCAGATCGCGGAAATCGACCGGTTTGCGCATGACCCATGAGGTGTTTTGATACATTTGAAACAGCTCGCCATTCGCAAATTTTGTACTGCCAGTGACATAGACAACCTCGGCATCCGGTGCCGCGTATCCGGCAAGTTCTGCGATCTGCAGGGAGCTGTCGTTTCCGATCATCAAATCCAGCAGAAGAATGTCCAGTTTGCAGCTGCTAACGATATCTGCTGCGGTCTCGATGTCTGAGACGGCATGGACGTTGTGATTGTCGCTCTCCAATGCCTGAGCAAAGGCCAAGAGCAAAGGCAGATCGTCCTCCAAAATCAGGATATCCACGACACCCTTCCCCCGTCTCAAATCAATTAATAAAAGGTAAATGGACTTTGTGAAGAAAGAGTTAAAACGCTCAATACCGTGTTCAGAAAGCGCAGCAAAGTTTTGGGGTCTTGGCTGATGTCCAGCCGTTCTCCGCCCAAAAAATGATTGGGATTGATTACGTTGAGGCGCGTGACCAAATCGAACCCATGCGGATCTTACAGCAGCTCAAACTGGCCTGTTACTCAGCGATTTTCATGACGTCGCAGACAGCATATGCGCAAGACATGTCGTCTCTGGCAAACGAGGTTCTGGAAATCAGCGGGGCGCCTGCGGCCAGCATCGGGGTCATGCGGGAGGGCAACATGCGCGTGGCCAGCGCCGGTACGATCTATCGCAATGGGCCCGCCGTGACAGATGAGAGCCTCTGGCACATTGGGTCCAATACCAAATCGATGACCGCAACGCTGATTGCCCGATTGGCCGAACGTGGCGTGATCCGTTGGGAGGATACAATTGCCGATGTTCTAGGGCCCGTCCTCTCGGATATCGATCAGGGGTATAGGGCGGTCACCTACGCTGATCTTCTGCATCACCGCGCGGGGTTGCGAGCCAACCCGGGGCGTTTGTCCATGATCCGCATGTCAGGAAGTGTAGCGGAGCGTGATGTGCTCGCTGATCGCCTTTCGGCAGCAGATGCTGCCTTGGCCCAGGCCCCCCAGGCTCAGGGATCCTTCCAGTATTCCAATCTAGGCTACATCGTTGCGGGTGCCATGCTGGAACAGCAAACCGGACTGTCATGGGAAACGCTGATCACCCGTCATGTCTTTAGCCCACTTGGGATGGATAGCGCAGGGTTTGGGGCCCCCGGTGTTTCCGCGCCGGAGACGCAGCCGTGGGGTCATCGAAAGTTCCTCTTTGTGCGCCGCGCGATCTCGCCCGGACCCGCCGGGGATAACCCGCCGTTCTTTGGCCCCGCAGGTACCGTTCATCTCTCGATCCCGGACCACCTGACCTACCTGAACGCTCATGCGACGCAAGACACCACATTCCTGACGCCGGAGAGTTGGCGGCGTTTGCATGATCCGCCTGAGGGAGCCGATTATTCCGCCGGGTGGGGCCACCGCCAGGGGGTGCTGGCGCATGCTGGGTCCAACACGATGTGGTATTCCTTTGTTGCTTTCGATCCGCAAACGCGAACCTCTGCGGTCATAAACGTCAACAGCGGCGACCGCGCGCGCGCCGAGGCCGCGATTGCGGCGGTGGTCGCGAAGCTTTTCCAGCAGTAGGGATTCACGCCTTTAGCCCATCCTGAGCGCGTGGCTGAATATACCAAAGGATAGCCTGCCTAAACGGATTGTCGTCTTCCTGTGCCTTTGCAGGTCTGCTCGGAACGAGCGGTCTGCCGTAGTCATTCCTCAGCACAGCCAGTGCGAGGATGGTTCGATGGTAACGAGTAAGAAGACAGTTCAAGGCACGATGTTTGCTGCCCTTTGTGGTCTGTGTCTGATGGCAGAGACAACTGGCGCGATTGCAGGCGGCAAAGACGCACCGCAGGCATCAGTGGTTTTTGACATCGACAAACGTAAAAAGACGAAACGCACCGTCACGCATTGGCTGCGCACCTCGGTTTACGGCAACCTGCGGTTCCAGGGTGAACGTGATATCGCCCGCGACGATGGCGTCTCGGATCGCAAGGATGAATTCGCCAGCTATCTGGGGGTGGTCGGGCGCGCAAACATCGCGCGTGGCGTGACCGGGTTTGTCCATGGCGAGGTAAGCCTGAAGGACAAAAAGACCCACGCCCGCTCCTATGATCGGATCATGCAACCGCAGCTCAAAGAGGCGCTTGTTTCTGTTGCGCTGACAGATCGGGCGCAGGTGAGTGTCGGGCGGCTGCGGTTTTCCGATCCCCATAAATGGGTGGCTGACGCATCGGTGGATGGCCTGCATTTTGCGCATAGATCGCAGGGCAGGGCCCTTGAGTTTGCCGCGGTGTCAGGGACGCGTGACATCACCGCCGATTATCTGATCGCCCATATCTCGGACACAGATCCGGCGCGGCGCATCGGCCTTTTTGCCATCGCAGAACGCGATGGAAACCAGCGACGTTTGCATCTATCCACCTATCGGTTCGCCCAGGTATCGGAGCGATTTTCCTACCAGCTCAATGCGGGTGTGGTGATGGGGGAGGCGGCGCAGGACCGATCATATGGCGTCGGCGTCGATGTCCGCGCGCATCAGGAATTGAGCACAGGCCGCTGGAACCCGCAAATCACCTATGGGTTTGCATTTGGCACATCCGGGTTTCAACAAAGCGGTCTGCACAGCAATAAAACCTATGACGGCGGGCAGACGCAGTTTCACCGGTATGGTTATGTTTTCCAGCCTGAGCTGACCAATATCGCCATTGGCACGTTAGCCTATGGGTTGCGCCCCTCGCGCCGGTTTTCGATGGACCTGGGCTTGCACGCATATCTGCAACCCAGCCGGTCCACGATTGGCCCGGATGCGCGGATCAAGGGGACCACCACGGGAAACGCACGCTTTCTCGGGTCGGAAATCAGCCTCGCAGGGGCATGGCGGCCCGGCAAGAAATCCAAAATGGAATTCGGCGTGGCCCGATTCACGCCGGGATCGGCCTATTCAGATCGTAGCAAGGCCCGCCGCGTCTACGCCCGCATCTCCTATTACTTCTGACGCTTTTTGAAGGAGCCTTCATATGAAACACTCATACCTCACCGCCCTTTTTCTCGCAGCCCAGGTGATATGTGCAACCGCCACGGCGAGTGACACGAGCCTTTACCCTGAAGCCGCCCCGGCGGACGCCAGCTTTGTCCGTTTTGCCGGGTTTGATCCTGACGAGACCGCGGAATTCGCGGGCAAATCCTTTGCGCTCACGCTAGAAGATGACCTGGCCTACCTCCCGGTGTCCTCAGCGCTGCTCAACAGCGTCGCTCCGGGAACCTTCGTCACGATTGTGCGCGGTGCGGATGGCCATCAGCAAACCATCCTCGAGGGGCCGCGTTCTCACGCGGCACGCGTGCATCTCTTTTTGATCAACGCGACCGAGCGGGTGTTGGAGCTTCGTCTTGCGGACGGGTCCACGCCGGTCATCGAAACCGTGGCTGCGGCAACCGCCGGTGCGCGCGATGTCAACCCGGTGGCCATTGCGCTGGGCGTCTTTGAGCTTGGCAACCCGATCCCTTTGGCCACTTTCGATGTCGCGCTGAAGCGGGGGCAGAACCTGAGCTTCATTGCCGATGACACCGGCATCCGGCTGGTCGAAAACCGCTTTGGCGCCGTCGCCAGATAACGCGCCCCGCAGCAGAGGTTTCCGATGATTTTTTCCAGCGCCATATTCGTCTTCGGGTTCTTGCCAGCCTTTCTGACGCTCTATTATCTGGCTCCGATGCGGGCGCGATCTGCTATTATTCTGCTGGGCAGCTACGCGTTTTATGGCTGGTGGCGTCTTGACTATCTGGCGCTGATCTTCGGCATGTCGTTGGTGAGCTATGCCGCGGCCCATCTGGCCCACACTACGCGCTCCGGCGGGGTCAAAACCTGGGCGGTTCGGCTTGGCGTCCTATTCGATCTCGCTGTGCTGGGGTATTTTAAATACACCGTCTTCGCGCTGACGGGTCTGAGCGATCTTTCCGTGGCGCTTGGCGGCGGCGATATCACCGTCCCGGCAATTATTCTGCCCATCGGCATCAGTTTCCACACTTTTCAATCGATCAGCTACATCATCGATGTGGCCCGTAAGGACGCGCCCCCCGCGCGCAATTTGATCGATTTTCTCGCCTTCGGGTCCTTGTTTCCCCAGCTGATTGCAGGGCCGGTTCTGCGCTACAAGGACCTGTCCGCGCAATTTGCCAATCGCACCCATTCGGCTGCAAAATTCCTGCAGGGTGCCGGGCGCTTTTCGCAAGGTCTGGCGATGAAGCTGCTGATTGCCGACAGCGTCGCCCCGCTTGCGGACCGCCTCTTTGCGATCTCCGCCCCTTCGGCGAGCGAGGCCTGGTTGGGCGCTCTTGCCTACGCCATCCAGCTTTTCTTCGACTTCGCGGGTTATTCAGCCATGGCCATTGGATTGGGCCTGATGATCGGATTTCGCTTTGTCGAAAACTTTGACGCACCCTATCGCAGCCAATCGATCACGGAATTCTGGCGGTGCTGGCACATCAGCCTGTCACGTTGGTTGCGGGACTACCTGTATCTGCCGCTGGGCGGCAATCGCAAAGGGCCGCTGCGCACATATTTCAACCTGATGCTGACGATGGTGCTGGGCGGGCTGTGGCATGGTGCCAACTGGACCTTTCTGCTCTGGGGGGCCTGGCACGGGGGGTGGCTGGCAATCGAGCGCGCATTTGGGGCGAAATCGGCGGCGCAGGTCTGGCCCCGCATGATCGGCTGGCCGGTGACGATGAGCGTGGTTTTGATCGGGTGGGTGATGTTTCGGGCCGCGTCTGTTGAAGACGCGTTTCAGATCTACGCCGGAATGGTGGGGGTCCATGGCTGGGCTGTCACCACAGACATTGCCTGGCAGATACAGCCCACAGAACTGGCCGCATTGGCCGTGGGGATGGCGCTTTGCGCACCCGGTCAATGGCTCCAAAGACCAATAGCAAATGCGCCATCTTTGCTGCGCGGGGCGGGGGCGTTCTCACTGATGACCGCATCCTGCCTCGCGCTGATCGCGCAAACCCACTCTCCTTTTCTCTACTTCCAATTCTAAGGAGGATCCTGATGTATTTGAAACGATCGTATTTGCACCATGCGATGGCGTTCGGTTTTGTCGCGGCGCTCGCGGGCATCGGGCTGGCAAGTCATCCAGGAATCAAGAGTGACCATACATCTGCGGATGTTTTCAGGGGCGCGGTGCAATCGCAGTACGAGGCGGCCTTTATCGCAAATAACCCACTTGAGGAGATCGCCGTGTCGATCCTTGGCGCAGTTCGCTATGGCGTTTTTGGTCAGGCGATGCCCGGCGCGATTATCGGGCGTGAGGGATGGCTGTTTACCACCGAAGAGTTGGTCACACCCGAAGATCATACGCAGAACATCGCGTTGGCGGCGGGCGAAGTGGCCGCTGTGCATGCTGAATTGGCCGCGCGTGGCATCACGTTGATCCCGGTGATCTTGCCCGATAAGGCGGAGATCTACTCAGAGGCCTTGGGTGTTGCCCGTCCGGAAAGGGTTAAATCACGGCGCCACCGGTTTTTGCAGGAACTGGCCGCAGAGGATATCGCAGCGCTGGATGCAACCGACACCCTGTTGCGGACCAAGGACGCAGCAGATGCGTTCATGCGCAGCGATACGCATTGGTCGCCTGATGGCAGCCGGGCCGTCGCCCATCTGGTGGCCGAGTGGGTGAGGGACCAAGGTATCCCCCTGGCGCCAGCCACTGTCACGACACGCGCGGAGGGACGCATTGCCTTTGATGGGGACCTGCTGCGCTTTGTTCCGACGGGGGCTTTCCGCCCCCTCATGGGGCCGCCGCAGGAACACATCACCCGCTACACGACAACTGTGGAAACGGGTGGCGGTCTGTTCGGCGCAGCGCAGGTTGATGCTGTCTTGGTTGGGACCAGCTTCAGTGCGCGCGACGATTGGCATTTTGCGGGTTTCCTCAAACAGGCGCTGAGCGCGGATGTGATCAATTTTTCCCTAGAAGGCCGTGGGCCATTCCGACCGATGGATGCCTTTCTGGCGTCCGACTTTCTCAAGAATACATCCCCCCAAACCGTCATTTGGGAAATTCCGGTGCGCTATGTCTCAAAGGAGCTAAGATTATGAAAACGTTGCTTGCCAAGGTGGTTCTCGCCACCAGTATTGTCCTGGCTACGCCAGTGCCGGCGGCACCTTATTGCGCGGGGCTGGAGAACGTTGAGAGCCTGCCAAAGAAATATCAGAAACGCGGCCCGTTCTATTCCGAGGCGGAAACTGGATGGATCATTGGTGCTGACCAGCTCAAGGCCGATTTTGCCGTGTCAGAAGAAGCGACGGAGCTTTGGCGATTGATCGCTGCGGAATTCAAAGCCCGCGGCGCACAGCTGGTGGTTCTCGCCGCGCCCCCACGCCCGCTGTTTGTGCCGGAGGATACTGTCACGGCCATGGGTCTCGGCAGCGGCTTCGACCGGCAGGCCTTGTCACAGGGGTTTTCGGACTACATCGCGGCGCTGAACCAGGCAGGGATTGTCGCCCCGGACCTGTCTGTGCTTGCCGCAAGCGATGTATCTACGTCGATTTATTTCAAACGCGACACCCATTGGACGCCGAGGGGTGCGGCCCTTTCGGCCGCATATCTTCGCTCAGCGATGGCGGGATCAGCAGGGCGTGAAGCCTTGCCGGAGGTTCCGTTCTCCGCGGACTACAGCGAAAAAGGATCATTGAGCGTGGTAGTGGAGCATGTTTGCGGAGAAAGACCGAGGCCCGAAACGGTACCGGCGCCGGTATTCGCAAAGCGCGGCACCGCATCCGACCTTCTGTCGCAAGAGGCCGGGGGGCCGCGCATCGCGCTGGTGGGTACAAGCTTTTCCGACCGCTATCAGCGGGACGCCTATCAGGTCGCGGATGCGCTGGCGCATGTGCTGGACGGAACGGTGGAAAATCACGCGGTGACCGGTGGCGGCCTTGCTGGATCGATGACCGCGTTTATCGGCAGCGGTGCCTTGGATCGGGGACAGTTTCAGACGGTTGTCTGGGAATCCCCCTATACGGCTGTGTTGACCCGGGTTGACGGCCTGCGCCAGATCCTGGGCGCATTGCGGGGCCAATCAGCGACCCACCACACACCCGTCAAAATCGGGCCCGTCGGGGACGCCTGGACCGGGATTTCCCATGCATTCGATGCTGTGGCCTACAGCGGCCTCGAGATCGAAACACCGGGTCGATCAATCGGCACGCTCGTGGTCGAATTGATCGACCACAGTGGCGAGAAAACACGCATCAAGCTGATCAAATCGGAACGCATTGACCCGGCGCAGCGTAGTGATCGCTGGCAAGTGGCGCTGGCTGCCCTGGAGATGACCGATATTGCAAGGATCAAACTCCGTCTTGTTGGGCAGGAGGCGACCCCTGGCACAGAGCTGCGTTTGCTGCACTAGATCGCGGCGATTTCGGTGGCAACTATACCTTCGTATAGCGGTCTATCCCGTTGCTTTGTCGCATTCGTTTCGCGCAGGCCCTAATCAGGAACACAACCGACACCCGCGCAAATCCGACGGAGCCATCATGACCCCTTTCAAAGTGAACCTTGTCGCCGCAACCCTGATCGCCGGTCTGATAATGCCCGCGATGGCGGAGCAATTGCCTGCGCCCACGGGTGAGGTTGTTCTGACCCTCTCCGGTGATCTGATGCATGAAACAGCGGATGGTGTCGTGACGCTGGACATGGCGATGTTGCAGGCGATGGATCAGATCGTGTTCACAACCTCGACGATCTGGATGGAGGGGGAGGTTGAATTCACCGGCGTTTCCCTGCGTGACGTGCTCGACTATGCCGGGGCGCAAGGCGATATGGTGAGCGCGTTGGCGCTGAACGATTATAAGGTCGACATTCCGGTGGGCGAGATTGAAGAGGGCGCGCCCATTGTCGCTTATCTGATGAACGGCGCGGAAATGTCGCCACGCGGCAAAGGGCCGCTTTGGATCGTCTACCCCTATGACGAGGACACCAAGTACCGCACCGAAGTCGTCTATTCACGTTCTATTTGGCAACTTGATCGTATACATTCGGGCGACTAGCGCAGTGCTGGTCGTGGCATTGGAATGATCCCTGACGTGTTCGAACAGAGCGGTATCCTGAGACGATTAATCCCGCTTGGCGTGATCTTTGCAGGCATCGCGGCGCTGGCGGTGACCTTCCTGTCGATCACACAGCGGATGACCGACCTGCGCGAGGCACCGGGCGACAACCTGACCTGGACCCTGTCGCAGGTTGAGGTCGACGTCTTGCTGCTGACGGATGAGGCGCTACTGGCGATGCAGGCGGGCACACCGGATCTTGCCACGCTGCGGCGACGGTTCGACAATGTCTACAGCCGCGCCACCAGTGTCAGCGAGAGCCCGGTCTTTGGCCCGATGCGCGCAGATGAGACCTTTGCCGCGCAATTGGCAACCTTGCGGACCTGCATCGACAAGCTGGCGGTGTTGATCGACGCCTCAGACGCCGAGTTGGTGGCAAACCTGCCAAGGGTCTGGGAACTCTCCAGCACGATCCGCGAAGACGCGCATGACATAGCGCTGACCGGTATCAAGCTGCGGTCCGTTGCCTCGGACGCAGAGCGTGAAGCCTTCAGTCGGCTGCTCTTTGCGGCGGCGGCCATCAGCCTGGCGCTGATCTTGTTCCTGGGGGTGATGCTGGTCTTTCTGTTGCGGCAATACCGGTCGCATCGCGAAATCTCCGAGGCGGCGGAACGGGCGAATTCGCGGCTGAAATCCAGTTTCGACGTATCGCTGGATGCGATCATCGTTGCGGACGATCAGGGGGTTATCCTCGACTATAGTGGTGCCGCGGAAACCGTCTTTGGTTTCAGCAAAGACGAAGCGATTGGTGCCAAGATGTCGGATTTGATTGTCCCGCATCAGCACCGCGCCGCGCATCTTGCCGGGATGGAGCGTTTCAACAGAACTCGGGAAGCGCATCTGGTGGGCAAGGGGCGCATCGAGATCACCGCCTTGCGCAAGTCGGGCGAGGAGTTTCCGGTGGAGATCTCCATCGGCATGTCGACGGATCATCGTGGTACGATTTTCATCTCCTACCTGCGCGACATCACCGACCGGCGCGCCGCGGAAGAAGACCTGAAGCGTGCCCGCGATGAAGCGCTGCAGGCTGAACAGGCGAAATCCAATTTCCTGGCTGTGATGAGCCACGAAATGCGCACCCCGCTCAATGGTATTTTCGGCACCATTGAGCTTTTGCAGAATACGAAACTTGGAAAAACGCAAAGAGGATACCTCGATATCGCCAAGCAATCGGGCGATATCCTGCTGTACCACGTCAACAACGTGCTCGATGTTGCGCGGATGGATGTTGGCAAGCTGGAGCTGAGCAACGATACCTTTGAACTTACACAGTTTTTCAGGGATATCGTCACGACCAATGAAACCACTGCCTATGCGCAGAGCAACCGGTTGAGCCTCGATCTCGGCGACATGCCGCGGTGTCATGTCGTCGCCGATGAGCAGCGGTTGCGGCAGGTGGCGTATAACCTGGTCAGCAATGCGCTCAAATTCACCCATCACGGGGAGGTCACGCTGAAAGCACGGATCATCGGGCAAGAATGGCTCGAATTTTCCGTGACCGATACCGGTGTCGGCATCCACCCCGAGGATCAGACCCGCGTGTTTGATCGTTTCTTTACTCAGGAAAAATCCTACGACCGCCTGGCGTCGGGCGCAGGGCTGGGCCTGACCATCTGTCGGCAGCTTGTCGATATGATGGCAGGCACGATTGCGCTCGACAGCGCGGTGGACAAGGGCAGCACCTTCACCGTCCGGGTCCCGCTTCGCATTGCGACCGAACCGGTCAAGCCTGCAGCCAAACCGGAGGTGCCGGAGAATACCGACGCGCTCGCTGGCCTGTCTGTCTTGCTGGTGGAGGACAATGAAATCAACCGGCTGATCGTGCGGCAGATGTTGCAGTCTCAGGGCGCCACCGTCACTGAGGCCCACAATGGGCAGGAAGCCGTGGACCGGGTTCATGAACAGCAATATGCGGCCATCCTGATGGACGTCAGCATGCCGGTGATGAACGGCGTGGACGCCACCGAGATTATCCGACAGGCGGACACGCCAAACAAGCAGGCGCCGATCATCGGGCTGACCGCCCATGCGCTTGCGGATGAGCAGGCAAAATTCCTCGCCGCCGGCATGGACATGTGCCTGAACAAACCCGTATCGCAGGCCGGCTTGGTGGGCGCGCTTGTCTCCGTTGTCTCACAGGATGGCTCGCAGGGCTCAAGTGGTCCAAAGACGGCTCCAAGTGACCTGATCGACGCCCATATCTTTGGGGACCTCAAGAGCGTGTTCAAAACGGAGAAACTGCAAAAACTGGTTGAAGATTTCGAAGCGGAAATATCCGGTCTCCTGGCCGCGATCCCGGACCTGATGAACGCCGAAGACCTGTCCGAGCTGGCGGCTCGCACGCATAAATCGATTGGCTCGGCGGGCATGATCGGGACGCTCGGATTTCAGCGCCAATTGCGCGCTCTGGAACAGGCCGCCAAGGTCAATGACGCAGAAGTGGCACAGGCCGCGGCGGCTGAAGTTAAAACCGCCTGGCAGGGTACGCGCCGGGCGTTGCGCGCTGCTGCCCACTGAGCATGCCCTATCCCAAAGCATAGTCTGCCCTAGGCTTTTGACGCGGCAATTGTCCGGCTGCGCTCCCCAACCTCTTTGCAACTCCTGATATCCAACGATGGTGGCAGTCGCCGGACTGTCGATCAGTCGGGAGTATGCCATGAACATTCGCCACGCATGTCCTCTGCCGGATCTGTCATTTCCCGTGACAGCACCGCTGCATTTGCACAAGGCGAATGGCTGCAAGATCGTTGTGCGACGGTGGTCCCTGGCGGGGTTCTGGGTAGAGGATACATCCGGGGATTTGGTTGGTGATGTCGTGTTATCCGTTCCCTTTCAGGGTGTTGAGGTTTCATTTCCTGCCACATTGACCGCTGCGGATACGCCCGGCCAATATCATTTTGTCGACCTCACAGTGCGCCAGCGTGAAACACTCTCGGCCTTTCATCAGGGGGTGCTGTCGGGGCAAATGGTGTCGACTGCCGATATGATCACCAGCCTCGACACACCCGTTGATCTCGTGCCGATGGGCGAGACCGAAGAGGAAGAAGAAATGGGGCGCGCCAAGGCCAGGCCGCGTTTCCTGCGTATCCTGGGCAATAGCGTCGTCTATCTGATGCTGGCCCTGATACTGGTGGCGGGTCTGGGCGGACAGATTTGGCAGCGGTTGTCGCAGATCACTCTGGATCATGCGCGTTTTACAGCCCCGGTAGTCGAATACACCGCCCCTGATGCGGGCTATGTGGCCCGGCTCACCGTCAAGGTGGGGGATGATGTCGCCGCCGGGGATGTCCTGGCGCAGATCGAGGATCCCGACCGGCGCAGCGATGTTGAGGAAGTCCGGACAGAGGTGCTTTTGGCGGAACGGCGTCTTGCCACCGCCGAGGACCGTCTGGCCCGCCACCTTGCGCTGCGGGCTGCGCGTCGGGCCGCTTTGTTCGAGGCGTTTCAGCAGCTTTGGCTGCCGTGGCACCGTCACGATCCGCGCGCCACCCGCTATCCGCCCCGGATCGAGGCGGCGTGGCGGGCCCTCTACGCGTTTGACCGAGGGCGCGATAGCGAAGCTGGCGGGTATTTCGACATGCTGGCAACGCTACAATCCGGCGTCGAAGAACGGCAGTTGGACCTCCGGCGCTGGAAACGTGAGCTGCGCCACCGCAAAGCCGCCGCCGACAAGCTGCTGATCCGAGCACGTTCTGCGGGCACGGTCTTTGCGGTGCATACCCGCAAGACCAGCTACGTGGCGCGCAATGCGCCCATTTTGGAAGTTGAGGACCGCACACCGCGCGTGGCCGTGGCCTGGCTTGATGATAGCATGGCGCGCGACGTCCATATCGGCATGACCGCCGACATCACCTACACTTTTCGGGGCGCGCGCAAACATGCGTCCGGCACGGTTACCGACATTCAGGCAGGCGCCGACCACGTTCGACCTGATCGTTTCGGGATGGTCCTGACGGTAACAGCGGACGATGTTGGGCTGTTGAACAGCCGCAAGTGGTTTCGCCGTAACGCGCCGGCGCATGTAACGCTCAACCGGCGCCCGGTCATCGCATTCTGGTCGCGGGACGGCAATGACACCCCCTGAAACCCTCCACGCAAGGGAAAAACACCTTGATGGCTGGCTCAGGCAATTGTCAGGCCCAGCCCCAAGTGGTTTTGCCAAATGGTCCGGAACAAGGATCGCGCAGTTTGGCGTTTTGCTGGTGGCGTTGACTGCGGCCATGGTCTGCTGGCCCAATAATTTTTTCCACCCTGATGTGCTGCAGGTCACCTTCGTGCTGGGTGTGCTCGGCATTTGGCGGTTCGGATGGTGGTTTACCCACGCGATCCGCGCCGAGGTCTATGCGCGCCTGAAATGGCCGGGCATGCGGCGGCGGGCCGACGCGGTTTGGCAAAATGGCTGGCGGCCGCGTCATCTGCATATCCAGATGACCACCTATTACGAGGAACCGGCCATCACCCGGCGCGTCATCGGATCGATCATCGGGCAAATCCGGCGTGAAGGCATTCCGACGACGCTGTGGATCGGCACGGGCTCATCCTACGACGAGGAGATCATTACCGATTTTGTCCGCACCCATGCCGTCGATCTTGATGCGGATTTGATTTTCCTGCGCCAGAACCAGCCGGGAAAGCGCATGGCCATCGGGATGATCCTGCGCGCGATGAACCGGGCGGGGATCGAACGCGATGATCTGGTGATCTTCATGGATGGCGACGCCGTCTACGGCGCGGATGTGCTCGAAAAAACCTGTTCGATGTTCGGTGCGGACCCGGATTTGCAAGCACTGACCACGAATGAAGAGGTGCTTTGTTACGGGCCGCGCTGGATCCAGAGCTGGCTGTCGATGCGCTTTGCACAGCGGCGCCTTGCGATGCAGAGCCATGCGATGTCCGACAAGGTGCTGACCCTGACCGGTCGGATGAGCGTGTTTCGTGCCAAGCATATCATCGACGAAAAGTTCATTCGTACGGTCGAAGCCGATCATCTGGACCATTGGCTTTGGGGCAGGTTCCGCTTCTTGTCCGGGGACGACAAAAGCACCTGGTACCACCTGCTGAGCAAAGGCGCCAAAATGACCTATGTGCCTGATGCCTGTGTCTATACGATTGAGCGGATCGAAGGCTCAGGCACGGGTCGTATGGTGCAGAATTTCCGGCGCTGGTCCGGCAATATGCTGCGCAACGGGGCGCGGGCGATTGCCCTTGGTCCGCGTCTGGTCAACCCGTTTATCTGGTGGTGTCTTGTCGATCAACGCATCGCGATGTGGACCATGCTGGTCAGCCCAACGCTGGCGCTGCTGACCCTTTTTGTCGATCCGGCCTATCTTGTGCATTGCGTGATCTGGATCGTGTTGAGCCGCACCTTGCTGTGCCTGTTCCTTTTCAGGTACGCACGCATCCCGGATATCAGCTGGCCGTTCATTCTCTATTTCAATCAGATCATCAACGCGGGCGTGAAGGTCTACATGATATTTCACCTCAGCAAACAAAGCTGGGCAAACCGCGGCAATCAGACCGCGGGTCGTGGCACGGCCATGCGCGACAGGATCCAGACTCTGATCGCGAAGTTTCAGATGATCACTACGGTTCTTGCATTTGTCTCCGGGTTGGCGGTGTACGTTGGCCTGCTGGATCTGCCGCGAGTTTTCTGACGCTGGGGGACAGGGTTTGCCATCAGCGTTCATGAGGTGGATGACCCCGTAGATACTATTCGCAATGTCCGCCGGTCCAGCCGTCGCCATGTGCGAAGCTGTGGTCGGTATCCTGTAGCGACATCTAATCTCTCCATCGAGCTGCCCACGCGCGTGCTGCTGGCAGCATTGGTTTCCCGAGCCCAAGACCCATCCGGTTCAGACCCGATGCCGCGCCGTTCAAGCGTCATTTCTTTGAACCCGCGCGAAGGGTCAAGTGAGGCTATGCCAAAGGATAGGGACCCCATACAAATTTTGTCCGACCTATACGGGCGCGGAAAAGATTGTTGAAAAACAGTCCGCTACAAAGGGTTCAGTCACGAGTAAAGGATTTAAAGATGTTTGACAGTCCCCCTACGTTCGCCCTGGAAATCGCGATCCCTCCCCTGCGGTTGGTTGATGAAAAACCAGCCATCAGCGTCGTTGGCCTTGGCTACGTGGGGGCTGTTTCGACGGCCTGTTTGTCCAGCCTCGGGCACCCTGTGATCGGTGTGGATATTGACCCCGATAAGGTGGCATGCATCGGCAACGGACGCTCTCCGATCCACGAAAAGAGCCTGGAGCATTTGCTGCAAAAAGGCGTCACGGAAGGCCTGGTAACGGCCACGGATGATCTGGAACAGGCCGTGGTGGAAACCGACGTCACCTTTGTTTCCGTCGGCACGCCAACGGCCGCAGATGGCGGTTGCGATCACAGCTATATCGACGCCGCCGCCCGCGCCATCGGCGCCGGATTGAAGCGCAAGCAGGATTTTCATGTGGTGGTGATGCGATGCTCGATCCCGCCGGGCGTCACCATGGGGTACATGGCCCCGATCCTCGAAGAGGTATCAGGCCTCAAGGCGGGCGTGGATTTTGGTGTCTGCTTCAATCCCGAATTCCTGCGTGAAGGCGTCGCGGTCGAGGATTTCTACGCGCCGCCGAAAACGGTTATTGGCGTGAATGACGACCGCAGCGCGCGCATTCTCTCGCGCATCTACGAGGCGGTCGATGACGCGCCGATCATCACCTCTGTGGAGACGGCGGAGATGGTCAAATATGTGGACAATGTCTGGCACGCGACCAAGGTCTGCTTTGCCAATGAAGTCGGGCGTCTGTGCAAGCCACTGGGTGTCGACAGCCACGATGTGATGGATGTTTTCGTGCAGGACACGAAGCTCAATCTGTCGCCCTACTACCTCAAGCCCGGTTTTGCCTACGGGGGGTCCTGCCTGCCGAAAGAGGTACGCGCGGTGGCCCATATCGCGGCAGTAGAGGGTGTCGATGTGCCCCTGATCAACAGCCTTGGCGCGTCGAACACATCGCATATCGACACCACAATCGGGATGGTTCGACAGACCGGGGCGAAAAAGGTCGGTGTTCTGGGGCTGGCTTTCAAGCCGGGGACAGATGACTTGCGCGAAAGCCCAATTCTGGAGGTGATCGCCGCCCTCAACGCCGAGGGTGTCGAGGTTGTCATCCACGACCCGGCCATCACGCCGGACACGCCACTGGCCGGGCAACTTGCCTATGTGCGTCATGGCAGCCCCGGTTTGCAGGCGCTGGCAAAGGACCTGCCGGGCATGATGCGTGCGGAGTTGGGTGAGGTCACGCAAGACGTCGAGGCGCTGATCGTGACCCATGCCAATCCGGCCTATCGCGCAGCGGCACTGAATGCAGGCGATACACCCGTCATCGATGTTGTTCGCGTGGCGCAAACCCTGCCGCCGTCGCCAGCCTACAGCGGCATCGGCTGGTAAATCAGCTCCCTCATCAACGGTACGCGTAATCAAGGAAAAGAAAAATGTCAGTAAATCCAAATCAATCCCTCCAGATCGGCACCCACCTGTCCGAAGCACTGTACGGCACCACGGCCTCCGACTATATGGTCGGGCTCTCCGGTGATGACGTGATCCGAACCGACAAGGGGGACGATGTTGTTTTCGGCGATTTCCTGCAGTCGAACCTGCTGAATGGCACCGAAAACGCCACCAGCTTCGCACAATATGCGGAAACGGGGGTTTGGGCGGTCACCACCGGCGCAAATGGCCACACCAGTATGAGCCAAGCGGTCGATACCCGGTTGGGCGAGGTCTATGAGATCCGTTTTGATCTGGCGGCCAACTATGGCGCGGGCTCCGTCAGCGGCGCGGTGGAGGTGCTGTGGAATGGTACGGTGATCGACAGTTTCGACACCAACAGCGCCAGCTTTTCCGCCCATGATGTCACCTTCGAGGGTGTGGACGGCATCGGTGAACTGACGTTCCGGTCCATTGACAGCACCCAGTCCACCGGTCCGGTCATCCACACGGATGGTCCGATTTATTACTATGAAAAACAGATGCAGATCGGTGACCAGCCCGTTGAAGTGAAGGCTTTTGCCGAAGGCCAGCCCAATATCTATCAGGTCATCAATGGCACCCTTCAGGTCTTTGATCCGCAGGCCGGCACCTACACACGCGCCGGAGAGGCGGCGACTGTGACGGTCAATGCGATTGGGTTCAACACTCAGGACGACATGATCTACGGTCTTGCCGTATCGAATGGCACGGATAGCCTTGGCAATGCCGTGGCCAGTTCTGACCTGGTGATGCTGGATGCCTCGGGCGCGAGTTTCCGCATCGGCACCACACCCTATCGCTCCTGGACGGGGGATTTTGATACGGATGGCAACCTCTGGGCGTTTCAGTCCAGCATGGATCGCATCACAATGATCGATGTGGACGACGTGGGCGCGGACGGCGCCGTTGCAACAAAGACGTTTCCGTTCCCCAAGTCACTGATTACGGATCAGCTCTGGGATGTGGCCTTTGACGCGCAAAGCGGGTCCTTTTTCGGTGTGACGCGTCCCGCCGCCGAGGGCCGCCCCAGCACGCTCTACCAGATCGATATCTCCACCGTGGCTGACGGCGGTGTACCGACCATTTTGACCACCCAGATCACCGGCACGGTGATCGACGGCATTCTCCAGGACGGCGTGCCGCAGATCACATTCGGCGCTGCGATCCATGACGCGGATGGCAATCTCTATGTTGGGGGCAATGGTGGCGATCATGATATGAACGATGCCACGGCCAGCGCCGGGGGTATCTACCGCGTGATACAGGAAGCGGGCAGCGATACCGCGCATCTCGAACTGGTGGCGACCAGTCCTAAATCCTATTCCAACGATGGTACCGCAGACCCGCGCGCCATGGACCCGTTTACCGAGATTGATCGCGCCGCAACTGTTCTGATCCGCGATCTGAATGTGGCGGCGACAACGGGGGGCGACACCTCATACGACGATGTCATTGAAAACGGTGCCGGGGCGGATGCCGCCCATGGTGGGATCGGTGACGACAAGATCGCGGGCCAAAGCGGGAATGACACGCTGACCGGGGGTGATGGTGATGATCAGCTCTTTGGCGGCAATTCTGACCGAAGCGCCGCGCCCGTTGCCTATACCTATGACGGGCTCGGCAACCGTTACGATGCCGCGGGCAACCTGCTGCCCGAAGACAATGATACGCTTTTTGGCGGGGCCGGGGCGGATATGATCCACGGCGGCGCTGGCAATGATCAACTCGATGGCGGGACAGGCGATGACGAACTCATCGGCGGGTCCGGGTTAGACACGCTGCACGGCGGGGACGGTCACGATCAACTGTCGGGGGGATCGGAAAACGATCACCTCTATGGCGGGGCCGGTAATGACACGCTGACAGGTGGCACTGGCGACGATCACCTTTTTGGTGATGCTGGCGCGGATACGCTGGCGGGTGGCGAAGGCGATGATGTGATGGACGGCGGGGCGGGTAATGATCTGCTCAAAGGCGGCGTTGGCGATGACCTGTTGAACGGTGGGCAGGGTGATGACGTTCTGCACGGCAGCACGGGCAACGATATCCTGACCGACGCCCACGGCAATAACACGATGGAAGGTGGCTCCGGACACGACCAGCTGACCGGCGGCAGTGGCATCGATCATCTGACCGGGGGCTCTGGAAATGACATCCTCTCAGGGGGCGGTGACCGTGATGTTTTGAAGGGCGGTACCGGCGATGACCGGCTTGATGGGGGCGACGACAAGGACAAACTCTACGGCGGCACCGGCAATGATGTGATCCACGGCGGCACCGGCAGCGATTATATCAACGCCTCATCAGGGGATGATCAGGTTGATGCGGGCGCCGGTCGCGACAAGATCCTGCTGGGCGCAGGGGACGATATCGCCCTGGGCGGCGCTGATACCGATTGGTTTGTGTTCCGCGCCGAGGATATGGACGGCGGCACCGACACGATCCAGGACTTCACCTGTGACGGTGTTGAAAATGACCGCTTGGACTTCCGTCTGCTTGAGCTCCTGGCGGCGGGTCAATCCAAATCAGAATGGGTCGCGGAACACGTGGTTCAGAACCAGGATCA
Organism: uncultured Roseobacter sp.; assembly: GCF_947501835.1. Taxonomy (NCBI): domain Bacteria; kingdom Pseudomonadati; phylum Pseudomonadota; class Alphaproteobacteria; order Rhodobacterales; family Roseobacteraceae; genus Roseobacter; species uncultured Roseobacter sp. Next base: position 541,859 of record NZ_CANMXR010000001.1, on the reverse strand, counting down.
CAGCGTGACCATCGATGTGCAGGATCTGACCGTTAATCTATGGGACCACAACGACATGATGGACGCGTTTTACCTTCAAGTCTGTGACGGTCTGGAGCTTTGAGGCGCGCGCGAGAGTGGCGGGTCAGAACAGGCCTGCCTCTTTCGCGATCATCGCCGCATGAGTGCGGTTCTTTGCTTCCAGCTTGCGGCAAAGCGTTTTGACATGCAGCTTGATGGTGACTTCCTGCAGATCGATCTCGCGCGCGATCTCCTTGTTTGCGAGGCCGCGTGTCAGGCCGGAAAGCACCTGCAACTCACGCTCTGTCAGCAAATCCTTGAGTGGATGCGCGGTCTCTTCCTCTTCCTGGGTCATAAAGTCGATGGGCGCATATTTTTCGCCCATGGCCATGAACCGTATGGCGTTTACCAGCGATTTGGCAGCAACCGTTTTTGGCAGGAAGCCAGCGGCCCCCATTTCCAGCGCTTCTTCTGCAATCGATTTGCTGGCCGATCCCGATATCAACGCCACGGGCCTTGGCCGCACCGCATCCATGATTTTTTGCAGGCCGTTCAACCCGTTCATTCCTGGCATCTCGTAGTCAAGCAAGACCAGATCGAAGGGATCATGCGCCACCAGCGCTTTTTCAACGCCGGTCAGGTCGCTGGATTGGACAACCGTGAACCCATCTTCGTTTTCGATAAAGGCCGCAATCGTCTCGCGGACCAATTCATGATCGTCTGCTAAGAGAATTCTCACCTGTGCCTCACATTTGATCTCCGGCACCTGCATACCACCTAAACGCTAAAATCGTATGGCTTTTCGTGCATTTTCTTTGGTGGTGCCAGAGGCTCGCCGGTGAACCTGTGGAGGGTAAAAAACACGTGCCAACAACGGCGATAGATGACGCCGTCGTAACACGATGTTTTTCTGAGGACCCATTGGAGCGGGCGAGGCGATTCGAACGCCCGACCCTAACCTTGGCAAGGTTATGCTCTACCCCTGAGCTACGCCCGCTTCCTTGGGTGAGGCGTGGAATACCCCTGCTGCCGATCACCTGCAAGAGGAAAAACCCAAAACCGGGATATTTTTTTGGCCGCTGACGGTCCGCCATATTCAGAGATTTTTCCCAAGCTCAGCTGGCTTTTTGAAGCAAATCCCAGCGGTTGCCAAACGGGTCGCGGAAAACGGCCACGCGACCATAGGGTTCGTCGCGCGGGTCTTCTTCAAATATGATGCCACGGGCCAACAGGCGCGCGTGATCACGTTCAAAATCGTCGGTTTTCAGGAACAACCAGACCCGCCCACCGCCTTGCTGGCCGATTATCGCTTCTTGCTCGGGGCCGTTTGCTCTGGCCAGAACAACGGATGTGGTTGCGCCCGGTGCACGCACTTCGGCCCAACGTTTGCGCCCTTGTGGCTCATCCGCGATCAGTTCAAATCCCAGAGTGTCGCAGAAAAACGCAATCCCGGCGTCATAATCGGGAACGATAAAAGAGAAGGAAGAGATTTCCATCCGGCCCTCCTGATGGCGTGGCGGGGTCGGCGCAGCGGGGCCGCGCCGCGTCTATATCTTTTTGACCGCCTCACCAGCATGAAGCAGTTCACTGAAAAAGCGCTTTGCGTTCAATGGCCTGTGGCCACTTTACTCCAGCTCGACCAGCAGATCCTTTGCATCGATCTGCCCACCCGGCGCGACATGCACGGCCTTAATCACCGCATCGCGTTCGGCGTGGATGCCGGTTTCCATCTTCATCGCTTCGATGGTCAACAGCAGATCGCCCGCTTTCACCTTGCCGCCGACCGTCGCGGCCACCGAGGCCACAACGCCCGGCATCGGCGCGCCGATGTGGTTGGCGTTGCCAGCTTCTGCCTTGGGGCGCTGTGCGGTGGTTGCCTTGACCAACCGGTTCGGCACCCGAATGACCCGTGGCTGGCCGTTCAGTTCAAAGAAGACCTTGACCTCGCCATCCTCATTGGTGTCACCCACGGCCTGCAGCCGGATTTCCAGCGTCTTGCCCGGGTCGATCTCGGCGGAGATTTCCTCGCCCGGTTCCATCCCGTAAAAGAACGTGCGTGTCGGCAGCGTGCGCACCGGGCCATAGGTGCGATGACGGCCCATGTAATCCAGGAAAACCTTGGGGTACATCAGGTAACCAGACAGGTCTTCATCATCGACGGTGCGGCCCTCCATCGCGTCGGAGGCCTCCTTGCGCAGCGCTTCAAGGTCTGCTGCGGGCAGGTGTTTGCCGGGCCGCTCGGTATTGGGTTTTTCGCCCTTGAGCACCTTGTCCAAGATGCCGGTCGGGAAGCCGCCGGGAGGCTGCCCAAGGTTGCCGCGCATCATGTCAATGACGCTGTCGGGGAAGGACACATCCGTGCCAGGGTCTTCCACATCGGCGCGCTTCAGGCCTTGCGATACCATCATCAACGCCATGTCACCCACCACCTTGGACGACGGCGTGACCTTCACGATATCGCCGAACATCTGGTTCACATCCGCATAGGTCTGTGCCACCTCATGCCAGCGATCTTCGAGCCCCAATGAGGCCGCTTGCGCCTTGAGGTTGGTAAACTGACCGCCGGGCATTTCATGCAGATAAACCTCGGATGAAGGCGCCTGCATGCCGGTCTCGAAGGCTGCGTAGTGGCTGCGCACCTCTTCCCAGTAATCCGAGATTTCGCGTACCGCAGCCATGTCCAGCCCGCTGTCGCGGTCGGTGTGTTTGAGGGCCGAGACAACGGAGCCGAGGGTGGCCTGGCTGGTGTTCCCTGAAAGCGCATCCATGGCACAGTCGACCGCATCGACACCGGCTTCGGAGGCGGCGAGGATGGTCGCGCAAGCGACACCGGCGGTGTCATGGGTGTGGAAGTGAATCGGTAGGCCGACCTCGGATTTCAGGGCCCGGATCAGCTGACGCGCAGCGGCGGGTTTCAGCAGCCCGGCCATATCCTTGAGACCCAGCACATGGGCGCCTGCGTCGCGCAGTTCCTTACCCATATCGACATAGTACTGCAGGTTGTACTTCGCGCGGTCAGGGTCGTTGATGTCCCCGGTGTAGCAGATCGACCCCTCACAAACCTTGCCTGCCTCGATCACCGCATCCATGGCGACGCGCATGTTCTCCACCCAGTTGAGGCTGTCGAACACGCGGAACACATCGACACCGGTGTTCGCGGCGACGCGGACAAATTCTTGCACCACATTATCGGGATAATTGGTATAGCCGACGCCGTTGGAGGCGCGCAGCAGCATCTGCGTCATCACGTTGGGCATGGCCGCGCGCAGATCGCGCAACCGCTGCCAGGGGCATTCCTGCAGGAACCGGTAGGCCACGTCGAACGTCGCGCCCCCCCAGCACTCCACGCTGAAAAGCTGTGGCAGGTTGGCGGCGTAGGCAGGGGCGACCTTGATCATGTCATGGCTGCGCATCCGCGTGGCCAGCAGCGACTGGTGACCGTCGCGCATGGTGGTGTCGGTAATCAGCAACTGGCGCTGTTGTTTCATCCAGTCGGCAACGGCCTGCGGGCCTTTTTGCTCCAGCAGATTGCGCGTGCCCATCATCGGTTCGGCTTTCAGCGCCGGGGGGCGTGGGTCTCGGACATGGGCACCGGGGCGCGGGTGATCCTTGGTCTCCGGGTGCCCGTTCACCGTGATGTCCGCGATATAGGTCAGCACCTTGGTGCCGCGATCCCGGCGGCGGCTGAACTGGAACAGGTCCGGCGTCTCGTCGATGAATTTGGTGTGGTAGGTATTGTCGAGGAAGGTCGGATGCTTCAGCAGGTTCTCGACAAAGGCGATGTTGGTGCTGACCCCGCGGATACGGAACTCGCGCAGGGCTCTGTCCATCCGCGCGATCGCGGCTTCGGGCGTCTGCGCCTTGGCGGTCACTTTCACCAGCAGGCTGTCATAGTAGCGCGTGATCACGCCGCCGGAATAGGCGGTGCCGCCATCGAGCCGGATGCCCATGCCGGTCGCCTCGCGGAAGGCGGTGATACGGCCATAATCGGGGATGAAATTGTTCTGCGGATCTTCGGTGGTGATCCGGGTCTGCAGCGCGTGCCCGGTGAGGTGCACGTCACCTTGCGTGGGCTTGCCCGTGGCGTCCGCGATGGTCTTGCCCTCGGCGATCAGGATCTGTGCCTGCACGATGTCGATGCCGGTGACCTCTTCGGTCACGGTATGTTCGACCTGAACGCGCGGATTGACCTCAATGAAATAGAACTTGCCGTCCTCCATATCCATCAGGAATTCGACGGTCCCGGCGCATTCATAATTCACGTGTTTGCAGATTTTATAGCCCAGCTCACAGACCTCTGCGCGCTGCGCCTCGGTCAGATAGGGGGCAGGCGCGCGCTCTACTACTTTTTGGTTGCGTCGCTGAACAGAGCAGTCCCGCTCGTAAAGGTGATACATGCCGCCGTGTTTATCGCCGAGGATTTGCACCTCCACATGACGGGCCTTGAGGATCATCTTTTCCAGATAGCCTTCCCCATTGCCAAAGGCCGCTTCGGCCTCGCGGCGGCCCTCCAGCACTTTTTCCTCCAGCTCAGCTTCGGCGTTGATCGGGCGCATGCCGCGCCCGCCACCGCCCCAGGAGGCCTTCAGCATCAGCGGATAGCCGATCTCCTTCGCTTCCGCTTTGATCGCTTTCATGTCATCGCCCAGCACTTCAGTGGCCGGGATCACCGGCACATCTGCGGCCATGGCAACGCGGCGGGCCGAGGCCTTGTCCCCCAGCGCGCGCATCGTTTCCGCACGTGGCCCGATGAAGGTGATGCCGTTCTGGTCACAAGCATCCACAAATTCGGGGTTTTCAGACAATAGCCCATATCCCGGATGGATCGCGTCGGCGCCCGACGCCTTGGCCACCCGGATCATCTCGTCAATCGACAGATAGGCGGCCACGGGTCCCAATCCTTCGCCAATCCGGTAGGCCTCATCCGCCTTGAAACGGTGCAGGCCCAGCTTGTCTTCCTCAGCATAGACCGCGACTGTTTTCTTACCCATCTCATTGGCGGCGCGCATGATGCGGATGGCGATTTCGCCACGATTGGCAATCAGGATTTTGCTGAATTCTGGCATGAGATGGTTTCTTTCGGTGTTGGTCGGGTGCGTCTGTGTAGAAAGATTATCTTGGCGCGTAAACGCGTAGTATTGGGTAGAGCCGGTTATTTCCGCCGCACCGCAGCATTTTGCGACGAAAATGTAAAGTGACCATCGTCCCTTCGGTGCCTGCGCGAGGTTAGGTCAATCTTAGGGGCGGTGGCAAATCCTGCAGCCTGCGCGCGCCCAGTTGGCCCATGTTTGAAATGAGATCCTTGGTCAGTAAGTCCACAAGGTGGTCGACGCCTTTGGGACCCAGGGCGGCAAGGGCAAAGTGAAATGCACGTCCCAGCATGACAAAATCTGCACCCAGGGCGAGGGCACGCAGGATATCAAGGCCACCTTCGATGCCGCTGTCAAAAATCAGGGGCAGCCTGGTTGCGGCGCGGATGTCGGGCAGGGCGTCGATGCTCGCCGGCGCGGCATCAAACTGCCGCCCGGCGTGGTTCGACACCCAAAGCGCATCCACACCCGCCTGTTCCGCGGGCTGCGCATCTTCCGGGCGCAGCACCCCTTTGAGGACAAACGGCCCGTCCCAGGCATCGCGCAGCCATGCGACATAGTCCCAATCCGGCGAGGTGCGCAGCAGGTAGCCGACGTGCGCGGTGGAGGACAGCGGCGTTGCCGTCTGTGGCGCATATTTTTCCAGGGTTCGCATCTTTGGCAGACCGCGCTGCGCCATCGCCAGCGCCCAGGCGGGGCGCAGCGCAATCTGCCCCATCAAACGTGGTGTAAGCCGTGGGGGCATGGTCAGGCCAGAGCGTGTTTGCCGTTCGCGGCGCGAGGCCACCGGCACATCCACGGTCAGCACCAGCGTTTTGAAACCGGCCAGCTTGGCGCGGGCCAGCATGTCCCAGCGGATGTCCTCGTCGCGCGGTGGATACATTTGAAACCACGCCGCCGGACCCAAATGGGGGGCGAGATCCTCCGGTGACTGCGTGGCCACGGTCGACAGCGTATAGGGGATGCCTGCGCGCGCCGCGCACCGCGCCAGATGTCCCTCGGCGTCCGGCCAGATCAGCCCGGACATACCCACGGGCGCCACACCGAAAGGCAGCGGCAGATCGTCGCCAAATAGGCGGGCGCTCAAATCCGGTGTGAATTCGCCGCGCAGAATTGCGGGTGCAAAGCCGATCCGGTCCAGGCAGGTTCGGTTGCGGGTTTTGGTGGCCTCATGGCCCGTGCCACTGTCGAGATATTCCCAGACAAATTTCGGAATGCGTTTTTGCGCGCGGGTGCGCAGGTCAACGAGGGCAGGGTAGGTGCTGTGCAAATCCATGCCGGGACGCTAGCAACCAATCGTGGAGCCGGAAAGCGCGTTTTACACCGGTTCGACCCCGTTCAGCTTCGCCTTCAATGTCTAACTGGCCCGCGACACATGTTCCGCCTGCGCTTCGAATGCGCGGTCCGCCATTTCTTCGGCATCTTCGTTGCGCCCTCCGCCGTTGGTCCCGCCAACGACCACCAGATTGCGACCCTGTGCTTTGGCGTCATACATCGCGTCATCGGCCACACGCAGCAGGTCCTGTGGCATCTGGCCATGGTCCGGGAAAAGCGCGACCCCAACCGAAACGGTGATCCGTGGCAGATTCTTTTCGCCATAGCGTAGTGTGATGGCTTCGATGGCGCGGCGCAGCTTTTCCGCGCGGTGTTCGGCCGTCTGACGATCTGTGCCCGGCAGCAGCAGCATGAATTCTTCGCCGCCCATTCGGCAGGCAATCTCATCGCCATCGCAGGCCCGTTCCAGCGCTTCGCCCACTGTGCGCAGGACCATGTCGCCCGCATCATGCCCGTGGTTGTCGTTGAATTTCTTGAAGTGATCCACATCCATGTAGAGCATGCTAAACGGGCTCTCGTTCCGCTGTGCGCTCTGGATCATTGTCCGCAGATAATCCGTCATATGCCGACGGTTGAACAGACCCGTCAGAGGGTCGCGCACCGAGCGTTCCTGCAGTTGGTCGCGCATCTGCACATTGGCAATGGCGAGGCTGATCTGTTCGGCGCACATTTGCGCGAGCTTCTGGTTTTCGCGAAAAACCTCGACGGGGACCATGGATTTCGCTTTCAGATGCATCAGGCCAACGGTTTCGCCATGGGCCAAGATCGGGAAGCAGAAATAGGGGCGGTCGTCATGGGGCTCCGCATGCTCGCAGACGAAATCGATGCTGGAGGTACCATAGATATAGGTGCGCCCACGCCGCAGGCCCCAGCATTCCTCGGGATGAATATGCGCTTTATGCGTGCCTTCATTCCAGGCGGCGGCACCGTCCAGCACATCCCGCGAATTGGAATATACATAGACGCTCCCTTCACAATCCGGCAGCATGTGCGTCATGAAACGCGCGACCATTTCAAAGAGTTCGTCGAGTGACCGGCTGGATTGCAGCCATTCGTTCAACTCGCCGAGCAGACTCACCTCACGGGCCAGCTGCATCTGCCGCTCAAGCGATTGACGTTCCTGGGTCGTCCGGGTCTCCAGCTCAAGCATCTGCCGCCGCCCTCGGCGCAAAACCGACGACACAATGACGGAAAAGATGGTCATGAAGATCGCGGACAGGGTCATCATCAACCACTCGATGCGCCAGGCATAGGTGTCGCGGATGTCGGTCATGTCAGTGTAGAACTCGATCGCGCCCACAACGGCCCCGTCAATCACCACCGGCGTGTAGACTTCGGCCACCTCGCGCGACATTTCGTTGGTGTCGGCCAAGGCGTGCAGCTCAAAATCATCCACCTCGGAGGCTGATTTGGTTGAATGCGTGTAATACGCCTCTCCCTGCATGACCTGCTCGGAGAAATAGGGTGTGGCATTGACGCCGCCGATGTCCGAGGCGCGGCTGGACCAGAAGACGTTGCCCTCGGCGTCGAAGAGTTTGAACCGGTAAATGTCGGAGGCCCGCGTGATCTGTGACAAGAACAGCGTGTCTCGAGAGGTAAGGCTGTATTTGCTGTCGACGATGGGGCTGCTGGAATTCAAACCCTGATTGCCCGGACCGATGTCCGTATCGGGCACAAATGCACGCGCGCCGTGGTCCAACTGATCGAGCACGCGTTTGCGCCAGAGTTTAGCCTCCTGCTTGATGTCCGTCTCCAGCATCCAGTCGACAATCGGGTAGGGCAGCTTGATGTTGGCGAAGATATTGGCGGCGGCCATGAAGACCAGCAGGGCAACAACACCGTATTTGCGAATCCGGACCGAAGACGTTTTCTCTTTGATATGATCCGAAATCTTGTTGGACAGTTCTACCACTTCCACGCGATACACTCCTCTGAAACACCATGTACCGGGATGAGGTGTTAAGATTTCGAATTCCTTAATCTCTTGATCTGCCAACGGTAAATGCGTGCCGTTCCAGCCGGTATTTCAGTTGCATTTATCCTAGTTTGGGCGGGTTCCCATGCGTCACAGGACCTGTCGAACATTATAAGAACATAGCTTTAAACCGAGGCCAGTCCGGGGTAAGATGGCGCCATGAGCAGTTTTGATGAAATGGACGCCTTTGATGGCGCATCACTGAGTGCGCGGGCGATGGCCGCCCGTCCGCGGCCCTATCTGGATGGTCTGAACCCGGCACAGCGCGCCGCGGTGGAGCAGTTGGACGGCCCGGTTCTGATGCTGGCCGGTGCGGGGACGGGCAAAACCCGGGCGCTGACGGCGCGGATTGTGCATTTGCTGAACACCGGGCGGGCGCGACCCAACGAGGTGCTGGCGGTGACTTTCACCAACAAGGCCGCGCGTGAGATGAAAAACCGCGTGGGCCAGATGTTGGGTCAGCAGGTCGAGGGAATGCCCTGGCTGGGCACCTTTCATGCGATCTGTGTGAAGCTGTTGCGGCGGCACGCGGAACTGGTGGGGTGTGATATCGGGGATCTTAGGAAGCAGGGTTCGGAGCAACCGGGAATTGATGATGCATATGACCTTGGCCCCGTTCCAGTGCCGCCTGATCAGCAATCGGTTCAACCTAATCGTATCCACCTGAAGTCGAATTTCACGATTCTGGACACGGATGATCAGTTGCGGCTGCTCAAGCAATTGGTCTCTGCCGCCAACATCGATGACAAACGCTGGCCCGCCCGGCAGCTTGCCAGCATCATCGACGGCTGGAAAAACCGCGCCCTGACGCCGGAGAAAGTGCCCGCCAGCGATGCAGGCGCCTATAATCATCGTGGTACGGAAATTTATGCGCAATATCAGCGCCGTTTACTGGAATTGAACGCAGTCGATTTCGGTGATCTCTTGCTGCACATGGTCACGATTTTTCAGGCGCATCCGGATGTGTTGGCGCAATACCAGCGCTGGTTCGCCTACATCCTCGTCGACGAATATCAGGATACGAACGTGGCCCAATATCTCTGGCTGCGCCTGCTGGCGGGGGGGCACAAGAACATCTGCTGTGTGGGTGACGATGACCAGTCGATCTATGGCTGGCGCGGTGCCGAAGTGGGCAATATCCTGCGGTTTGAAAAGGATTTTCCGGGCGCTCATGTGGTTCGGCTGGAGCAGAATTACCGCTCCACCCCGCATATTCTGGCTGCCGCCTCCGGTGTGATCGAAGGCAACGAGGGGCGGCTGGGCAAGACGCTGTTCACCGACCTGACCGAGGGCGAAAAAATCCGTTTGATCGGCCACTGGGACGGCGAGGAAGAGGCGCGGTGGATCGGCGAGGAGGTCGAGGCCGCACAACGCGGCACCCGCGGGATGAAGCCCTTTGGCCTCGATCAAATGGCCATCCTGGTGCGCGCGTCGCATCAGATGCGCGCTTTTGAGGATCGGTTCCTGACCATCGGGCTGCCCTACCGCGTCATCGGCGGCCCGCGCTTCTATGAGCGGATGGAAATCCGCGATGCGATGGCCTATTTCCGCGTTGTGGTCAGCCCGGACGATGATCTGGCCTTTGAGCGGATCGTGAACACGCCCAAACGCGGCCTTGGCGACAAGGCACAACAGACCATTCAGCGTACCGCGCGGGAAAACGGCGTCGCACTGCTCGAAGGGGCACGGATCGTGGTGGAGACGCGTGCCATCGGCGGCAAGGGTGGGGCGGCGCTGGCGCAGCTTGTTGAGGGTATCAACCGCTGGGGCAAGATGACAAAAGGGCGCCTGCTGTCGGTGTCCGAGACCGATGACGTGATCGAGGATGGCCCGGTCCAGATGGAATATGGCCCACCTGACGTCAGCCATGTGGAGCTGGCAGAGATCATCCTGGATGAGAGCGGCTATACCGCGCATTGGCAAAACGACAAGACGCCCGAGGCGCCCGGGCGGTTGGAAAACCTCAAGGAGTTGGTCAACCAGCTGCATAACTTCGAGAACCTGCAAGGCTTCCTCGAACATGTCAGCCTGATCATGGACAATGAGAGCGATGATGGCGGCGAAAAGGTGTCGATCATGACGCTGCATGCGGCCAAGGGGCTGGAGTTTCCGGTGGTGTTCCTGCCGGGGTGGGAGGACGGCCTCTTCCCCTCGCAACGCTCGATGGATGAAAGCGGGATGAAGGGCCTGGAGGAAGAACGCCGTCTGGCCTACGTTGGTATCACGCGGGCCGAAGAGGTCTGCACGATTTCCTTTGCGGCCAACCGGCGGGTGTTCGGCCAGTGGCAAAGTTCGATGCCCTCGCGGTTCATTGACGAGTTGCCCGAGGAGCATGTCGAGGTCCTGACCCCGCCGGGCCTCTACGGCGGTGGCTATGGTGCGGCGGCGCCGACGTCCAACCTGCATGACGCGGCGGCAGAGGCAAATGTCTATAATTCACCGGGCTGGCGACGCTTGCAGGCTCGCAGTCAGGAACGCCCGGTCAGCCAGCCGCGCGAAAGCAAGAACACCGTCATCGACATGTCCGCGGTTTCCAGTTTCACCATGGGCGAGCGCGTATTCCACCAGAAGTTCGGTTATGGGGCTATTCAGGGCATCGAAGGCGACAAGCTGGAGATCGCGTTTGAAAAGGCGGGTGTCAAAAAGGTGGTCGCGAAATTCGTGACCGGGTGCGACGATATCCCGTTTTGAGCGCTTAGCCGACCTTGCTGCGCAACAGTGCTGCGGCTTCATAGCTTTTCACAAAGGGCCGCGCGGCGCGCAGCGGCCCGCGATGACCCTCGGCAATCTCAGGGAAGATGTCGACCAATTCGTCATAGCTGGCCTGATCCGCCTGCAAAATATGATCTCCCGCGAAGAAGCTTTCCAGTTGTGCGCCCTGAGAGAAGACGATCTCATGTCGGTCAAACATGATGTGATAATAGGTGACGGTCTCGCAAGGCGTTGCAAAAACCTGATCCCCGTCGCATAGGTGCTTGGCGGCGCAAAGCACCTCGGGCGCCTGAAACATCAACTCACATTTCCAGCCTGATAAGAGGACGCGGTGCTGCGGCGAGAGGCTGATCTTTTGCGCATTTCCGATGCTGCCGGGCATGAATGTAGTGGGCGCAAGATGGCCTTTGCCGACCACGGCCCGCTTGCCGATCCAGCGGATCGGGCGCGGCCCGTGATCCAGCGTCTCAACCAGATCCCCAACGCTCATGTCTTCCACCGCGACGTCCCCCCGCGGCGTGGCAAGCGGGGTGCCTTCGGTGAAACAGGCAACCGTCACATTCGTGATGTTAAGGTAGGTAAAACTATTGCCGTTCGGTAGATTTACGGTCCCGCCTGTGGCGGAAAACGGATTGACGGTGGAGCCCTGCGGTACAATCAGGCTGTCATCGCCGGTGCCCCCCTGTACGAACCCGGTATTCAGGCCCGCGAAAATCGTGTCGTCGCCGCTGCCGCCTTCGAGGTTGCCGCCACCGTCCTCGGCAAAAAGCGTGTCATCGCCGCTGCCCCCGCGCAGGATGTTATTGTTGCCGCCCCCGCCGCGCAGGATGTCGTCGCCGCGCCCGCCGTCCATGTTGTTGTTGCCGCTGCCGCCTTGCAGCACATCATCACCGCGCCCGCCGCGTATGGTGCCGCCGAGGGTGCCGTCGTCCGTGAAGGTATCGTCGCCCCCGCCACCGCGATACCCACGCGCGTTCAATCCAACAGATCCGCTGACGTCGTTGTCGGCGTCGTTTCCGCGGAACTCGACGAATTCGCTGAACGAACCGCCTGCCAGGTCGGTATCGGTGTAGGTGGTGGTGACGCCGCTGTTGGTGTCAGTGAAGGTGATCGAGTTGCCCGTCAGCGTGATCTGGAACCGGTCGCTGAGGCTGCGGGCGTCGATGGTGCTGTCGGGGCCGATGTCCAGAGACGCCCAAAAGGACGCATCCGTGATATCCGAATTCGTCAATCTGATGAAAACTGGCATGTCGCACCAACCCGTTTTTCGCGCCACATCCCCGGTCATCTGCCCGGAAGATCTGCGGAATTATCCTCGCACCCCTCACGCGATCCTATCAGGAACAGGGGTTAAGTCACTCAGATCGCGACAATTTGAGCAGTTTTCAGCCCAAGGCGGCACCGCACTCTGTGTCGCCGGCGGGGGGACGATGGAGGTTTTGCAAAAAGAAAAGGCGGCGCCCGGGAGGAGGGCGCCGCCTTCTTTGTCCGCTTCGGAGATCAGGGAGGAGGATTGTCCCCGAAGCGTATGACACCAAGCCGGTTGGCTTGAAGATTAGGGACAGCGGCATCCGGGAGGAGGATGAATGCCGCTGCCAAGTTACAGACATCCCAGGGAGGAGGAGAGGAATGCCTGATCTGGTAACCCGCCCGCGGCGACGCTGTGTCGGAGAGGGCCGGCGCGCATCTGAGCGCTTTTGTTCATGGCGGCGGCATCCGGGAGGAGGATGAATGCCGCCGCTGTGTTACAGATGTCCAAAGGGAGGATAGGAACATCTGATCCGGTTCAGGCTTAGACGCCTGTTTGTTTCTGTGCTGTTTCCCAGGCCAGGCCGCGCAGCATCGAGCGGGACAGGCCGAGGTCGGCCAGTTCGCGATCACCCAGTTCCGCCAATTCGGCATATGTCTGGCTATAGATGCGGTACCGTGCGTAGCGTGCGGCTGCCGAGTGCAGCAGGTTTGCGGTTGCGGCCAGGATCCGTTCGATCACACTGGCAGATGCTGTGTTTGTGTAATAGGCCATTGTTTTCGCCTCGAGTTTCGTTCGTGTTCGTTCTTGTGTCCTATATTTAGGAATATGCTGCGGGTGCACAATGCCTAGATTTTCAATGCTGCTATGCAGCAAATGCATGGGCGACCTAGCGTAAATTTATGCGTATCGCTATAGGGTTAAGCAGTTTGAACGCTTACATTATGTTAGCGGCAACAGGCGCTTAAGAACGCAGCGCTAATGAGGAGAAAATGAGCATGTCTGTAACGAAAGCCGAAATCGAAGCGGCTCTGAGCCGTGTTGCGCTGCCAGACGGCAAAAGCCTCCTTGAGCATGATTTGATTCGTGCGCTGACCATCGACGGCGATGCCGTGCGCTTTGTGATTGAGGCCCCGAGCCCCGAGGTTGCGCGCCAGATGGCCCCGCTGCGGGATGCTGCAGAAAAGGTCGTTGCGGAGCTGCCGGGCGTCGATACCGCCTCCGTTGCGCTGACCGCCCATGGTCCGGCGGAAAAAAAGCCCGCGCCCCCCAGCCTCAAGATCGGTGGGCATCCAAAACCGCAGGCAGGGCCGACGAAACCCAGCGGTGTCAAACGCATTCTGGCCATCGGCTCGGGCAAGGGCGGGGTGGGCAAATCCACCGTTTCGTCAAACCTGGCCGTGGCGCTGGCGCGGGCGGGTCGTAAAGTCGGGCTGCTGGATGCCGATATATATGGTCCCAGCCAGCCACGGATGATGGGGGTGAACAAGCGCCCGGCCTCGCCGGATGGCAAGACCATCATTCCATTGCACGCGCATGGCGTGACACTCATGTCCATCGGCTTCATGCTCGAAGAGGGGAAGGCGGTGGTCTGGCGTGGTCCGATGCTCATGGGCGCGTTGCAGCAGATGCTGGGGCAGGTGGAATGGGGGGAGCTGGACGTTCTGCTTGTCGATCTGCCGCCGGGCACGGGGGATGTTCAGCTGACGCTTTGTACCAAGTCTGAACTCACCGGCGCCATTGTTGTGAGCACCCCGCAGGATGTGGCTCTTATAGATGCCCGTAAGGCTCTAGATATGTTCGACACGTTGAAGACGCCGGTGTTGGGGCTGATCGAGAACATGTCGATGTTTGTCTGCCCCGACTGCGGGTCCGAACATCAGATATTTGGGCAGGGCGGCGTGGCCGCCGAGGCTGAGAAACTTGGTGTGCCCCTGCTGGGGGCGCTGCCGATTGATCTGGAAACACGGCTGGCGGGCGACGGCGGCACCCCCATTGCCGTGGGTGATGGCGCGATGGCTCAGGCCTATGCGCAGATCGCGCAGGGCCTGATCAAAGGCGGGATGGCGTAAAGCCCGTTGCCGCTTCAGTCGAGTGACCGGCCCTGCAGCAGGTATCCATAGAGTGTGCTGAGCACGCTGATGTAGATCAGCGACTGCACCATGATTTGCAGAATGACAAAGAGACCTAGATACGCGGGCATAGCTGTCGCCAGGCCTGTTGCGAGCTGCTCGACCACAACATTCAGCACGCCCAGCAACACGGCCGTCCACAGAATGTCACGCGACACAGCCTTGGTCACCTGCCAGCTTTCGGAATAGCGCAACTGCTGCCCGGTGGCTGCGGCTGGCAGGATCAGGCTGACCCGCAGCAGAACCCAGGACAGGAACATAGCAAAGGCCAGGCTGAGAGCGATGGAGGCGAGGGTAATGATGCTCGCACTTGTCGCCGCCAGAATGGCCAGAACGAAGCCAAGCACAAAGCCACCGGGCAGGGCGGCGAGAAACGAAATCACCCCGACGACCAATGCACCCTTGAAGTACTGACCGAAGATGGCCGCTGTCGGGCGCATGATATGGTCCCGGTCGTCCCCTTGCAGCAGCGCATATCGATGCCAGAGAATCGCAAAGGTCATCCACCCCAGGATACTGAGCAGGAGTGCGCCGCCAAACAGCGGGAAATTGATCGCGGCAGGAGCATCCAGCAGATCGTTGCCCAAACCGCCCAGGCTGTTGAAAAGCAGATATGTGGCATAGCCGCTCACGATCATGCCCGGCGCAATGACCTTCAGGGTTTGGGTCGGGGCTGCAAGAATGAGCCGGAAGGATCTGCTGAGGATATTGATGGGGAGGCTCATGGGGCGGTCTCATTGGATTTCTATTGCGTTATCTTTCTACTACGCGCCCACAGCCGTGCGCGCAGCATCAAGTTGATGCTTTCGGATGAGATCAGCATGGGAATTGATGGGACGTGTTGAATGGGTCACAGGGGTGACTCGTTGGTTTGCGCCGGAAACGAATCAAAAATGGCCCATTTCCTGAAGGAATCTGAGAATTTGCGACCGGGCATGGTGGAACATAAGGGAAACAAAGGATCCGCAATTGGTGCGCGACCAATTTATTTGGGAAATCGAGGGAAAATTTTTGCTTTCTGCTTGGATCTATATCTTGTGTTTCAATTGTCCTTGGACGCTATTTGTTCCTCTTAACAGTGGAATATACAACTATATATTGTTTTTCGTTAACCTCGAAAGCAAGATTTAGGGATTTAGTAACCAAAAATCCCTTGCCGTACCATGATTTCCCGCGCTATACCTTTCTACATCAGATGAGAACGAGCCAGGGGCACCAAACGACCCCACGCAAATCAAAAACTCTAGCAGGTTTCATACAGGCACCTCGCTTTCATCCGACCAAGAGATCCGGCGCGCGAGCGAGCAGACATCCCCCCAGGTGGCGCGCGCAGCTGGACTTCCCCGCAGGAGCGGGACGAGGGCGGCGGGTTGATCAGTGGCAGCAGATCAACCCGCCGTTTCCATTTCACGGCAGGGGGATAGGCGTCAACCTTAAAGTGGCGCCGAAGATTGGGATAAGGCAGTGGGCCGCAGGTTCAGAGGCGAAAGCCATCACAAGGTCGACACAAAGGGGCGGGTCTCTATCCCAGCCTCTTTTCGGCGTGTGATCGAAGCTGCTGATCCGAACTGGACCTCCGGCGATGCCCCCGAATTGGTGATTGTCTACGGCGATCACCGCCGCAATTATCTGGAATGCTATACCGTTGAGGCGATCAACGAGGTCGATGACAAGATCGATGCGCTGCCGCGCGGATCGATGGAACGCAAAATGCTGCAGCGTCTCTTTCACGGTCAGTCCTTTCCGACGTCCGTGGATGAGACCGGGCGGCTGGTGCTGCCCGCCAAGCTGCGTCAGAAAATCGGCCTTGATAAGGAAGCCTTCTTCATTGCCGCAGGCGATACTTTCCAGATCTGGCAGCCCGAGACCTATGAGGCGGAAGAGGCGGCCAAAACCGAAGCCTGGTTGGACGAGCTGCCGCAAGACTTCGATCCGCTGGCGTTTTTGGATGCCAAGCAAGGGGAGTGACACATGGCTGCTGCGGCCCCCTCTGACACGTCTGCCCCCCACATTCCGGTTCTGTTGCCCTCGATCCTGAAGGCTGTCGCCCCGGTCACGGGCGTTTGGCTTGACGGCACCTTTGGGGCGGGTGGCTACACGCGCGGCTTGTTGGAGGCGGGCGCGGATAAGGTCATCGCCGTGGATCGCGATCCGCTGGCCTTCGAGATGGCGGCCGACTGGTCCGGCCAATACGGCGCGCGGCTGCTGCAGCAGCAGGGCGTCTTTTCCAAGATGGACACATATGCGACCGATCTGGACGGTGTCGTGCTTGATCTGGGCGTGTCCTCGATGCAGCTGGATCTGGCGGAACGCGGGTTTTCCTTCATGCGGGACGGTCCGCTGGACATGCGCATGAGCCAGGACGGCGTGTCGGCGGCAGACATCGTCAATGACGCTGCCGAAGAGACGCTTGCCAATATCCTGTTTCACTACGGTGAAGAGCGTGCCAGCCGCCGCATTGCCAAGGCGATCGTGCGGGAACGCGCGCTGGATCCGATCACCACCACCTTGCGGATGGCGAGCATCATCGAAGGCTGCTTGCCGCGGGCCAAGCCGGGGCAATCGCATCCGGCAACGCGGAGCTTTCAGGCGCTACGCATTGCGGTGAACAACGAGTATGGCGAGCTTTTTCAGGGGCTTATGGCGGCCGAACGGGCTTTGGCGCCCGGTGGAAAACTCGCGGTAGTCACGTTTCACTCCGTGGAGGACCGCATGGTCAAACGCTTCCTGACCGCGCGGGCAGGTGCCGGCGGCAATGCCAACAGATACGCCCCCCAGATCGAACAGGACCCGCCCGCGTTCACGTTGAAATCGCGCAAGGCCGTTGCCGCGGATGCTGCTGAGATTGCCGCCAACCCGCGGGCCCGTTCGGCGAAACTGCGGGTGGCCGAGCGCACCGATGCGCCAGCCCAGGAAATAGACGCGAAAGCCATCGGGATGCCGATGGTCAAAGAGGTATAGTGATGCGGACGGTCCTTTACATTCTCACCACCCTTGGCGTGATTGGCCTCGCCTTCTGGGCCTACCGCGAAAACTACGCGACCCAGGCGGCGCTGAGCGAGACCAGAGATCTGCGTCAGGACATCCGCGAAGCGCATGAACGTTTGGCGGTGTTGCGGGCGGAATGGGCCTATCTCAACCGTCCGGACCGTTTGCGCGATCTTGCCGAGATCAATTTTGACCGATTGGGCCTGCTGGAACTGCGCCCGGAACAGTTCGGTTTTGTTGATCAGGTGGCCTACCCGCCCGATCCGATTTTGCCCATCACCAATCCGGTAGATGTATCCAACCTCGGGGACGCATCGAATGAAGAGGCCCGCCCATGATCCGCACACCGCTTCGCCCGCTCGCGCGTATTCTGGAAGCCCGCGAAAAGGGCGAAAACCCCGACGCGATTGAACGCGAAAACATCCGCATCCGCCACGAGCAGATGCGCGACCAGGCCCGACAACGCGCCGAGGGCCGCCTGCTGGTGCTTGGGTTGTTCTTTGTCGTGGCGTTCAGTGTCATCGGCACGCGCATGGGGCTGCTGGCAACCGCAGAGCCGATGGAGCCGCAGGCCGAAGCACCGGGCGCCCGCATCCATGCCAGCCGCGCAGATATTGTCGACCGCTACGGGCGTCTGCTGGCCACCAATTTTGAGACGCATTCACTTTACGCGCAGCCACCGCAGATGATCGACCCGGCGCATTCTGCGCGGGAGCTGGCCCGTGTGTTTCCGGACCTTGATGCCGATGACTTGCTGGAGGATTTTACCAGCAAGCGCAAATTCATCTGGATCAAGCGCAAGATCAGCCCGGAGCAAATGCAGGCGGTGCATGAAATCGGCGATCCGGGGTTGCTTTTTGGGTCCCGCGACATGCGCCTCTATCCCAATGGGCGTCTTGCGGCCCATGTCATGGGCGGCGCAAGCTACGGTCGGGAAGGCGTACATGCCGCTGAAGTCATCGGCGTGGCAGGGGTGGAGAAGTATTTCGACGACTACCTGCGCGACCCGGCGAATGGCAACAAGCCCCTGCAGCTGTCGCTGGACCTGACGGTTCAGGCCGCCGCGGAGCGCGTGCTTTATGGCGGCATGAAGCTGATGAACGCCAAAGGGGCGACCTCGATCCTGATGGATGTGCATACCGGAGAGGTCGTCAGCGTGGTTTCGCTGCCGAATTTTGACCCCAACAACCGCCCACGTCCCGCGGTTCAGGGCGATGCCTCCGACAGCCCGCTTTTCAATCGCTCGGTGCAGGGCGTTTACGAGCTTGGCTCTACCTTCAAGATCTTCACTGTGGCGCAGGCGATGGATCTGGGGCTGGTCAACCCCTCCACGGTGATCGACACCAAGGGGCCATTGCGTTGGGGGAAGTTCCGCATCCGGGATTTTCGCAACTATGGCAATGAGCTGACCGTCTCCAAGATCATCGAGAAAAGCTCCAACATCGGCACGGCACGGCTGGCACAGCAAATCGGCGTGGCGCGTCAACGTGCGTTCCTGGGCGAGCTTGGCATGCTGGAGGCCACGGATTTCGAGATCGTGGAGGCCGCAACAGGCAAACCGCTTCTGCCCAAAAATTGGTCCGAGCTGAGCACCATGACCATCTCTTATGGCCATGGGCTGTCGACCTCGCCGATGCACTTGGCAGCAGGATACGCTGCGATCGCCAATGGCGGGTTGAAAGTGAAGCCCACGCTGCTCAAGCAGGATGGCCCGCAATCCGGCGCGCGTGTTTTCTCGGAAAGAACATCCGCCGAGGCGCGCAAGATGCTGCGCCGCGTCGTCACCGAGGGCACCGCCAGCTTTGGTGATGTAGCGGGCTATGCTGTGGGCGGCAAAACCGGCACGGCCGACAAACCGCGCCGTCAGGGTGGTTATTATGATGACAAGGTGATCGCGACCTTTGCCTCGATTTTCCCGGCACATGACCCGCGCTACGTATTGATTGTGACGTTGGACGAGCCGGTGGATACCATCGGTGACGAGCCGCGCAGGACCGCCGGATGGACCGCCGTGCCCGTGGCGGCGGAGATGATCAAACGCGTGGCCCCCTTGCTGGGCCTCAGACCAACCGTTGAACCTGTGGAATTGACGGATATAAAGCTCACCAAGAACTAAGCCGAAAAGGCCCGGCATGAGCGCTGACATAAAATCACTTTCCTCACTGGGACTGACGGCCAAGGCCGGGCGGAACCCGCAGATCACCGGTCTTGCCGTGGACAGCCGGGATGTGGAGGAGGGATTCCTCTTTGCCGCCATGCCGGGGGTCAAGATGCACGGCGGTGAGTTCATCCAATATGCCCTGCGAATGGGTGCTGCCGCGATCCTGACCGATGCGACGGGTGCAGAGATCGCCCGCGATGTGCTGGCTGAAAGCGATGCCGCCGTTGTCGTCACGACCGAGCCGCGTGAAGCACTGGCGCGCACCGCCTCGCTGTGGTTCGGGCGCCAGCCCCCGGTGGTTGTCGCCGTGACGGGGACCAATGGTAAAACCTCCGTCAGCACCTTCGTGCGACAGATCTGGACGATGCTGGGGCATCAGGCGATCAACCTCGGCACGACCGGCGTCGAAGGGTCCTGGACCGCGCCCCTGATGCACACCACGCCGGAGCCGATCACGCTGCACCGGGCGCTCGCTCAGGCGGCAGATCACGGTGTGACCCATGCAGCGATGGAAGCCTCCAGCCACGGATTGGATCAGCGTCGCCTCGATGGCGTGACGCTCAAGGCGGCAGGGTTCACCAACTTCAGCCAGGACCATCTGGATTATCACGAAAGCTTCGAAGCCTATTTCGATGCCAAGGCGGGGCTCTTTGCGCGGGTCCTGCCGGAGGACGCCAAGGCCGTGATCAATATCGAGGAAGAGCGCGGTGTCGATATGGCCGCCATCGCCAATGCGCGCGGGTGCCCGGTGGTCTCGGTCGGGCGCGATATCGGTGATTTCCATCTGGGGAATGTTCAGGTCGATGCAACGGGTCAGACCGTGCAGTTTTACCATCTGGGTAAATCCTACGTGCGCCGCCTGAACCTGATCGGTGATTTTCAGGCGGAAAACGTGATGCT
The DNA here is from genome assembly GCF_947501835.1 of uncultured Roseobacter sp. Taxonomy (NCBI): domain Bacteria; kingdom Pseudomonadati; phylum Pseudomonadota; class Alphaproteobacteria; order Rhodobacterales; family Roseobacteraceae; genus Roseobacter; species uncultured Roseobacter sp. The sequence continues at coordinate 521,317 of NZ_CANMXR010000001.1, read as the reverse complement.
GGCGGCAGCACTTGTAGTGGCCTGCGGTGAAAAGCCGAACCATGTATTTGACACCTTTGAAGACCTCAAGACGGTGCGGGGTCGGATGCAACTGGCGGCAAAGCGTGAGAACGGGGCCACGGTGTTTGTGGACTACGCGCATACGCCGGATGCGGTGGCGACCGCTTTGCGCGCACTGCGTCCGCACGTGGTGGGGCGGCTCATCGCCATTGTCGGCGCAGGTGGGGATCGTGATGCCACCAAACGCCCGCTGATGGGACAGGCTGCGGCTGACAACGCCGATCTGGTGATTGTGACCGATGACAACCCGCGCTCAGAAGACCCCGCATCGATCCGCGCGTCGGTTCTGCTGGGGGCGCCGGATGCGCAGGAGGTTGGCGACCGGGCGGAGGCCATCCTGCGCGGAGTCGACGCGTTGGGACCGGGAGATGCCCTGTTGGTTGCAGGCAAGGGCCATGAGACCGGCCAGATCGTTGGCGATGATATCTTGCCCTTTGACGACGCCGAACAGGCGAGTGTTGCCGTTGCCGCGCTTGATGGGAGGATGGCATGACCCTCTGGACGGCGCAGGAAGCCGCCGCTGCCACGGGCGGCACGGTCACGGGCGATTGGTCCGCCACGGGCGTGTCCATCGACACGCGCACGCTGCAGCCGGGCGATCTCTTCGTAGCCCTGAAGGATCAGCGCGATGGGCATGAGTTTGTCGCGCAGGCGCTGAAAAAAGGGGCCGCCGCGGCGCTGGTAGACCATGTTCCAGGGGGCGTGCCCGACACCGCACCCTTGCTGATGGTTGACGACGTTCTGGCCGGGCTGGAAGCCTTGGGCACCGCTGCACGTGCCCGAATGACGGGCAAGGTCGCGGCGGTCACCGGCAGCGTCGGCAAGACCTCCACCAAGGAAATGCTGCTCGAAATGCTCTCTGCTCAGGGGCGCACCCACGCCTCCGTGGCCAGCTACAACAACCACTGGGGCGTGCCGCTGACCCTCGCGCGGATGCCCCACGAGACCGAATTTGCTGTCATCGAGATCGGCATGAACCACCCCGGCGAAATCGCCCCGCTTGCCAAAATGGCCCGCCCGCATGTGGCGCTGGTCACCACGGTCGCCGCCGCGCATCTGGAGGCCTTTGACGACATCAGCGGCATCGCGGTGGAAAAGGCCTCGATCTTCGAGGGCGTGGAACCGGGCGGCGTGGCGGTTCTGAACGCGGATGTCGAAACTTCTGCGATTCTGATGGCCAAGGCGCTGGATTGCAAGCTGCGCGACATCAGCTTTGGCACGGAAGGCTATGATTTCAAACTCATTCGCGCTGACCTGCGCGATGACATGACCGTGGTGCAGGCGCAGATGGCCGAAGCACCGCTGCTCTATAAGATCGCCTCACCGGGGCGTCATTTTGCGATGAACGCGCTGGGGGCGCTGGCGGTTGTGGCCGCGCTCAAGGCTGATATCGCGCTGGCCGTCGGCGCCCTGGGGCGTTGGCGTCCCTATAAGGGGCGCGGGCAGCGGGAACGGATTTTCCTCGACGCGGTGGATACGCGCCTGTCGCTGGATCTCATTGATGACAGCTACAACGCCAATCCGACCTCGATGGCTGCCGCGCTGGAGGTTCTGGCCGCAGCACCGGTGATGAATGACATTGGCCGCGTGTCCAAAGGCCGCCGCATCGCCTATCTGGGCGATATGAAGGAGCTGGGGGCGGATGAGATTGCCCTGCACGCGGCCCTTGCGCATTTGCCCGCCACGCAGGAGATCGACGTGATCCATTGCATCGGGCCGCTGGCGCGCGCGCTTTATGATCTCTTGCCGGATGCCCAACGCGGTGACTGGTTCGAAACCGCGCAAGAGGCGCTGCCCCGGCTCAAACGTTCCCTCGATAGCGGTGACGTGGTGCTGGCCAAAGGGTCACTCAGCATGAAACTCGGCCTGATCGTTGACGCGATCCGCAAAATGGGACATGCCCCGCTGGACGTGGAAGAAGGATAACGAATGCTTTACTGGCTCACGCTGCTGTCGGACGGGGGGGATTTCTTCAACCTCTTTCGCTACATCACCTTCCGCGCGGGCGGGGCATTTCTGACGGCGCTGGTCTTCGGGTTCCTTTTTGGCAAACCGCTCATCGCGGTGCTGCGCAAACGCCAGGGCAAAGGTCAGCCGATCCGCGACGACGGCCCGGAAAGCCATTTTGTCAAGGCCGGTACGCCCACCATGGGCGGGTTGCTGATCGTGGGCGCGTTGCTCACTTCGACGCTGCTCTGGGCCCGGCTCGACAATCCCTTCATCTGGATCGTGCTCTTTGTCACCATGTCCTTCGCGGCCATCGGCTTCATGGATGACTATGCCAAAGTCTCCAAACAGACCACGGCGGGCGTGCCCGGCCGGGTGCGTTTGCTGCTGGGCTTTCTCATCGCCGCTGTCGCTGCCTATTGGGCGGCACAGCATCACCCGGAGGCGCTGTACAACCGGCTGGCGCTGCCTGTTTTCAAAGACACGCTGATCAACCTGGGCTATCTCTTTGTCCCCTTTGCGATCATCGTGATCGTGGGGGCCGCCAATGCGGTGAACCTCACCGATGGTCTCGATGGCCTTGCGATCATGCCGGTTATGATTGCCGCCGGAACGCTGGGCGTGATCGCCTATGCGGTGGGGCGCGTCGACTTTACCGAATATCTTGACGTGCATTACGTGCCCGGAACGGGTGAAATCCTGATCTTTACGGCGGGTATTTTCGGCGGCGGCCTTGGCTTTCTATGGTACAACGCGCCGCCAGCGGCGGTTTTCATGGGCGATACCGGCAGCCTGGCATTGGGCGGGGCTCTGGGCGCCATCGCCGTCTCTACCAAACACGAGATTGTGCTGGCCATCGTCGGCGGGCTTTTTGTGGTCGAAGCGATGAGCGTGATCATCCAGGTACTCTACTTCAAACGCACCGGCAAGCGCGTCTTCCTGATGGCGCCGATCCACCACCACTATGAGAAAAAGGGCTGGGCGGAGAGCACCATCGTGATCCGTTTCTGGATCATTTCGCTGATCCTGGCGATGATTGGTCTGGCGACGTTGAAAGTGCGGTGACACGTCACCCGTGACCAACTGTGCGTAGTACGCTGGCAAATCCGGCACTGCGCGCCGCGTGCAAATGTGGCCTGATCCCCGTCGCTTTTCCTCCCGATAGAGTTAACGCGCTTGTCAGCAAGCTGCAGGAGCGGCAGTGTCGCCCCGACAATTTCCAAGGAGAGCTTAGGTGATTCCGGTCAGAGGTTTGCAAGGTCACAAAATCGCTGTGTTGGGTCTTGGTCGTTCCGGTCTGAGTGCTGCACGCGCGCTGGCCGCGGGCGGCGCCGTGCCAATTTGCTGGGATGACACGCAGGCCGCGCGCGACACGGCGGAGGCCGAAGGGTTCACCTGTCAACCCTTCCGGGACGCGCGGGATTTTGAAGAGATTGCGCGTCTCATTGTCAGCCCCGGCATTCCGCATCTCTATCCCGCGCCGAACCCGGTTGTCGCCGCTGCGCTGAGCGCGGGCGTGCCGGTGGACAATGACATCGGGCTCTTCTTTCAATCCTTCGCGACAACAGAGTGGAACCGTTTTGATGTGCCCCCGCGGGTCGTGGCGATCACCGGGTCCAACGGTAAATCCACAACTTCGGCGCTCGTGCACCATATTCTGAGCGAGGTGAACCGGCCCTGTCAGCTGGCGGGCAACATCGGGCGCGGGGTTCTCGATATCGATCCGCCGATTGATGGCGAAGTCGTTGTGCTGGAGCTGTCCAGTTACCAGACCGATCTCGCACGCAGCCTGACCCCGGACATCGCGGTGTTCACCAACCTGTCGCCGGATCATCTGGACCGCCACGCAGGCATGGGGGGATATTTCGCGGCCAAAAGACGCTTGTTCGCGGAGGGCGGCCCGGATCGCGCGATTATTGGCGTGGACGAAGCCGAAGGGCGTTTTCTGGCTGGGCAACTGGCGGAGGGCCGCGCCGATGATCGGGTGATCCGCGTGTCCGTCGCGGAAAAACTGACCGGGCCGGGCTGGCAGGTTTTTGCCCGCAAGGGGTTCTTGTCGGAATACCGCAAAGGCAAGCAGGCCGCCTCAATCGATCTGCGGGGCGTGCCGGGATTGCCCGGCGCGCATAATCACCAGAACGCCTGCGCCGCCTATGCCGCCTGCCGGGCATTGGGGCTTGCCCCCAAGGTCATCGAGGCCGCGTTCCATAGCTTTGCGGGGCTCCCGCACCGCAGTCAGCTGATTGGTGAAAAGGATGGTGTCCGCTTTGTGAACGACAGCAAGGCCACCAATGTGGATGCCGCGGCCAAAGCCCTCTCGGCCTTCGAGCGGGTGCGCTGGATCTGCGGCGGGCTTGAAAAAGAGGGCGGTTTGGCAACGCTCGGCGACGCCCGCACCGTGGTGAAAGCCTATGTGATCGGGCGCGAAGCGGCCAATTTTGCGATGCAATTGCCGGTGGAGGCAGAGGTCTGCACCACGATGGAAAAAGCGGTGACGCGGGCGGTATCTGAGGCTGAGGCGGGAGAAGTGATCCTGCTTGCGCCAGCGGCAGCGAGTTTCGATCAATACGATAACTTCGAAAAACGCGGCGAGGCATTTGCCGACGCGGTGGCAAAACATCTCTGAGTGCGGGGATCTTGGTTGCGCCTAGGGCCGCAGTGCGGAGGCAGCGGCCATGGCCGATGACCACGCCCATTGGAAATTGTAACCGCCCAGCCAGCCCGTCACATCCACGGCCTCACCGATGAAAAACAGCCCCGGAACAGCGGTCACCTCCATTGTCTTGGCCGAAAGCGCGTCGGTGTCCACACCGCCTAAAGTCACTTCTGCGGTGCGGTAGCCTTCGGTCCCCGTGGGTGTCAGGTACCATTCGGACAGCTGCGTGGTGATCGCGTGGAGTTTCGCATCCGATTGATCGGCGAGATTGCCAGACAGATCGGTTTCAGTGGCGAGAAAGTCTACCAGCCGGGCGGGCAGGTGCTGCGACAATTCCGTTGTCAGGTTGCGCCGTCCGGAGTGTCCACGTTTGTCGCGCAGCGCGGTGTAGAGATCGGCATTCGGCGTCAGGTTGACGGCAATTTTCTCGCCTTCACGCCAATAGGAAGAGGCCTGCAGAATCGCCGGGCCGGACAGGCCGCGATGCGTGAAAAGCAGTGCTTCCTCGAAACTGGTCCCACCGGCGGTGATGCGCGCATCGGTTGCCACGCCGGCGAGCCCTGAAAATCGCTCTTGCGCAAAGGTGAAAGGGACAAGCCCCGGTCGGGTCTCCTTCATAGGCAGACCGAATTGCGCCGCGATCTCATAGGCAAGCCCTGTCGCCCCCATCTTGGGGATGGATTTGCCGCCTGTGCAAATCACTAGCGTTTTTGCGGTCACCAGCGTTTCCGCCGCGTCGGATTTCAGCAGAAACGTGAACCCGTCAGGTGACTTTGCAAAGCTGTGCGCAGTTGTTTGCAAATGCAGGTCAACGCCGTTTTCCTGCATCAACCCGCGCAGCATCGCGATGATTTCCTTTGCGGAGGTGTCGCAAAACAACTGACCCAATGTTTTCTCGTGCCACGCGATGCCGTGGCGATCCACCAGATCAATGAAATCCCACTGCGTGTATCGGGCCAGCGCGGATTTGGCGAAATGCGGATTGCCGGACAAAAAGGCCCCGGCGTCGCAATACAGGTTGGTGAAGTTGCAACGCCCGCCGCCTGAAATGCGGATCTTTTCCCCCGGCGCGCGGGCATGATCCACGATCAGAATGCGCCCCTTGGCATGGGCGGCGCACATCATGCCTGCGGCCCCGGCACCGATAATTGCTATGTCTACCTGCATCACGGCCAACTGGCGTGAAATCCCGCAAATGACAAGCCTTGAGGCTAGCGTTGTGGATGATTTCGCGTTACTGTGTGCGGATCAGACCCCGAAAAGGGGCGTATCGAGGCAGTGTAGTTATCCAAGGCAGGCACCCATGACAGAAATGGTCTATGGCGCAGTTCCGGTTCGCGATGGTGAACCGATCCTTCCCAAATGGTGGCGGACGATTGACAAATGGGCGATGTCCTGTGTGCTCATCCTCTTTGCGGTGGGGCTCTTGCTGGGGCTGGCCGCCTCGCCGCCGCTGGCCGCAAAGAACGGGTTCGAACCCTTCCACTACGTGCAGCGGCAAGCGTTCTTTGGCACATTGGCGCTCCTGACCATGATCGTGACCTCGATGATGTCTCCGGTGCTGGTGCGGCGGCTGGCTGTGCTTGGTTTCATTGTGGCCTTTATCGCGCTGTCTTTACTGCCATTTTTCGGAACGGACTTTGGCAAAGGGGCCGTGCGCTGGTATGGATTGGGCTTTGCGGCGATCCAGCCTTCCGAATTTCTGAAACCAGGGTTCGTGATCGTCGCGGCTTGGATGATGGCGGCGTCCTCCGAGTTGAATGGCCCGCCCGGAAAAACATGGTCTTTCGCGCTCTGCATGGCGATTGCGATGATGTTGGTCATGCAGCCCGACTTTGGGCAGGCCTGCCTCATTCTCTTTGCTTGGGGTGTGATGTATTTCGTCGCGGGGGCGCCGATGGCGTTGCTGGTCGGAATGGCGGCACTGGTGGTTTTTGGCGGTACGCTGGCCTATTCCAATTCGGAACACTTTGCCCGCCGTATCGACGGTTTTCTGAATCCCGATATCGACCCACGGACCCAATTGGGGTATGCCACAAATGCCATTCAGGAAGGTGGCTTTTTTGGTGTCGGTGTGGGTGAGGGACAGGTAAAATGGTCCCTGCCGGACGCACATACGGACTTTATCATCGCTGTGGCAGCTGAGGAATATGGATTGATCCTGGTGCTGGTCATCATAGCACTTTATGCGACCGTGGTTGTGCGGTCCCTGCTGCGGCTGCTGCGGGAACGCGACCTGTTTATCCGCCTGGCGGGCACGGGGCTGGCTTGCACGCTGGGGGTTCAGGCGATGATCAACATGGGCGTTGCCGTGCGGCTGCTGCCCGCCAAGGGGATGACCCTGCCGTTTGTGAGCTATGGTGGGTCTTCGGTGATTGCCAGCGGGATCGCGGTTGGCATGTTGCTGGCGTTCACCCGCACCCGCCCGCAAGGCGAAATCAGTGATCTTCTGGCACGTGGACGGGTAAAGTGAGCAAGCAACCTCTTTTGTTGATCGCGGCCGGGGGTACGGGCGGGCATATGTTCCCAGCCCAGGCGCTGGCCGAAGCGATGTTGCTGCGGGGATGGCGGGTGAAGCTGTCCACCGACGCGCGCGGTGCGCGCTATACCCAAGGTTTCCCGCATAGCACCGAGATCGAAGAGATCAGCAGCGCCACTTTTGCGCGCGGCGGTCTGCTGGCAAAGGCGATGGTTGCGCCGCGTCTGGCCGTGGGGGCGGTTTCAGCGCTTTTTGCCTTCATGCGGGACCGACCATCGGTGGTGGTGGGATTTGGCGGCTATCCGACGATCCCGGCGATGTCGGCAGCTTACCTGATGAAGCTGCCACGGATGATCCACGAGCAGAACGGCATATTGGGACGTGTAAACAAGATCTTCGCGGCGAAAGTTGATGCGATTGCTTGCGGCACATGGCCCACGGATCTGCCCGATGGGGTCGCAGGATACCACACCGGAAACCCGGTCAGAAGCGCCATTCTGGAACGGGTGGAGGCCGGGTATATCTCGCCCGGCGACTATCCGATGGAGCTGCTGGTGATCGGTGGCAGCCAGGGTGCGGGCATTCTCAGCGATGTGATCCCGCCCGCCATTGCAGGTCTGCCCATGGACATGTTGCGCAACATCCGGGTCAGTCACCAGGCCCGCGACGAAGATCATGAGCGCGTAACGGAATTTTATGCAGAGCAGGGTATCAACGCGGATGTGCAACCGTTCTTTCATGATGTTCCGCGCCGCATGACCGAAGCGCAACTGGTGATCAGCCGTGCAGGGGCCTCTTCCGTCGCTGACCTCTCGGTGATCGGTAGGCCCTCTATTCTGATCCCCTATGCGGCGGCGACCGGCGATCACCAGACCGCAAACGCGCGCGGGCTGGTTGAGGCGGGTGGCGCGATCATGATCCCCGAAAGCCGGTTGAACGTGGATGCCGTCACGGAACAGATCCTCTCGGTGCTGGACAATCCCGAGGGGGCGATGCAAATGGCGCGCTCGGCCGCGCGCTTTGGCAAACCGGATGCAACGGAAGCCTTGGTGGAACTGGTCGAGGGGCTGACAATGAAAAGGCAAGAAGAATGAGTGCAGCAACAAAACTGCCCGGCGACGTTGGGCCCATCCATTTTGTCGGCATCGGCGGTATCGGCATGTCAGGCATCGCCGAGGTGCTGTTGAACCATGGCTATACCGTGCAGGGGTCTGACCTGAAGGCCACGCCGATCACCAAAAGGCTGCAAGAGCTGGGCGCGCATGTCTTTGAAGGTCAGCGCGCCGAAAACATCAACAATGCCGAAGTCATCGTAATTTCCAGCGCGATCAAACCCGGCAATGCCGAGCTGGATGCGGCCCGCGTGCAGGGCCTGCCCATCGTGCGCCGCGCCGAGATGCTGGCGGAGCTGATGCGGCTGAAATCGAACATTGCGGTGGCGGGGACCCATGGCAAGACCACCACGACGACAATGGTGGCGACGCTGCTGGATGCAGGGGAGTTCGACCCGACGGTCGTGAACGGCGGCATCATCCACGCCTATGGCTCCAACGCGCGGGCGGGGGAGGGCGAGTGGATGGTGGTCGAAGCGGATGAAAGCGATGGCACGTTCAACCGCCTTCCAGCCACCATCGCGATTGTCACCAACATCGATCCCGAGCACATGGAGCACTGGGGGGATTTTGACACGCTGCGCCAGGGCTTCCTCGATTTTGTCTCCAACATTCCGTTTTACGGCGTTGCCGTCTGCAACACGGATCATGCGGAGGTGCAGGCGCTGGTGGGCAAGATCACCGACCGCCGCGTGGTGACCTATGGCTTCAATGCTCAGGCTGATGTGCGGGCGGTCAACCTGACCTATAAAAATGGCGTGGCGCATTTCGATGTCGCCCTTCAAGCCGAGGGGATCATGATCGAGGACTGCAGCCTGCCGATGCCTGGGGATCACAACGTCTCCAACGCGCTGTCGGCCATTGCCGTGGCGCGGCATCTCGGCATGAAGGGCGACCAGATCCGCGAGGCCCTGGCGAATTTCGCCGGTGTGAACCGTCGCTTCACCCGCGTGGGCGATGTCGAGGGCGTAACGATCATCGATGATTACGGCCATCACCCGGTGGAGATCACGGCCGTCCTGAAGGCGGCCCGGCAGGCGACGGAGGGTCGCGTGATCGCCGTGCATCAACCGCACCGTTACACGCGGCTGTCTGATCTTTTTGACGAATTCTGCGCCTGTTTCAATGACGCCGATGTGGTCGGCATTGCCGAGGTCTATGCCGCGGGCGAGGACCCGATTGAGGGGGCCAGCCGCGATGATCTGGTGGCCGGGCTCATTCGGCATGGCCACCGTCACGCCCGCGCAGTTGTGGGTGAGGATGATCTTGAACGTCTTGTGCGTGAACAGGCCCGCCCCGGCGATATGGTGGTCTGCCTTGGCGCGGGGACCATCAGTGCCTGGGCCAACGGCCTGCCTGCGCGGCTGCGCAGAGGGGCCGCCTGATGTTGCTTTGGGCGGCAATCCTATGGGTTTTTGCCTCTGCGGCGGTCGCAATGCTGCCGATGCGCCATCAATATATTCCGGGCGTTGCCTTGCTGATTGCAGCACCCTTGCTGATCCTCTGGATCGGGATGGAGGTTGCATGGTGGGCGGCGGTGCTGGCCCTATTTGCTTTCGTTTCCATGTTCCGTAACCCGTTGCGTTTTTTTCTCGCCCGCGCCCGTGGGCAAAGACCGGAGATCCCTGAATGAGCCTCTCGTTGATTTTGGCCGCCTGCTGGGCCGTGGCGGCAAACATCCTGGCGATGACGCCGAGCAAGGATCACCACTGGCGCAACGCCTATGTCCTGATCGCCATCGGCATTCCCATCGTTGGGTTCGTGACCTGGCAACATGGGCCCTGGATTGGCATGTTGGTGCTGGCGGGCGGCATGTCGGTGCTGCGCTGGCCTGTCATTTACCTGGGCCGCTGGATCAAGCGCGTGACCCTGCGATAGGCTTGGCCGATGAACGACATGCCAGAGGTTCGCGGGCGCCTGACGCCCAATCGAGCATTGAGCGATCTGACGTGGTTGCGCGTGGGCGGACCCGCTGATTGGCTGTTTCAACCGGCTGACCTTGCGGATTTGCGCGATTTTCTGCGCAATCTGCCTGCGGATGTTCCGGTGTTCCCGATGGGTGTCGGATCCAACCTGATTGTGCGCGATGGCGGCCTGCGCGCTGTGGTCATTCGCCTTGGGCGCGGGTTCAACGGCATCGAGATCGATGGCACAGGTGTGACGGCGGGGGCGGCGGCTCTTGATGCGCATGTGGCAAAGAAAGCGGCGGATGCGGGTCTTGATCTGACGTTCCTGCGCACGATACCGGGCAGCATTGGCGGGGCTGTGCGTATGAATGCGGGCTGCTATGGCAGCTATACGGCGGATGTTCTGATTGAGGCGCAAGCGATCACGCGCAGCGGTGAGGTTGTGACCTTGCGCGCTGATGACCTGCAATTTGCCTACCGGCAAAGCCATTTACCGGCGGGATGGGTGCTCACGCAAGCGACGTTTCAGGCGCCCTCGGGGGACCCCGCGACGCTGCACGCGCGCATGGCAGATCAGATCGCCAAACGCGACGCCACGCAGCCAACCAAGGACCGCAGCGCAGGCTCCACGTTCCGCAACCCCGCCGGTTTTTCCTCCACCGGTCAGTTGGATGATGTGCATGATCTCAAAGCCTGGAAAGTCATCGACGACGCAGGTCTGCGCGGGGCGCGGCAGGGCGGGGCGCAAATGAGTGAGAAGCATTCGAATTTTCTGATCAACACCGGGGAGGCCACAGCGGCGGACCTGGAAGGATTGGGGGAAGCTGTGCGAAAAAAGGTTTACGCCCAAAGCGGTATCACGCTAGAATGGGAAATCATGCGCGTCGGCGAGCGTTAACGGGGCATTAACCAAACCCTCGCCAGAGTGCAGAAAGAAAATTAGCGGTGAACCGGCGCAAAAGTCGGAGCTAAAAACAAATAATGGGCCGAAACGGTCCGGCAAAGAGGCACCAAAGTGGGTCAGTCGAGCAGGACACCCCAGCGTGTGGCGGTATTGATGGGCGGCCCTTCGGCTGAGCGCGAAGTGTCTCTGTCGAGCGGGCAAGCCTGTGCAGCCGCCCTGCGGGGAGAAGGATTTGAAGTGATCGAGGTCGATGCAGGCCGCGATCTCTGCACGGTTCTCGACGATATTTCACCGGATGCGATCCTGAATTGCCTGCATGGGCGTTGGGGTGAGGATGGATGTGTGCAGGGCCTGCTGGAATGGATGGGGATGCCCTATTCGCATTCCGGCGTATTGTCCTCCGCGCTGGCCCTGGACAAACAACGCAGCAAGGATGCGTTTGTTGCCGCGGGGTTGCCCATCGTCGATAGTGTGATTGTTCCTGCCGAGGACGTGCGCAAGCGGCATGTGATGCCGCCGCCCTATGTTGTCAAACCCAACAACGAAGGGTCTTCGGTTGGGGTCTATCTGGTGCATGAGGCCAGCAATGGGCCACCGCAACTCTCCGATGATATGCCCAAGAACGTCATGGTGGAGGCCTTTGCGCCGGGCCGCGAGTTGACCACCACTGTGATCGGGGATCGTGCCCTGACTGTGACAGATATCCTGACGGACGGTTGGTACGACTATGATGCAAAATACAAACCGGGCGGCTCGCGCCACGTCGTGCCCGCCGATGTGCCGTTGGAGATCTTCGATCTGTGTATGGACTACGCGTTGCGGGCGCATAAAGCTTTGGCTTGTCGCGGTGTCAGCCGCACCGATTTTCGCTGGGATGAAAACAAGGGCGCTGACGGGTTGATCCTGCTGGAAACCAACACCCAGCCCGGCATGACCCCGACCTCGCTGACGCCGGAGCAGGCGCAGGCCTGCGGCATGACATTTGGTCAGCTCTGCGCCTGGATGGTGGAGGACGCCTCATGCGATCGCTGATGTCCCGCAGGCCCGCTGCGAGCGACCCGGCACCGTCGCGGTGGGCCTGGCGCATGCAGCGGTTGATGCTGACGCCTGCGTTCTTGCTGATGCTGCGCGCGGGTGTGCCCATGGCGCTGACCTTTCTGGCGGGGGCCTGGTATCTGTCGGACGAGGGGCGGCGGCAGGCCATTCACGACACGGTCGCCGAGGCGCGGGCCAGTTTCGAGACACGCCCGGAGTTCATGGTCCAGCTGATGGCCATCGATGGCGGTGACGACGCGCTGGCCGAAGACATCCGCGAAGTGGTGCCGCTCAATTTCCCGGTCAGCTCCTTTGACCTCGATCTCGTCGAAATCCGGAAGACAATCGCAGCGCTTGCACCAGTGAAAACAGTGGGGGTGCGCATCCGTCCGGGCGGTATCCTGCAGGTTGACGTCACCCCACGCAGACCGGTTGCGATCTGGCGCGGGCGCACAGGGCTGATCCTGGTGGATATCACCGGCACGCATCTGGGGACGCTGCCCAAACGCATGGACCGCCCCGATTTGATGGTGATCGCTGGCGAAGGCGCCGAAGCGCAGGTCAAGGAAGCGCTGAGCCTTTACCGGGCCGCGGCCCCCTTGGGCGGGCGGCTGCGCGGCATTGTCCGGATGGGCGCGCGGCGCTGGGACGTTGTGCTGGATCGGGGTCAACGCATCCTGTTGCCCGAAACGGATGCTGTGGAAGCGCTGGAGCGGGTGATTGCGCTGGATGGGGCACAGGACATTCTGGCGCGTGACGTGGTGCGGGTCGATTTGCGGCTGGGCACGCGACCGACCTTACAGATGAGCGAGCAGGCCACGGCATTGTGGTGGGACATAAAACAGTTTTCGGGGCAATAGAAACAATGGATTTATACGACAGCCAGCGCCAGATGCGGAACATGCGCAAGGCGGCCATGCAACGCGGCGTGGTGGCCATTCTGGATGTGGGCAGTTCCAAGATTTCCTGTCTGGTGCTGCGGTTCGATGGCACCGGCGATCTCGGGGATGAGGGTGAAATCGGGTCCCTGGCCGGGCAGTCCGGGTTTCGGGTCATCGGCGCGGCCACGACGCGGTCCCGCGGGGTCCGGTTTGGTGAGATCTGCGCCATGCAGGAAACCGAACGCGCCATTCGCACCGCTCTTCAGGGCGCTCAGAAAATGGCCGGTATTCGTGTTGATCACGTGATTGCCTGTTTCGCGGGGGCTGAGCCAAGGTCTTACGGTCTGGATGCGCAGATCGCGCTGGAAGGGCAGGCGGTCGATGAACAGGATGTGGCCCGCGTGCTGGCGGCCTGCGATGTGCCGGATTACGGACCGGGCCGCGAAGTGCTGCACGCGCAGCCGGTGAATTTCGCCATCGACCACCGCTCCGGTCTCAGCGATCCGCGCGGACAGTTGGGCAATGCGCTGTCGGTCGACATGCACATGCTGACCATCGACGGCGCAGCGGTGCAGCATCTGGCGCATTGCATCAAACGCTGTGATCTGGAGCTCGCGGGCATTGCCTCATCCGCCTATGTCAGTGGCATTTCCGCGCTGGTGGAAGATGAGCAGGAATTGGGCGCGGCCTGTATCGATCTCGGCGGCGGATCCACCGGCGTGTCGATCTTCATCAAGAAACACATGATTTACGCCGATACCGTGCGTATGGGCGGCGATCATGTGTCCGGGGATATTTCCATGGGGCTGCAAGTGCCCATGGTGATGGCCGAGCGGATCAAGACCATGCACGGCGGGGTGCATGCTACCGGAATGGACGACCGGGAGATGATCGAGATCGGCGGCGATACCGGCGATTTTGAGCACGACCGCCGGACGGCCAGCCGCGCCGAAGTGATCGGAATCATGCGGCCCAGGGTCGAGGAGATTCTTGAAGAGGTGCGGGCGCGTTTGGATGCAGCCGGTTTCGACCATTTGCCCAGCCAGCAGATCGTTCTGACCGGCGGCGGCAGCCAGATCCCGGGGCTTGATGGCTTGGCCAGCAAAATTCTCGGGCAACAGGTGCGGTTGGGGCGGCCCTTGCGGGTGCATGGATTGCCGCAGGCGGCAACTGGTCCCGGATTTGCATCCGTGGTTGGGCTCACGCTCTTTGCAGCGCATCCGCAGGACGAATGGTGGGATTTCGATATTCCGGCTGAGCGTTACCCGAACCGGTCGCTGAAACGCGCTGTCCGCTGGTTTCGCGATAACTGGTAAGACTTTAGCGAATCACGATGACGCGTCGCGTGCGTTGTGATACGCTTTCACTAAGGCCCATAAGAGGCCCGAGGCGACCGAGCAGTCGTCCTGAAATTGCTGACCACGACGCGTTTGCGCGGATCAGATGCCCTGCATCTGGCCGAATCCCCTGCGCGTTTTCTAGCGTCTTGATGCGCGATTTGCGCAACATCTTGCCAAAGAACACTCCCTGAAGCGGAGTGAGGCCGGATTTGGGCCATATTTTGTGGCGAAATTGCGTTTTTTGCGTGACGCTGCGGCGCTCAAAGGGTAGTGTCAAGCCGGAATAGGCACAAAAACACCCGCGAATGCGGGGCAGCAGCACAGGCGGATTTTACCATGACCCTTACTCTTTCCATGCCCGGACAGGCAGATCTCAGACCTCGTATCACCGTGTTCGGCGTTGGTGGTGCCGGTGGGAATGCAGTCAACAACATGATCGAGAAGGAACTCGACGGCGTCGAGTTCGTCGTGGCCAATACCGACGCGCAAGCGCTGCAGCAGGCGAAATCGGACAACCGGGTGCAACTGGGCATCAAGGTCACCGAAGGTCTGGGCGCGGGCGCCCGCGCGACGGTTGGGGCCGCCGCCGCTGAGGAAAGCATTGAACAGATCGTCGACCATCTGGCAGGCGCACACATGTGTTTCATTACCGCAGGTATGGGCGGAGGCACCGGCACCGGGGCCGCACCGATCATCGCGCAGGCTGCGCGCGAGCTGGGTGTGCTGACCGTTGGTGTCGTGACCAAACCCTTCCAGTTTGAAGGCGCCAAGCGGATGCGTCAGGCCGAAGACGGCGTCGAGGCGCTGCAGAAGGTTGTCGATACGCTGATCATCATTCCAAACCAGAACCTGTTCCGTCTGGCCAATGAAAAAACCACCTTTACCGAAGCCTTCTCAATGGCGGATGATGTGCTTTATCAGGGTGTTAAGGGTGTGACCGACCTGATGGTCCGTCCGGGCCTGATCAACCTCGACTTTGCCGATGTGCGCGCCGTGATGGACGAAATGGGCAAGGCAATGATGGGCACGGGGGAAGATGACGGCGAAGATCGCGCCATCCAGGCCGCCGAGAAGGCCATCGCCAACCCGCTGCTGGACGAGATCAGTCTGCGTGGCGCCAAGGGTGTCCTCATCAACATCACCGGTGGTCATGACCTGACCCTGTTTGAACTGGACGAGGCGGCAAACCGCATTCGTGAGGAAGTGGATCCAGAGGCCAACATCATCGTGGGCTCCACGCTGGATACGGATATGGGGGGCCTGATGCGCGTCAGCGTCGTGGCCACAGGCATCGACGCGACGGATGTGAACACCGAAATGCCCGTACCGCGCCGCTCTTTGTCTCAGCCGCTCAAGCCTGCAGAGGTTGCTGAGGAAGAAACGCCAGCACCGGCAGTGGCCGCCGTGGCCACGATGCCTGAACCTCAGGAAAGCGTGGTCGCCGAAGCAGCGGAAGAGCCCTCGCTCTTTGAATCGCTGGACGTGCACCAAGCCGCTCCCGAGGATACGCGCGACGATGTCTTTGCGCATGACACACCGGCGCAGGACGACGACGATCTGCCGCCCCCGGCCTATCAGCCGCAGGTTGCTGCCTTTGAACCCAGCCGTGTTGACACAGACGTCGAGCCCGAAAGCTTTGTCGCACCCCGTGCGCCGACCCCAGGAACACCGTCGCCAGAAGCCATGGCGCGGTTGCGGGCGGCTGCGCAAAAAGCAGCGCCACAGCAGTCTGCTCCACGGGAGGTCGCTGAACCTCGCGATGCGGCACAGGGTGATCGCCCCCGTTTCGGGATCAATTCCCTGATCAACCGGATGACCGGACATGCTGAAGGCGGCGCACAGCCTGCGCCGCGCCAGCAACCCCCTGTGCAACAGCGCGCGCATGAACCGGCGCCCATGCCCCAGGAACAGGCGGATCCGGATCAGGAACGGATCGAAATTCCCGCGTTTTTGCGCCGTCAGGCGAACTAAATACTTCACGAAATTCGAAGAAGGAGCCGCAGAGATGCGGCTCTTTTTTATTGAAAAACAGTAATTTAGGGCGTGGCAGGCGTCTTTGTGCTCAAATGTAACAGATGTGTTTCAGTCGGTTGCAAAGATTGAGTTGAGGCTGGAGCGATCAACCCATAGTTACCATTGCAACCGGGCCAAAGGGCTCGAAGAATGTGGGGCAACCAGTGCAGACGACGATCAAATCACCGATCAGCTTTTCCGGCTGTGGTCTTCATACAGGCCACAAAGCCACCGTGACGATCCGTCCGGCGGGTGCCGAACATGGCATCTGGTTCTCGCGCACGGATATTGCCGTCGGTGATCGCCTGATCCCCGCGCGCTGGGATGCCGTTCTGCGGTCGCCCCTCTGCACAAAAATCGAAAATGGTGCTGGCCTTCAGGTGTCCACCGTTGAGCATATCATGGCGGCGCTGGCCGGCTGTGGCGTGCACAACGCGCTGGTTGAAATCGACGGTCCGGAAGTGCCGATCCTGGATGGATCTGCGGTCCCATTCGTGCGCGGTATCATGCAACGCGGACTGCGGAAGCTCGCAGCACCCGTGCGCGCCTTTGAGGTGTTGAAAACCGTAACGGTCACCGATGGGCTTGCATCTGCAACGCTGGCCCCGGCGGACACGCTGCGGATCGATTTCGAGATTGATTTTGACGACCTGGCGATCGGCCATCAGAAGAAGTCGCTGGTGATGAACAACGGCAGCTTTGCGCGCGAGCTGTGCGACAGCCGTACCTTCTGCCGTCAGGCGGATGTGGATGCGATGCGCGCGAACGGCTTGGCCCTGGGCGGCACACCTGGTGAGAACGCAGTTGTTTTTGACGGTGAGCGGGTCCTGAGCCCCGGCGGTCTGCGCCACAGCGACGAGCCCGTGCGTCACAAGATGCTGGACGCGCTGGGTGACCTGGCCCTTGCCGGGGCGCCGTTGATCGGACATTACACCGGCGTGCGCGCCGGGCATTCCCTGACCAACACGCTTTTGCGCAGCCTCTTTGCCACGCCGGATGCGGTGCGCATGGTGGTCTGTGATCAAAGCACGGCATCACGGCTGCCGGGCTACGGCCTCGTCTGGGACGAGATCCCCGCGGTCGCATAAGGTCATGTCGCGGCTTGGCGGCAAGAGCCCTCTCATTTTCCCAAGCTTTCTCACACTCGCGTTCACAAAGGACGCAATGGGCGTTTTGCATGGGAAATTTCTATGCTAGGACCTCTGAGAGTTGACGTGAAATGCAGCTCACAGGGGTACGGAGCAAAGGTGGCAAAGCATGAGTAGGCTTGGGTCGCGCCAGCGGTGGTTAGCTGCGGTGTTGGTATCAACAACATTGGTGGCATGTGGTGACGGGAATCCCGGGCGCACCACAGGTAATTTCTTTAACCCACAGGAAATTCCGCTTGAAACCTATTCTCCGGAACAGATTTTCGAGCGGGGTGAGTTCGAGCTCACCCGGAGCCGACCCGATGACGCGGCATTCTATTTCGCCGAGATCGAGCGACTTTATCCCTATTCCGATTGGGCGCGCCGGGCGCTGATCATGCAGGCGTTTTCCTACCACCGCGACCAGGACTACCCCAACAGCCGGTCAGCCGCGCAGCGGTTCATTGATTTCTACCCCGATGATGAAGATGCAGCCTACGCGCAATATCTTCTGGCGCTGAGCTATTACGACCAGATCGATGAGGTCGGTCGCGATCAGGGTCTGACATTCCAGGCGTTGCAAGCGCTGCGCGAAGTGATCGAACGCTACCCGGACAGCGATTATGCACGCTCCGCCATTTTGAAATTTGATCTCGCTTTCGACCATCTGGCGGGCAAGGAAATGGAGATCGGACGCTACTATCTGCGCCGCGACCATTACACCGCTGCGATCAACCGTTTCCGCGTCGTGGTCGAGGATTTCCAGACCACGTCGCACACACCGGAAGCGCTGCACCGTCTGGTTGAAGCTTATCTGTCACTCGGTCTGACCGATGAGGCGCGGACCGCAGGGGCGATCCTCGGCTTCAACTACCGATCCACCGATTGGTATGAGGACAGTTTTGCGCTGCTGACCGGGCAGGGGCTCACGCTTGAGGCCGCTGGCGATGGTTGGTTGCGTCAGGTTTACCGCCAAACTGTCAGGGGCGATTGGCTCTGACCCGGCGGGGATAACGGAAAAGGCCAATGCTGCGCGGGCTCGATATCTCCGACATGCTCATCATCGACCGGTTGGAACTCAGCTTCCAGCCGGGGTTGAATGTGCTGACGGGCGAGACCGGTGCGGGCAAATCCATCTTGTTGGACTCCTTGGGGTTTGTGCTCGGCTGGCGCGGTCGCGCGGACCTTGTGCGCCAGGGTGCGGCGCAAGGCGAGGTCACCGCGTGGTTCGATCTGGCCGAGGGGCATCCCGCCCATGCCATTCTGAGCGAGGCGGGGCTGCCAGGGGGGGATGAGTTGATCCTGCGCCGGATCAACACGGTTGATGGTCGGAAAACCGCCTGGATCAACGACCGGCGGTGTTCCGGAGAGGTGCTGCGGCAGCTGTCGGAAACGCTGGTGGAGTTGCACGGCCAACATGATGACCGCGGCCTGCTTAACCCGCGCGGGCACCGGCTGATCCTGGACGACTTCGCCGGGCTGGATAAAGCGAAGGCAAAGTGCCGCGCCGCCTGGACCGAAAAAGGCAAGGCCGCCAAGGCATTGGCCGCGGCAGAGGCGGCAATGGTGGTGATCCGGGAGGAGGAGGACTTCCTGCGCCACGCGGTTGCCGAACTGGATGCGCTCAGCCCGGAACCCGGCGAAGAGGCCACTTTGGATACACACCGCCGGGCGATGCAAAACGCCGAGAAAATCCGCAGCGATGTGGTGCGTGCGCATGAAATACTGAGCGGGCAGGGCGCCGAAGCGGCGCTCAGTGACGCGCTGCGCTGGCTCGATGGCGCGGCGGAACAGGCGGAGGGGGCGCTCGAAGCGCCCATGGCCGCGCTGTCACGGGCGCTTGTCGAACTGGATGATGCGACGGCGGGCATTTCCGCGGCGATTGAGGGGTTGTCGTTTAATCCCATAGAGTTGGAAGACACCGAAGAGCGCCTCTTTGCCATCCGCGCCCTCGCGCGCAAACATGAGGTGCTGGCGGACGATCTTGCCGCTTTTGCCGATACGCTGCGCGGCAAGCTGGCGGCTCTCGACGCCGGCGATGCGGATCTCGCGCAATTGGGCCGGGATCTGGCGGCGGCAGAAGCCGCCTATGACGCCGAGGCGGCACGTTTGACCATCGCACGCCAAAAAGCAGCCAAGGCGTTGGACAAGGCTGTCACCGCAGAACTCGCGCCGCTTAAGATGGAGCGCGCGGTTTTCGAGACGCAAATCACTGCAGATGCGGCGGGCCCGGAGGGTTCAGATGCCGTGGCCTTCACCGTGGCGACAAACCCCGGCGCGCCCTCGGGACCCCTGAACAAGATCGCCTCCGGCGGCGAACTCAGCCGATTTCTGTTGGCGTTGAAGGTCTGCCTGACCAAGGGGCAAAGCGGATTGACTATGATCTTTGACGAGATCGACCGCGGTGTGGGCGGTGCGACCGCAGATGCGGTGGGGCGCAGGTTGGCGACGCTGGCCAGTGACGGGCAGGTTCTGGTGGTGACGCATTCGCCGCAGGTGGCCGCCCTGGGCGCGCACCACTGGCGCGTGGAAAAACGCGTGGCCGCTGGCATGACGACCTCCACCGTGACGCCGCTGCCAACACCGGAGCGTGTGGATGAGATCGCGCGCATGCTGTCCGGGGACACGATTACAGAAGAGGCGCGCGGTGCCGCGCGCGCGCTTCTGGCGGGGTAGGACCACCAAGGGGCTTTCCACACATCACCGGGTGGCCTAGACAGGAAGCAGCCAGAGTAAAGTTGATGTCCAGCCCAAAGCGATCCATCCTGTCCCAGCAGCTTGATATAGCGCTGACCACCTGTCGGGATGGATTGCGGGTGATACGCCACCGCGGTCCCAATCAGATCCAGTTCTGGTTCATCGCCCTGGCCATCGGGATTGCCGCCGGCTTCGCTGCGCTGTTTTTCCGCAAGGGTGTCAATGCGCTGCAGACCTACCTCTATGGCACCGAGGATGTGCGTCTGCTGCACAGTTTTGCGGAATCGCTGCCCTGGTATCTGATCCTGATCATCCCGATCTGTGGCGGGCTGGTGGTGGGGCTGATCCTGCATTTCTTTACACCCGACGGGCGCGCACGGTCTGTGGCGGATGTCATCCACGGCGCGGCCATGAATGACGGGCGCGTGGAGACGCGTGCAGGCCTTGCCTCGGCGCTGGCCTCGATGATCACGCTGGGCACGGGCGGATCGACCGGCCGTGAGGGACCGGTGGTGCACCTGGCCGCCGTGATTTCCACATGGGTGAGCCGCCGCATGCACGCGGACGGGATCACCGGGCGTGATTTGCTGGGCTGTGCCGTTGCCGCCGCCGTATCCGCCAGCTTCAACGCGCCGATTGCCGGGGCGCTCTTTGCGCTGGAGGTGGTGCTGCGCCATTTTGCCGTGCATGCCTTTGCGCCCATCGTGATCGCCAGTGCCGCTGGCACGGTGATCAACCGTTTGGAATTTGGCGATGTCACGGAGTTTGCGCTCTCGACCACGGGGGCCGTGCAATTCTATCAGGAAATGCCAGCCTATCTGATACTGGGCCTCGTCTCCGGTCTGATTGCGGTGGCGCTCATGAAGGGGATCTTCTGGGCGGAAGACCTTGGCACTCTGGTGCAGAACAAGATCAGGCTGCCGGGGTATCTGCGCCCCGCCCTTGCCGGGGTGATGCTGGGCGGGCTGGCGATCTATTTCCCCCACATCATCGGCGTGGGTTATGAGACCACCTCGCTGGCGCTGACCGGGCAGTTGGCGCTGTGGAACGCCATCGTTTTTGCCATCCTCAAGGCCGTTGCAGTGGCGATCACCATGGCGGGCCGTATGGGCGGTGGTATCTTCTCGCCGTCGCTGATGATTGGCGCGCTCTCCGGTCTCAGCTTCGGGCTGATTGCCACAAGTGTCTTTCCGGATGTCTCCAGCTCGGTAACGCTCTACGCGCTGACCGGCATGGGCGCTGTGGCCGCCGCTGTGCTCGGCGCACCGATCTCCACCACGCTTATCGTGTTTGAGCTGACGGGTGACTGGCAGACCGGTCTTGCCGTGATGGTCGCCGTGTCCATGTCCACGGCTCTGGCGTCACGGCTGGTGGACCGCAGCTTTTTCCTCACCCAGCTGGAGCGGCGTGACATCCACCTTGCCGCCGGGCCACAGGCCTATCTGCTGGCGATGTTCCGCGTCGGATCCGTGATGCGCGCGATGGATGATCCGCGCGCGGCGACCGAGGAGGAGTGCTGGGAAATGATCGGCGATGGTGTCTACATCGACAGCAATGCAACGCTGGAAGCCGCCATGCCGATCTTTGAAACCGGTGTTCGCTTCATCCCGGTCGTGACCCTCAGCACCGACGCGTCGCCGCCCGAACTCCACGGCGCGCTTTTTCACGTGGATGCGTTGAAAGTCTACAACCGCGCATTGGCTGCCACCGCCGCCGAAGAGCATTCCTGATCAGATCTGCTCCACCGTTACATCGCCATTGGTGTAAAAGGCCAGATGGTCCTTGATCCGCGCCACAGCTTCCTTGGGTGTCTCATAAGACCACACAACATCCGACAGCGTCGTGCTTTTTGTCACCACCGAAAAATAGCTGGCGTCGCCCTTGTGCGGGCAATGGGTGGATTTTTCGGTGCGATCCAGAAAGGCCATGGCGATGTCATCCCGCGGGAAATAAATCACTGAAGGGTAGTCGCCCTCGACCAGTTCCAACGCATTGGCGCTTTCGCCCAGCACAGCGCCACCTGCGCGCACACTCCAGGTGCCTTCGGCTTTGCGGATGGTGATATGGTCGGCCATAGACGCGTCTCCCCCTCATCGTCAAACTGTACCTGCGCTCGCTTGGTAACACCCTCATGACATCCGCAGGGGCCTCAGATCGGCGCAGTTGCCGCATCCAACCATGTTTTTGCAGCGGGCGATAGCCGGGGGGCGATCTTTTCTGCAACCTCAGCGTGATAGGCGTTCAGCCAGTCGCGTTCCGCCGCGGTCAGCATCTCCACGACAATCAACCGCCGGTCGATGGGCGCGAAGGTCAACGTACGCCAGTTCAGCATCTTGCGATGACTGTCGCCGCCCGGCAGGTCGGGTGCTTCCTGCGCCACGATCAGGTTTTCGATGCGGATGCCAAACGCCCCCTCGCGGTAATATCCCGGCTCATTGGACAGGATCATGCCAGCCTCAAAGGGCACATGGCTGGTTCGGGCGAGCCGTTGCGGACCTTCATGCACGCTCAGATAAGCGCCGACCCCATGACCCAACCCGTGATCAAAGTCCTGGCCCGCCAGCCACAGCGGCATCCGGCCAATGGCCTCGATGTCGCGCCCGGCAAGGCCTTCCGGCCAGCGTAAGCGGCTCATGGCGATCATGCCTTGCAGCACACGGGTAAAGGCTTCCATGGCCTCACGCGGCGGCGTGCCGATAGGGATCGTGCGGGTGATATCCGTGGTGCCATCCAGATACTGGCCACCGCTGTCGAGCACAATCAGCTGGCCGTCTTCCAGGATGCTATCTGTCTCCTCGGTCACGCGGTAATGCATGATCGCACCATTGGGGCCGGTTCCGGCGATTGTCTCAAAACTGATGTCCTGCAGCGCGTTGTCGGTGCGCCGGAAGGTTTCCAGCCGGCTCACAACTTCCGTTTCGCGCAAACTACCCACCGGCTGCGCATCAAGCCAGGCCAGCAGCTCGACAATCGCCGCCCCATCGCGCAGATGCGCCGCCGCGCTGCCTTCGATTTCGGCGGCGTTTTTGCGCGCTTTCGGCAGGGCGCAGGGGTCCCCGGCAAAGGCCGCGCGCTCCCCCAGACGTTCCGACAGGATGAAAGGCACCGTGCCTCTGTCAACCCGCACCGGACCCTCCAACGCGTCCACGGCGTCCAGCAGGTGATCGGGCGCATGCTGCCTGACATCGGGGCCGAGGTGATCCCCCAGCTCCACCAGTTTCTCCGCCGCCATGAACAGATCCACCGCCCCGTCATCGTGCAGAATAGCAAAGCCCTGGGCGATTGGATTACGTGGAATATCGGCGCCGCGGATGTTCAGCAGCCAGCATACCGAATCCGGCAGCGTAATCACTGCCGCCTTATGCTCGTCGTCGCGCAGCTCGGTCGCAAGGCGCGCGCGTTTGGCGTCATGGCTTTCACCCGCAAATTCGAGGGGGTGGATTTTCGCATGCGCCAGGGCCGGCGCAGGCTGATCCTCCCAGATACGATCCACCAGATTTGCATGCGCGCGCATGGATATGCCCGATGTCTCCAGCGTCTTTTCAAGCGTTTCAATCTGCCCCGCACTGTGCAGCCAGGGATCAAACCCCACGACACCGCCATTGGGCAGCTGTTCAGTCAACCATGATCCAAGCGAAACATCAGGCCAGGGCACCGGTGTGTAGTCTTCCGCGACCTGCGCCTTGACCTGGGTTCGGTACCGCCCGTCGATAAAAACGCCCGCGATCCCCGTCAGCGCGGCACAGAACCCGGCGGAGCCCGTGAACCCGGTGAGCCAGGCCAGACGCTCATCGCGAGGGGCAACATATTCTCCCTGATGCGCATCGGCGCGCGGGATCAGAAATCCATCCAGCCCGTCGCGCGCCACTTCATCGCGCAGCGCTGCCAGACGGGGTGGCCCCTGTTCGGGCCGCGCGGTCACCTCAAAGGTCTGAAACATGCCACCCCCCCTGATTTCTTCTGGCCAAAAATATCCCCCCGCGGAGCGTCCCGCCGCATCAGCTTGCGCGTTTGATGCCCATGATGCGCGCCCGCGCGCGGGGATCACTGTCAAAAAGCGCTGCCAGTTGTTCGGTCATCGCGCCCGCCAGTTGATCCACATCAGTAATGGTCACCGCGCGATCATAATAGCGCGTCACATCATGGCCAATGCCGATGGCCAGCAGCTCAACCGCGCGGCGTTTCTCGACCATGGCGATCACATCCCGCAGGTGCTTTTCCAGATAATTCGCCGGGTTCACCGACAGCGTGCTGTCATCCACCGGCGCACCATCGGAAATCACCATCAGGATTTTGCGCGCCTCATGCCGCATCAGCATCCGGCGGTGCGCCCATTCCAGCGCTTCGCCGTCGATGTTCTCTTTCAGCAGCCCTTCTTTCATCATCAGACCCAGGTTGGGCCGGGTTCGCCGCCAGGGCGCATCAGCTGATTTATAGATGATGTGGCGCAGGTCGTTGAGACGCCCGGGTTGCTGCGGACGGCCCTCACCCAGCCAGGCTTCCCGCGCTTGCCCGCCTTTCCACGCCCGCGTGGTGAAGCCGAGGATTTCAACCTTCACATTGCAGCGCTCCAGCGTGCGCGCCAGAACATCCGCGCAGATCGCCGCAATCGAAATCGGCCGCCCGCGCATGGAGCCGGAATTGTCCAGCAGCAGCGTCACAACCGTGTCGCGGAATTCGGTGTCTTTCTCGACCTTGAACGACAATGGCGTGGTGGGGTTAGCCACCACCCGCGCCAGACGCCCGGCATCCAGCATGCCTTCTTCCAGATCGAACTCCCAGGACCG
Organism: uncultured Roseobacter sp.; assembly: GCF_947501835.1. NCBI lineage: Bacteria > Pseudomonadati > Pseudomonadota > Alphaproteobacteria > Rhodobacterales > Roseobacteraceae > Roseobacter > uncultured Roseobacter sp. Next base: position 496,372 of record NZ_CANMXR010000001.1, on the reverse strand, counting down.
GTTCTGCTGCGCCTGCAAGCGGCGTTGCAGCTTGTTGGCAAGGCGGCTGACCGCACCCTTCAGTGGTTCAAGCTGCTGATCGAGGTAGGCGCGCAGGCGTTCCAGCTCGATGGGATCAGCCAGATCTTCGGCACCGATTTCCTCATCATGATCATTCATGTAGACCAGATAATCCGGGTCCGCTTCGGAGGCCGGCGGTGGGGCAGGCGGTTCCATCGGCGCCTCGCCGTCGGGCATCTCGGCCTCTTCGCCCATCTCCTGATCGGCCATGTCATCCATGGAGACCTGCGCCTGTGCGGCGTCCTGCTGCTCTTCTTGCGATTGTTCGGGCGAGGCATCCGCCTCTTCATCATCCTGATCGTCCTGACCGGTGCTGTCAGGATCGGACTCCTCCTCCGCCCCTTCTTCGGCTTCGTCTTCCTGATCCTCGTCAATCTGATCGGGGTCGTCGCCCAGCTGATCGCCATATCCCAGATCAGAAATCAACTGGCGCGCAAATTTGGCAAAGGCCGCCTGATCGCTCAGCGTCTCATCCAGGTTTTCCAGCGTCCCGCCGCATTGCTCTTCGATAAAGCCGCGCCACAATTCCATCACGTTCTGCGCACCGGATGGCAGCTCACGCCCCGTGGCCAAATGCCGGATCAGGTAGCCCGCCGCCGTGGCCAGCGGAGCATCCGCCGCTTGCGTGACCTGATCGTAGCCCTTGCGCATGGCCTCATGGGCGATCTTGGCATCAATATTGCCTGCGGTGCCGGGCATGTCGCGTGCACCCATGGCTTCGCAGCGCGCCGTTTCCATCGCCTCATAGAGATCTTTCGCCATCTCGCCCTGCGGCTCATAGCGCGCATGGGTCTGACCATTGTGATAGCGCCGGTTCAGCGCCAGCGCATCCGCCGTGCCGCGTGCCAGCATCACCTCGTCTCGCGTCATCCGGCGGCTGACCTGGGGCAAGCGCATGGCATCGCCTGACATGCCGGCAGGGTCCACCGAATAGGAAACGGTCAACTCCGGATCATGGGCCATGACCTTGGTCGCTTCTGAAAGCGCCTTTTTGAACGCATCAGCCGGGTTGTCTGACGGTTTGCTCATCGCTCTTTGCCTTTCGTCCCTTGCGGCAGGGTCGCGTCCTCCGTGGCCAGATCGGCCAACAGGGCGACATGCACATCCAACGCATCAATCACTCTATACCCCGGATCATGCCCGTCAAAGGCCAAACCCAGATCGGTCCCGGCGAGCACGATGGCCTCCGCACCCTGATCTTCGACCATGAGACGCCCGGCTTCGAAGAACAACGCGCGATCCTCTTCGGTGCAGGTGCCACGCAGGGCCATATCAAGATAGCTGCGCGCCACCCGATCCATGTTCTCCGCAGGAGCGACCGCTTGCGTGGTCTGCAATTGACCGTAAAGGCGCGTGCGCATGACAACTTCAGTGCCCAACAGCCCGACGGTCTTCAGACCCTGCGCAGCGAAATAGGCGTCCAAGGGGGTGACGCCGCTGATCAGCGGCAGAGGGCTGATCGCCTCGGTTTCCGCGTAACAAAAATGGCCGCCCAACGACGTGATCGCTGCGCAATCAGCGCCCGCAGCTTGCAAGCGCCCGATGAGCTCCGCATAGATCTGCGCCTGCGCGGCGCGGTCATCTGCCAGATTGTTGGCCACCAGCTCATCCGAGCTTGCTTGCACAATCGTCAGCTCAAGCTTTTTCCCGCGTTCCCGCATCAGCGCCGTCAGCCGCTGATAGTAAACCACCGTGGCTGCCGGGCCGATACCTCCGATCAACCCGATGTGCATGGGCCTATCCTAAGCTCACGCTGGCAGCGCTTTCTGGCAGTTCCTCGTCAAAGAGGCGCTGGTAGAATTCCGCCACGGTCTGACGCTCCAGCTCATCACATTTGTTGAGGAAGCTGAGGCGGAAGGCATAGCCGACATTGCGGAAAATTTCAGCATTTTGCGCCCAGGCAATCACCGTCCGGGGTGACATCACCGTGGAGAGATCGCCGTTCATGAAGGCCGTGCGTGTCAGGTCCGCAACTGTGACCATCTGCTTGACGATCTTGCGGCCTTTTTCGGTGTTGTAATGCGGGTTCTTGCTCAGCACGATCGCCGTCTCCGCATCGATGCTGAGGTAGTTCAGGGTCGCCACCAGTGACCAGCGGTCCATCTGACCCTGGTTGATCTGCTGTGTGCCGTGATAGAGGCCAGTGGTATCGCCGAGGCCGACGGTGTTGGCCGTTGCAAAGAGGCGGAAATAAGGGTGCGGCTCAATGACCTGGTTCTGATCGAGCAGCGTCAGCTTGCCGTCCACCTCCAGCACGCGCTGGATCACGAACATCACGTCCGCCCGGCCCGCGTCGTATTCATCAAACACGATCGCGGTCGGATTGCGCAGGGCCCAGGGCAGGATACCTTCTTGAAAATCAGTAACCTGCTTGCCGTCCTTCAACTTGATCGCGTCCTTGCCAATGAGGTCGATCCGGCTGATGTGACTGTCGAGGTTCACCCGCACGGCCGGCCAGTTGAGGCGGCTTGCCACCTGTTCGATATGGGTTGATTTCCCGGTGCCGTGATAGCCCTGGATCATCACCCGGCGGTTGTGCTGGAAACCGGCAAGAATCGCCAGCGTCGTGTCGGGGTCGAATTTATAAGTGCTGTCGACTTCCGGCACCCGGTCGCTGCGATCTGAGAACCCCTTGACCACCATATCGGTATCGATGCCAAAGACGTCGCGGACGTGGATCTCTTCGGTGGGCTTTGTGTTGATGTCCAGTGCGCCGTCGGCCATGAGGTTTCACCCTTATAGAAAGAACAAGAATTCGGAGCCGGTCAGGCCCGGCTCATCTGGTGCAACATATATCGGGCATGTGCAAGGGGAAGGGGCGTGCCAGTTGGCGCAAATCGGTAGCGCCATCAATCCTTGAAGTTGCGGCTGCCCTTGATTTGATCCCAGGCCCAGACGACCTCCTGCAACTGCTCTTCCTGGCTGCGGTCGCCGCCGTTCATATCCGGGTGCAGGACTTTGATCAGCGCCTTATAGGCCTTGCGAACCTCCGGTTTGGTCCAGGTGTCCTTGGCTTCGAGAATTTCCAGCGCCCGGCGCTCGGTGGGCGGCAAGCGACGACCCGCCTGCGCGCCACGACCGGGGTTTTGCGTGGCATTGGCGCCCAGCACCTGATGCGGATCCTCGATGCCCAGCCGTGCCCAGGCGCGCGCCTCCGGATCACCCATCGGCTTGGTATTGCGTTCCCAAACCTTGTCCTTGGACATCTGCGCGTTCAACTCGGCTTCGGTGGTGCCATCAAAGAAATTCCACTTCAGATTATATTCCCGCACGTGCGCCTGACAGAACCAGAAAAAGTCATCCAGAACATCCGGCGCTTTTGGCGCGCGGTACTTGCCCGGCTCGTTGCATCCCTCGTGATCGCAGATGCGTGTCGACGTCTCGGAGGCGCCGGACATGCCACGCCGACCGCGTGGGTTTTTCTTCTTGGAAGAAGAGACGGACATATCGAATCCGAAAGGATCTTGTTTTGGCATATTGGCACCTATACGAGTCGAGGCCGCTTAGTTTAGACTGCACACCGAAAGAGTGAAGGGGTCGGGCGAAAAAAATGTCGAAACGACAAGAGATTGAGGATCGGTTGCGCGAAGCTTTTGCACCGCGCGAACTGGAAGTGGTGGATGACAGCGAAAGCCATCGTGGCCATGCAGGATATCCCGAGGGGGGTGAAAGTCACTTTAACGTGGCGATCCGTGCCGAGCAGTTCAAGAGCATGAACAGACTGGCGCGGCACCGCGCGGTACATGCAGCGCTCGGGCCCAAGCTGATCTCAGAGATCCACGCGCTTGCGCTTGACGTGGATGTTTAGCGCTGCGGCCTAGTCTTCTGTTTTTTCGGGATTTCTGCTGGCCGCGAGTTGTTTCAGCGAATTCGTCATGCCCGCCACGTCGCTGGATTCCTCGACGCCATTATCGCTGAGCATTCGGGTAGCACCTTCGCTTTGCGAGGCATCGTCATCGGGTGTTTTGGGCGGGACAATGACCGGTTCCTTGCGGATTGGATCGGTCTCCTCCGCCGCTTCCTCCGCTTCTTCTTGGGGCTGTGATGCGATTTCCGCGACCTGCTTGCGAAACACCAGAACGTTGCGCCAGGAGGTCGTTGATGAGGTCAGACCGGAGCGCTCAACCGAGGGCAACGTTTCCGCGCGCTGATATTCCCAGCCCTCTGCCGCCATTTGGTTCATGACCTCTTCGAGCGCGTGGGAAAACCGGTCCTCGGGTGTCTTGATCCCCTTCGCCTTGACGCCGCGATTGGGGGCGGTGATCACCCGGTATTCGTACTGTGGCATAATGCCTCTCCAAACTTGTGAGGTGTTTTATAGCAAGCTCAACGGCGTGCGCCAATTGACCGGACGCCGTCAGGCCGACATCCGGGGGGCAGGGTCACCCCTTGAGCTTTTGTGCCACCAACTGATTGACCGCCTTGGGGTTGGCTTTTCCGCCCGTGGCTTTCATCACCTGTCCAACAAACCAACCCGCCAGTTTCGGGTTTTCCTGCGCCTTGGCGACCTGCTCGGGGTTGGCGGCGATGATTTCGTCTACCGCAGCCTCAATCGCACCGGTGTCCGTGACCTGCTTCATGCCACGCGTCTCGACGATCTCCGCAGGATCGCCGCCTTCGGTGTAGACGATCTCAAAAAGATCCTTCGCGATTTTGCCAGATATGGCATCAGAGGCGATCAGGTCAATCACGCCACCCAATTGCGCAGGGCTGACGGGGCTGTCGGTGATGTCCTTGTCGTCCTTTTTCAGCCGTCCAAAGAGTTCGTTGATCACCCAGTTCGCCGCCATCTTGCCGTCGCGGCCCGCCGCCACAGCTTCGAAGTAGTCCGCCGACTCCAGATCGGCGGTCAGCACTGAGGCATCATAGCCGCTCAGCCCGAAATCGCCGATAAAACGGGCCTTCTTGGCGTCGGGCAGCTCGGGCAGGGTAGCGCCGATCTCATCGACCCAGGCCTGTTCAATCACCAGCGGCAGCAGATCGGGATCGGGGAAATAGCGGTAATCATGCGCCTCTTCCTTGGAACGCATGGAGCGGGTTTCGTTCTTGTCGGGATCATAAAGCCGCGTTTCCTGATCGACGGACCCACCCGCTTCAACAATCGCGATCTGGCGCCGGGCCTCGACATCGATGGCGGCCTGAATGAACCGCATGGAGTTCATGTTCTTGATCTCGCAGCGGGTGCCGAGATGCGAGAAATCCTGTGTCGCCTGGTATTTTTCATAATCGCCCGGTCGGCAGATCGACACGTTCACATCCGCGCGCATCGACCCCGATTGCATATTGCCGTCACAGGTGCCCAGATAGCGCAGGATCTGGCGCAGCTTGCCTAAATAAGCGGCGGCTTCCTCGGGGCCACGAATGTCGGGGCGCGAGACAATTTCCATCAGCGCCACACCGGTGCGGTTCAGGTCCACAAAGGACATGTTCGGGTCCATGTCGTGGATTGATTTGCCCGCGTCCTGTTCCAGATGGATGCGCTCGACGCGCACCAGCCGTGCCGTGCCGTCGCCCATTTCCACCAGCACTTCGCCCTCGCCGACGATCGGGTGGTAGAGCTGGCTGATCTGATACCCCTGCGGCAGATCCGGGTAGAAATAGTTCTTCCGGTCAAAGGCGCTTTGCAAATGGATCTCGGCCTTGAGGCCCAGGCCCGTGCGCACCGCCTGTTCCACACAGTATTCGTTGATCGTCGGCAGCATGCCGGGCATCGCCGCGTCGACGAAGGACACGTTGTTGTTGGGCTCGGCGCCGAATTTCGTGGAGGCTGCGGAAAAAAGCTTCGCGTTGGAGGTGACCTGCGCATGCACCTCCATGCCGATCACCAGTTCCCAGTCATGTTTGGCGCCTGCAATGGTCTTGGGTTTCGGCGTTTCAAAGGTCAAATCAAGCATTGTGGTCCCTCGTCAGGCAGGTCTTATCGTGCCAGAGGTCTTAGGCCAGTGCGCGGGGTGCTGCAAGCCCCCGCACCGACCGGTTAGTTGCTCGTCGGCAGGTCGCGCCAGTGAATTTCGAATGTGCCCTCGCGCTGGTCGGGCAAGGACGCTCGCCGCATCATCCGACCCTCTGCCACGAAATTATTGTTGATGCGCACAACGATCAGACACCAGAACGGCTTTGCCAAATCAACGGTCACGATGTTCAACGGATTGTTTGGCGCAAGTGTGATGATCTGTGCCGGTTCATTGTCCGCGTTGCACATCAATCTGCTTTCAGATGGTAGATCAAAGGCAAGCGCGGCATGGACCTTTGCAATGTCTTCATAGATGGGCAGATGATCCCCTGTCAGCGTGAAATAGGCCCGGGCACATTGCAACATGCGCATGTGCAGCGTGTGCAGGCGCGCGCGCGGGTCTTCGGACGGGGCGGCACAGGGTGGATTGGCGGGCAGTTGCGCGTTGCGGTGCCAGTCGATCCAGTCGCCTGTGTCCCAATGGGTTGCGTCGGTGGGTATCTCGCCCATGATGCGTCCTTTCTTCTCGTCTAGCTCGGTTCTGCCACGGGACCATCCGCGGTGAAAATGATGCGATGCCCGGAGGCGATTTCGCGTTTGAAGAGATCCGCAATGATGCGCAGCGCTTCTTTCTGTCCGGCCAGGGCAAAACCCCGGGCGGATTTTACGGTGAGGTTGTTGTCAAACCCAACTGCCGCATGCGCCCAGATCAACGGGTGCAATTCGGTCATATGATTGCGGACAATCCAGCCCGCGCAGGCGGCGATGCGGGCGCGGGTCTGGTCGGCCGCGTCACACCCGGTCAAATTGCCGCCGATGGTATGGGCGCAATAGGCCGCGAGCAGATTGACCATATGTTGGTTCGGGTTGCGGGCGAGGATGTCGTGCAGACCTTCGACAAAGAATTCCAGATCGAGGTTGGCGCAGGCGGCATCATCCCCAGACAGCGCGTCGAACATCACCCAGGTATAGGCACCAGCGCCCCAAACGTCCTGCGTCCGGGCCGCTGTTCTGCGGGCTTCGAGCTCAAGCTTTTGGTAGCTGCCGAACCAGCGCGGCGACAGGAAGTTGCCCATGGCGCGCATCGGGCCGGGATTGCCCGGGGCCAGATCGATGAGCGCCTCGTAGTCGGCGGCGAGCCGGTCGCTTTGGTCGCATCCCACGCCGTGCAACGCGCATTTCGCTGCCGCCAATGTGGGGGATTGCGTTTCAGCCACGGAAAATCGGGCAAGGATATCGCGGGCACGGTCAAAATGCGCCTCAAAGGCGTCCCGGTTGCGCCGCGGCACCTGACTGTCCCAACCGGTGCCGCGCCAGGCCCAGGCGATGTCCATATGCGCATGGGCCACCACAGTGGACAGGATCATATCATTGCCCGCGTCCGCCAGCACTTCCTCGAGCGCTTCGATCCCGCGCAGCATCGGCGCGCCGCGGGCCGGGCGCCCGTCAAAAAGCGCGTGTTCTACGGCCAGCACCACGTCGGAGCGTGCGCCGTAGCTCAACAAATCGGCCACTGGCATGGCGCTGGGGGTCGCGCGCCGGGCATCTTCGGCCAGCCGGATATCCTCGACCAATTCGGTCCAGCGGTCCTGACGCGCCAGGAACTGTCCACGCATCTGATGCGTGTCGCGCGCAGTTTCTTCCGCGGTAGGATTGGGGCAGGCGATCATCAGCGCTCCTTCAGGGCGTACACTTGTCGGGTGCGCGGCGTGAGGGGAGGTCTCATCGGAGATTTTTGCCGCCCTACGGACGCTCCGGCGAAACGGCGCCAACGAACCTTTGGCAACACGGTACAGCAGTGACATTTACAAATTCCAACTTCGGTAACAGATTTAAACATTGCGGTTCTTTTGGGCTGAATAAAGGCGGTCGCGCGGAGATATCGCGTTGATTGGAAGCGGTGAAGGAGACAATTGTTCGCAGTTGTTCAGAAACCGACAACGATCTTTTAAGGCGCCTTTGGGGCGTGCGCGGGTTTTGGTCGCTCTGCGCCCGGGTGGGCACAAGAGGCTTGAAAAGACAAAAGTTTTTGGCGCATAGATGCGGGATGAAAGCCCTCATGCGCCTTGTGATATGTGTGATTTGCCTGCCTTTGAGTGTGGCCGCAAAAGATCCCGACCCCGGTGATCAATCCGCGCCGCTGCCGCAGATGCGGTGGAGCCATATGCCCAATCAGCACTTGTGGAACGAAGCCGCCCTGGCGGCCCTGCGCGCGCACGGGCAACCGCTGACATCCATGGTACCTGCCGATATTGCGCAGTGGTGCCCCTACTATGAGGCGGCAGATCAGACCGGGCGGCAGGCCTTTTGGGTCGGGTTCATGTCCGCGCTTGCGAAACACGAGAGCACATATAAACCGCGCGCGGTGGGCGGTGGCGGCAAATGGTTCGGTCTGCTCCAGATCGCGCCTGCCACGGCGCGGGGCTATGAATGCCGTGCAGGATCCGGCGAGGCGCTGAAGGACGGCGGCGACAACCTGAGCTGTGCGATCCGGATCATGGCTGTGACCGTGCCGCGCGATGGCGTGATCTTTGCCCGGGAGCCCCGCTGGAGCGGCGTTGCCGCCGATTGGGGCCCGATGCGCAGCCCAACCAAGCGGCGCGACATCGCGGGCTGGTTGCAGCAACAACCCTACTGCCAGGCCCCGGTGGAACCGGTGCGACAACGCCCGCGGTACTCATCCGAGGAACGCTAGGCGGCCCGGCATCAGCCGATCAGCGAAAAGTGATGCCGTTCGGTGCGGATGCCGATGGCGTGCAGTGCGTCTTCCAGCGCCTGATGCGGCGGGGTGGCTTCATAGGGCAGCCTGATCTTGCGCCCGCTCTCCAGGACCGCCGTGGCGCGCACGGAGAAGTCCAACCTCGTATCAAGCCGCATATGATCGACCTCAGACCAGGCCAGCACGCCCGTGCGTTTGCCGCTGAACCAGCTGATCTGCCGGTCGTCAAATGTGAGGCCCGCGCCCGGATTGGCATAAAGATCCCAGAGCGCGGGCAGGGTAAAAAGCGCGATGATGCCCATCAGCCAGGGCGCGGCATCCACCCAGATGATGGCCAGCAAGAGCACCGCCCAGACGGCAAGAACCGCCCAGAGCGTTGCCCGATTGCGCCCGTCACGCCGGAAGCTGAAGGGCTCATCGGCCACCGGTGACGTCCAGCGTCGATCCGGTGACATAGCTTGCATCATCCGACAGCAGCCAGACCACCGCCTGCGCTACTTCTTCGGCGGAGCCTTTGCGTTTCATCGGCACCATATGCGCGAGCTTGTCGGCGCGGCCCGGCTCCCCACCCTTGGCATGCAATTCGGTCTCAATCAGGCCGGGGCGTACGGCCATGACGCGGATGTTATCCGCTGCAACCTCGTCTGATAAGCCTTTGGTAAAGCAATCAATTGCCGCCTTGGAGGCTGCGTAATCGACATATTGATTGCCAGACCCCAACCGTGCCGCCGCCGAGGAGATATTGACGATTACCCCACCTTCACCGCGGGTCTGCATGCGGATCACCGCCTCCTTCGCCACCAGAATGGCGCCGATCACATTGATATCAAACATGCGGCGCAACCTTGCGTGGTCGATATCGGTCACTTTCGCGGTCTGATCGACCACGCCGGCGTTGTTGATCAGCGCATCGAGGCGGCCAAAACTCTCATCTATTTGTGCGTAGATGTCGGCAATCGCCTGCGGATCTGACACGTCACCCGGGCAGAGAATGACCTTGGCCCCGGCCTCCCGGCAGGCGGCAGCGACCGTTTCGACGCCCGCCGTATCCGTCCGGAAGTTCAGCGCCAGATCAAAGCCCTGGGCTGCAGCGATGCGGGCGCAGGCGGCGCCAATACCAGCGGAGCCGCCGGTGACTAAGAGTACGGGTCTCATGATGTATTTCCTCGGATACGGGTCAGCATTTCGGTGGTGTCTGGGGAGAGTTCGGGCGTGCCCAATATCCGGTCCAGCTGGGTGGCGATCTGGCCCTGACGGTTCGCATCATAGCGCCGCCAGGTCTGAAAGGCGGAGCACATGCGTGCCGTTGTCTGCGGGTTGACCGGGTCCAGTTTGATCAGCCAGTCAGCCAGCAATTGATAACCGGCACCATCGGCCTTGTGGAACCCGGCGTGATGCGACGCCAGCGGACCAAGGACTGCGCGGAACCGGTTGGGGTTCTTCCAGTTGAAATCCGGATGCTCGGTCAGCTTTGCCGCGGTGGCGGCGACCTGGTCCGGTCGGGCCTGCATGACCTGCAGGGCGAACCACTTATCCATGACCAGACGATCATCCTGCCATTGCTTGGCAAAGGATTTCAGCGCGTCCTCCCCGGCGCCTTCCCGCAGCAGCACGGCCAATCCGGCCAATTGCTGTGTCATGTTGTCGGCGGCGTCATATTGCGCCTGCGCCCGCGCGGGCCCGTCGCGCAGACACAGCAGCCGAAGCGTGGCATTGGTAAGGCCACGTCTGCCAGCCTGATCGGCGTTGGGCTGATAGGGTTCCGTGACCTGATGCTGATCAAAGAGCCGGTCGAGCAGATCGCCGAAATGCGCCGCCTGCGCCTGCGCCATTTTTTCGGTCGCGGCCCAGATCGCATCCGGATCGGGCGTGTCGCCTTCGTTGTGCAGGGTGGTCGCCAGATCGGATTGCCCGGGCAGGTTCAGCATCAGCGCGCGGTAGGCCGGATCAAGGCTGTCGTCCGCCAACACCGCATGCAGCCCGTCAAGATACCCGGTATCCGGCTCAGCATCCTCGCGGATCATCGCCAGCAGGCTGGCGCGGGCGAGGCTGCGCCCGGCCTCCCACCGGTTGAAAGGATCGGTGTCATGGGCGAGCAGGAAGGTGGTATGTTCCTGTGGCAAGTCCCGTTCCAGCACCACAGGAGCAGAAAACCCGCGCAGAACGGAGGGGATCGGACGCTCTGGCAGGCCTTCGAAGGTGAAAGACTGCGAGGCCTCTGTCAGTTCGAGGATCTGGCTTGGCACCAGTTCCTCGCCTGAGGGCGAAAACAGCGCCGTGGCGATGGGGATCACCTGCGGTTGTGGGTCCGGGGTCGGCGTCGACGGCTTCAGATTTTGCGTGAAGGTCAGTATGTAACTGCCTGCATACCAGGCATCTTTCACGGTCACCGTTGGCGTGCCCGCCTGTGAATACCAGCGTTTGAACTGGCTGAGATCGCGCCCCGTGGCATCCTCAAACACTTTGAGCCAGTCTTCGATTGTGCAGGCCTGCCCGTCGTGCCGTTCGAAATAGAGGTCCAGCGCCTTGCTGTAGGCCTCCGCGCCAACCAAGCGGCGCAGCATGCCGATGACCTCTGCGCCTTTTTCATAGACGGTGGCGGTGTAGAAGTTGTTGATTTCCTGAAAGCTTTCCGGCCGCACCGGGTGGGCGAGCGGACCCTGATCCTCGGGGAACTGTCGCGCGCGCAGATCGATGACGTCGGCGATGCGTTTGACGGGGGCCGAGCGCATGTCGGAGGTGAACTGGCTGTCACGGAAAACCGTCAGACCCTCCTTCAGACACAGCTGGAACCAGTCGCGGCAGGTGATGCGGTTGCCCGTCCAGTTGTGGAAGTATTCATGTGCAATGATGGCCTCGATCCGTTCGAAATTGCCATCTGTCGAGGTTTCGGGCGAGCCCAACACAGCCGAGGAATTGAAAACATTCAGGCCCTTGTTTTCCATGGCCCCCATGTTGAAATCATCCACGGCAACGATGTTGAAGATGTCGAGGTCATACTCACGCCCATAAACCTCCTCATCCCATTTCATCGAATCCTTCAGCGCCTGCATGCCAAAGGCGCATTTGTCCTCATCGCCCGGACGGACATAAAGGTTCAGATCAACCCTGCGGCCCGATTTTGTCGTGAATTCTCCGGGATGGGCGACCAATTCACCTGCCACGAGCGCAAACAGATAGGCCGGTTTGGGCCAGGGGTCATGCCATTCCGCCGCCCCTTCCGAGGCCGAAACCGGGTTGCCATTGGAGAGCAGCACCGGGTGCGGGCCGTTGATGCGCACGGTGAAAACGCTCATCACATCCGGACGGTCGGGGTAGTAGGTGATTTTGCGAAAGCCTTCGGCCTCGCACTGGGTGCAATACATGCCGTTTGACATGTAAAGCCCCTCAAGCGCGGTGTTGCCCGCCGGATCGATCTCAACCTCAGCTTCCCAGATAAAGGATGCCGCGGGCACATCGCAGGTCAGGCCTGCCGCCGTCAGGGTTGGTGACACCGGGGCACCGTCGATATGCGCGGAGATCAGCTTAAGATTCTCGCCATGCAGAAAGAGCGTCGGCTCGGTATCGGGTTTCGGGACGAAAGCGATGCGGCTTTTGACCCGCGTGGCGGTCGGGTGCAGATCGAAGGTTAGCTCAACCGAGCTGACATCATACCCGAAAGGTTTGTAATCGCTCAGATAAATGGTTTGAGGGGTGGCGTCGCGCATGGTCACCTACATCTTTTTTTGGAACGGATCAGACAGCGCAGACGTTAGGTGCCCAAGACACAAGCTGCAAGACGGCTTGGCCAAGCAATCTGAAGGAGACCTCATGTCAGCGCCTGACACAAACATCGCGAAACAGAAAACCCGGCATCGGCCCGCGCTTTGGGGGCTCTGGACGGGCGTGTTGCTCGCCATCGTTGTCGGATCGATCCTGGCCTGGATGCTGAGCGCGGATGAAGCCGCCGCATCCCTCGCGGCCCTCGAGCTGTTTGTCTAGGTGGACATGCGGCGCAAACGCGATTTGCCAACGAAGATCTGTGCCAGCTGCCAGCGCCCCTTCGCGTGGCGGAAGAAATGGGCGAAAACCTGGGATGAGGTACGCTATTGTTCGGACAGATGCCGACGCGAGCGTCGCTCGAATGCCTCAACAGAGGCGACAAACCAGTGATTGGTAAAATAGTCTGACCAGTCTTGTTGCCTATCGGAAACAAACTTCTTACACCTTCGGTCCAAACAAAGACGCCGAAGTTGGGGAGTGTTCCGGATGGCCGAGTTTCTTCAGAAAAATGATCTGCAGGTGGCGGCGGAACTCGTTCGCTTTATCGAAGACCGCGCCTTGCCCGGAACGGATGTTGACCCGGCCAGCTTCTGGTCGGGTTTTTCGCAGCTGGTGAATGATGCGGCACCTGAAAACCGTGCACTGCTGGAGAAACGCGAGGCCATTCAGGCACAGATCGATGCCTGGCATAAGGAACGTCGCAGCGCCCCCCATGACCACGAAGCCTACTGCGCCTTCCTGCGCGAGATCGGCTATCTGGTCCCCGAAGGCGACAGTTTCGAGATCGACACCGCCAATGTGGATGATGAGATCGCGCGCGTGCCCGGGCCGCAGCTGGTCGTGCCGATCACCAATGCGCGCTATGCGCTCAATGCGGCGAACGCCCGGTGGGGCAGCCTCTATGACGGTTTTTATGGTACGGACGCGATGGGCAGCGCGCCGCCAAGGGGGGGCTATGATCAGGGCCGGGGGGCCCGCGTGGTGGCCCGCGCCCGCGTGTTTCTGGACGAGGCCTTCCCGATTGAGAAAACTAGTCACGCCGACGCACGGCGTTACTATGTGCACAACGGTGCCTTGCTGATTGACGATCAGCCTTTGATCGATCCGGCCAAATTCGTGGGCTACACCGGCCACCCAAAGGCGCCGGATCGCATCGTGCTGCGCAACAACGGGCTGCATGTCGAACTGGTGTTCGACCGGACACATCCGATTGGCAGCCGTGATCAGGCCGGGCTGGCGGATGTGCAGATGGAAAGCGCGGTTTCCGCGATTATGGATTGTGAAGATTCCGTCGCCTGCGTCGATGCCGAGGACAAGGTCGTTGCCTATGACAATTGGCTGGGGCTGATGAAAGGCGATTTGCAGGAGAGCTTTGACAAGGGCGGCAAGACGATCACCCGCGCGCTCAATCCTGATCGCGCATACACCGGCCCGGACGGGTTGAAAGTGACGCTCAAGGGGCGGGCGCTGATGCTGGTGCGCAACGTCGGTCACTTGATGACGAACCCGGCCATTCTGGACAAGGCGGGCAACGAGGTGTTCGAGGGTGTGATGGATGCGATGATCACCACGCTCATCGCCATCCATGATCTCAAACGCGACGGCGGCAATTCCCTGCACGGATCGGTCTATGTGGTCAAACCCAAGATGCATGGGCCGGAAGAGGTCGCCTTTGCCGATCGCATTTTTACCCGCGTCGAAGAAATCCTGGGACTGCCGCAAAATACCGTGAAGCTGGGGATCATGGACGAGGAACGGCGCACAAGCGTCAATCTCAAGGAGTGCATCCGGGCGGCCAAATCACGGGTGGCCTTTATCAACACCGGGTTTCTGGACCGCACGGGCGATGAGATACATACCTCGATGGAAGCGGGCCCGTTCAGCCGCAAGGATTTCATCAAACGCAAAGCCTGGATCGGGGCCTATGAGAACCAGAATGTGGACATCGGGCTGGAATGCGGGCTGAGCGGGAAAGCGCAGATCGGCAAGGGCATGTGGGCGATGCCCGACATGATGGCCGCGATGCTGGAACAAAAGATCGAACATCCGAAATCCGGCGCCAATTGCGCCTGGGTGCCAAGCCCGACCGCGGCAACCTTGCACAGCCTGCATTATCACAAGATCGATGTGTTTGCGGTGCAGAAGCAGCTGAAAAAGGGCGGGCGGCGCGCCTATGTGGATACGGTGCTGAACATTCCGCTGGCGGAGTATCAGAAATGGACCGATGCGCAGAAGCAGCGTGAAGTTGAAAACAACGCACAAGGCATTCTGGGCTACGTGGTGCGCTGGGTCGATCAGGGCGTGGGCTGCTCCAAGGTGCCCGACATGAACAACGTCGGGCTCATGGAAGACCGCGCCACCTGCCGGATTTCAGCCCAGCATATCGCCAACTGGCTGCACCACGGTGTCGTCGATGCGCAGAATGTGATGCAGGCGCTGCGCAAGATGGCCGAAGTGGTGGACGGCCAGAATGCCGGTGATCCGCTCTATCATCCGATGGCGCCGGGATTTGACGGCATCGCCTTTCAGGCCGCCTGTGATCTGGTCTTCAAAGGCCGCACACAGCCATCGGGCTACACTGAACCGGTGTTGCACGCGCGTCGTCTGGAGCTCAAAGCCAGCCACTGATCACGCCCATCGAAGTTAACAGAAGAACAGGGACAAGATATGACAATCTCACTGAACAAAGCCCGCACGATCATTCGCAAAACGCTCTCCAAAGGGCGTGAGATGGAATTCAAACCGCTCTCCGTTGTCGTGCTGGATGCGGGTGGCCATGTGCAGGCGTTCGAGCGCGAAGATGGGGCGTCGCCGGGGCGTTTCGGGATTGCCCACGGCAAGGCCCATGGCGCGATCATGCTGGGCATTCCAAGCTCCGCGCAGATGGCGCGCGCTGAAACCCAGGCCTATTTCATCAATGCGGTGAACGGCGTTTATGACGGCAAACTGGTGCCGGTGCCGGGTGGTATCCTGCTGCGCGACAAAAAGGGCGCGGTGATCGGGGCGGTTGGGGTCACCGGCGACACTTCGGAGAACGATGTGATTGCCGGTGTGGCCGGGATCGAGGCCGCCGGATTGATCGGCGACGCCTGATTTTGCGGCAAATTCCTGCAATTGAGCGATGACGCACAGACGTCTGCGCGGTCATAGGCTGTTAACTGCTTGTGTGTCACAGTATAAAATCATGTAGGGGACAAATGTAAGGGGATATCCATGGCGCGACCCGTCGTCGGAGTTATTTGCAACCACTATTTGTTGAATGATGAATACCCGGTGCACGCCGGTGGCACGATGAATTCTGACGCGGTTTCTGCGGTGTCGGGATGTGTGCCGATGATGATCCCCACCGACCCCGATTATGTCTCCGTCACTGAGCTGCTGGAAATCTGCGATGGCTTCCTGCTCACCGGCGGGCGCCCGAATGTGCATCCCGAAGAATATGGTGAGGCCCCCACGGAGGCACATGGCGCTTTTGACCGGGCGCGCGATGCGATTGCGCTGCCGCTGGTGCGGGCCTGCGTGGAACGGGGCCAGCCGTTTCTGGGCATTTGCCGGGGCTTTCAGGAGGTCAACGTGGCCATGGGCGGATCGCTCTATCCCGAGATCAGGGACCTGCCGGGCCGCATGAACCACCGGATGCCGCCCGATGGCACGCTGGAAGAGAAATTCGAACATCGCCACACTGTGTCCTTCACAGAAGGCGGCGTTTTTCACAGATTGATGGGCGCGCAGGAAGTGATGACAAACACGCTGCATGGCCAGGGCATCAAATCCTGTGGTCCGGGCGTGGTCGTCGATGGCATCGCCCCCGATGGGACACCTGAAGCGATCTATGTCGACGGTGCGCCGGGCTTTACCCTGGCGGTGCAGTGGCACCCGGAATATGAGGCCGCGCAGGATCCTGTCTCACGCCCGCTGTTTGCGGCCTTTGGTGAGGCGACACGCGCCTGGTCCAACGGTCAGAAACTGCGCCCCGCCCAGGTAGCGTAAGCGCCGCTGTTAAGTGGGCGCCGGGTCTTTCAGCTTTAAGGCTCCAAAAGGTTTAGGCGGCTCGGGGTATGTTGCAGGGTGTGCAACGGCCATATCCCGATGCAACGACGTCCAGGCCCAGTCTAAAGGATCGTCGACCAGCCCGGCCTGAACCGGCGCGGTGTGAATGAGCGTCCGATGGAGCGCCAGATCCTGTGGCGAACGAATGCGGTGCTCCCAAAAGTGACGTTGCCAGATGCCTTTGTCGGTCCGGACCCTCTTTACATTCGGGTGGTCATCCGCCGTCGGCACCGCCCGGGAAAACGCGCTCTTCAGGAAACGCCACCGGATGCTGCAATCCGCATCGCCCCTGGGCAGTGTCCAAAGCGTGTGGATCGCTGCGGGCAGGATCACCACCGCGTCGATCTCGAAGGGGTAGCGCTGGCGGGCCAGCCGGGTTACCTGGCGCAGCAGCTCGATCCGGTCCGTCAACAAGGTGCTGTCGCGGTCGGCCAGACGGGCGGTGAAGAAATAGGTGGCACCAGGCGGTTGGGAGCGGATGTAATGTGGCATGGTCCATGTCTAGCGCCGACATGGTTAATGGAAATTGAACAGCGGTTGACCGAAATCCGGTCAGAGCGGACGCGCCTGAGCATCGCTTTACGCCGCGCTTACATCTGACCGCCAGCAATCTCGATCGCCTGACCATTCACGCTTTCGGAGCCGGGGGAGACCAGCCAAAGCGCCGCGGCGGAGACCTCCTCAGGGGCAATCAACCGGTTGTGACGATTGGCGGAGACCATCATCGCTTTTGCCTTATCCTCACTGACCCCTGCGCGTTCGGCAATGGAGGTGGTGTTGCGGGTCACGATGGGCGTGTCGACATAGGCCGGGCAGAGCGCGTTGAAGGTAATTGGCTTGCCCAGATAATCTTCGCTGAGCGCCCGGATCAGCCCGATCAACCCATGTTTGGATGCCGAATAGCAGGCCGCCCCCTGCAGCCCGCGCAACCCGGCAATCGAAGAGACGGCAATCACACGGCCCCACTCGGCCTGCCGCATCGATTTGAGCGATTCCCGAATGGTCAGAAACGCACCATCCAGATTGGTGGCCATCATATTGCGCCAGAATTCCAGATCGGTCTTGTGCACCGCGCGCCCTTCGGCAATGCCGGCATTGGCGACGCAAATCTGAATGGGGCCGCGTGCGGCAACCGCCGCTGCAATGGTCGCCACCACATCCGCCTCATCCCGCACGTCCATGGCCATGCCAAAAATGCCCTGGCCGCTGACCGCGTCCAAGACCTCCTGGCGACGGCCGGTGATGGTCACAACACAGCCCTGTGCGGCCAGATCACGGGCAATTGCGAGGCCGATGCCCGTGCCACCCCCTGTGACCAATGCGTGTTTTCCTGCAAGCGACATGACACCTCCTCCGGTTTCAGACGTTCAGCTTAGAGGCAGGGGAAGCGGGTGCAAGGGAGAGTGGAAGATTGTTTTACCCCTGCGGGGCAGGTAGCATGGCTCTGTGGTCAAAGGGGAAACATCATGCAGAAAATCACCGGCATCGGCGGCTTCTTTTTCAGATCGAACGACCCAAAGGCGTTATCGGCCTGGTACGCAACCCATTTCGGCATATCGGAAGTCCCGCAGGATTACGAAACCCCGGTCTGGACCCAGGAGGCGGGGCCAACCGTCTTTGCCCCTTTCGCGCGGGGCACCGAGTATTTTGGCAATTCAGACAATCAGTGGATGCTGAATTTCCGGGTGGATGATCTTGACGCGATGGTCGCACAACTGCGCGCGGCGGAGATTGACGTCGAGATGCATCCAGAGACGTTGCCCAACGGGCGGTTTGCGCGGGTCTACGACCCTGAAGGCAACCCGATCGAGCTTTGGGAACCCAAGGAGGTCGAAACACCGGCATGAAGTGGCTCGATTTGCCACCTGTCTGGTTGGTCCTCTGTCTCGCGCTGGCCTGGGGCCAGGCGCAATACTATGCGTTCGGTCTGAGCCTGGCGCATCCGATCACGTTTTTGTTGGCAGGGCTGTTTGTGGGCGGTGGCATTGTGATCACTGTGCTGGCGGTGATGGAGTTTCGCCGCCATAAGACCACGATCATCCCGCATGAAACCCCCAGTGCGCTGATCCAGTCCGGCATCTTTGGCCGCTCTCGCAATCCGATCTATCTGGCGGATGTCCTGATTCTGGCAGGCCTGTGCCTCTGGTGGGATGCGGTGCTCGCGCTGGTTCTGGTGCCTCTTCTGGTCTGGGTTCTGGAGAAACGGTTCATCATCCCCGAAGAAAATCGTATGCGTCGGGAATTCCGCGCCGATTTTGCCCGATACGTCCAAAAAACACGCAGGTGGGTGTGAGTTCTGTGCAACCGTCAGCGCTCACATTTTGCCACGCGCTTGTACCTTGCGGGCGTAGGCGATAGTGGACATGCCAGTTTAGTGCACCATTTTGCGCAAATACGCATCAAACGGGGGAGCTCCAATTGAAGATCGGGACGCCAAAAGAGATTTTTGAAGGCGAAGCACGGGTTGCAATGACACCGGCTTCGGCAAAGGACCTGCAGAAGCTGGGTCATGAATGTGTCATCGAGGCCGGGGCCGGTGCGGCTGCCGGATTTTCGGACGCAGACTACAAAGAGGCCGGTGTCACGGTTGTCAAAACGGCGGCCGCCCTGTGGAAAGCGGCGGATGTCGTGGCCAAGGTGCGGGTCCCTGACGCGGCCGAAATGAAGCGGCTGCGCGAGGGGCAGACGCTGATCTCCTTCTTCAGCCCGGTGGCGGATGAAGCCAAGATGCAGGCCGCCGCGAAAAAGGGCGCGACCGTGATCGCGATGGAAATGATCCCCCGGATCAGCCGCGCGCAGAAGATGGATGCGCTGTCGTCGATGGCGAACATCGCGGGCTACCGCGCGGTGATCGAGGCGGGCAACAACTTTGGCCGGTTCTTTACCGGGCAGATCACGGCGGCGGGTAAGGTACCGCCAGCCAAGGTTCTGGTGGTCGGTGCCGGTGTCGCCGGTCTGGCGGCCATCGGGACGTCGACCTCGCTGGGCGCGATCACCTATGCTTTCGATGTGCGGCCCGAAGTGGCCGAGCAGGTGGAATCGATGGGCGCGGAATTCGTCTATCTCGATTTCGAGGAAGAACAGCAGGACGGCTCCGCTTCTGGTGGCTATGCCTCTGTTTCTTCGCCGGAATTCCGCGAAGCACAGCTGGCGAAGTTCCGCGAACTGGCCCCGGACGTGGACATCGTGATCACCACCGCGCTGATCCCGAACCGCGAGGCACCGGAGCTTTGGACCGAAGACATGGTGAAATCCATGAAGCCCGGCTCGGTCATTATCGATCTGGCGGCGGAGAAGGGTGGCAACTGCAAGCTGACCGTGGCCGATGAGAAGATCGTGACCGACAACGGCGTGACCATCATCGGCTATACCGATTTCCCCAGCCGCATGGGCACACAGGCCTCCAACCTCTATGCCACCAACATCCGCCATCTGATGACGGACCTCACACCGGAAAAAGACGGTGTGATCAACCACGACATGGAAGACGATGTGATCCGGGGTGCCACCATCGCGCACGCCAAAGAGGTCACCTTCCCGCCGCCGCCCCCCAAGGTGGCCGCGATTGCGGCAGCCCCCAAGAAAGAAGCGCCCAAGGAACTTACCGCAGAAGAAAAACGCGCTCAGGAACTGGCGGAGTTCAAGACGCAGACCCGCAATCAGGTCGGCCTGTTGGCCATCGGGGCGGCGTTGGTGCTGGCCGTTGGGCTGGTGGCGCCGGCGAGCTTCATGCAGCACTTCATCGTCTTTGTGCTCTCGGTCTTCATCGGGTTCCAGGTGATCTGGGGCGTGGCGCACAGCCTGCACACGCCGTTGATGGCGGTGACCAACGCGATCTCCTCGATCATCATTCTGGGGGCGCTTATCCAGATCGGGTCGAGCTCGCTGCTGATCACGCTGCTGGCGGCGCTGGCGATCTTTATGGCTTCCGTCAATATTTTCGGCGGCTTCCTTGTGACACGGCGCATGCTCGCCATGTTCCAGAAATCGTAAGGGGTAGGGAACAATGGAATACGGATTTACGATTGCGGCCTATGCGGTCGCGGCTGTTCTCTTCATCCTCAGCCTGGGCGGTCTGAGCGGTCAGGAAAGCGCGAAACGCGCGGTCTGGTATGGCATCGTCGGGATGGCCATTGCGGTGCTGGCGACCCTCATCGGCCCCGGTCAGGGGCTTGGGATCGCATCGATCATCCTGATCGGTCTGGGGGCGGCTGTTGGCTATCAGCTGGCCACCAAGGTGCAGATGACGCAGATGCCAGAGCTTGTGGCCATCATGCACAGCCTTGTGGGTCTCGCGGCGGTGTTCGTGGGTTTCAACGCCGATATCATGATAAACAACCTCGATAGCCTTTTTGTCGCGAACAATCTGGTTCTCGGTGCGACGGAAGCGGACGGCTTCACGGCCATTGGTTTGCCCAAGGAGATTTACGAGGGGCTGTCGTCCTTTGGTCAGCTGATCGCGAAGAAAAGCCAGGTTGAGATCAATATTCTGAAGGTCGAGCTGGTGCTGGGCATCTGGATTGGTGCCGTGACCTTCACAGGATCGGTCATTGCCTACGGCAAGCTTGCGGGCAAGGTGGACAGCGCTGCGACAAAACTGCCCGGCGGTCATCTGCTGAATGCCGGTGCGGCTGGATTGTCCCTGATCTTTACGATCATGTATCTGGGCGGGTCCGGCAGCTGGACGCTGGTACTCCTGACACTGCTGGCGCTCTTTATCGGCTATCACCTGATCATGGGCATTGGCGGCGCGGATATGCCGGTGGTTGTCTCCATGCTCAACAGCTATTCCGGCTGGGCCGCAGCGGCGATTGGTTTCTCGCTTGGCAACGATCTGCTGATCGTTGTGGGCGCGCTGGTGGGTTCGTCTGGTGCAATCCTCTCCTACATCATGTGCAAGGCGATGAACCGGTCCTTTGTCAGCGTGATCCTGGGGGGCTTTGGTGGCCCTGCGGGGGAGCAAATGGCGGTCGAAGGCGAGCAGATCGCCATTGAGGCGGACGGTGTTGCGGCGACCCTGAATGAAGCCGACAGCGTGATCATCATCCCCGGCTATGGCATGGCCGTGGCACAGGCACAACAGGGCGTGGCCGAGCTGGTGCGCAAGCTGCGCGCGCAGGGCAAGACCGTGCGGTTTGCGATCCACCCGGTGGCTGGGCGTCTGCCCGGGCACATGAACGTGCTGCTGGCCGAGGCGAAAGTGCCTTACGACATCGTGATGGAAATGGATGAGATCAACGAGGACTTTCCGGAGACGGATGTGGCCATCGTGATCGGCTCCAATGACATCGTGAACCCTGCGGCCCAGGACGATCCGAACTCGCCCATCGCCGGTATGCCGGTGCTGGAATGCTGGAAGGCCAAGCAGGTCTTTGTCTCCAAGCGGGGGCAGGGCACGGGCTATTCCGGCATCGAAAATCCGCTGTTCTTCAAGGAGAACACGCGCATGTTCTACGGCGATGCCAAGGCAAGCCTCGACAAGCTTTTGCCGATGATCGACTGACGCACCATTGGTGTGGTGATCGATCCGGTGGATTTGCAAGATGGATGATACGCCTGAAAAATCTGGTCGCCCCGAAGAGGGCGATCAGATCCTTGCCATTCGCACCATTGCCATGCCCGCGGATACCAATCCGGCGGGTGACATTTTTGGCGGTTGGCTCATGTCCCAGATGGACCTTGCGGCCGGGAACATTGCGGCCATGATTTCCGGCGGGCGCAGCGCGACCGTCGCGGTGGATGGGATGCAATTCCTCAGCCCGGTGAAGGTCGGCGACGAGGTATCCCTCTATGCCGAAGCCACCAGGATTGGCCGAACCTCCATGCGCATTCATGTCGAGGCCTGGCGGCGCGTGCGGCATCATGAAACGCGTGTGAAAGTGACGGATGCGCATTTTACCTTTGTAGCGCTGGATGAAAACGGGCGGCCCCGACCGGTAATCGCCGCGGATTAGGGCGTTTTACGGCCCGATCCCGGATCAACCGCCTGCGCGCCTGATTGCCGGGCAGTATGCAAAGGTGTACTGCTAAGGTAATGAATAAAAAGGCGTTTTTCTTTACTTCTATCTGGTCGAGTACTAGTTGAGCTAAAACCCTCTGGAAAGTACATATGGCACCGATCACTGATCACCCTTTGCGGTACAAGCTGGCCAATGAGCTGCATGCGCGCCCGTTTCCGTCGTTGAGCGCGCCGTGCTCGGCGGTCTATATCGCCATCAAGCAGCCCAATGATGCGGTGAGCCGGGATCGGGCGCAGGATCTGGCGCATCTCACGGCGCTGCTCGACCGTCACGGGGCGCCGCATCCGCAGCCGGGGGCCACGCATTACTATGGTCAGATCGGGAAGCACTGGCTCAAATGGGAGCAGCACACCGAGTTTGTGACCTATACGGCGTTTTCGGAAACGATTTACGAGCGCCCCTTCGACCCCGCGCAGTTTGATGTCTTTCCCTCGGACTGGCTGGAGGCGGCGCCGGGGCAGCGTATGACCTCGGTGCTGCTGCACATTGAGCAGCAACCAGGCGATATCGCGGAGGTGAGCACTCGATTGGACGATTGGTTTGTCTCTGAAAGCCTTGCCGTGTCAGAGGTGCTCGATCAGGCCGCGATTGTTGCCGGAGATTTCCGGATCGATCAAAACGGGCATTTGCGATTTGCCGTTTTTGCCAAGCCGGAGACCGGGACACGGCGCATCGGTCGGATCGTGCAGCGCCTTTGTGAGATCGAAACCTACAAGACCATGTCGATGCTGGGCTTTGCCCGGGTGCGGGCGCTGCAGCCCAAGCTCAACGATCTGGACACCAAGCTGACCGGATTGATGAGTGACATGTCCGATGAGGATGCGCCCGCAGAGTGGACGCTGCACAACCTGCTGGCGATTTCGGCGGAGCTGGAAACCCTGTCGGCGCAATCGTCCTTTCGCTTTGGCGCGACGGGGGCCTATGAAGCGCTGGTCAATCAGCGGATCGCGGCGCTGCGCGAGGCGCGGTATCAGGGGCGGCAGCATTTCGGCGAGTTTATGATGCGACGCTATGCCCCTGCGATGCGCACCGTCCATTCCGCGGAATCGCGGCTGGAGGCGATGTCGAGCCGGTCGATCCGGGCGTCGAACCTGCTGCGGACGCGGGTGGATGTGGAGCGTTCGGCACAGAACCAATCCTTGCTGGAGAGCATGGACCGCCGTTCCGATTTGCAACTGCGGTTGCAGCGCACGGTGGAGGGGCTGTCTGTGGTGGCCATCAGCTATTATGCGGTCTCGCTGGTGGGCTATCTGATCTATCCGCTGACACAGGCCACCGGGATGAGCAAGGGGATGCTGACGGCGCTGGCAACGGTGCCTGTGGTGCTGCTTGTGTGGTGGATGGTGCGCAGGTTGCGGAAGTCAGTAGAGTAGATCGAGTTTTCCGAAGGAAAGTCGACCCGTGCGGACAAGTGGGTTTCTGAAAGAAACCTGCGGTCCGGCACCCGGTTCTGATGTTGGGATGACGGCTGAACGGCGCTCTTTGGGCTTGCGCCAAAGACGCCCCGCCCGCCGTCCCGTATTCGGTCCCCGAAATCGAGAGTGGTGCGGCCTCCGCCCAAATCCTATGGATTTTCACGCGGTCCGCACCCGGATCAGAGGGCTTTAACGCCCTCTGATCCGGGGATCCAACGCGTCCCTTAGCCCGTCGCCCAGATAGTTCACGGACAAGACGGTGAGAGAGATCAGGATACCGGGGAGCATCACCCGTTCTGGGAATTCCTCCATCCGTGGCACGGCGTCCGACAGCAGTTTGCCCCAGGTGGGGAAGTCGGAAGGAAAGCCAACGCCGAGAAAGCTCAGCGCGCTTTCAGTGATGATGGCGGTGGCCAGACCAAGGGTAGCAGACACCATGATTGGCGAGACCACATTTGGCAGCAAGTGCCGCCGGATGATCGCAAAAGGCTTGGTGCCGATGGAGCGCGCCGCGAGGATGAATTCCCGTTCCTTGAGGGCGAGGATTTCGCCGCGCACAATCCGGGCCGTTTGCATCCAGGAGGTGATGCCGATCACCCCGACAATCAGGATAAACATGCCCGTTTCCGGCCCGAAGTTGGCCCTCAAGGGTTGTCGGAAGAGGGTCACCGCAACCAGCAGGAGCGGCAGGATGGGCAGGGACAGGAACAGGTCTGTCAGACGCATCAGCGGGCCGTCCAGCCGCTTGAAATACCCGGCAGAGACGCCCACGGCCGTGCCGATGAAAAGGGCGAGGATCATCGCCGTCCAACCGACCGCCATGGAGGCGCGCCCGCCGGCGATGAGGGTCGCCAGAATATCGCGCCCCAGGTTGTCCGAGCCCAGCGGCTTGGCCCAGCTGGTCTTGGCCTCGCCATCCCAGAGCAGCGTATACATCGGGCGCATGTCCTTGTTGCGGATGTCGAGCGCTTTGGGATCCACATCCCAGACCACCGGGCCGATCAGCACGGCCAGCGTGATGAACAGCAAAAAGCCGCCACCAATCATCGCGCCCTTGTGTTTGCGGAATTGGTCCCAGACGTCTTTCCACTGGCTGCGCGGCTCCTTGGGCGGCTCCTTATCCTTGAGCGCGCCGTAGAGTTCGATCTCGGACGGGTCGGTGATTTGATCAGTCATAGCGGATCCTCGGATCGAGAATGCCGTAGAGCACGTCAGCGATCAGATTGAAGAGAACGATGAGGATGGCGAAGATGAAGGTCAGCGTCATCACCATCGGCAGATCGTTGGCAAAAAGCGCTGTCAGCAAGAGCTGCCCGATGCCGTTCACCTTGAAGAGCGTTTCGGTGATAATGGCGCCGCCGAAGATCGCCGGGATGCCGAGCGCGATCACGGTGATGATCGGGATCATCGAGTTGCGCAGCACATGGACAAGCACCACGACGCTTTCCTTCAGCCCTTTGGCGCGGGCGGTGCGCACGTAGTCCTGATTGAGGTTGTCGAGCATGGAGGCGCGCATGAAGCGGCTGATCTGGGCGGTGGTCTGCAGGGCGAGCACCATCACGGGCATGATCATCTGCTTGAATTGCACCACGAAACTGTCCCAGTCCGTGACCACATGGGTGGTGTCGTAGATGGACGGGAACCAGCCCAGATTGACTGAGAAGATCACGATCACGAGCACGCCGGAGAAGAAGGGCGGAATGGAAAACCCGATCATCGAGACGAACGTACCCGCCTGATCGAAGAGCGAATACTGCTTATAGGCGGAATATATGCCGATCGGCAGTGCGATCAGGATGCCCACGACATAGGACATGCCAACCACCCAGAGCGTCTGTGGCATCCGCTGCATGACGATGTCCATCACCGGCGAGCGGGTCTGCCAGGAGATCACGCGCAGCTTGCCTTCGGCAAAACTGGTGCCGAACCAATGATCGATCAGCACCTGCGGCTCGATCCAGAAAAACTGCACCAGCCATTTCCAGTATTGCACATGCGCGGGCGCTCCGAGACCCAGGGCTTCGCGCATTTTCTGTTTCACTTCGGGGGGGACGGTCAGGGGCACCTGCGCCATCGGATCGCCCGGGGCCAGTTGCAAAAGTGCGAAAATGACAAGGCTGATAAAAAGCAAAGTCGGGATCGACAGGACCAGCCGTCGGATCGTGTAAGTCAGCATGTGCTACGCCTCTATGCGTCAGTCTTGTTATTGTTGCGAGCTATGCGGCGCATAAATCAATTTCGCCGCCACCAAAAGAGGGCAGGGGCGCATCTTATTGTGCGCCCCTGCTCAAATTTGTGTCAGTTACTGATGCGGTACCAGTCCGCGGCATTCCACAATTCGGAATCCCACGTGTTCAGGATCACACCGCCCAGCGTCGTCGAGTGTGCCGACACACGACCACGGTCCACCAGCGGCACGATCGTCATTGTCTCGCGGGTGATGATGTCGTTCAGGCGCTTGGCAATTTCGCCGCGCTTGTCGAGCTCACCGGTGCGGGCCAATTCATCGAGGAGGGCATCATATTCTTCGTTGCAGAAGCGGTTGATGTTCTCACCCTGCCATTGGCTGGAGGGTTTTGGTTCGCCGCCGCAACGGTAGGCCGACAGGTAGGCCTGCGGGTCGGTGCCGTCGAAGTTGTTGGCGTACATTTCCACATCCGCATAGAACTTCTGGAAGGTGTCGGGCGAGCCCGGGTCACCGCCAAAGAACACGGAGGCGTCAAGGTTGCGCAGCTCGGTTTCAACACCGATCTGGTTCCACCAGTCCTTGATCAGGGCCTGGAAGTCCTGACGCACCGCGTTGGTCGAGGTCTGGTAGAGGATCGACAGTTTCACGCCGTCCTTGTCCCGCACGCCGTCGCCATCGCTGTCGACCCAACCGGCCTCATCCAGCAGCGCCTTGGCGCCATCGATGTCCTGCGTCAGGCATTCCGTATTGTCGGAGGCATAAAGCGCCGGAGCGGGCACGAGGTTACAGGTCGCGCGACCCGCCTGACCGTAGCCGATCTCGACCAGCAGTTCGCGGTCGATGGCCATGGATAGCGCCTTGCGCACGTTGAAGTCGGACAGGAAGGGGTGGGGGTGCGCGATGGTGGAGCGCTCCCCTTCCGGCAGGTCCGGCGACGGGTTGGTGAGGTTCATCTCAAGCCGCTCAACCAGTGTGCCGAAGGCCGAGACGGGCACACCTTTGCCGGCTTCCGCCATTTTGGCCAGAACGTCGGGAGCCAGTTGCAGGTTCCAGGCGTAGTCGAATTCGCCAGTCTCCAGAACCGCGCGGCCTGCTGCTGTTGCGTCACCGCCGCCCTTGAAGGTCAGCGAGGCAAAGGCTGGTTTGCCTTCGTGGCGGAAGTTTTCATTCGCCACCATCTGGATCACGTCATTGGGACGGAAATCTGTGACGACGAAGGGACCGGTGCCGATGGGGTTGAAGTTCGCTTCTGTGCACTCAGGCGCTTTGGCACCGAGGCAGTCCGCAAACTGCGCCTTTTGAATGATCGGGGATTGGCCGCCCATGAAGGGGCCGTAAGGGTTCGGTTTGGCGTCGACGAAGTTCACTTTGACCGTCAGGTCATCAAGGATCTCTACGCTTTCCACGCCGTCAAATTTGGACGCCTGCGCGCAGCCGCCTTCGGGGTGCATGCAGTACTCAGCGGTAAAGGCAACGTCCGCCGAGGTCACAGGTGAGCCGTCTGACCAGACAAGGCCTTCGCTCAGTTTCCAGGTGATGGATTTCAGATCCGCGCTGACGCCGCCATTCTCAACGGTCGGAATCTCATCGACCAGATAGGGCACCAGATTGCCGTTTTCGTCGTAGCGGCCCAGCGGCTCAATCACCAGCGAGGCAGATTCGAGATCTTTCGTACCACCGGAAAGGTAAGGGTTCAGGATCGATGGGGCCTGCCAGTAGATGATGTTGACCTGACCATCTCTGCCACGTTCGCCCTCATGGCCGTCTGCAAATGCGACGGGTGCCAGTGCGGTTGTGGCGATTGCCCCCAATAGTAGGGTTTTGAGTTTCATTTTGTACTCCATGTTGGACACGTGAATGCCGTTGCGCGCCTCGATTGCGTCTTGGGCGCTTGAGTGCTGACCGGAAGCAATGTGAGAACACTGGCCTAACTTTGCGAAAAGACGCAACTTTTGAGCCGAGCCCCCGGGGGTGCATATGCCCATCGAAGCATCTTTTTCGGAAAAAGCAACCCTTGTGATGGATGACTTTGTGGCAACTGCCCCGGACGGGTTTGACACCACTGGCGTCTTGGCTTTAGCGTCCCGGGACAAGAACATCAGGGGCGACCATGCTGGATAACGAACAACAAAGCGGTGCTGTGCATCCGATTGCACAAATCAAAGGGCTGCGGGTCGAATTCCAAACCAAGGACGGGCCGGTTGTCGGGGTCGAGGATGTTTCCTTTGACATCAACCCGGGCGAGACCGTCTGCGTGGTGGGCGAAAGCGGGTCCGGCAAGTCGGTGTCATCGCTCTCCCTGATGCGGCTTGTGGAGTTTGGCGGCGGCGAAATCACCGGTGGGCAGCTGTGGTTTGATCGCCCGGATGCCGATGACGTTGACCTGGCCAGCACCGATCCGGAAAAGATGCGCTCGATCCGCGGCAATGAGATCGGGATGATCTTTCAGGAGCCAATGACGGCGCTGAACCCGGTGTTCACCGTTGGGCGGCAGCTGACCGAGGGGCTGCGTCTGCACAAGGATATGACGCGTGCCGAAGCCGAGGCGCGGGCGCTGGAGCTGCTGCGCGAGGTCCGCATTCCGGAACCGGAGCGGCGTTTGGTGCAATACCCGCACGAGCTTTCGGGCGGGATGCGACAACGTGTGGTGATTGCCATGGCGTTGGCCTGCAAGCCGCGTCTGCTGATTGCCGACGAGCCGACGACGGCCTTGGATGTGACCATTCAGGCGGAAATTCTGGCGTTGATGGACCGGTTGAAGCGTGAGACCGGCACGGCGGTGATGTTCATCACTCATGACATGGCGGTGGTGGCACAGATGGCCGACCGCGTGGTCGTGATGTTCCGCGGCAACAAGGTCGAAGAAGGCCCCGTGGCCGAGATTTTCGAGAACCCGCAGCACCCCTATACCAAGGCGCTGCTGGCGGCGGTGCCCAAGCTGGGCGAGATGACCGGCAAGGCATTCCCGGAGCCGATGAAGCTCTTGGGCACCGAGGGCCATGAGATCAAGCCCATCACCGGCACGGATGAGGTGCTGTTGTCGGTCAAGAACCTGACCACACGCTTCCCGGTCAAGGGCGGCTTTTTCCGGCGGACGGTGGCCAATGTGCACGCGGTGGAGGATGTTTCCTTCACCATCAACAAGGGGCAGACGTTGAGCCTTGTTGGCGAAAGCGGCTGCGGCAAATCCACCGCCGGGCGCTCGATCCTGCGGCTCGTCGATCCGATGTCCGGCGAGGTGAACCTT
Organism: uncultured Roseobacter sp.; assembly: GCF_947501835.1. NCBI lineage: Bacteria > Pseudomonadati > Pseudomonadota > Alphaproteobacteria > Rhodobacterales > Roseobacteraceae > Roseobacter > uncultured Roseobacter sp. The sequence goes on along the minus strand of NZ_CANMXR010000001.1, from coordinate 466,958 downwards.
GACGGCACTGATGTCATGGCGCTGGATCACAATGCGCTGCGCGAGGCGCGGCTCGACATGCAGATGATCTTTCAGGATCCCTTCGCCTCGCTCAATCCGCAGATGCAGCTGAGCGATCAGGTAGCCGAACCGATGCACAACTACGGCACGCTCAAGGGGTCGGCCGTGCAGGAACGGGTCGGCATGCTTTTTGACCGGGTGGAACTGCCCCGCAGCTTCATGCGCCGCTTTCCGCACGAGCTTTCGGGTGGGCAGCGGCAGCGGGTGGCCATCGCCCGCGCCCTGGCGCTCAATCCGAAACTGATCATCGCTGATGAGGCCGTCTCGGCGCTGGATGTGTCGGTGCAGGCGCAGGTGCTGAACCTGATGCTGGAACTGCAGGCCGAAATGGGCCTGTCGTTCCTGTTCATCAGCCATGACATGGCGGTCGTTGAACGCGTCAGCCATCAGGTGGGTGTGATGTATCTGGGCCGGATTGTCGAGCTTGGGCCGCGCGCGCGCGTTTTCGAAAACCCGCAGCATGCCTATACGCAGGCCCTGATGAAGGCGGTGCCCATCGCGGACCCGCGCAAACGTAAGGACGAGCGGGATTTGAACTTTAAACCGATCCCATCGCCGATTCACCCGGTTGGCTACGCGCCCGGACCATCAGTCTATGACGAGGTTGAACCGGGGCACTTTGTGTTGCAGGGCGATTGGGGCGGCTATAAGCGTGATGACGCATTGGTGCGCACAGAAAACCGTCTGCGCGAAGGGCAGGACGCCCCGGAAGGGTTGAGCGGACGCCGCCTGTATGACTGACCGGCTCACCCCATTAGAGCTGATGCGCCAACTGGTCAGCTTTCCCACCGTCAGCCGTGATACCAACCTGCCCTTGATTGACTGGGTGGATGATTATTTCAGCAGTCACGGGATCACATCGCATCGCTACAATCATCCCGATGAACCCAAGGCGGCGCTTTTTGCGCATGTTGGGCCTTGGGAAGAAGGGGCAATCGTGCTCTCCGGTCACACCGATGTGGTCCCGGTGGATGGCCAGCCCTGGGACAGCGATCCCTTCGATCTGGTGGAGAGAGACGATAAGTATTTCGGGCGCGGCACCTGCGATATGAAGGGGTTCGACGCGCTGGCGATCTGGGCAATGGTCGAGGCACATCACGCAGGGATCAAACGACCCCTGCAGATTGCGCTGAGCTTTGATGAGGAAATCGGCTGCGTCGGTGCGCCGCCGATGATTGCGGCCATGCAGCCGGTCTTGCCCAAAGGATCCGCGGTGATTGTGGGCGAGCCCTCGTCGATGCGCGTGGTGGCTGGCCACAAGGGCGGCACCGGGTTCAATACCCATGTCCGCGGCTTTGAAGTGCATTCCTCGCTGCTGGACCGCGGCGTGAATGCGATCATGTATGGTGCCAAGCTGATCGAATGGGCCAATGAGATGAACGCGCAAAACCAGAGCGCCACACCCGGCGCCATGGCGGCGATGTTCGACCCGGCCTACACCACGGTTCATGTCGGGATGATCGAAGGCGGCACGGCACATAATATCACCGCCAAGGACTGTTATTTCGCGGTCGATTTCCGCGTTGTGCCCGGGGAGCGCAAATCGGACTGGGAGGCGCGTTACCGCGCGCGTGTCGCCGAGGTCGAAGCGCTCATGCAGGCAGTTGTGCCGGAGACGAAGATCGAAATCTCCCCACGGTTCGACGTGCCGGGGTTGCAGCCTGAGGTCGAGGGCGAAGCCGAGAGCCTGGTGCGCATGCTGACCGGCGACAATGCCAGCCATGTGGTCAGCTACGGCACCGAAGCCGGGCAATTTCAGGAAGCGGGATATTCTGCTGTCATCTGCGGTCCGGGTGATATCGCACAGGCGCATCAGCCCAACGAATTTATTTCAGTTGCGGAATTCAACGCAGGCCATAGCTTTATGCAGAAGCTGGTCACCCGATTGTGCCAATGAGCCGGTTGGCCTGGGGCGAAAGACCCCAGCGGTGTCCGGCAGACCGTCTTGAGGCGCGCCTTGCCTGATATGCAGTCTTTTCCCTTTTCAGATGCAACACCCCGACGTTTTTCCGCAGAGCTGCCAGCGCAGGCGGATGTTGTCGTCGTGGGCGGCGGGGTTGTGGGGGTCTCAACGGCTCTTTTTCTGAGGCGCGCGGGTCAAAAGGTGGTTCTGCTGGAAAAAGGCTGCATTGCGGGCGAACAATCCAGCCGCAACTGGGGGTGGATCCGCCAGCAGGGGCGCGACCCGGATGAGCTGCCGATCATGGTGGAGGCCAATCGCCTGTGGCGTGAACTGGCGACCCAGACCAATCAGGACATCGGGCTCACACAGGGCGGCGTGACTTATCTGGCGCAGTCTGAGGCGCAGATGGCCCGTTATGCAGACTGGATCGCCCATGCCCGCGATGCGGGCGTCGATACGCGGCTCCTGTCTGCAACTGAGGCTGCAGATTTGGTGCCCGGCATGTCCAAAAAATACGCGGGCGCGCTGCACACCGCTTCCGACATGCGGGCCGAACCCTGGCTGGCGGTGCCTGCTGTGGCCGAGATTGCGCAGCGCGAAGGTGCTGTAATTATTGAAAATTGTGCTGTGCGCTGCCTTGATCTTGCGGCTGGGCGGGTGGCCGGGGTTGTCACGGAACGGGGCAGGGTCGCCGCCCCGGAAGTGGTTTTGGCAGGCGGGGCATGGTCCGCGCTCTTCCTGCGCAATCACGGTGTGGCGCTGCCGCAGTTGTCCGTGCGCGCAACCGTTGCGGCCACGTCGGCGCTGCCGGTGGTGGCCGCAGGCGGCGTTGCGGATGATGAAATTGCCTTTCGTGCCCGCGTGGATGGCGGGTACACCCTTGCGCCGGGCGGGTTTCATGAGCTGTTTCTGGGGTGGGACGCTCTGCGCGCCTTGCCGAAATTTCTGACCCAGCTGCGTGCAGCCCCCTTTGGCACCAGATTTCTGCCCGCCGCACCCGAAGGATACCCCGATGGCTGGCGCACACCCCGCCACTGGTCGGGGGATCAGCCCAGCCCCTTTGAGGCCCTGCGCGTATTGAACCCGAAACCGAACATGGGCCGGGCAAATCGCCTGAAAAGCCAATTCGCACAGCTGTTTCCGGAACTGCCCGATTTTCAGCTGTCGCATGCCTGGGCTGGCATGATCGATACCATGCCCGACATCGTGCCCGTGGTGGACAGGGTGGCGGCATTGCCGGGGCTCACCCTGGGCACGGGCATGAGCGGCCACGGATTTGGTATCGGCCCGGCGATGGGGCGGGTGCTTGCGGATCTGGCGCAGGGCAAACCACCGGGGCATGATCTGACCCGCTTCAGACTGGCACGTTTTTCAGACGGCAGCAGGATGCACCTTGGTCCGGCCCTCTAGCGCTGTCCCGGATATCGCCCAGGAATTTTCGCGATCTGGTTGAAGACCCGGCGCAGCGGGTTAAGATACCGGTAAGCGGTCGGAATCACGCCCGCATTTCCGTGCCCTAAAGGCACCCAACGCCCAAAAGCCTGAACCATGGTGGCCATTTGCCTTATGCAAGAAGCGCCGTACGTGGTCGCATGGCCGTCAAGGAGACGATACGCATGCCTGTCAAAAACCGTTTTGCCGAACTGCATGATGAAATCACCGCATGGCGGCGCGATTTGCATGAGCACCCGGAGTTGCTTTTCGATACGCATCGCACCTCTGCGCTGGTGGCGGAAAAGCTGACGGCCTTCGGGTGTGACGAGGTCGTCACGGGCATCGGGCGCACTGGCGTCGTAGGTGTTATCAAGGGCAATTCGGACACCTCCGGCAAGGTGATCGGATTGCGTGCGGATATGGATGCCCTGCCGATATTGGAACAGACTGGTGTTGAATATGCCTCCAAAACACCGGGCGCGATGCACGCCTGTGGGCATGACGGCCATACTGCGATGCTGCTGGGGGCGGCGAAATACCTCGCGGAGACGCGTAATTTCGATGGCACGGCCGTGGTGATCTTCCAGCCCGCCGAAGAGGGCGGAGGCGGTGGCCGCGAAATGTGCGAAGACGGGATGATGGAGCGTTTCGGCATTCAGGAAGTTTACGGCATGCACAATTGGCCGGGCCGCCCCCTGGGCAGTTTCGCGATCCGCCCCGGTGCGTTTTTTGCCGCAACGGATATCTTTGAGATTGAGGTCGAAGGGCTGGGTGGTCACGCCGCAAAGCCGCATGAAACCGTGGATACCACCGTTGTGGCGAGCCAGATTGTCGTTGCCTTGCAGACAATTGCCAGCCGTTTCGCGGATCCGGTGGATCAGGTCGTGGTCTCTGTCACCTCGTTCGAGACCTCCTCCAAGGCGTTCAATGTCATCCCGCAGCGGGTGGCCCTCAAGGGCACGGTGCGCACGATGTCCGGTGAGATGCGGGACCTTGCAGAAACGCGACTGAAGAAGATTGCGACAGGTGTGGCGGAGAGCTTTGGTGCCGAGGCCCGGGTGGATTATGTGCGCAATTACCCGGTCATGGTGAACCACGACGAGCAGACCAAATTTGCCGCAGATGTCGCGACCAAGATCAGCGGGTCCTGTGCCGAAGCACCGCTGGTCATGGGCGGCGAGGATTTCGCTTTCATGCTCGAAGAACGCCCCGGCGCTTACATTCTGGTCGGTAACGGACCGGGCGCGGCGGTGCACCACCCGGAATACAATTTCAACGACGAGGCGATCCCCGCAGGCTGTAGCTGGTGGGCCGAGATCGTTGAACAACGGCTGCCCGTCGCCTCATAGCGGATCAGGCCAGGATTAGGCGGCCAAAAGCTTGCGGTAGACCGCGATGATGGCGGCAGCCTCCTGTTCGATGCGGAAGTTGTCGACCACGTTTTGCCGAGCGGCCTCCGACATCGATTGAAGGTTTTCCGGGGATGACAGGATCCGGCTGACCCGGTCCGCGATGGCAGGCGCGTCTTCGATCTCCACCAGATGCCCGGTCTCCCCTTCCACCACCAGCTCTTCAAAAGCGCCCACTTTCGTGGCAACGATGGGCGCACCGCAGGCCATCGCCTCCAGCGGTGTCAACCCGAACCCTTCCCAACGTTGCGGGGCCACATAGAGATCCAGCGCCTGAAAATGACGGGCGAGATCCGCAATTGGCACCTCATCCCGGAACAGAATCCGATCCGACAATCCCGCGCTTTCAACGTCATCCTTGAGCTTTTTCAGGAAATCCTGATGTTCCGCCGTCGCCCGCCCCATGATGAGGGCCTTGCCCTCTGGGTGTTTGGTAAAAACGTCGATCATCGCGGTGACAAAGAGATCATTGCCCTTTTGATGCCGGATGCGGCCAAAGCAGCCGATCAGGGGGCCATCAGGGGGTAAATCCAGCGCGACACGCAAGGCTGCCCGGTCGTCAACTGGTTGAAACTGTTCGCAATCCACACCGTGCCGGATCACGGTTGCATCGCGTTCCAGATAGCTCGCGGATTTCGACGAGGTTGCGATGATCGCGTCCATCTGCCGGATCAGCCACCGGGTGAACCCGGTGTGTCGTCGCTGGGCCGCGGAGGTGAAAAGCAGCTTAAGCTTCTTGCCGGTGAGGTATTTCAGCGCAAGACCGGCGATCATTTCGACGTTGCGACGCGCGTGCCAGACCCGGGCGCCGGAAGGGCCGCGTCGCGGCAGGCGCAACAGCCGCACCGGCGCCATGTTCGGCACCTCGGGCGGCAGATCGGGCGCGCAGGCAGTGATCGCGATGTCATGCGCCTGCAGCGGCACCAGACGGATCACGGTCGACGTCACGCCGGAATGGCGACGTTTGAAATTCGGCGCGATCACCTCAATGTCGCGCAGCACTGGCGCAGGGACAGAACTCATCGGATGTCATCCTCAAGCTTGAGCATATGGATCAGGCGGGCCGCAATGGAGCCCAGTTCGTCCGATTTCCCCCGCACAAACTGGTCCGCCGCCGTCAGACTCGCGGCTGCATGGGCCGGGTCGTTCAACAGCCTTCCAGCAGCTTTTGCAAGGGCGGGCGCGTCATCGACAATTTCCGCGGCCCCCATTTCCGTCATGTCCGAATAGGTTTCCGCAAAACTGGTCACATGCGGCCCCGACAACACCGCAGCCTGCGCTTGCACCACCTCAAACGGATTGTGCCCGCCGATGGGCAGCAGCGAGCCACCCAGAAAAGCAAAATCGGTGAGCGTGTACCAATTGCCCAACTCGCCCAGCGTATCCGCGAGGTAGACCGCGTCCTCCGCCGTTGGCAGTGCCTGCTGCGAGCGGGTTGCATGGCTGAGCCCGTGATCCGATATCAGTGCGGCCACCTCATCGCTGCGATCCGGATGACGCGGCACCAGGATCAGCAGCAGATCGGGGATATCTTCCAGCAGCGCCTTATGCGCCGCCAGCACCGTGGCCTCTTCGCCCTTGTGGGTGGAGGCCGCAACCCAGATAGGGCGCGCCTTGATGGCGGTGCGCACCTGCGCCAGCACCGCCGGGTCGGTGGGCAGTGGCGAGGACATCGCCTTGAGATTGGTGCCGCGCGCCACCCGGTCCACAGGGGCGTGCATCGCCACCATCGCCTGCGCCATCTCGTCATTCTGCGTCAGGATCAGATCGAAGACATCCAGCACATAGGCCGCCAGCGCCGGTTTGCTGGCCCAGGCCGCACGGGATTTCGCACTCAGCCGCGCGTTGACCAGCGCCATGGGGGTGCCCCTGTCGCGGGTCATGCGCAGCATCCGGGGCCAAAGCTCGCTTTCCACAAAGATTGCGGCGGCCGGGCGCCAATGCCCTAGAAATCGGCTGAGCGGGCCGCGCGCGTCCAGCGGTGCAAACTGATGCACGGTCCGCGGTGGCATCCGGTCTGCGACCAGCTTGGCCGAGGTTGGCGTGCCGGAGGTGATCAGGAAATGCGCCCGCGGCAGCATGTCACCCATTTTGGCAATCAGCGCCAGCACCGAGAGGCTCTCGCCCACGGAAGCGGCGTGAAACCAGATCAGATGGCCCGCCCCGGAGCGCGGCTGGCTGGCATGGCCCATCTTCTCATGCGCGCGTAACGCCGAGACGCCCTGCCGCCGCAATTTGCGAATTTCGGACCAGGCCGCGAAGGGCGCCAAAAGGACGGTCGCGGCCACATAGACGTGAAAGAGCGGCGGCGCGCGCATGGCTCAGATCAGCCGCCCGTATGGCTCATATGCCGGGGCATCTGTCCGTCGAGACGTTGGCGCGAGTAGTCAAAATCATGGCCCTTGGGTTTCAGCGCGATCGCGGCACGGATCGCATCTTCGAGCGGTCCGTTGTCTTCCGGATGCGCCCGCAAGGGCGCGCGCAGGTCTGCGGCATCTTCCTGCCCCAGACACATGAAAATCTCGCCCGTGCAGGTCAGCCGGACCCGGTTGCAGCTTTCGCAGAAATTGTGGCTGAGCGGTGTGATGAAGCCGATCTTCTGCCCGGTTTCTTCCAGCCGGACATAGCGGGCAGGGCCGCCAGTGCGTTCTGCCAGATCGGTCACGGTGTAGTGCTCGCCGTAGCGCGCGCGCACGTCTTTGAGTGACCAATACTGCCCCAGGCGATCTTCATTGCCGATATCGCCCATCGGCATCACTTCGATCCACGTCAGATCAATGTCGCGCTTGGCGCACCATTCGGTGATGTAGGGCAGCTCAACCTCGTTGAAATCCTTGAGCGCCACCGCGTTCAGTTTCACGCGCAGCCCTGCATCCTGCGCCGCATCAATGCCGCGCAGTACCTGTGGCAGACGACCCCAGCGGGTGATCTCCGCGAATTTGCTCTCATCCAGCGTGTCCAGTGAAACATTCACCCGGCGCACGCCAGCGGCATAGAGGTCCTTGGCAAACCGCTCCAACTGGCTGCCATTGGTCGTCAGCGTCAGCTCTTTCAACGCGCCGCTCTCCAGGTGCCGCGTCATGCCCTGAAAGAACGTCATGATGCCCTTGCGCACCAGAGGCTCGCCGCCGGTGATCCGCAGCTTTTCCACGCCCAGCCCGATGAAGGTCGAACACATGCGGTCCAATTCTTCCAGCGTCAGCAATTCTTTCTTGGGCAGAAAGGTCATGTTTTCGGACATGCAATAGACGCATCGGAAATCGCAGCGATCGGTTACCGAAACTCTCAGGTAGGTAATCGCGCGGGCAAAGGGATCAATCAATGGGGCTGTCATGGCACCATAGGTAATGGTCTGGGGCTGGCGCAGCAAGAGGTTAACGCCATTGATGGCGCAGGGCACATGTGATTTAGACGGGTCATGTTGAAAACCATGGTTTCCCGGATTGCCTTTGTTGGCGCGCTTTTTGCCGTTACTGGCTGCGCGGAATTCGAACAGCTCGGTGCCGCGCTGGGGGTTGCCAAACCGGAAACGACCGCGCCGGCACCTGCGACCGACGGTGTGCCGACAACCGGTCTCAGCACAGCGGAAGCTCTCGATCAAACCACTGATGCCGAACGGCAGGCCGCGGCGCAAACCGGGGGCGGGCGTGCCTTGGGGCAAACCGTTGCTTCACTGGGCAGCCCGGCGGAACCGGGCTTCTGGTTGAAAACGCCGCTGGTACAGGCGGAAACGGCGGGTCGGGTCAGAGACCCGGCAACCGGGCTGTCGGTCGCGGTGACGCTGATTCCCATCGATGGCCCCGAAACGGCAGGCAGCCGCCTGTCGCTCTCTGCGATGCGGCTGCTGGAAGTCAACCTGACCGATCTGGTGACCCTTCAGGTTCTGGCCTGATTTCAGCCCTCTTGCGGGTCGAGAATATGCGTTGGCGCGCCATCGATGGTCTGCCTGTTGCGTGTATCCCAATAGGCCGCAATGCCGTCGGGGCCTTTGTCTTCGGCCCATTTCTTCAACACATCGCGGTCGCCGGCGTAGTCCATAAAGGGCACCGCGTAACCACAGCTGGTCTGGACAATGTCGATGGCCAGATCATAGATCTGCCGCGCTGCGTCCGATGGTGGGAAAAGCGCATTGAGTTCCGCGAAATCCGCATCGCGCGGGTGCAGCGTACGCGCAGAACCATAGGTGCGCAAAATCATCGGTTTGGCCTCGAACCCGCACCACATGAGTGTCATGCGGTTGATTTGCGCCAGGTGCCCGGCGGTTTCATTGCCTGACCCGGTCAGATTGCGCCAGGCAATCCGGTTCGGGCCCAGCACACGCAGGCTGTCCATGCCTTTTGGAGAGATATTCACCTTCCCCTCTGCCGCGGCGGTGCCGACAAAGAAAATATGCTGTGCTTCGATGAAGCGGGTCAGCGCGTCACTCAGGTGATCAAATTGCTTGGCCATGATTTATTCCACCGTAACGGATTTTGCGAGGTTGCGCGGCTGGTCCACATCCGTCCCCTTGGCCACGGCCGTATGGTAGGCCAGCAGCTGTGCGGGAATGGCATAGAGGATCGGGGTGACCGCATCGGGCACGGTGGGCAGTTCGATGGTGGCAAAAGCCCCTTCGCCAGCCTCTTTGAGCCCCTGCCGGTCAGAGATCAGGATGACCCGACCCTTGCGTGCCATAACCTCCTGCATATTGCTCACCGTCTTGTCGAACAGCGCGTCGCGTGGGGCCATCACCACCACAGGAACGGTCTTGTCTACCAGCGCGATGGGCCCGTGTTTCAATTCTCCGGATGCATAAGCTTCGGCGTGTATATAGCTGATTTCTTTTAGCTTTAATGCGCCTTCCAACGCGAGCGGGAACATCAGCCCCCGTCCCAGGAACAGCACGTCACGCGCCTCGGCCAGCTTGAGCGAGGCTTTCTGCATTTCGGCATTGGCCTCCAGCGCGGTGCTGAGCACGCTGGGGATGCTGCGCAGGGCCGAGAGGTGCTCGGCCAGGGTCTCGGCGTCGATCACGCCGCGATCCTGTGCTGCCTTGAGCGCCAGAATGAAGAGCACCACGAGCTGACAGGTGAAAGCCTTGGTGGAGGCGACCCCGACTTCGACACCTGCGTGAATGGGCAGGACCAGATCGCTTTCGCGGGCAATCGAGCTTTCGGGCACATTCACCACGGAGACGATACGGTCCGCCTTGCCCTCGCAATAGCGCAGCGCGGCCAGCGTGTCGGCAGTTTCCCCCGATTGGCTGACAAAAAGCGCGGCGGTGCGCGCAGGAATGGGCGGCTCGCGGTAGCGGAATTCCGACGCCACGTCGACGTCGACGGGCAGGCGCGCGATCTGTTCAAACCAGTATTTCGCGGTCAGGCAAGCATAGGATGCGGTGCCACAGGCCACCATGGTCAGCCGGTCAACGGTGGAGAAATCAAGCCCCTGATCCGGCAGAATGATCTTGCCTTCATTGTCGAGGTAATTGCTCAGCGCCTGCCCGATCACGGTGGGTTGCTCGGCGATTTCCTTGGCCATGAAATGCTTGTGGCCACCCTTGTCGATGCGGGTATCACCGATCTGGACAGTTTTGATCGCACGATTGGCCAGCGCGCCGTTGATATCGCGTATCTCGACTGTGCCGCGGGTCACAACCGCCCGGTCGCCCTCTTCGAGATAGCTGATCCGGTCGGTCAGCGGCGACAGGGCAATGGCATCGGAGCCCACGAACATTTCGCCGTCACCATGGCCGATGGCAAGCGGCGAGCCTTTGCGCGCGGCCACGATCAGATCGTCCTCGCCAGCGAAGAGAAACGCCAGGGCAAAAGCCCCTTCAAGACGGTCCAGCGCCTTGTTGGCGGCCTCAACGGCGTTTGCACCACCCGACATGTAATGCTCCGTCAGAAGGGCAACGGTTTCGGTATCCGTTTCGGTGACAAAGGAAATCCCCAGCTCCGCCAGTTCCGTGCGCAATTCCCTGAAATTCTCGATGATCCCATTGTGGACAACGGCGACACGCCCGGCCTGATGCGGGTGGGCGTTGGTGACCGTAGGCGCACCATGGGTGGCCCAGCGGGTGTGCCCGATCCCCGATTTGCCGGTCAGCGGCTCATGCACCAGCAGATCCGACAGGTTAACCAGCTTGCCCACCGCGCGGCGACGGTCCAGCTTACCCGCATCGATGGTCGCGATGCCCGCGCTGTCATAACCGCGATACTCAAGGCGTTTAAGCGCCTCCACCAGAATGGGTGCGGCTTCGTGATGGCCCAAAACCCCTACAATTCCACACATTTTAGCTGCCTCTTTGGAGTTTGGCCTTTTTGGCCTTTAGAATTTGGAACAATTTCGCCGCCATCCCCGGTTTTTCGACCTGCGGGGCGCGGGCGATGGCCAGCGCGTCGGCATCGACGTCCGAGGTGATCACCGACCCACTGCCGGTCATCGCACCATCGCCCACGTGCACGGGTGCGACCAGCATGGTGTTTGATCCAATAAAGACGTTCTCGCCGATGTCGGTATGGTGTTTCATCACGCCGTCATAGTTGCAGGTGATGGTGCCCGCGCCGATATTGGTGCCGCGCCCCAAAGTGGCATCTCCGATATAGCTGAGGTGGTTGACCTTGGTGCCGGTGCCGATCCGGGCGTTCTTGATCTCGACAAAATTACCGACACGGGCGTCTTCGCTGAGTTCGGCCCCCGGACGCAGCCGCGCATAGGGTCCGACGATCGCGCCACGGGCAATGTGACAGCCTTCCAGATGGGAAAATGCGCGCACCGTCACCCCGCTTTCCACGGTGACACCGGGGCCGAAAACCACATTGGGTTCAACGACCGTGTCGCGGCCGATGACCGTATCAAAGGCGAAATGCACGGTCTCCGGTGCGGGCAGGGTCACGCCATTCTCGAAAGCATCAGCGCGGGCACGGGCCTGAAACGCGGCCTCGGCCCCGGCCAGCTCGGCCCGCGTATTGATGCCCAGCGTTTCGGCCTCGTCACAGGTGACGACCGTGGCGCTCAGCCCGCGGGCGCGGGCCAGCCCGACGATATCGGTCAGATAGTATTCTTCGGAGGCGTTGTTGTTGTCGACAGCCTCGATCAGGTCGAACAGCAGCGGCGCCTTGCAGGCCACGACACCGCTGTTGCAGAGGGTGATCGCGCGCTCCGCCGCATCCGCGTCCTTGAATTCGACAATCCGTTCAAGCGTATTGCCCGCCATCACCAACCGGCCATAGCGACCGGGATCTGCGGCCTCAAACCCCAGAATGACAACGTCATGAGACGCCTGCGCCTCCATCATCGCGTCCAGCGTTTCAGCCCGCACAAAGGGCGTATCGCCAAAGAGCACGATCGCCGTGCCATCAAATCCTGCAAGGGCTTCGCGTGCCTGTGCCGCAGCATGGGCCGTGCCAAGCTGCTCGGTCTGGGCCACCACCTGCGCGGTCTCGTCATAGGCCAGCGCCGCCTTGCGCACCATATCCGCGCCGTGTCCAGCGACCACGACAGTGTGCTCCGGTGCCAGACTGGCACCGGCCTGCATGGCATGCACGAACAAGGGGGCACCGGCGAGCGGGTGCAGAACCTTTGGCAGGTCCGAATTCATCCGGGTGCCTTTGCCTGCGGCGAGGATGACCAATGCGGTTTTCATGTCGTTTCTCTTTGTGTTCTGCTCCGGCCCTGTTTATCCGTCTGGCGGGGTGGCGCAAGTCACGCGGCCATCAAAGAAGGTTGCGGCTTGCAACATCCCGTGGCGGGGTTACGTCCAAACTACAGCCCGGGGAGCAGGCATGAAAACGGTAATTTTCGATCTAGATGGCACGCTTGCCGATACCAGTGGCGATCTGATTGCCGCGGCAAACCACTGTTTTCGAGACATGGGCGAGGGTGACGTGCTGGACGCCATCGCGGACGCAGGCACCGCCCTGCGCGGCGGGCGGGCGATGCTGCGTCTGGGAATGGCCCGGCTGGGCCGCGCCGAAGAAGTGGCCACCATCGATACCTATTACCCGGTGCTGCTGGAGGCCTACGGGGCCGCCATCGACGTCCACACGCAGGTCTACCCGCGCGCGATGGCAGCGGTGGAGCAGCTGAAGGTCATGGGCTATGGTGTGGGGATCTGCACCAACAAGCCAGAAGGTCTGGCAGACACGCTGTTGCGCCGTCTTGGCGTGCGTGATGCCTTTGGCGCGCTGATCGGGGCGGACACGCTGCCGGTGCGCAAACCGGACCCGGAACCGCTCTATGAGGCGGCGCGGCGAGCGGGCGGGGATCCGATGAAATGCGTGTTGATCGGGGATTCCGATACCGACCGCAACACGGCCAAAGCAGCCAACGTGCCCTGCGTTCTTGTCACTTTCGGCCCTGCAGGCGGGGATATGGCGGCGCTGTCACCTGAGGCGCTGTTGCAGGATTACGCCGACTTGCCGGAGATCGTGGATCGCTTGCTGGCTTGACCAATGGCATTGGCATCGGCAGAGTTTCAGCCAAGAAGAGGCGCGCTATGACAGAAGTTTTCAAAGGCAGTTTCACCCAGCAGGAACCGATCCCGGAGGCCGGTATCGAGGCTGCAATGGCGGTTTTGCGTCACGGTCGTTTGCACCGGTACAACACGGCGGCTGACGAGATCAGCGAGACGGCGCTGCTGGAACAGGAGTTTGCGGCAACCGTCGGGGCGAAATACTGCCTTGCGGTGGCGTCCGGCGGCTATGCCATGGCCACGGCCCTGCGCGCGGTTGGGGTGAAGCCGGGCGATCCTGTCTTGTCCAACGCCTTCACGCTGGCGCCGGTGCCCGGTGCGATTGCCGCCGTTGGGGCGCGGCCGGTGTTTGTCGGCGTGACCGAAGCGCTGACCATCGATCTCGATGATCTTGAGGAAAAGGCCGGCGCGGCCCGCGTGCTGTTGCTCAGCCACATGCGCGGCCACATCTGTGACATGGACCGGTTGATAGCGATCTGCGAAGCAGCGGGCGTCACAGTGATCGAAGATTGCGCCCATACGATGGGGGCCGCCTGGAACGGTGTGCCCTCGGGGCGGCAGGGCACCGTGGGCTGCTATTCCTGTCAGACCTACAAACATGTGAATTCCGGCGAGGGTGGATTTCTGGTCACAGATGATGCGGAAATTGCGGCCCGTTCGGTGATGCTGTCGGGGTCCTATATGCTTTACGAGCGTCATCTGGCGGCACCGCCGACGGAGGCGTTTGACGCCATTCGCTATGAAACGCCAAATATCTCGGGCCGGATGGACAATCTGCGCGCTGCGATTCTGCGCCCGCAGGTGGCTGATCTGGCGACCCAATGCGCGCGGTGGAACGAGCGCTACCGGTGCCTGGAGGACGGGCTGCGCGGCACGCCGGGGCTGACCGTGATTGAACGGCCCGCGCCCGAGACAATCGTGGGCTCGTCCATTCAGTTCCTGTTGCTCGACTGGGGCGCGGCGGATGTGCGCCAGGTATTGGCCCGCTGTGCTGCGCGCGGTGTCGAGCTGAAATGGTTTGGCGGCGCAGAGCCCGCAGGCTTTACCAGCCGCTACGACAGTTGGCGCTATGCGGAGACACCGGCGATGCCGAAGACCGACCGCGTGTTGGCCGGGATCGCGGACATGCGGGTGCCGCTGACCTTCTCGCTGGAGGACTGCGCGCTGATTGCGCGGATCATCCGCGCTGAGGTGAGCGCGGTATTCCAAGGACAGTCCACAGCCGCCGAATAGGCCGCACACCCGTCGCGAAAATGCGTGCCGTGTGACGGTTGCGTTGATCTGCCTGCCGTTTGCTGGCTTGACCGAGCGCGCGCGCTGTGGCATTTATGAACGAGTGTTCAATAAACACCGAGGGGAGTGCGGCGCGATGTTTATGGCAACCATGGCTTTCGATCTGGGCGAAGATGTGAACGCGCTGCGCGATATGGTGCACCGATGGGCGCAGGACCGCGTGAAGCCCATGGCCGCCGAAATCGACGCGAAAAACACCTTCCCGTCCGAGCTTTGGACCGAAATGGGCGCGCTGGGTCTGTTGGGCATCACCGTTGACGAAGAATACGGCGGCGCGGGCATGTCCTACCTGGCCCATACCGTTGCCATCGAAGAGATCGCGCGGGCCAGCGCCTCGGTGTCGCTGTCCTATGGCGCGCATTCCAACCTCTGCGTCAATCAGATCAAGCTGAACGGTACGGATGAGCAGAAACAGAAATACCTGCCCGGTCTGATCTCAGGGGAACACGTGGGCGCGCTGGCGATGTCCGAAGCGGGGGCGGGATCGGATGTTGTGTCGATGAAGCTGCGCGCGGAAAAGCGCAACGATCACTACCGCCTGAACGGCACGAAGTACTGGATCACCAATGGTCCGGATGCGGATACGCTTGTGGTCTATGCCAAGACCGACCCCGACGCCGGATCCAAGGGCATCACCGCCTTTCTGATCGAAAAGGAGATGGTCGGGTTCTCAACCTCCCCGCACTTTGACAAGCTGGGCATGCGCGGATCGAACACCGCCGAGCTGATCTTCGAGGACGTACAGGTGCCGTTTGAGAACGTGCTGGGCGAAGAAGGCAAGGGCGTGCGGGTGCTGATGTCGGGGCTGGACTATGAGCGCGTGGTGCTGGCCGGCATCGGCACCGGTATCATGGCGGCCTGCCTTGATGCGGTTATGCCGTATCTGAGTGAGCGCAAGCAATTCGGCCAGCCCATCGGGAATTTCCAGCTGATGCAGGGCAAGATCGCCGACATGTATACGGCGATGAATTCGGCGCGAGCCTATGTCTATGAGGTGGCCAAGGCCTGTGACCGCGGCGACGTGACGCGTCAGGATGCGGCGGCCTGTTGTCTCTATGCCTCAGAGGAAGCGATGAAACAGGCCCATCAGGCGGTGCAGGCCATGGGTGGCGCGGGGTTCCTGAACGATAGCCCGGTGGCGCGGATTTTCCGGGATGCCAAGCTGATGGAAATCGGGGCGGGCACCTCCGAAATCCGGCGTATGCTGGTGGGCCGCGAACTCATGACGGCAATGGCGTGACCCGATGGGATGCACCGGGTCAGCCTTGAGCGAGGATTTGGTCCCTTCCTGCCGGGCCAAAGACCTAGAATTTGTGGACGTAGGCCACGCCAACGAGGATGGGATCGATTTCGGCGGTGCCAATCGACGCACCATTGAGTGTGGCATCGGTGTCGATGTCAAACCACCGCACGTTCAGCCGCAGCGAGCCTGCATCGCTGATCTGGTAGTCCACACCAGCCTGAAGCGAAACGCCGAAGGAATCGTCGAGTTCAAGGGTGCCCAAAGCCGATTCTTCCTCGAAGAAGGTGGTGTAGTTGATGCCCGCGCCCACATAAGGGGTCCACGCGCTGGCATTCGCAAAGTGGTAGTTCAGCGACAGGGTCGGGGGCAGATGTTTGGTGCTGCCCGCCGCCGCGCCGCCAATCGAGATGTCATGCTCGAACGGGGTGGCTGCCAGCAGCTCAATGCCAAGATTTTCCCGGATGAAATACTCGAATGTGAAGGTGAGCGCGATGTCGTCGTCAATATCCGCTTCACTGCCCGCGAGGGTGCCGTTGCCCGATTTGGGGTTCACGTTGGCAAGCCCCAGACCAATTGTCCAATCGCCCTGAGACTGCGCAAGCGCGGGGGCGGCGAGCAATGCAAGCGCGCTGGAGAGAAGGAGGGCTTTGGGGGTGAGTTTCATGGTCGTTCTCTTTCCTTGTGTTGTTTCGAAGAGGTGATGCGCCCCGCCGGTTGCAATCGCATTGACGCAGATCAAGAGGGTCACGAAACAGCCTGTGCAAAATTGCCGCAGCCGCAGTGTGCTCCCACGCAGCTGGGGCGTGAAACTGACCAAAAAAGCAGCGGATACCGGTTGGCGACGCGTGCTGTCGCACACCGCCCGGTGATCTGATGCCGCGCTGGATGTGGTTCTTGCCCCTCGCCGTTTTGGCCACCGCATTGGCCGCCTGGGGCTTCAGATGGGGATGGATCGCCGCGACGATCACTGAGACCGATGTGATCACCACCTATGCACAGCGCTACCTGGATGAAACCGGGCAAAACGCGCGCCTGACGGATTGCGCAGGTGTGCCGGGCGGGCAATCGGGCGTTTGGATCGTGGTCAGATGCATCCGGGACGGCACGCGCTACGACTACCCGGTGGACCGGTTCGGGCGGCTGCTGGATGTGCCCGGCAACGCCGAACGACCCGCGGAACCCCAAACATGAATGATGCTCTGACGCAGCCCCGCGTGATATAGGAGAGACTATGAGATTAACGTCACAGGCTTTGCCCTCGTCAGAGAGTTTTCAGTCGAACCGGGCCGCGCATCTGGACGCCTTGGCAGAGATCGCGGAGGTCGCGCAATCGGCAGCGCTGGGCGGCGGCGAGAGATCCCGCGCGCGGCACGTGAGCCGGGGCAAGATGCTGCCCCGCGACAGGGTGGCGAACCTGCTCGACCCCGGCAGCCCGTTTCTGGAGGTGGGCGCGACAGCCGCGCATGGGCTTTACGACGGTGCGGCCCCCTGCGCAGGCGTCATTGCCGGCATTGGTCAGGTGCAGGGCCAAGAGGTCATGGTCGTTTGCAACGATGCCACGGTGAAGGGCGGCACCTATTACCCGATGACGGTGAAAAAACACCTGCGGGCGCAGGAGATCGCACAGGAAAACCATCTGCCTTGCATCTATCTGGTCGACAGTGGCGGGGCGAACCTGCCCAATCAGGATGAGGTGTTCCCGGACCGCGATCATTTTGGCCGCATCTTCTACAACCAGGCGCGGATGTCGGCGCTGGGCATCCCGCAGATCGCGGTTGTCATGGGGTCGTGTACAGCGGGAGGCGCTTATGTTCCGGCGATGTCCGACGTGACAATCATCGTGCGCGATCAAGGCACGATCTTTCTGGCCGGTCCACCGTTGGTCAAGGCCGCGACCGGCGAAGTGGTCAGCGCCGAAGACCTTGGCGGCGGCGATGTCCATACCCGGCTGAGCGGGGTGGCGGATTATCTGGCAGAGGATGACGCCCATGCGCTGAGCCTCGCGCGGCGGGCGGTGGGGTCGCTGAACCGCGCCAAGCCAACAACCGTGCAGTGGGAAACACCCGAAGACCCGGCCTATGACCCGGAGGAAATCCTCGGCGTGGTGCCTGCCGATCTGCGCACGCCCTACGACATCCGCGAGGTGATTGCCCGCCTTGTAGATGGATCGCGGTTCGACGAGTTCAAACCGCGGTTTGGCGAGACGCTGGTGACCGGTTTCGCGCATCTCAAGGGCTGTCCCATCGGGATCGTCGCCAACAATGGTGTGCTTTTTTCCGAATCCGCTCAGAAGGGCGCGCATTTTGTCGAGCTTTGCTCGCAGCGCTCTATCCCGCTGGTTTTCCTGCAGAATATCACCGGCTTCATGGTCGGGCGCAAATACGAAAACGAAGGCATCGCGCGGCACGGAGCCAAGATGGTGACCGCCGTGGCCTCTACCGAGGTGCCCAAGATCACCATGCTCGTGGGCGGCTCGTTTGGCGCGGGCAATTACGGCATGGCGGGGCGCGCCTATTCCCCGCGCTTCATGTGGACCTGGCCCAATTCACGGATTTCGGTCATGGGCGGGCCGCAGGCGGCGGGCGTGCTGGCGACCGTCAAACGGGAAGCGCTGGAGAAGGCGGGCGAGAGTTGGTCAGCGGAGGAGGAAGCCAAATTCAAGCAGCCCACCATCGACATGTTCGAACGGCAGAGCCATCCGCTCTATGCCTCCGCGCGCCTTTGGGATGACGGGGTGATCGATCCACGCAAGAGCCGGGACGTGTTGTTCCTGTCGCTCTCTGCGGCCTTGAATGCCCCGATTGAGGAGACGCGGTTCGGCGTCTTCCGGATGTGAAGAGGATGAGCGCTCTGCCTCCCGTCGGATGTGCAACCCGATCGGATCGCTGCGCCAGCTGCGGAGGTTCAGGAAGATGGTGACACGTGATGAAGCCAAACAGCGTTACCCGGAAGCCGAAGTCTTCAGCTTTGGCGACACGCCGGAACTGATCGCCGAACTCAACGCGCTGGTCCGGTCAGGTGCCAAACGGGCGACCTGTTCGGCCATGGCCGATATCGAGGCCGGACGACAGGCGCCGCCCCGCGTCGGGCGGCGCGACATTGCGCTGGCGCCGGATGGTACGCCCGCACTGGTGATCGAAACCCTGGAACTGCGCGAGACGACCTGGGAGATGATGACCGAGGAGATGGCGCTGGCAGAAGGCGAGAATGAGACGTTGGCGGGCTGGCGCGAAGGCCACAAGCGCTACTACACGCGTCAGGGCATCTTCGACCCGGACATGAAGCTCATCTGGGAGCGCTTCGAGGTGGTTGAAGATTTCGGAGCAGATGGATGAAGGGCATCAAGGGCCTGGGCGACCGTATTGCGGAAACCGTCAGCGGGTTGAAACTGCCCACGCTCGGCCGAGAAGTGGAACTGCCGGTCTATGTGATTCACAATTCCCCGGACGCCGAAGACTATTTCTTCATCTTCGATTTTGAGGACTTCGTGGAACAGTCGCGTCAGGGCTGGTTTGTGCGGCCCAAATTGCGGCTCTGGGCGGGGCGGTCGGATTTCAATCGCCGCGCCTTTGCCCGTCAGTTCCGGCAAAGCTTTGCGCAGGAATTCGAAATGGCCCGCGCAGATCTGGCCGCGCAAAAGGATGTCAAGCGCGGGTGGTTTGGCGGTCTGCCGGGTTTTTTCCGCGATATCGCCGCCCCCACCTTGCCGGGGGTGCTGTCCAATCTCGTCTTGCTGGTTGCGCTCTCCGCCGGGAGCAAGGTGCTGACACAGATTTTGCCAGCGGGCTGGATGCGGCAGAAAACCGATGCGCAAAAGCTGGAAGACGGCATTCAGGAGACCAGGGATAAGGTCGATGCCGCCCTCGGACAGATCGAGATCACACTGCATATGGACCTTTATCGCCATGCATGGCGGGGCCAGCCGCCCGGTCGGATGACGGGGGTCGACTATGACGCCTGGCCGCTGCCGCAATACGTACAACAACACTTGATGGATGGGACATCCGGCTCATGGTGGTAACTCATGTTTGATACAATTCTGATTGCGAACCGGGGCGAGATCGCTTGCCGGGTCATGGAAACCGCCCGCGCCCTTGGGGTCCGATGTGTGGCGGTCTATTCCGATGCGGATGCTGGCGCAAAGCATGTCGCGATGGCCGATGTGGCCGTGCATATTGGCGGGTCCGCCCCGGCGGACAGCTATCTGCGCGGCGATGTGATCATTCAGGCCGCACGCAAGGCCGGTGCTCAGGCCATCCATCCCGGCTATGGTTTTCTGAGCGAAAACCCCGATTTTGTCGAGGCCGTGGAAGCCGCCGGTCTGACTTTCATCGGGCCTTCTGCATCGGCCATCCGCGCGATGGGTTTGAAGGATGCTGCAAAGGCTCTGATGGTGGAGGCTGGCGTGCCGGTTGTACCCGGCTATCATGGATCGGATCAGGATGATGGGCTGCTGGCCGCAGAAGCCGAAAAGATCGGCTACCCGGTGCTGATCAAGGCGGTGGCAGGCGGCGGCGGCAAGGGCATGCGTCTGGTCGAAACGGCAGATCAATTCGCCGCAGCCCTGGCCTCGGCGCGTAGCGAAGCGCAGACGGCATTCGGCAATTCGGATGTGCTGGTGGAGAAATTCGTGACCCAGCCGCGTCACATCGAAGTGCAGGTCTTTGGCGACGGCAGCCGGGCTGTGCATCTGTTTGAACGGGACTGTTCGCTGCAGCGCCGCCATCAGAAGGTGATCGAAGAGGCCCCCGCGCCCGGCATGACCGAAGAGATGCGCAGCGCGATGGGCGCAGCTGCGGTGCGCGCTGCAGAAGCGATCGGCTACAGCGGCGCGGGCACCGTCGAATTCATCGTTGATGGGGCGGGTGGACTTAAGACGGACGGGTTTTTCTTCATGGAGATGAACACCCGCCTGCAGGTCGAACACCCGGTGACCGAGGCGATCACGGGCGTCGATCTCGTGGAGTGGCAGCTGCGGGTCGCCGCAGGTGAAGGTCTCCCGACCGCGCAGGAGGATCTGAAGATCGAAGGCCATTCATTCGAAGCGCGGCTTTATGCCGAAGACGTGCCTGCCGGGTTCCTGCCTGCAACCGGTACGCTCAGCCATCTGCGCTTTCCAGAGGATGTCCGCGCCGACAGCGGCGTGCGGGCCGGCGACGTCATCAGCCCGTTTTACGACCCGATGATCGCCAAGCTGATCATGCACGGCCCCAATCGCGATATCGCCTTGGCCCGTTTGCGCCAGGGCCTGGCCGGCACCGAAGTCGGCGGAACGGTCACGAACCTCGCTTTTCTGGGCGCCTTGGCGGGTCATGACGGTTTCGGGCGTGGTGAGGTGGATACCGGGCTGATCGGCCGCGAGATTGATGCGCTGACACGCCCGCCAAAAGCCGCGCCGCGCCACATCGCGGCGGCGGGCATGGCCGCCCTGAACCTCACCGACCCAGCGGAGAACGCCGGGTTCAGCCTCTGGCACCCCTTGCGCCACGCGGTGCAACTGGTCTGGCAGGAAGAGATCCTGGATCTCTCCGTCGAGGTCATCGATGCGGACCACCAACGCTGGGATGTCGGGGGAGAGATCGTCGCGGCGCATCGCCGGGACGGACGATGGCAGATCGCCGGGCAACCTGCGCCAAACGTAAGCGTCGCCGGGGCCGTCATCACGGTGTTTGACGGCTATGGTCTCGCCTTTCGCCACGTCGATTCACTCGACCGGGCCAGTGGGGCGGCGGGCGATGGCAACCTCATCGAAGCGCCGATGCCGGGGCTCGTCAAAACCATTGACGCCACGGTTGGACAATCGGTGACAAAGGGAGATCGTCTGGCCGTCCTCGAAGCGATGAAAATGGAGCACGCCTTGCTGGCGGCACGCGACGGTGTGGTGGCCGAGGTGCTGGCGCAGGCCGGTGATCAGGTCGAAGCGGGTGCCGCCCTCATCCAGCTTGAACCCGAGGAGGCGTCATGATCACCTTGCACCACTGCCCGCAGACGCGGTCTATGCGCACGCTTTGGGTGCTCAATGAATTGGACGTGCCGTTTCAGCTGCGCAGCTACCCTTTTGACCGCACGCTGCGCAGCCCGGAATTCCTGAGCCTGTCGCCCGCCGGCCGGGTGCCCGCGCTGGAAATCGACGGGGAGCGGATGTTTGAAACCGGTGCCATCACCGAATACCTCTGCGAGCGCTTTAGCCCTCAGGGTTTGGGCCGGATGCCGGGCAGCCCGGATCGGATGTCCTGGCTGGTCTGGCTGCATTTTTCTGAAACCCTCAGCCAGCACACCGCCGCCCTGACCCAGCAGCATGTGGCCCTTTACGAAGACCGGATGCGCAGCCCGATTGTCATGAAACTGGAGGCCGCGCGGGTTCTAAAATGCTACGGCGCCATCGAGGCGCGACTGACAACGCCGGTTGAAAACCGCGACTACCTGCTGACCTCGGGGTTCACGGCGGCCGACATCTCGGTGGGGCAGGCGGTCTATATGGCGCGGCACTTTGCGACGCTGGATGATTTCCCAGCCACCGCCGATTGGTATGCGCGGATCACCGCGCGCGACGGCTTTCAGGCCGCTCTGCCAAAAGGTGACGGCATTTATGACCGAGACTTTTACGCGCCATGGCCGTTAGAGTGATCAGAACGGTGATCAAAGGGGAGGGTGTCGGGTGAGTCTGGGGCCATGCGAAATATTCGAGGTCGGTCCGCGCGACGGGCTGCAAAACGAGGCGCGCGATATTCCTGTGGCGGAAAAGGTCGCCCTCATCAACAAGCTGAGCCGTGCCGGGTTCCGCCGCATAGAGGTTGCGAGCTTTGTGTCGCCGAAATGGGTGCCGCAGATGGCCGGATCCGGCGAGGTGCTCGCCGCGATAAAGCGCGCTGACACCATACGCTATGCTGCCCTGACCCCGAACATGCGCGGGTTTGAGGATGCTAAATCAGCAGGTGCAGATGAAATCGCGATTTTTGCCTCCGCCTCGGAAGGGTTTTCCAAAGCAAACATCAACGTCAGCATCGCCGAAAGCATCGAACGTTTTAAGCCCATCCTGGAGGAAGCGCGCCACATCGATCTGCCGGTGCGGGGCTATGTCTCTTGCGTCGTGGAATGTCCCTACGACGGTGCGGTGGCGCCCGCTGCGGTGGCCGATGTCGCCGACCGGCTTTTTGGCATGGGGTGCTATGAGGTCAGCCTTGGGGACACCACGGGGGCGGGCACACCCGATAGCATCGCACGCATGTTGCTGGCGGTGCGCGATGTTGTGCCGGTGGGTCGGCTCGCGGGGCACTATCACGACACCCACGGCCGCGCGATGGAGAACATCGACGCGTCGCTCAGCCTTGGTGTCCGGGTGTTTGACGCAGCGGTCGGGGGCTTGGGCGGCTGCCCCTTCGCGCCCGGTTCAGCCGGGAATGTCGCCACGGAAAGCGTGGCGCGCCATCTGGCGACCCTTGGCTATGAGACCGGTCTTGATCTTGATGTGATCGAGGAAGCCGCGGAAATGGCGCGCGCCATGCGCTCCGGCTGACAGGAGCCGCGCGGTGGATTTCTTCAAGGGCACAGAGCGGATGATGACCATGGACGATGGCGTCTGGCTGCGCCATGCCAACCCGTGGTCGGGCTGGACACGCATGCTGACCTGCCTGCCGTTTCTGGTGCTGGCGATCTGGAGCCGGGTCTGGATCGGCATATGGGCCCTGATCCCGGTGGCGCTGGCGATCTTCTGGATCTGGGTCAATCCGCGCGCCTTTCCGCCCCCCGCACGTCTGGACAGCTGGATGAGCAAGGGCGTGATGGGCGAGCGCATTTTTCTCAACCACCGGGCGGAGGTCGCAGATCATCACCGCCGTGCCGCCATCGTCCTGAGCCTGCTCAGCCTGCCGGGTTTTGTCGTGATGGTCTGGGGGCTCTACGCGCTGTGGTGGGAAGGGGCCGTCTTTGGCACCATCCTGACGGCGCTGCCCAAGATCTGGTTCGTCGACCGCATGGTCTGGATTTATGAAGATTGGGTGCGGGAGGGGCGTTCTGTGCCTGGATTGGAGAGCAGGGATGTTTGACACAATCACCATCGAAACCGACGCGCGGGGTGTGGCAACGCTGACGCTGAACCGGCCGGAAAAGCACAACGCCATGTCGGCGCAGATGCTGGCCGACCTTACACAGGCGGCCGCTGATCTGGGTGCGGATGACGCCGTGCGGGTGGTGGTGCTGACCGGGGCGGGTAAGAGCTTTTGCGCAGGCGGCGATCTGGCCTGGATGCAGGCGCAGCGTGAGATGGACGCGGAAACCCGGTCTGCAGAGGCGCGCAAGTTGGCGACCATGCTGGGCGCGCTCAACAGCCTGCCGAAACCGCTGATTGGTGCGGTTCAAGGCAACGCCTTTGGGGGCGGGGTCGGCATGGCCTGTGTTTGCGATGTGGCCATCGCGGTGGAGGGCGCGAAGTTTGGCTTCACCGAGACGCGGTTGGGCATCATCCCCGCCACCATCGGCCCTTATGTGCTGGCGCGTATGGGCGCGAGCCGTGCCCGCCGCGTGTTCATGTCCGCGCGGATTTTTGGCGCGGCGGAAGCGGTTGATCTGGGGATACTGGCGCGAAGCGTTCCACCGGACGGCCTGGCCGAAGCCATCGAGGCGGAAGTGCTACCCTATCTTGCCTGCGCGCCGGGGGCTGTGGCGGCGGCGAAGCAGCTGGCCCGTGATCTGGGCCCTCGGATTGATGCCAGTGTCGTCGATCACACGATTTCGGCACTCGCCGCACAGTGGGAAACCGAGGAAGCCGCTGAGGGCATTGCCGCGTTCTTTGACAAACGCAAGCCCGGTTGGGTCGGGTGATGGGCTCCTTGAAAAAACTCTACTGGTTGTTGAAGAAACGACAGGTGCGCCAAATGGGTTCTTAAGATCCGATGACAAGAAATACATGACCAACGCCTTTATCTCTAAACTCGTGGCGGCGTGATTTCGGGGCTTCGGTCGTCCTGGGTGGTTTAGAATGCGCCCAACCAGCTCGCGAGCGCGAGCGTTACCGCCAAAGCCACGACCGGGATCGCGACGGAAACAACAAAGATCGGGCCATAGGCCTCCTTGTGGGTCAGTCCGGCGATCCCAAGTAGGGTCACAACCGCCCCGTTATGCGGTAGCGCGTCGAGCCCCCCGGTTGCCAGAGCCACAACCCGGTGCAACGCCTCAGGATCAATCCCCTCGGCAAGAGCGATTTCCAGATAGCGTGCGCCCAGGGCATCAAGGGCAATCGACATACCGCCCGAGGCCGAGCCCGTGATCCCGGCAAGCAGGCTGGCTGATGCCGCAAGGCCGATCAGCGGGCTGCCCGGTATCTGGTCGGTCAATGCATTCACGGCGGCAAAAGCGGGGAGGGCGGCTACAACCGCGCCAAACCCTACAAGCATGGCTGTATTGAAGAGCGGCAGTAGCGCGTCTTGCGACCCATCCGATAGCGTCTGCCGCGGATTGGCCAGTCGCCGCCACGACAGAGCCAGCAGCAGTAGGATCGCAAGCATCAAAGCACCGATCAACGCCCAAACCCCGATGACCCGAGACGGTGCTACCCCGCCCCAGGACGGGTCCGCCAGATAGCCCAGATCAAGGCGCGGGAACGCCAGTTCGGCGAGCAGCCAGTTCATGGCGAAAACCGTCAAGATGGGCAGCAGTGCCAGCCATAGAGAGGGCAGTTCAGCATCGTCGAATGCTCCCGCGTCCAGTACGGACTGTGCGGTGTTTGGCGTTACTTTACCGGCGGCATAAGATAGGTAGAGCAGCCCACCCATCCCCATGATGAGGCCTGCGGTCACGCCCAGGCCCGGCGCTGCGAAGGCTGTTGTTCCGAAATACGGCATCGGGATCGCATTCTGAATGGCAGGCGATCCGGGCAGTGCGCTCATTGTGAAAGTAAAGGCACCCAAGGCGATGGCTGCCGGGATCAGCCGATGTGGCAGCCCGGATGCGCGGAACAACGCGACGGCCAGAGGGTAAATCGCAAAGGCCACGACGAAGAGCGAGATGCCACCATATGTCAGAGCCGCGCAGGAGAGCACCACAGCGGGCAGAGCCTGAGCTGGCCCAAGTTTCGCAACGATCGCGCGGGCCAGAGCCATCGCTGCGCCGGAAGCCTCCATCAGTTTGCCAAAGACCGCGCCAAGCAGGAACAACGGAAGGAAAGCAACCACAAAACTACCGGTTGCTGGCATGAAGCGCTGCGTCAGCGTCGCGAGCAGCGGATCGGTGGCGAGTAAGGCAGCCAGCAACGCCATGACCGGTGCCGCCAGGAGCACCGGCCAGCCGCGGTAGACCGACCAGATCAGCAATCCCAAGGGCAAAAGGAGGGTGAGGAGCGGCAGCATGGCGCCAACCTAGTCGCGAATAGATCGGGAATTAGCACGGCAATTTGCCGCAGTGCAGAATGAAGCGGCAGCCAAGTTGCTTCCGGTCAAGAAATGGCCGGTTCCTGACGTTCGGGAGCTTGCGCCGCAGCCCGCAATGCCGAGCATTTGCCGCAAGCGCGCGGTTCCGAGCGACTGAAGGTCGATAACGCGCGCTCAAGTGGTCCTTGATGGACATCGGGCATGCCAGATGGAAAGCTTGTCTCAAGGAGAGCAAAAAATGAAGATCAGAGACGCAACGAAAGAAGATGTGGCGGAGATGAGCGCCTTTCTGCAACAGCTCGCTGCCTTGGGGAAGCGAACGAGCCGCAGCGATCCCGCGTTTGTTCTATCGAATTACATTCACGATCCGAACAAGGTGCAATGCGCCGTGGCAGAGGATGCTGACGGAACAATACTTGGCTTTCAGTCCCTGAAGGTCGCAATGGAAGCGAATATCTATGGTGTGGAGCCGGGGTGGGGGATCATCGGAACACACATCCGTCCCGACGCAGCCCGCCGCGGTGTGGGGAGAGCGCTTTTTGCAGCCACGCGTGAAGCGGCCCAGAGATCGGGGCTGACAAAGATTGACGCAAGCATAGCGGCGACCAACCCTGAGGGGCTTGCATACTATGAAGCGATGGGCTTTCGCAGCTACAGGACATCTGACGGCACGATCTGCAAGTGTCTTGATCTGACATCTTAGCCGCGCTGGCTGTCCAAAATTCCGTGGATGCGCTTCCTAGAGGTCTTCCCACCGGCTCAATGCGTATTTCCGCTGGCTGTAGGCGAAGTAGATCACCATGGTCGAGCCCAAAGCCAGCCCGATCAAAACCGTCCTGATCCCGAACTCGGCAACTGATCTGCCGTCAGGTCCGGCTGCGGTCGAAAACGAGACAAACCCCATCAAAAGGGTGAAGAAAACGCTCTGACCCAGGAAACTGCGCCAAAGCGGTTTGTAGTGGGGTGGCACGGGTCTCAACCCCAACCTGCGCAGGAACCGTGTGTAGGGCGGTACGGCATTGGACGGCCAAATCCCCGCTTGCTCTAGTTCGGTTTCTGCCGCTTCAAAGCGGCGTTGATAGTCGGACATCGGATATATCTCCTTGCGCTTGAAACATCGCAAGAACGCAAGCGCCTTTCAAGCGTGGTGCCGGCCCATATGGCGTATGTTTGCCGATGCTTTCAGTACGCCAAGGGCGCTCCTGCATTCATTATTGCACTGCTTGTTGCGGGATCGAAACCTCTGGAAGTTGGAGCGCCCAGGCTTCTCTTTTGTCTGAGAGCGCGGGCTCAGGGTCACACGCAACTCCAGAGTGCAATTGGGCTGGGCGCAGAACTTCTCGCAGCAGATCCACCGCTCCAAGGCAGAGTCCAAATCTGCCTGGCGCGGCCATGTAAAGCGGCTTCCATCGTGGCGCGAAGGCTGATTTGAATTGGTACAATCCCTTTGCTGCCCATTTTTCTCTGACGCAGGCGAGCGGCTTTGTCCAAATCCCACGTTCATCACTGCAATCGGCGGGCACAGCTGCCAGAGAAAGCTCATCGACCTGTGCTGCTGTGGCCATTTTGATCGCATGGTGGACGAGAAGATACATTGTGCCATCTGGCGCCAATGGATCGTCCCGCATCAAATCGAGTGCCCATTCTTCTAATCCTCGATGAAGACTTATGAAGGCGACGGGAGTGCCATGATGCTCTGCGACCAGGATCAGCTGATTTGCCAGATAACAGCGACAGAACCGGCCCATCGTTCCGCCACGCGCACCACCGCAGCGCGCTTGCCACGCAGCGTCGATCGCTGTCAGCGCGGTCATGTGATCAGGTCGCAATGGCTCAATAGTGACACCGGCGTTTGTCGCCTTGCGCAATTTACGGCGCAGCCCGGAGAACTTTGACTCCTCAACATGGAAGGTCGTGGGGGTAAGGATCGCGTCCTTGGCCACACTGACGACGCGCCAACCGCGCTTGCGAGCCATCGCTGCGTTGCGGGCGGAGCACTTGTAGATGACAGGTAGCAAGTTGCGTGATCGGGCATAGTGTTTGAAATCCCGCAACCACGCTGAACCCATTGGCTTGGTCGGGTCAAACAGTGAAACGAGGCTGTTTCCTGCGGGCCATAAGGCCGCTGTTCCCGATGCAAGCGCAATCATCTGACCGCCATTCTGGGCAATGACATTGGTTTCAGCGCGGGGTGCGCGGTGTGTTGAGACATAGCGCGGTGTTACCCCCAATTTCGGAGCAGCAGTGGGTGCGCGCAAAACGAAGAAAGCGGCGATAAGCGCAGGCAGCAGATAGTAGACGACGCGGAAGCCGAAGATCGCTGTCAAAAGAGACGTTTGGTCAATATGTGCGGGGAATTCCGGTGCGGTTAGACCTAACAACGCAAGCTCAAACGGCCCAACGCCGCCCGGAGCACCAGACAGGATACCAGCAGCCAGTGCGATACAGAAAACTGGCAGGAAGGACAGGAATGTAATCTCCACACTCGCGGGTAAAAGTATGTAAAACGACGCGGCGGCGGCCACGACATCCGCAACTGCCCACAAGATGGATGCGGCGACCGCAAACAGGCCTGGCATGGCTATCTCTTTGTGCCAGAGGCGCACCCGGGGGCGCAGCAGCGTCAACGCCATCATGCATGCAACCAGCCCAATCAAAGCAACAATGCCAAAGGTGCGGTCAATCAGTGTGCCGGAAATCGCAATCGCAAATACAGTTGCGAAAGTCATGCCGGTCAGGAAAAATATCGTCACCAATCCAGTGACCTGACCTGCGCGCAGCGCGCCTTCATCCGGGCGAAGCCGGTACCGCACGAGACCGCCCGTGATCAGACCAAACCCGAGCACCTGAGAAAGAGCTACTGTCATCATTCCATTTTGACGTGCGTGCGCCTCTGACCCTGACAGGCCAAGGTGGCGTCGGGCAAGGACATCATATTGCCCAACCGCGAAAAAGCTGAGTGCGGCGAAGAGGATCGCCGTAAGCCAGACCCAGGCCGGAAGATCTCCGATGAGTGCAACCACATCGGGCAGAGAAACGGTAGTCAAAAATTGGGGGGTCGAATACAGACAGATAGCCACCAACGCGAGTGGCATTCCGTGGCGGAGAACTGTTTCCGCCGGCGCGTTCATTACTCGTACACTCATCTGTCGTCACCACTCCCGTGGCTTTGATAGAGCAGACATCTCACCAAAGTCCTAAGAGCGCTGAAACGCGCGCATGGATACGTAACAAGCCGCTGGCACGCCTTGAAATCCATTCTGGCATTGGGCGCGTTGCGATCATCTTATACGGCGCGGTGTGGGGGCCTTACGCTGGTGTTTTCCGCCTAGGTGCCGGACTGAAAGGCACCATTCGCGCGATGCGTGATTGGAATGGGACGCTTTCGACTACTGGCGTTGATCGCCTGAAAAGGCGCCAACCAGTCTGTCCATTGCCGCGAAAACAAGTTCCACAGAATATCCGGCCACAAAAGCCAGCGCCAATGGTTGCAGCGCTTCCAACCCACTCGTCGCTTCATCCGGGCGAAGCAACAATCCCACGGCGATGCCCGCCAGCCCGCCCAGCGGTAAGCGTATCAGATAGTTCAGCATGCTCCCGAGGCTAAGTGACTGGGATTGCAGGCCGACCGAGATTTGCCGAAGCACGAAAGCGACCGTGCCGAGCAACCCATAGATCGACGGTAAGATGAAGTCGTTCAGCAAGCGGAGCTGGGAGAGCGCCTGCTGCACACCGTACTGAAATTCATGCGGATCGAGCCTTTCCTGACTTAGCCGCCATTCCGCGTAGGCCACGTCATAGGCGGCTTTGTCTTCGGCTGACGAAAGCCATCCCGGCTCTTCGGGCGCGGGACCATCATCTAGTCCGGTCACCCATTCGGAGAGGATCGCATATTGCGCGCGCAACTGTGTTTCCAACCGATCAATCTCAAGGTTCAGGGTCGCTTGCTCGCGGGTGAGTTCAGAAATCTGCGTTTCCATCGCGTCGGTGCGTTCGATCCGTTCCTGTGACTCTGTGGCCTGATCCTGTGCCGAGGTGCTCTGCAACCCTGGCGCCGATGCGCTCAGTCCCTCCTGAAGCGCTGGCAGTGTCGCGCCAACTTCAATGAGCCTCGCTTCTTTGAGGGTCAATGCCTCTTCTGTTTCGACATAACTCGAAGAAGAATCGTGCAGATAAATGACCCGGTATTGCAACAGGATCAGTGCGACGAGCGCCGAGAATCCAAGAACTGCGACCGCTAAGGTGACATAACTACCGTATGTGCGCGACCATTCTATGGATTCGCTGCTGACGTCACCAAGTTCGCGCGACATGCGGCTGTAGGCAGCAAAAAACTCGTCTTCGAGGTTACCGGTCCATTCGTCGGTCCCATAAGCCCGCACCGCCGTATTTATTGGCGTGACGACCTCTGCGTTGAGCTCAATTCCCTTGTCGATCGCAAAAGTGAGCATGCTCTGTGCCTTCCGCAATGCCCTCACGATATTTTGCTTGCGAATGCTGCTTAAGTTCTCAGCAGAAGGCACGCCGTCTACCTTGCTTTCAACAGCAGCATTCTCGTGACGATCCGCGTCGATGTCAGCGGGTGTGTTTGCTGTTTCGGCGGCAGTATTCGGAGCTGTTGCGGCGGGCTCTGTTGTGCTGTCAGGACCATTGCCTGAACTTGTGTCGACAGGGTCTTTCTCGGGTTCAGCCAGATCACTGGCGACTTTTGCGGTCACCGTCATAGTGTCACTTTCAAATAGTGTTTTTGTTAAATAAATACTCTAAAATCACAGCATTCGTGCCAAAGTAGTATGCCATTGGTGCATTATTCGATCAAGTTGGTAGGCGGATATCGTGTTTTTCGGTGCTTCAAGACCAAGAATGCCACCTCGATACGGTGCCAGAAGGCTTCTTCCAGACAGCGAAAAAACCTCAGTATAAAAAATGTTGCACAGCTAGGCGTTGAACATGAAGAAAGCTCAGGATGCCGCCGCGAGCTCCGTCCATACTGCAAAAAATTCGCTAGGTTTTTGCGATCCGTAGGAATGGCCACGCTATGCTGGCTCTGTATGGATCGGTGGCAATTGGTAGTTAACCAGACATCGCGCAAAGCAATATCCTGTTACTTCAATTCGGGCTCATAGCGGAGTAGCTAATTTTCCAATGCTTGGAGAAAGCAGAAGTGGCACCCGCTGCGGCGAAGCGGCGGGTGCTTTGATGCGGCCAGCAGGATTATTGCGGCAGCAGCACTTTGTCGATTGCGTGGATCACGCCGTTGGTTGCCAGAATATCCGCGGCGATCACATTGGCATCGTTGACCTTGACCGCTGGTCCGAGCTTGCTGCCTGTGCCATCGACGCGCACGGTCTGGCCCTGCACGGTGGCCACATTGGTCACCGATCCCAGCACGTCGCCCGATTGCACGGAGCTGGGCAGCACGTGGTAGGTCAGGATGCTGACCAACTGATCCTTGTTCTCCGGCAGCAGCAGGCTTTCGACGGTGCCAGCGGGCAGGGCGGCAAAGGCTGCATCCGTGGGGGCAAAGACCGTGAACGGGCCGGGGCTGCGCAGGGTGTCCTCAAGACCGGCGGCCTGTACGGCAGCCACCAGCGTGGTGAAATTGCCGTCAGAGGCGGCAATGTCGACGATATCACTGCCCTGCTCTGCGGGGGCGCAGGCGGTGAGGGCCGCGAGGGCGGCGCCAGCAAGGGTCGCTTTGAGTGCAAAACGTCTGTTCATGGTCAGTCCTTTTTCCCTGGGTTTATCGGGCCACCGCAGGCATATGCGCGACGATTGGTCCCGACGATAGAACGGAAGATACGCAGATTTTTGGGCGATGGATCATATATGAATATGGCAGGGATCAGTTTCGGCGAACTCTTGCACAGATGCCTGATGCCGTGGGCGGAAAAATTCGGGGCAGAACAAGGGGTTTTCCCAAGCGGCATCTGTTGACCCTGCGGGGCCACAAGCGTAAACCCTTTGCAGCCCCTTTCGCCGCGGGGCAGCGTGACGTCTTTCACGCGTGAGCAGACTGAGAGGAGCCAACCCTTGGACGAGATGCTGCGGGAATACCTTCCCATCCTGATGTTTCTGGCTGTGGCCATAGGCTTAGGGCTTGTTTTGATCCTTGCTGCCGTCGTGCTCGCGGTGCGCAATCCGGACCCTGAAAAGGTCTCTGCTTACGAGTGTGGGTTCAACGCATTTGACGATGCGCGGATGAAATTCGATGTCCGCTTCTACCTTGTCTCAATCCTCTTCATCATCTTCGATCTGGAGATTGCGTTCCTCTTCCCCTGGGCGGTGGCCTTCAAGGACATCTCGATGGTCGGTTTCTGGTCGATGATGGTGTTTCTGGGAGTGTTGACCATCGGGTTTGCCTATGAATGGAAAAAAGGAGCGCTGGAATGGCAGTAGCCGCCGCCGGAGCCAACGTCGCGGGTGCTGACCGCGATGTCGCCACGCAGGAGCTGAACCGCGAATTGCAGGACAAGGGTTTCCTGCTGACCTCGACCGAGGACATCATCAATTGGGCGCGCACCGGCTCGCTGCACTGGATGACCTTTGGACTGGCGTGCTGCGCGGTGGAGATGATGCACACCGCCATGCCGCGTTACGACATGGAACGTTTCGGGACCGCCCCGCGCGCCAGCCCGCGCCAGTCGGACCTGATGATCGTGGCGGGCACGCTGACCAACAAGATGGCGCCGGCCCTGCGCAAAGTCTACGACCAGATGCCGGAGCCGCGCTACGTGATCTCCATGGGGTCCTGCGCCAATGGCGGTGGCTATTATCACTACAGCTATTCCGTGGTGCGCGGCTGTGACCGCATCGTGCCGGTGGATGTCTATGTGCCCGGCTGCCCGCCCACGGCGGAAGCCTTGCTCTATGGCATCATGCAGCTGCAACGCAAAATCCGCCGTACCGGCACGATCGTTCGCTAAGGGGGCCTCATGTCTGATGCATTGACCGAACTGGGCGGCTACATCGAAGCCAAGCGCACCGATTGCGTGCTGGCCTGGGATGTGACCCATGGCGAGCTGAATCTCGATGTCACGCCCTCAAACATCACCGGTCTGGTGGAATTCCTGAAAACCGACCCGACCTGCAGGTTTTCCACATTGGTGGACATTACGGCGGTCGATTATGCGGGCCGCGCAAAACGCTTCGATGTCGTCTACCATTTCCTGTCGATGTATCAGAACCAGCGAATCCGCCTGCGGGTCAGCATCCGCGAAAACCAGATGGTGCCGTCGATCAACACGGTCCATCCTTCGGCGAATTGGTTCGAGCGCGAAGTTTTCGACATGTTCGGCATCCTGTTTTCCGGCCACCCCGACCTGCGCCGCATCCTGACCGATTATGGCTTCCGGGGTCACCCGCTGCGCAAGGATTTCCCCACCACGGGCTACACCGAAGTGCGCTATGACGAGGCGCAGAAACGCGTGGTCTATGAGCCGGTGTCCTTGGTGCAGGAATACCGCCAGTTCGACTTCATGTCCCCCTGGGAAGGCGCGGAATACATCCTGCCGGGAGATGAAAAGCAGGAGGCGAAGTAATGGGCGGCATCTGGTGGCTGATCCTCTCGGCCCTCACGGCGATCCCGATGATCAAGCTGCTGCCGTTTTTCGGCATCAACAAATACTGGGCGGCGGCTTGCCTGATCCCGCTGGGTACCATTGCCCTGCTGTGGTGGATGGGTCTGAAGCTGCAAGAGCTGGAGAAGCGGTGATGGGCGAGTACGCCAGTTCTCTGATCGAACAGTTTCCGCAGATGCCGGAAAAACTCGGGTTTGTGTCTTGGGTTTATATGATTGGTTCTGTTGTGCTTTTCTACTCCATTCTGACGGATCTGAAAATGCCGCGCTGGCCCGCGTTGATGGCTTGGCATCCTATGTGCGCTTTTGGAATAATTCTCATAATTTCAAGCACACTGACTCTGCGAAAAAGAAAGGTAACGTCATGATGGACGGCACCAAAGGTTTCGAAGACGCCCTGACGGGCGAACAGAAAATCCGCAACTTCAACATCAACTTCGGGCCACAGCACCCTGCGGCCCACGGCGTGCTGCGGCTGGTGCTGGAGCTGGACGGCGAGATTGTCGAGCGCTGTGATCCGCACATCGGGTTGCTGCACCGCGGCACCGAAAAGCTGATGGAGAGCCGGACGTATCTGCAAAACCTGCCCTATTTCGACCGGCTCGACTATGTGGCCCCGATGAACCAGGAGCACGCTTGGTGTCTCGCCATCGAGAAGCTCACGGGCGTCGAAGTCCCACGGCGCGCCTCGCTCATCCGTGTGCTCTTTTGCGAGATCGGGCGGGTGCTGAACCACATCCTCAACATCACCACCCAGGCGATGGACGTGGGCGCGCTGACCCCGCCGCTCTGGGGCTTTGAGGAACGCGAAAAGCTAATGGTGTTCTACGAGCGGGCCTGCGGTGCGCGCCTGCACGCGGCCTATTTCCGCCCCGGCGGTGTACATCAGGACCTGCCGCCCGAGCTGATCGATGATATCGAGACATGGGCCAAGGAATTCCCCCGTGTGATGGAAGACATCGACGGGCTGCTCACGGAAAACCGCATCTTCAAGCAGCGCAACGCCGACATTGGCGTGGTGACCGAAGAGGATATTCTCGAATACGGATTTTCCGGCGTGATGGTGCGCGGGTCGGGGCTGGCCTGGGATCTGCGCCGCGCGCAGCCCTATGAATGTTACGACGAGTTCGAGTTCCAAATCCCCGTGGGCAAGAACGGCGACTGCTATGACCGCTATCTGGTGCGCATGGAAGAAATGCGCCAGTCGGTCTCGATCATCCATCAGGCCATCGAGAAGCTGCGCGCGCCCGACGGGCAGGGTGATATCCTCGCCCGTGGCAAGATCACCCCGCCATCACGCGCGGATATGAAAACCTCGATGGAAAGCCTGATCCACCATTTCAAACTCTACACCGAAGGCTTCCACGTACCTGCGGGCGAGGTCTATTGCGCCGTCGAGGCCCCCAAGGGCGAGTTTGGCGTCTATCTGGTGGCGGATGGCACCAACAAACCCTACCGCAGCAAAATCCGCGCGCCGGGCTTTTTGCACCTGCAGGCGATGGATCATATGTCGCGCGGTCACCAGCTGGCGGATGTGGCGGCGATCATCGGGACGATGGACGTTGTGTTCGGAGAGATCGACCGATGACCGTCAGATTGATCGCCCTCTCTTTCTGCATTGTTCTTGCCTTGGTTCTGAAGGTGCACGGCCCCGGGGAGCATCATGAGCAGACCGTCGAGATGCACCCGCAGGCGCCCTGTGAGCAACCGAAAATCTGGACAAACCCGCAGGCGGGTAGCCCCTGCTATCAGTCACAGATTGTCTGCCCGACGGATCACACAATCTGTGACACGGCCCCGCAGCTTTGGACAAACGCAAACCCGCGCCCATCTGTGGACAGGCTCTAACGACATCGACGTGCCTTGGCGCGTTCAAAGGACACTGAAATGCTTCGCAGACTTCATCCCGACCAACCCGAAAGCTTCGCCTTTACCGCGGCCAATCAGGCCTGGGCGGAAGGGCAGATCACGAAATACCCCGAGGGCCGTCAGGCTTCTGCGATCATTCCGCTCTTGTGGCGCGCGCAGGAGCAGGAGGGGTGGCTCAGCCGACCCGCCATCGAGCATGTGGCGGCGATGCTGGGGCTGAGCTACATCCGGGCGTTGGAGGTGGCGACTTTCTACTTCATGTTCCAGCTGCAACCGGTTGGCGCCATTGCCCATATTCAGGTCTGCGGCACCACGTCCTGCATGATCTGCGGCGCAGAGGACCTTGTGGCGGTGTGCAAAGAAAAGATCGCGCCGAACCCGCATGAACTCTCTGCCGATGGCAACTTCAGCTGGGAAGAGGTGGAATGCCTGGGGTCCTGTTCCAACGCGCCGATGGCGCAGATCGGCAAGGATTACTACGAGGATCTGACCACCGCGCGCATGGGGGAGATCATTGATGAGTTGGCGGCGGGCAAGGTGCCGGTGCCCGGCCCGCAGAACGGACGTTACGCGGCAGAACCGCTGAAGGGTCTAACCTCGCTGACCGAATACGACAGTGGCAAAACGCAGTACAACGCCTCTGCGCAACTGGCCGTGGACATTGGCGACACCGTCAAGCGCATCGATGGCACGGAAGTGCCGCTGGTGATGCCGTGGCAGGGCAAGGCCGCGAATAAGGCGGCCAAACCTGCAAAGCCTGCCAAAAAAGCAGAGGCGGCACCGTCGGAAACAGGTACGAAACCGCAGGTCATGACGGCCGCGCGAGACGCGGGTGCGGATGATCTGAAAAAGATCAAGGGCGTCGGGCCGAAGCTGGAAAAGATGCTGAACGGCATGGGTTTCTTCCATTTCGACCAGATCGCAGCCTGGAGCGCGGATGAGGTTGCCTGGGTGGACGAGAACCTCGAAGGCTTCAAGGGCCGGGTCAGCCGGGATCAATGGGTATCGCAGGCGCGTGCGCTGGCCGAGGACAAAGCCACATAAGTTTTCCAATGGCGGGGAAAATCGTTAATCATACAGTTTGAGATGCGAATAACCGGAGAGTGAGACAGCAATGGACAACAATCAAGGTTTGATCGGAATGGCGCTTGGCAGTTGGCTTGTGGCCGCCGCCGCAGGCGCGCTGGTGGCGATTTCGCTGTGGGTTCTGGGAAGCTGGAGCTTCATGCAGGGCGCGTTCATGGGATTTGTCGTATTCGCCGTTTTGGGCGCTGTCGTTAGCTGGATCATGACCCGGCCGCTGCCAGCCCCGCAGGGCAGGACGCCTGCGGCGGTCGATAAACCCGCACCTGCCGCAGCCGCGGCATCAACCAAGCCCAAGGTGAAACCGACAACGCGCCTGCCGGGTCAGGAAGATCTGGCCGCCCGCAAAGGCAGCTGGAAATACGAAGGCGCGGCAGAGGCCAAGCCTGCGCCCCAGAAGAAGGCACCAGCCAAGAAAGCGGCACCAGCCGCTGCCTCCGGCGACCGGCCCGCGGGCTTCTCTGATACCGCGCGTGAGGGCGGTGCTGATGATCTCAAGCTGATCAGCGGTGTTGGCCCGAAGCTGGAAGAGACATTGAACAGCCTTGGCATCTGGCACTTTGATCAGGTGGCTGGATTGAAGAAGAAAGACATCGCCTGGGTCGACGAGCGCCTGCGCTTCAAGGGGCGTATCGAGCGGGATGACTGGGTCGGTCAGGCAAAGACCCTTGCCAAAGGTGGCGAGACGGAAGCCTCCAAGAAGAAACGTAAAAGCTGAGAGAAGGGCGGGAAACCGCAATGAGTGCGCAAAATCAACCGGATGAGACGCAGGAGGCGTCTTTGGCTGCCAAGGGGCGGCTGGTTAGCATTGTGATCGTGGGCACGATGGTTTTGTGGCTTTTGTCTTTGTGGCTTGGTCCAAAACTGGGGCTGCCCGGGCGCTACGCGTTTCTTTTCGATTTTGCGGCACTGGCGGGGCTCTTCTGGGCGCTGATGGTGTCTTTACAGATACGGCGCGCGCGCAAAGCCGCGCGTGGCAACGAGTAAAAGGGGAAGCGCAATGCTTCAGGACAAGGACCGCATCTTTACCAATATCTACGGCATGCATGACCGCACGCTGAAGGGCGCGCAAGCCCGCGGCCATTGGGATGGCACGGCGGGCATCATCAAAAAGGGCCGCGATTGGATCGTGGATCAGATGAAAGCCTCTGGTCTGCGCGGGCGCGGTGGGGCAGGCTTCCCCACAGGTCTGAAGTGGTCTTTCATGCCGAAGGAGAGCGATGGGCGCCCGGCCTATCTGGTCGTGAACGCGGACGAGTCCGAGCCCGGCACCTGCAAGGACCGCGAGATCATGCGGCACGACCCGCATACGCTGGTTGAAGGCTGCCTGATCGCCAGCTTCGCGATGAATGCGCATGCCTGCTATATCTACATCCGTGGCGAGTACATCCGCGAGAAAGAGGCGCTGCAGGCCGCGATTGACGAGGCCTATGAGGCCGGGCTGATCGGCAAGAATGCTGCTGGGTCTGGTTGGGATTTCGACCTCTATCTGCACCACGGGGCGGGCGCCTATATCTGCGGTGAGGAAACCGCGCTTCTGGAGAGCCTTGAAGGCAAGAAGGGCATGCCGCGGATGAAGCCGCCGTTCCCAGCGGGGGCTGGCCTTTATGGGTGCCCGACCACGGTGAACAACGTGGAATCGATTGCCGTGGTGCCCACGATCCTGCGGCGCGGACCGGAGTGGTTCGCGGGCTTTGGCCGGGCGAACAATGCGGGCACCAAGCTCTTTGCGATTTCGGGCCATGTGAACAACCCTTGCGTGGTCGAAGAGGCGATGTCGATCACCTTTGAGGAGCTGATCGAGACCCATTGCGGCGGCATTCGCGGCGGCTGGGCCAACCTCAAGGCGGTCATCCCCGGCGGGTCCTCGGTGCCGATGATCCCGGGCAAGGACATGAAAGACGCCATCATGGATTTCGACTACCTGCGTGAGCAGCGGTCAGGTCTGGGCACGGCAGCGGTGATCGTGATGGATAACTCCACGGATGTGATCAAGGCGATCTGGCGGCTGTCGAAGTTCTACAAACACGAGAGCTGCGGGCAATGCACGCCGTGTCGCGAAGGCACCGGATGGATGATGCGGGTGATGGACCGGCTGGTCACCGGCGAGGCCGAGCCCGAAGAGATCGACATGCTGCTGGATGTGACCAAACAGGTCGAAGGCCACACGATCTGCGCCCTGGGCGACGCGGCGGCCTGGCCCATTCAAGGGCTGATCCGGCATTTCCGCGACGAGATCGAGGACCGCATCAAGCACAAGCGCACGGGCCGCGTCAGCGCGGTGGCGGCGGAGTGATGGCAAGCCGAAACGCGCTGGCTTTCGCCGCACTCGTGATGGTCATGGTCGCTTTGCCGCGCGTCGCCGTTTCACAGAGCGCCGCCTATCAAGATGCGGTCGGGCAAGTCTATGCCGCATATCACATAAGCAGACGTTGCGAGGGGTTCGGAACGATCACTGGGGAAGGTTACACCGGCTATCAGGGTCTTGTGATCGGTGCGTCGAATGCGATGAAGGCCCAAGGGCTGCGCACGCAAAAGATCCGTAAGTACCTGTTTTATAGCAGAAATGAATGGATCGTATACCAGATGGAACGGGTTTTGGCAGATCGGCAAGTCCCGGCGTTTGCACCCAGCAGGCTGTGTCCATTCGCAAGAAAGATTGCCGGAAAGAACGACACCATTGGTCTTTTCCTGGTGCGGGAGTAGCGTATGACTGACTATCACCTCGCCGAACTCAACGTTGGCCGCCTTGTGGCCCCGGTGGACGATCCGCGTGTCGCGGATTTCATGGCGAACCTTGACCGGATCAATGGCTTGGGCAAGCGCATGCCGGGATTTGTGTGGATGATGGAAGGGTCTGGTGCGCCGGGCACTGGCAATACCGACAACGCCATTGGGGGCGACCCGCTCTTTGTGCCGAACCTGAGCGTTTGGGAGAGTGCGGAGCAGCTCGAAACCTTTGTCTGGGGCACGATCCACAAACAATTCTACGCGCGCCGCGCGGAATGGTTCGAGGTGCTGGGAGAGATGCATTTCGTCATGTGGTGGGTGCCTGAAGGGCATCAGCCGACGCTTGAAGAAGCGCTGGACCGGCTGCAGCATCTGAAAATCAATGGAGACAGCGACCACGCTTTTGGCTGGGCGCATTTGAAGGAAGCAACCCAGTGGCGCGACAACGGATGCGCCCCGGTGGCGGCGGAGTAGGCGTGATGAGAACGGTTGTAATTATTTTGATGCTGAGCGGTGCCTTGATGGCCTGCACCAGCGAAGCCGAAAAGATCACCTTTGACGGGCAGTTCTACCGCACCGACCTTGATGATCTGGACGAACGGCATAAGTTTCAGGTGACGGCCTCGCCCGTCTCTGCGTCCCTGCTGGGTGCAAAGGAAGCCGCGCGGTACGAGGCGACGGTGTTCTGCGTGAATGAATACGGCAGCTCCGCGATTGATTGGGTGATTGGCCCGGATGACGCCGACGAAACGCTGCCCATTGCCAACGACACGCTGACGCTGCAGGGAGCTTGCCCGCTGTGATCCGCGTCATGCAACATCAGGCCGCGCCGGATCGGGCACCGCTGATATTGCATATCAGACCGGTGGCCTCACATGTGATCGCTCAGCAAGGGGGCATGTCGCCCCGGTTGGGAGAATGATGATGCGTCGTAAAATGTTGCCTTTGTTTGTCGCAGGCGTGATGTCGGTCACAAGTGGTATGGCCGATATTGCCCCGCTCAGAGACGTGAAATCCATTGACGATGGGCTCTTTGTGATCGGGCTGGCGGATCAGATCCGCAAGAATTGCCCCACGATTTCCGCGCGTGTTTTCAAAGCCTTGGGCGCCCTGCAGGACCTGAACAATCAGGCGATGGCCATGGGCTACACCAAGGCGGAGATCGACGCGCATGTGGAATCGGACGCGGAAAAAGACCGGTTGCGCGCCCGGGCGCGGGACTACATGGCGGCGCAGGACCTGAAACCGGATGAGGCAGGGTATTGCGCGCTCGGCCAGAAGGAGATCGAGCGGAATTCGAAGGTGGGTGCGCTGTTGAGGTCGTCGCAATGATATGGCGCTTCGTGATATCATTGTGCGTGCTGTCAGCGCTGGCGGCACCGGCATGGGCGCAGCCCAATGTCCGGCTGGCGA
This sequence comes from uncultured Roseobacter sp., assembly GCF_947501835.1. NCBI lineage: Bacteria > Pseudomonadati > Pseudomonadota > Alphaproteobacteria > Rhodobacterales > Roseobacteraceae > Roseobacter > uncultured Roseobacter sp. The sequence goes on along the minus strand of NZ_CANMXR010000001.1, from coordinate 426,123 downwards.
TACAATTCGAGAAGTTCCCCAAGGGCACCCAATGCGGGGTCGAGGATTCCTACAACCCGGTGCGGGTCTTTGACCGCAAGGGCAAGCCGCGGCTGCTGATGGTCGGCTTTGTCTCGGTGGGGCAGGTCTATTGCGACCTACCGGGCGGCAAACGCATTGGCGTTGACGTGAACAAAAGGCTGCGGCCGCAAACCCGTACGGTGGGTTTCCGGATTTTTCCCAGCGGACGGGCCGTCATGACAACAAGCGTTGTCGGCGGGATCATCAAAGATGAACTCCAACGGGTGATCACCCCTTGGAAATGAACAGAAATGAGCGCGCAGTGCAGCGTGTGCGACGCGATAAAAGGCAAATGATATGAGCGACTTACGCAAGGTCATTATTGATGAGCAGGAAATCGAGGTGGATGGCGCGATGACGCTGATCCAGGCCTGCGAAGAAGCGGGCATCGAGATCCCCCGGTTCTGCTACCACGAACGCCTGACCATCGCGGGCAACTGCCGGATGTGTCTGGTCGAGGTCGTGGGCGGCCCGCCCAAACCGGCGGCATCCTGTGCGATGCAGGTCAAGGACCTGCGCCCGGGGCCGGAAGGGCAGCCGCCGGTGGTCAAAACCAACTCGCCGATGGTCAAGAAGGCCCGCGAGGGGGTGATGGAATTCTTGCTGATCAACCACCCGCTGGATTGCCCGATCTGCGATCAGGGCGGCGAATGCGACCTGCAGGATCAGGCGATGGCCTACGGGGTGGATTTCAGCCGCTATCGCGAGCCCAAACGCGCGACCGAAGACCTCGATTTGGGTCCGCTGGTCGAGACTCATATGACCCGCTGCATTTCCTGTACCCGCTGCGTGCGCTTCACCACCGAGGTGGCGGGCATTCACCAGATGGGCCAGACCGGGCGGGGCGAGGATGCGGAAATCACCTCCTATCTCGGTCAGACCCTGGACAGCAATCTACAAGGCAACATCATCGACCTGTGCCCGGTTGGGGCTTTGGTTTCAAAGCCTTACGCTTTTACCGCGCGCCCGTGGGAGCTGACCAAAACCGAGAGCATCGACGTCATGGACGCGCTGGGATCCAACATCCGGGTGGACACCAAAGGCCGCGAAGTCATGCGGTTTCTGCCGCGCAACCATGATGGCGTGAATGAGGAGTGGATTTCCGACAAGACACGTTTTGTCTGGGACGGGTTGCGCCGTCAGCGGCTCGACAAACCCTACATCCGCGAGAATGGCAAGCTGCGCCCGGCAAGCTGGCCCGAAGCCCTTTCGGCCACTGCGGCAGCGATGGACGGTAAATCTGTCGCTGGCCTGATCGGTGATCTGGTGCCGGTGGAAGCCGCCTTTGCGCTGAAACAGATGATCGAGGGTCGCGGCGGGGTCGTTGAATGCCGGACGGATGGGGCAAAGCTGCCTGTGGGCAACCGCTCGGCCTATGTCGGCACGGCCAGCATCGAAGATATCGATGACGCCAAACGCATTCTGCTGATCGGCACCAATCCGGCCATCGAGGCGCCTGTGCTGAACGCGCGCATTCGCAAGGCCTGGACCATGGGCGCAACCGTCGGCCTGGTGGGCGAAGCGGCGGACCTGACCTATGAGCATCTGCATCTGGGCACGGATCGTGCGGCGCTGAAGAAGATCAGCGAAATGGATCACTCCGATCAGCATGACATCCCCGGTGTCATCATCGTGGGGCAGGGCGCGCTGCGCGAAGCGGATGGCGCGGCCGTGCTGGCGATGGCAATGCAACTGGCCGATGCCGCCAAATCCAAGCTGCTGGTCCTGCACACCGCCGCCGCGCGCGTTGGTGCGATGGACATTGGCGCCTGTAATGACGGCGGGATGGAGGCGGTTGCGGGCGCGGATGTGATTTACAACCTCGGCGCGGATGAGATCGACATCGCAGATGGTCCATTTGTGATCTATCAGGGCAGCCACGGGGATCGCGGCGCGCATCGGGCGGATATCATCCTGCCGGGCGCCGCTTATACCGAGGAACCGGGGCTTTTCGTCAATACCGAAGGACGCCCGCAATTGACCCTGCGCGCCGGATTTGCGCCGGGGGAGGCCAAGGAAAACTGGGCGATCCTGCGGGCGCTCTCCGCCGAGACAGGCGCGCAACTGCCCTATGATAGCATCGCACAGCTCCGGCGGGCGCTGGTGAAAGCGGTGCCGCATCTGGCAAAAATCGATGAGGTCATCAAAAACGACTGGCAGCCACTGGCGGCCGGACCGCTGGGCGATGCTACCTTTAAACCCGCAATCACGGATTTCTACCTGACCAATCCGATTGCGCGGGCCAGCCAGCTGATGGCGGAACTCAGTGCCAATGCCAAAGCGCGGCGCGAAGAGGCCATTGCGGCGGAATGAGGCAACTGGCGCTCATATCCCCTCTGGCGCTGGCGGCCTGCGCGCCGCCCGTGCCGGTGGCAGAGGATTTCATCCCCGACTACCTGGGTGTTGAAACCGCGCTGTTGGACGGGGATCTGGTGCAATTCAACGTGGCCATGACCAAGGCGCAGTCTGAAAAAGACGTTCAGCGCTACGCCGAATGTGCCGCTGCGCAATACGCCCTGATCCGCGGATACGGATTTGCACGACATTTGCGCACAAATGTGACGGAAGAGGGTGGCGTGTGGGCGGCAGATGCTGTTTACACCATCTCGCCAACCCTGCCTGACGGGCTAGCTACAATCGACGCCGAAGTCACCGTGGCCGCCTGTGAGGAAACTGGAATACCGACGGTGTGAGGACCTATGGCTGACTTCTTTACCACCCCTGGCGGCATCGCCGTCCTGATCCTGGCGCAGGTGCTGGCGGTCGTGGCCTTTGTCATGGTCTCCCTGTTGTTCCTGGTCTACGGCGACCGCAAGATCTGGGCCGCGGTGCAGATGCGGCGCGGGCCCAACGTGGTGGGCACCTTCGGGTTGCTGCAAACGGTGGCGGATGCGCTGAAATACGTGGTCAAAGAGGTGGTGGTGCCTGCGGGCGCGGATAAGACCGTCTTTATGCTCGCCCCGATGACATCCTTTGTGCTGGCGCTGATCGCCTGGGCGGTGATCCCGTTCAACGAGACATGGGTGCTCAGCGACATCAACGTCGCCATCCTCTTTGTCTTCGCGGTCTCCTCGCTGGAGGTTTACGGCGTGATCATGGGCGGCTGGGCCTCGAACTCGAAGTACCCCTTTCTCGGGTCCCTGCGGTCCGCAGCCCAGATGATTTCCTACGAAGTGTCGCTGGGCCTGATCATCATCGGGGTGATCATATCCACCGGGTCTATGAACTTTGGCGGTATTGTCGCGGCTCAGGATGGCGCCTACGGGTTCTTTAGCTGGTACTGGCTGCCGCACTTCCCGATGGTGTTTCTGTTTTTCATCAGCTGCCTGGCGGAAACCAACCGCCCGCCCTTCGACCTGCCGGAAGCGGAATCCGAACTGGTGGCGGGCTATCAGGTGGAATATTCCTCGACGCCCTTCCTGCTCTTCATGGCCGGTGAATATATCGCCATCTTCCTGATGTGCGCACTGACCACGCTGCTCTTCTTTGGCGGCTGGCTGTCACCCATTCCGGGCCTGCCCGATGGCGCGCTGTGGATGGTCGCCAAGATGGGCTTCTTCTTCTTCCTCTTCGCGATGGTCAAGGCCATCACCCCGCGTTACCGCTATGACCAACTGATGCGTCTGGGCTGGAAAGTCTTCCTGCCGTTCAGCCTCGTCTGGGTGGTCTTTGTGGCCTTCGCCGCCAAATTCGACTGGTTCTGGGGCGCTTATGCGCGCTGGGGCATGGGAGGCTAGCGATGGACCGATTGGATAATGTCCTTGCAATGCGCAAAGCGCATTGCATCGCGCCCGACCCCGCCCCCCAGGGCGGGCGCGATTGCGCCCCCCCTCGGTGCCGGGCGCGATGCTGGGGTGTCGGAGGTGAACGATGACACAGATCGACTATACACGCGCCGCCAAGTATTTCCTGCTTCAGGATTTCTGGGTCGGCATGAAACTGGGGCTGAAGTACTTCTTTGCTCCAAAGGCCACGCTGAACTACCCGCATGAAAAGGGGCCGCTCAGCCCGCGATTTCGCGGTGAGCATGCGCTGCGCCGCTATCCCAACGGCGAGGAACGCTGCATCGCCTGCAAGCTCTGCGAGGCGATATGCCCGGCGCAGGCGATCACGATTGATGCGGAGCCGCGCGAGGACGGTAGCCGTCGCACCACGCGGTACGACATCGACATGACCAAATGCATCTATTGCGGCTTTTGCCAGGAGGCCTGCCCGGTGGATGCGATTGTCGAAGGGCCGAATTTCGAGTTCTCCACTGAGACGCGCGAAGAGCTTTACTATGACAAGGAAAAACTGCTGGCCAACGGCGAGCGCTGGGAAGCCGAGATCGCGCGCAACCTCGAACTGGATGCCCCTTACCGATGAGCAGCACGGACGCATATACCCGCGGCAAGGCGATGGCGGAGGCCACAAACCCAGGCATCGAAGATGCCCTGGCGGCGCGCTATGATGCGATCCTGCCAGGGTTTTCGACCACGATGATGGAAGTGGCTTTCGGCCATTACTACACGCGCGAGGGCCTCGACGACAAAACCCGCTATCTGACCACGGTTGCCGCGCTGACGGCGCTTGGCGGGCAGACGGGGCCACAGCTCAAGGTACATATCCGCAACGCGCTACGCTCCGGTGCGACGCAGCGCGAGGTCGCCGAGGTGATCAACCAAATGGCGCTCTACGGTGGGTTCCCGGCGATGATCAACGCGCTCAACGCGGCGTTGGAAGTGTTTGAAGACGAGGCGGCCGCATGAGTGATCCCAAGAACCCCTTTGAAGGCACAAACCCTTTTGCGGCGATGATGGCGCAGGCGCAGGAGATGGCGAAGAGCTTCCCGGCGATGGAGGCGTTTTCGCCCAAGGGGTTCGAGAAGATGATGGGCACCATGCCCAAGGACATGATGGAAGTGATGTTCGGCAACGCGCTGAACGAAGGTTCGCTGGACGCCCGCACGCGGATGCTGCTGACGCTGGCGGGGCTGACCATGCAGGGCGCGCAGAATGACGTGGCCTTCCGGCAAGCGGTACGTCACGCGCTGGAGGCGGGTGCCACCGAGCAGCATATTGTCGAGACGATCGGGCAGATGTCGATGTTTGCAGGCCTGCCCGCCATGACCCGCGCGCTGGAACTGGCGCAGCAGGTATTGGACGAAGAGAAGGACAAGGAATGACGGTTTTTGCCTTTTACCTGTTTGCGATCAGCGTAATTGCCGGGGGGCTCTTCACAGTCATCAGCCGTAATCCGGTGCATTCGGTGCTCTGGCTGATCCTGGCGTTTCTCTCCTCAGCGGGGCTCTTCGTGCTGCTGGGCGCGGAGTTCGTGGCGATGCTGCTGATCATCGTCTATGTGGGCGCGGTCGCGGTGTTGTTCCTCTTTGTGGTGATGATGCTGGATGTGGATTTCGCCGAACTGAAGGCGGAGATGGCGAAATACATGCCGCTGGCGCTGCTGATCGGGCTGGTGATCCTGATGCAATTCGTGATGGCCTTTGGAGCCTGGGAAAGCAACGCCGCCGCCGAAGGGCTGCGCGCGCAGGTGATGCCGGTCGACCGGCATAACACCGAAGCGCTGGGGATGATCCTTTACGATCAATATTTCCTGCTGTTCCAGCTGGCGGGTCTGATCCTGCTGGTGGCGATGATCGGGGCGATTGTGCTGACGTTGCGCCACCGCTCGGACGTGAAACGTCAGGATGTGGTTGCCCAGATGATGCGTGACCCCAACGTCGCAATGGAACTGAAAGACGTCAAGCCGGGGCAGGGCTTGTAATGAGCGGAGACCAGATAGCCATACTGGTCGCTGTAGCTGTCGCAGTCCTTGCGGCACTTGGATACTTCAACCGGACCTAGATGCCGGGAGGGACGAAATGATTGGACTAGAACATTACCTGACAGTGGCGGCGACGCTCTTTGTCATTGGCATCTTCGGACTGTTTCTCAACCGCAAGAACATCATCATCCTGCTGATGAGCATCGAATTGATGCTGCTGGCGGTGAACATCAATCTCGTCGCCTTCTCCAGTTTCCTCGGGGATCTGGTGGGCCAAGTCTTTACGCTCTTTGTTCTGACGGTTGCTGCTGCGGAGGCGGCAATCGGTCTGGCCATTCTGGTCTGTTTCTTCCGCAACCGCGGCACCATCGCCGTGGAAGACGTCAACTTGATGAAGGGCTAAGGCACAATGGAAACCATCATCCTCTTTGCCCCGCTGGTGGGCGCGCTTTTGTGCGGGTTCGGCTGGCGCGTCTTTGGCGAGACGGCTGCGATGTGGATTGCCACCTCGCTGCTCTTTGTTTCGGCGATCCTGTCCTGGGTTGTGTTCCTCACCTTTGACGGCACGACCGAACAGATCCAGATCCTGCGCTGGATCGAAAGCGGCACGCTCAGCACCGATTGGGCCATCCGCCTCGACCGCCTGACCGCGATCATGCTGATCGTGATCACCACGGTCTCCAGCCTCGTACACCTCTATTCCTTCGGTTACATGGATCACGACCCGCAGTGGAAAGAGGGCGAGACCTACAAGCCACGCTTCTTTGCGTATCTCTCGTTCTTCACCTTTGCGATGTTGATGCTGGTGACAGCGGACAACCTGGTGCAGATGTTCTTTGGCTGGGAGGGTGTCGGTGTCGCCTCCTATCTGTTGATCGGATTTTACTACCGCAAGCCCTCCGCCAATGCGGCGGCGATCAAGGCCTTTGTGGTCAACCGCGTTGGTGACTTTGGCTTTGCGTTGGGGATCTTCGCGCTCTTCTTCCTGACCGATAGCATCAATTTCGACGATGTCTTCGCCGCCGCGCCGGATCTGGCGGAGACGCAGCTGACCTTCCTCTGGGGGGAATGGAACGCGGCCAATTTAGTGGCCCTGCTGCTCTTCATCGGGGCGATGGGGAAATCGGCACAGCTGCTGCTGCACACCTGGCTGCCGGACGCGATGGAAGGGCCAACGCCGGTTTCCGCACTCATTCATGCGGCGACCATGGTGACCGCGGGCGTTTTCCTCGTTTGCCGCATGTCGCCGATCATGGAATTCGCGCCGGAGACCGCGGCCTTCATCACCGTCATCGGGGCCACCACGGCCTTCTTCGCCGCGACGGTTGGCCTCGTGCAGACCGACATCAAACGGGTGATTGCCTACTCAACCTGTTCGCAGCTTGGCTATATGTTCGTGGCCGCGGGCGTCGGCATGTATTCCGCGGCGATGTTCCATCTCTTCACCCACGCCTTCTTCAAGGCGATGCTGTTTCTCGGCGCGGGCTCGGTCATCCACGCGATGCACCATGAGCAGGACATGATGAATTACGGCGGGCTGCGCAAAAAAATCCCCTATACCTTCTGGGCGATGATGATCGGCACGCTGGCCATCACCGGCCTGGGTATTCCGGTCTGGATCCTCACGCTGGGCGAGATCCCGATTGGTTTTGCGGGCTTCCAGTCCAAGGATGCGATTGTGGAAAGCGCCTATGCCGCGGGCTCAATGTATGGCTTCTGGGCCTTGGTGGTCGCGGCGCTCTTCACCAGCTTCTACAGCTGGCGGCTGATGTTTCTCACGTTCTACGGCGAGCCACGCGGCGACAAACACACGCATGACCATGCGCATGAAAGCCCGATGACGATGATTGTCCCGCTGGGCGTGCTGGCGCTGGGGGCGATTTTTGCGGGCATGGTCTGGTACGGGTCCTTCTTTGGCCACACCGACAAGGTCGCGAAATTCTACGGTATTCCCTACGCCGAAGCGGGCGCACATGGCCCGGGTCACAGTGACGAGACCCATGCAGAACATGTGGCGGATGGCACCGCCGATGAACACCATGGCGATGCGGCTGAGGGCGCGCATGCGGACGACGGCCATGGCGAAGCCAAAGGCAAAGACGGCGAGCATCACTATGCCTTCACCGGCCAGCCGGGGGAGGGCGCGCTCTACATTGCCCCTGAGAACACGCTATTGGATGATGCGCATAAGGTACCCTATTGGGTGAAAACCTCGCCCTTCGCGGCGATGTTGCTGGGTTTCCTGACCGCCTATTGGTTCTACATCAAGAACCCGTCGCTGCCTGGTCGTCTGGCCGAAAACCAGCGGCCCCTATACCTGTTCCTCAAGAACAAGTGGTATTTCGACGAGCTCTACGATGTGATCTTTGTGGGGCCGGCGAAGTGGATCGGCAGCTTCCTGTGGAAACGCGGTGATGGCGATGTGATCGACGGCGGCCTGAATGGCGTGGCCATGGGGATCATTCCGTTCTTCACCCGCCTCGCGGGCCGGGCGCAGTCGGGCTACATCTTCACCTATGCCTTCGCGATGGTCATTGGCATCGCGGTGCTTGTCACCTGGATGACGATGAGCGGAGGAGCAAACTGATGGACAATCTTCTGTCGATTGTGACCTTCATCCCTGCAATGGCGGCGTTGATCCTCGCGGTGTTCCTGCGCGGCGATGATGAGGCGGCGAACCGCAATGCCAAATGGCTGGCCATGGCAGCGACCTCGATGACCTTCCTGGTGTCGCTCTTCATTCTCGCGGAATTTGATCCGAACGATACGGGTTTCCAGTTTGTCGAACAGGCGCCCTGGCTTCTGGGCCTGCAGTACAAGATGGGCGTGGATGGCATTTCCGTGCTCTTCGTGATGCTGACCACCTTCATGATGCCGCTGGTGATCGCGGCCTCGTGGAACGTCGAGACGCGCGTCAAGGAATACATGATCGCCTTCCTGCTGCTGGAAACGCTGATGCTGGGCGTGTTCATGGCGCTGGATCTGGTGCTGTTCTACCTGTTCTTTGAGGCGGGGCTCATTCCGATGTTTCTGATCATCGGCATCTGGGGTGGGGCGAACCGCATCTATGCGAGCTTCAAGTTCTTCCTCTATACCTTCCTCGGCTCGGTGCTGATGCTGGTGGCGATGGTGGGCATGTTTGCGGATGCGGGCACGACGGATATCGAAGTGCTGTTGAATCACCAGTTCGCCTTTGAGACCTTTTCCATCGCCGGGGTGACCATCGTTGGCGGGCTGCAGACATTGCTCTTCATCGCTTTCTTCGCCAGCTTCGCGGTCAAGATGCCGATGTGGCCGGTGCACACCTGGCTGCCGGATGCCCACGTGCAGGCCCCCACGGCCGGGTCCGTGGTGCTGGCGGCGATCCTGCTGAAGATGGGCGGCTATGGTTTCCTGCGGTTTTCGCTGCCGATGTTTCCGGTGGGCTCCGAAGTCATGACCCCGCTGGTCCTGTGGATGTCGGCGATTGCGATTGTCTACACCTCGCTTGTCGCCCTTGTTCAGGAAGACATGAAGAAGCTGATTGCCTATTCCTCGGTGGCGCACATGGGTTTTGTGACCATGGGGATTTTTGCGGCCAACCAGCAGGGCGTGGATGGCGCGATTTTCCAGATGATCAGCCACGGGTTTATCTCTGGCGCGCTCTTCCTCTGCGTCGGCGTGATCTACGACCGGATGCACACCCGCGACATCGACGCCTATGGCGGGCTGGTGAACCGGATGCCAGCCTATGCGCTGATCTTCATGCTTTTCACCATGGCCAACGTCGGGCTGCCGGGCACCTCCGGCTTTGTCGGTGAATTCCTGACGCTGATGGCGGTGTTCCAGGTCAACACCTGGGTGGCGGCTGTGGCGACCACGGGTGTGATCTTCTCCGCCGCTTATGCGCTCTGGCTCTACCGCCGGGTGGTGATGGGGGACCTGATCAAGGAGAGTCTGCGCTCGATCACCGATATGACCCCGCGGGAACGCTGGATCTTTGCACCACTGGTGGTGATGACGATCCTGCTGGGCGTCTACCCGGCGCTGGTGCTGGACATCACCGGACCTGCCGTTGCGGCACTGGTCGGCAACTACGATACGGCACTGGCCGCAGCCGAAGCTGCGTCCCAGTTGGCGTCGAACTAAAGGACGGACATCATGGTATCCGCTGATTTGACACTTGTGCTGCCGGAAATACTGCTGGCGGTTTATGCCATGGTCATGCTGCTGGTGGCCGTCTACACGACCAAGGACGGGCTGGCCTCGACGCTGCTGTGGATGACCGCGGCGGTGATGGCCGCTCTGGGCCTCTGGATCGCAACCACCGGCGAAGGATCGGCCACAGCCTTCAACGGGATGCTGATCCTGGACGGGTTCTCGCGGTTTGCAAAGGTCACCATTCTGCTGTCCGCCGCTGCCGTTCTGATCATGTCGGAGGGCTATATGAAGGCCCGCGACCTGCTGCGGTTCGAATACCCGCTGCTGGTGGCACTGAGTGCCGTGGGCATGATGGTCATGGTCTCAGCGGGCGATCTGATGGCGCTTTACATGGGGCTGGAGCTGCAATCCCTGGCGCTCTATGTGGTCGCCTCGCTGCGCCGTGATAGCGTGAAATCGACCGAAGCGGGGCTGAAGTATTTCGTGCTCGGCGCGCTGTCTTCCGGCTTGCTGCTTTATGGCGCATCGTTGGTGTACGGCTACGCGGGCACCACGCTCTTTTCCGGCATCATCGAAACCGCGCAGCATGGCGAGGTGTCTCTGGGCCTGCTCTTTGGTCTGGTGTTCCTGATCTCCGGCATGGCCTTCAAGGTCTCCGCCGTGCCCTTCCACATGTGGACGCCGGATGTGTATGAAGGCTCGCCCACACCGGTCACCGCCTTCTTTGCCACCGCTCCAAAAGTGGCGGCGATGGGTCTCTTTGCGCGCGTGCTGCATGATGCGTTTGGCAATGCGGTCAGCGACTGGAGCCAGATTGTGGCGCTGCTCTCTGTGCTCTCGATGTTCCTGGGCGCTGTGGCGGCCATTGGACAGAGTAACATCAAACGCCTGATGGCGTTTTCCTCGATTGCCCATATGGGCTATGCGCTGATGGGACTAGCCGCGGGCACCGTGCTGGGGGTGCAGGCGATGCTGATTTATATGGCGATCTATGTGACGATGAATGTCGGCACCTTTGCTTTCATCCTGATGATGGAAAAGGACGGACAACCGGTCACGGACATCGCCTCCCTCAACATGTATGCCAAACGCGAGCCGGGCAAGGCGCTGGCCATGCTGGTGCTGCTTTTCAGCCTCGCAGGCGTGCCGCCGATGCTGGGGTTCTTCGGCAAGTTCTACGTTTTGCGCGCAGCCTATGAGGCGGATCTCGCCTGGCTTGCCATTGCCGGCGTGATCGCCTCGGTGATCGGAGCCTATTATTACCTGCGGATCGTCTTCTTCATGTATTTTGGCGACGAAAGTCAGGAAGGGCTCGATTCCGGTGGGTCGACGACGGTCCTTTGGGGGTTCCTCATGGCGTCTGCTGCGATCATGGTTCTGGGCATCGTGAATATGTTCGGTGTGGAATCGGCAGCAGCAGCAGCGGCTGCGACGTTGGTCAACTGACCCGGGCGTTGCAGGTTTTGGCTGACCGACCCTTCGGGGAGGATATTTTGGGCCAGAAGAAATCATGAAAGACTGGCCTGAGGGATATGGCCGTGTGGTTCTGGAGCGTGTCGGCTCGACGCTGGACGAGGCGGCGCGGCGTGCCCCTGAAACACCCGGTGCGTTCTGGGTCCTGGCCCATCATCAGACAGTTGCGCGGGGCAGGCGGGGTCGTGCCTGGGTCATGCCGGTTGGCAACTTTGCCGCGACCCTTCTGTTGCATCCGACTGAACAGCCCGGCGTGGCCGCCTTGCGCTCTTTTGTGATGTCGCTGGCGCTTTACCGGGCATTCGTTGATGTCACCGGGGAGCCTGATGCCTTCACCCTGAAATGGCCCAATGACGTCTTGCTCAATGGCGGTAAGGTTGCGGGCATCCTTTTGGAAAGTGCGGGTCAGGGTGGGCAGATGGGGCCATTGGCCATTGGCGTGGGGGTCAATTTGATCGCAGCACCAGAGGCCTCCGAGGTTGAGGCTCGCGCCATTGCGCCGGTTTCGCTGAAGGGCGAGACCGGGGCTGAGGTGGGACCTGAGGGGTTTTTGGCGGTTCTGGCGGGTCACTACGCCGTGCTTGAGGCGCAGTTTACGAATTTCGGTTTTGCGCCGATCAGAACCGCATGGCTCGCCCATGCCGCGCGTTTGGGTCAGCCGATTGTTGCGCGCACGGGCCGCGAGGAAATTGCGGGCACCTTTGAGGACGTGGACGCCGATGGTAACCTGATGCTGCGCACATCGCGTGGCCTGCGCGCCATTGCCGCTGCGGATGTGTTTTTTAACCCATGAAGGAGGGCGCCCATGCTCCTGGCGATTGATTGCGGGAACACGAACACGGTCTTTGCCATCTGGGATGGCGAGCAGTTTCTGGCCTCCTGGCGCACCTCGACGGAATGGCAGCGTACGGCGGATCAATACTACGTCTGGCTCTCGACCCTGATGCGGCTGCAGGGCATTGAGGCGCAGATCACCGATATGATTGTCTCATCAACCGTGCCGCGTGTGGTCTTCAACCTGCGTGTTCTGGCGGATCGCTATTTCAACACCCGGCCTTTGGTCGTGGGTAAATCCGATTGCCTCTTGCCCGTGGACGTCCGCGTCGATCAGGGCACGCAGGTGGGCCCGGACCGCTTGGTCAATACCGTTGCGGGCCATGACCTTTATGGCGGCGATTTGATCATGGTGGATTTCGGCACGGCCACGACCTTTGATGTGGTCGATACCGATGGGGCCTATATCGGCGGCGTGATTGCTCCCGGCGTGAACCTGAGCCTTGAAGCGTTGCACCAGGCTGCTGCTGCTCTGCCACATGTGGACATCTCCAAACCACAGGCGGTGATTGGCACCAATACGGTGACCTGTATGCAATCTGGTGTTTTTTGGGGTTATGTCGGGCTCGTCCGTGAGATATGTGCCCGCATTAAAGCAGAGCGTGATCGAGAGATGCGCGTGATATCAACGGGGGGGCTGGCCCCGCTTTTCCAGCAGTCCGAAGCGCTATTTGACGCTTTTGAGGACGATCTGACGACACACGGCCTGACCGTGATTCACAAGTATAACAAGGACAACGCTTAACTCTTATGAGCAATGAAAGACTGATCTACCTGCCTCTTGGAGGGGCGGGGGAAATAGGCATGAACGCCTATGTGTATGGCTATGGCCGCCCGGGCAAGGAACGCCTGATCGTGGTGGATATCGGTGTGGCTTTTCCCGATATGGACACCAGCCCCGGTGTCGATCTGATCCTGGCGGACATAAGCTGGCTGGTGGAACGTCGCGACCAGATCGAAGCGGTCTTTATCACCCATGCCCATGAGGATCATATCGGTGCGGTGGCCCATACCTATGCGCAGTTGAAGGCCCCCGTTTTTGCCCGCGCCTTCACCGCCAACATCGCCCGGCGCAAGATGGAAGAGCATGGCCATCCCGATGACGCGGTTACCGTTGTTTCGGCCTGGCCGGAAAAGGTGACGGCGGGGCCCTTCACGGTTGGCTTCCTGCCGATGTCGCATTCGATCCCGGAAAGCTCGTCGATGGTGATCGACAGCCCCGAAGGCCGGGTGATCCACTCGGGTGATTTCAAGTTGGACGAAACGCCCCTGGTTGGTGAGCCCTTTGATCCCGATCTTTGGGCGGAGGTGAGCAAGGATGGGGTCAAGGCACTGATCTGCGACAGTACCAATGTGTTTTCGCCCAATCCCGGACGGTCCGAGGCCACGCTGGGCCCGGACATCACCAATCTGGTGCAGGGGGCGAAGGGCATGGTTGTTGCCACCACCTTTGCCTCCAATGTCGCGCGGGTCAAAACGCTGGCCGAGGCCGGGGTGCGGGCCGGGCGCTCGATTGTTCTGATGGGGCGCGCGATGAAGCGGATGATCGAGGCTGCCGTTGAAACCGGTGTGCTGACCGACTTCCCCTCCACAGTGCCGCCTGAGGATGCAAAATCCATCCCGCGCGAAAATCTGATGTTGCTGGTCACAGGCAGCCAGGGTGAACGCCGGGCAGCTTCCGCGCAATTGGCGCGCGGCAAGTATCAGGGGATGGAGATGAAAGAGGGCGATCTCTTCCTCTTTTCCTCCAAGACGATCCCTGGCAATGAAAAAGGCGTGATCCGTATCATCAATGCCTTCTCGGAGCAGGGCGTGGATGTGGTCGATGACAGCACCGGGCTTTATCACGTATCCGGGCACGCAAACCGGCCCGATCTGGAACGGTTGACCGCCATCGTGAAACCGCAGGTGTTGATCCCGATGCACGGCGAACACCGGCATTTGCGTGAACATGTCAAGATCGCCAAGGGCAACGGCGTGACCGGGGTGCTGGCGGTGAATGGCATGATGGTCGATCTGTCGGGCAACCAGCCGACGATTGCCGACTACATTGAAACCGGGCGCACCTACATTGACGGTACGGTGCAGATCGGCGCCATGGATGGTGTGGTGCGCGACCGGATTCGCATGGCGTTGAACGGTCATGTGGTGGTGACGGTCATTCTGGACGATGAGGATGAACCGCTGGGAGAGCCCTGGTGTGAACTCAAGGGTCTGCCTGAAACCGGCACCAGCCGTGCGGCGCTGGTCGATGTGATGGAAGCTGACCTCGGGCAATGGCTGGCCCGCGCTGGGGCCAAGACCCTGCGCGACGATGACAAGCTGCATGACGGGCTGAAGAAGGTCGTGCGTCAGACGGCGCTGGAAGAGATCGGGCGCAAGCCGGAAGTGACGATTGTGGTCAGCCGGCTCAGCTAAGCTTCTTGAAAGCGAATATGGGCGCGGCTTTTTTGCCGCGCCCAACCCGTTTTTATATCTCGTGCTTTGGGGCTGTTTGAGTGGGTAGCGCCCGCTCTTAGCCAGCGGCGCTGCGTTCCTTGAAACTCAGGCCGATGAACTCGGGGGTATGGTCGCCCAGACCCACAACTTTGTTGCCGCCCCGATCTCCGCCTGACGACCGCCCCCGGCTGGAGGACCGTCCGCGATTGCCGCGCTTGGTATCTTCGCTTTTGCTTTCCTGCGACACCGCCGGGGCTTCTTGCACATCCGCCGGTTGTTCTTTGGCCACGTCATCCGATTTACGGCTGCGCGACCGGCTGCGTTTTGGTTTTTCGTCGCCCTTTTCCGCCGTCTCGGGCTTCGGGTCGTCTGCTTTGGTAGATTTCGCGGCAACCGGGTTTTCGATGCGCGGGATTTCCCGCTGCACCAGCCGCTCGATATCGCTCAGGTTCTTTTCATCGCGCGGCACGCAAATCATGATCGCCTTGCCATCGCGGCCCGCGCGACCGGTGCGGCCAATCCGGTGCACATAGTCCTCGGCATGGCTCGGCACATCAAAGTTAAACACGTGGCTGACGGAGGGCACGTCCAATCCGCGCGCCGCCACATCGGAGGCGACAAGGAAACGCAGCGTGCCTTCGCGAAATCCATCGAGGGTCTTGGTCCGCTGGCTTTGATCCAGATCACCGTGGATCGGCGCCGCGTCATAGCCGTATTTTTTCAAGGATTTGGCGACGATATCCACATCGACCTTGCGGTTGCAGAAGACAATCGCATTGGTGCATTTGTCGCCTTCCGCATCGATCAGGCCGCGCAACACCTTGCGCTTTTCCGTTGCCTCGCGGTCGCGGCGGCTGTCTTTGAACATCACCACGCCCTGCTGGATGTTTTCGCCCGTCGTGGCCTGGCGGGCCACTTCGACCCGCTCAGGAGCGGACAGGAAAGTGTTGGTGATGCGTTCGATCTCGGGCGCCATCGTCGCCGAGAAAAACAGGGTCTGGCGTGTGAAGGGCGTGAGGCCAAAGATGCGTTCGATGTCCGGGATGAAGCCCATGTCGAGCATCCGGTCCGCCTCATCCACCACCATGACTTTCACGTCCGACAGGATCAGTTTGCCGCGTTCGAAATGGTCCAGCAAGCGGCCGGGCGTTGCGATCAGAACATCCACGCCCTTGTCAATCAGCGTGTCCTGCTCCTTGAACGATACGCCACCGATCAGTAGCGCCTTGGTCAGTTTCAGGTGTTTGGAATAGGTGTCGAAATTCTCCGCCACCTGGGCGGCCAATTCGCGCGTGGGACAGAGCACAAGGCTGCGCGGCATGCGCGCACGGGCGCGGCCCCGAGCCAGCAGTGTGATCATCGGCAGCACGAAGCTGGCGGTCTTGCCGGTGCCGGTCTGGGCGATGCCCAGAACGTCCTTACCGTCAAGGGCAGGGGGAATCGCACCCGCTTGAATGGGTGTGGGGCTTTCATAGCCCGCTTCGGCGATGGCTTTCAGGACTTTTGGATTCAGGCTCAGGTCAGAAAATTTGGTCATATGTGTCCGGTTTTGGCGGACACTCTCTTGGCCCGCAGCAGCGTTCATGTCGGCCCGCATGGCCCAAGGGGCGACTTCTGTCGCGACATGCTGCGCGTAACTAGCAACAAGTGCTGCCTGCGTCAAACAGATGCGCTATCCATTTGTGAAATCAGGAAAATGCGGGATCAGATACCCGTCAAGGTAGAAAATTCAGCCCCTGCTCCGATTGCTGATGCGAGTCTGCCCCGAAATCAGCCTGGTCAGACCATCATTTCCTTTGTCGCCGTCAGGGTGATGTCCGGATAGTCACGCGCCACGCGGTCGATGTCCCACTGCAAGCGGGTCAGATAGACGATGTCGCCATCGTGGTCATGCGAAATATGCTGTTTGTTGCTTTCGGTGAATTTATCAACGGCTTGCTTGTCGCCGTTCACCCAGCGGGCGGAGGTGAATTGCGAGGCCTCAAACCGCACCGGCAGCCCGTATTCCAGCTCGATCCGGCTGGCGAGCACTTCAAATTGCAACTGCCCGACCACACCGACAACAAAGCCGGAGCCAATCGAGGGTTTGAAGACCTTCGCGGCCCCTTCTTCGGCAAATTGCATCAGGGCTTTTTCCAGATGCTTGGCCTTCATCGGATCACCTGCGCGCACGCCCTGCAAGAGTTCGGGCGCAAAAGACGGGATGCCGGTGACGCGAATGGCTTCGCCTTCGGTCAGCGTGTCGCCGATGCGCAGCTGTCCGTGGTTGGGAATGCCGATGATGTCGCCCGCCCAGGCCTCTTCCGCCAATTCGCGGTCAGAGGCCAGAAACATCACCGGGTTGGTGATCGCCATCGGTTTTTTCGACCGCACATGGGTCAGTTTCATACCGCGTTCGAAATGCCCCGAAGCCAGACGCACGAAAGCCACGCGGTCGCGGTGTTTCGGATCCATATTGGCCTGCACCTTGAAGACGAACCCGGCAACTTTTTTCTCTTCGGGCAGGATCTGGCGCGGCTCGGCTGACTGGATTTGCGGCTGCGGACCATAGGTGGCGATACCCTCCATTAGTTCTTTGACGCCAAAGGAATTGATCGCTGAGCCAAACCAGATGGGCGTCAGCGACCCTTCATGCATCGCGGCCATGTCCAGCGGGGGCAGGAGTTCCCGCGCCATTTCCAGATCTTCGCGCAGCTTTTCCAAAAGATCCGCGGGCACATGTTCGGCAAGTTTCGGATCGTCCAGACCGTTGATCTCGATAGATTCGGCAACGCGGTTGCGGTCGGCGCGGTCCATCAGTTCCAGACGGTCGCGCAGCATGTCATAGCAGCCCAGAAAGTCTCGCCCAACACCGATGGGCCAGCTTGCAGGTGTGACGTCGATGGCGAGATTTTCCTGGATTTCGTCGATGATTTCGAAGACATCGCGGCTTTCGCGGTCCATCTTGTTACAGAAGGTCAGAATGGGCAGATCGCGCATCCGGCAGACCTCGAAAAGCTTTTGCGTCTGGCTTTCCACGCCCTTGGCGCCATCGATGACCATCACGGCCGCGTCCACAGCCGTGAGGGTGCGATACGTGTCTTCGGAGAAATCAGAGTGGCCGGGTGTGTCGACCAGATTGAAGCGGAACTCCTTGAAATCAAACGACATGGCAGAGGCAGAGACAGAGATGCCCCGGTCCTTTTCCATCGCCATGAAATCCGAGCGGGTGCGGCGTGCTTCGCCCTTGGCGCGCACCTGACCGGCCATCTGGATCGCCCCGCCGAAGAGCAGGAATTTTTCCGTGAGGGTGGTCTTGCCCGCATCCGGGTGGCTGATGATCGCAAAAGTGCGGCGGCGCGCAATTTCAGGGGGTAACTCGGGGCGGTTTTGGGGCGTGTCCAACATGAGCGAGCATATAGCGATGCGCAGTCGGCCCGGCAAGCGCAGAGGGTGTTTTCAAAAAGCGTGAGGTTGGCAGGCGCAGGGTGGGGGTCAGACCACGGGCGATCAGCGCAAGGACGCGCGGCGCAAGACCTCCGCCGCATCGGGGTGGTTCAGCAATTGTTCCTGCACGTCCAGACGTTTGAGGTCGCTGCGATGACGGGCGGGCAGCATCACCCCCGGTTCTTCGGTCACCATCCGGGACAGGAGCGGTGCGGTGCGGTCGTCCACCAGCATGGATTCCGCCGCAATCCCCTCGGCATAAATAATCTGATGATTGTCGAAAAGCAGTTGGAAATACTCGACAAAACCACCGTGCTGCACCGTGACCGTTTTGCCATTCACCAGATGGCGCGCCTTGACCAGAACTTCCGGCCGCCCCGCGCCCAGACGGTCGGTGCGCTGATAGATGAACAACCGATGATCCGGGCTGACAAGCAGGTCGCGTGTGTTGTTCAAAGCCCCTGCGGCAATGCAAATCGGTGCAAAATCCCCCACAGCACGCTGGGTGCTTTGCCCGACCCACCGGATTTTTTGCATGCCCTCATCGCGGGTCAGCACCGCGTCGCCGGGACGCAGGGTTTCAATCGGGCGCTGCCGACCGGATGCCATTGTGATATTGGTGCCGCGCGCAAAGGAGACGCAGGCCACCTGCGCGAGCCTTTCGCTGACCTTCAAGGTATCAAGACCAACGATGTGATAGTCTTTCAGCGGCAGAAGGGGGGCCAG
This sequence comes from uncultured Roseobacter sp., assembly GCF_947501835.1. Lineage (NCBI taxonomy): Bacteria > Pseudomonadati > Pseudomonadota > Alphaproteobacteria > Rhodobacterales > Roseobacteraceae > Roseobacter > uncultured Roseobacter sp. Next base: position 407,262 of record NZ_CANMXR010000001.1, on the reverse strand, counting down.
GGGCAGCGCAAATATGTCTTCGGCCTCACCGGTGTCATCGATCTGGACCAGCACAATCACTTCTGTCACGGGCGCATCCGGCGACATCAGCGTCAAAGCGCAATCAAGGTGGATCTTTGCGCCGGGGGTGCCCACTTCGGAGGTATCCGCGATCCGGAAAGCATCGGTCTCATCCCGTATCAGGGTGAGCCTGCAGGACTGCGCGTCGCTTTGCAAACGGTAGACGTCATCCATCACCAAATCACTGGCAAAGCTCAGCCCTTCGGCTTCGTTCACGCCGGAGACGACCACAACATCCGCGCCGCGCAGAACTGAAACCGATTGACTGCCGATCTGTGTGGACATCAAGGATACATACTTTTCGTCTCGAATTTACAATGAGTTATTCTAGAATTGTGGCGCTCTGCGGTCAACTTTCCGGTGTTTTACTGGTCTCTCCAGCATATGTGGTGTTAGGCATGAGCCCAAACGCAATAGGGAGCATGACATGGATTTGGGAATTAATGGTAAACGCGCGGTTGTTTGTGCGTCTTCCAAGGGCCTGGGACTGGGCTGCGCGCAGGCATTGGCTGCGGCAGGGTGCGATCTTGTCATGAATGCGCGCGGGTCAGAGGCGCTTGAGGCCGCGGCGGAGGCGATCCGCGCGGCGCATGGTGTCACCGTGCAGACGGTGGCGGCGGATGTCACCTCCGACGCTGGTCGGGCGGAGCTTCTGGCCGCTGCGGGAGATGCGGACATTCTGGTTAATAACGCAGGCGGTCCGCCCCCCGGCATGTGGCACGACTGGGACCGCGAGGATTTCATCAAAGCGCTCGATTCCAACATGTTGACGCCAATCGCGATGATCAAGGCGCTGGTACCCGGCATGATGGCGCGCGGCTGGGGCCGCGTGGTCAACATTACCTCGCAATCGGTCAAAGCGCCGATCCCGCAACTGGGTCTCAGCAATGCGGCGCGCACCGGGTTGACCGGCTATGTGGCCGGCACCAGCCGTCAAGTGGCGGGCAAGGGGGTCACCATCAACAATCTGCTGCCCGGCATCCATGCGACGGACCGTGCCGAAGCGCTGGACGGTCCCGTGGCCAAACGCGAAGGCATTTCCATCGACGAGGCCCGCGCGCGGCGCGCCGCGACTATTCCGGCGGGGCGCTATGGCACGGCTGAGGAATTTGGAGCGGCCTGCGCGTTTTTGTGCTCGCAACACGCGGGTTTCATTGTCGGGCAGAACATCCTGTGTGATGGCGGCGCCACCAACGCGACGATCTGATCCATGGCTGAAAAATTCTCGCTCAAGGACCATTTGTTTAACGCCACGACAGTCGCACAATTGGCGCATGAATATGCATCCGGTGTGCCCGGCTTCGATCCTGCGCGGTTTCAGAAAGAGGCGCTGGCGGGGTTTCCGGAACGGGAGCTGATGGCGCGGCTGGATTGGCTGGCAGATTGTGCGGAAGCGCAGCTTTCAAGCGTATTCCCTGACATGGCCGACCAACTGGAAGCCGCCATGCCCGCGCCGTTGGACCCGGGTCTGAAAGACGATGACTTTGGCCAGTTTATCCACGCGGTGCCGGGTATTCTTGCGGTGCGCCACGGTCTTGAGGAACATCGCGAGCGGGCGATGGCACTTCTTTATCGCGCGACGCAGCGGTTCTCGATGGAATTCTACATCCGCCCGTTTCTGAATCGGTGGACGACGGAAACGCTCGCCGATCTGAGCGTCTGGGCGGAGGATGACAACTACCATGTGCGGCGCTTGGTCAGCGAAGGGACCCGCCCCAGGCTGCCCTGGGCCAAGGCCGTCACATTGACCCCGGAGCACACGCTGCCCCTGCTCGACAGGCTGCATGGCGATCCGACGCGTTATGTGACGCGGTCCGTTGCCAACCATCTCAACGACCTGACAAAGCATCACCCGGACCTGGTTCTGGACACCCTCGACGGGTGGCAGGGGCAGGCTGCGCAGCAGGCCAAGGAATTGGATTGGATGACCCGTCACGCCCTGCGCACGCTGATCAAACAGGGACATGCCGGGGCCATGACCGCCTTGGGGTTTGACGCCGATGCACCGGTCACCGTCGACCTTGAGATCGCGACGCCGAAGATCAAGATCGGCGATACCCTGACCTTCACCTGTGTCATTGGCGCCCCTGCGGACCTGCCGGTGCTGGTCGACTACCGTATTGGTTTTGCGCGCCCGGATGGCAAGCCGGGAGAGAAGGTGTTCAAACTGAAACAGGGGCAGGTGCGGCCCGGCAAGCCGCTGACCCTCAAAAAGGCGCATAAGCTGAAGGGGGATGCCACGACCTTCAAGCTTTACCCCGGAGCGCATGCGTTGACGGTGCAGGTGAATGGCGTTGATCGGGCGACAGGCGCCTTTGAACTGGTTTGACCGCGGAGTATGTCATGACAGCAGCGCTTGCGGGCGCAGAGCAGGGCTGATAGCCCCTTATCCGATGAATTCTATCGGATTTGGAAGACCCGCGTGACAGCTCCCCCGCCACGGCTAGAGATCAGGAACCTGCGCCGCGCCTTTGACGGTCGGGCCGTGGTGGACGATATCAGTTTTGCCATCCAACCCGGGCAGGTTACCTGCCTGCTGGGCCCCTCGGGGTGCGGCAAGTCCACCACCTTGCGAATGATCGCAGGCGTCGAGATGCAGGACAGCGGCGAGATTTACGTGGACGGGCAGCTGGTCTGCGACACTATTTTTCGTCTGCCGCCGGAGCGGCGCGAGATTGGGCTGATGTTTCAGGACTTTGCCCTTTTTCCGCATCTGAGTGTGGCGGACAATGTGGCCTTTGGGCTGAAATCCGGTGCGAAAGCCGACAAACGCAAACGGGTCGAAGAACTGCTAGGCCGGGTCGACCTGATGCGGTTCATCGACGGCTACCCACATCAGCTTTCGGGGGGTGAACAGCAACGCGTGGCCCTGGCCCGGGCGCTGGCACCCAAGCCCAAGATCATGTTGATGGACGAGCCCTTTTCCGGCCTCGACAACCGCCTGCGCGATGGCATCCGGGACGAGACGCTGAACATCCTCAAGGAGGAAGACACCGCTGTCCTGCTGGTCACCCATGAGCCGGATGAGGCCATGCGCATGGCCGATGAAATCGCCCTGATGCGCGACGGGCGGATCGTGCAACAGGGCGCGCCCTACAACGTCTACACCCGCCCGGTGGATCGCGCCGCGGTGGCTTTTTTCTCCGATGCCAATGTGCTGCATGCGGATGTCAGCGGCGCCCTGGCAGAAACGCCTTTTGGTCAGTTTCTCGCCCCCGGCGTGCCGGATGGGACATCGGTCAACATCGTCTTTCGCCCGCAGCATGTGCGCATAGACTTTGACCGCAACGGCACGGGGCCGAAGCCCACGGCAACAGATGGTACGGCGGCGCGCGGCGTGGTGCAGCGCGCGCGGTTCATGGGCAATGAGAGCCTTGTGGAGTTCGTCATGGATTACGATGGCTCCGTGCTGCGCGCGACGGTGCCCAATGTGTTCCTGCCACAGCCGGGCACGGTGATGTGGCTAACGATCCGGCGCGACCGGTGTTTTGTATTTGATGCCTGACGGGCAAAAGGGGGAGACGGCGATGAAGCGGCTTTTGGTGGAATTCGGCATGGGAACGTCCCTGCGGCGCGGGGATTACACGCAGGCGGCGGTGCGCGGCGTGAAAGACGCGCTGTGGCACAATTCGATCAACCTTGCGGAGCTTTTCGGCTTTGAGAAAAGCGACATGCGGATCACCGTCGACATCGGCGTGCAGGACCCTGATGCGGTGGATGTCGAAGAGGTGCGCAAGGTCTTTCCCTACGGGCAGACAGAGGTGCGGGTGCATCACGGCGGCCTGGATGTGGCGCGCCCGGAAGGTGAGGGCAACTCGACGATCATGGCCAATGTGGCACTGACGGTGGGCTTTGACATGGAGCGGGCAGATGGCTGAGCAACGTTTGATCATTGAGATGGGCATGGGCAACGACCTGCACGGGCAGGATTATACCAAGGCCGCCAAACGGGCGATCGAAGACGCGTTTCGCCATTCCTCGCTGCCGCTTTTCGGGGCGGTGGGCATGACGCATGACCAGATGCGGGTGCAGGTCACGGTCGGCGTTCAGGAGCCTGATGCGGTCGATACTGCGGCGCTGGTGGCGACCCTGCCCCGGGGACGCGCCGAAGTACGCGTCGTCAAGGGCGGGCTGAATGTCGCGACCGATACCGACGATCCAATCGTGATCGCGCAGGCCAGTGTCGAGGCGTTTCTGCCGCCGCAGGAGGGGTGGCGCCTCAAACCCTAGATCGGCGCTTTTCCGCCTGAGCGCGCGGCGCCAATCCGCTTTTTGGAACAATCTGCGTCTTGCTGCGTTATCGCGGTGCACTTAAAAAGCAAAGCGCCGGAGTTGATCTGGCAAATTTTGACAAGGAAATAACCAATGACAAAAACTGGTATCGTAGTAACTCTCGCCATGATGGGCCTGTTGCAGGCCTGTGCAACGACACCCCAACAACAAAGACAGGTTGGGTGCGTCGGCGCCGGTGTTGCCGGTGCATTGGCGGGTGCCGCTGTTGGCAATCAGCTTGGTGGCGGATCCGGTAATGATATCCTGACGGCTGGTGGTGCTGTTGCGGGCGGTGTTGCCGCAAATAACGCAGCGGGCTGCTGATCACGCCGCTCCGAGAGGAGCGGTCAGATAAACTGAAATGGTGCTGTTTCGGCCCGAAACGAAATAGCGCCCTTTTGCCCCAAGTTTTTCAAAAGCAATTTGCTTCCCCACGCGACGCGTGCTGCATATTTCGTCACGGCACATAATCGGCAATCGTCTTGCCCGGTTCGTCGACAAAGAGTTCGGGCAAGGCCTCCGCCGTCTGAATGAGATCGACGCGAAACACGCGAAAGGCATCGCGCATTTCGCACCACGCGGTCAGGGTCCAGATGCGCCCCCAATATTCCATGTGCAACGGACGAATGGTGCGGGTCGTGACCTGCGCCTCCTTGGAGGTATAGGTCAGGCGCAGCTTTTGTTTGGCGCTGATGGCCGCGCGCAGCGTTGGCATGTGAGAAAAGCCGCGCGCTGCATCCGCAAAGGGGTAGACCGCGAACTTCCACGCGTCCGCCTCGGCGATGGTCTGGGTGGGCAGCACCGCATCGACCTTGTCCGCGAGGCTGAGGGCTGCGGATTTCAGATCGGTATCAGCGGCTTCCGCAACGATCGCTACGCCGAGATTGAGCGCTTCAAGCTCCTCGACCGTGAGCGTGAGCGGTGGCAAGGTGATGGCTTCGGTGATCATATAACCCACGCCGCGTTCACCTTCGACCGGCACGCCGGATGCCATAAGCGTGTCCATGTCGCGGTAGATCGTGCGGGTTGAGACCTCCAGCCGTTCAGCGATGTCCTGCGCGCGGTGCAGTTTTCCGTCGCGCAGGATCTGGATGATGTCAAAGAGGCGGTCAGTACGGCGCATGGCGCAGTTGTGCCAGCCGCAGATGGGTTAGTCCATTGTCAGCAGGATGGGCGCATGCCGCAGGGTCACGCTGTCAGCGGCGATCACGGTCATCATGGGCGCCGCCTCGGGTTGCGCCATCAGGGCATCCGCGGCGTCTTTCGCGGCCTGCAAGGAGGTCCAGACGATGTGATCTGTCCAGATACCGTCCGCATCCACGCTTAAGGTACGCGAAATAACCGCGCCGGTGCCCCGCAGATAGGGTTCGATCCCGCGCGCTGCCGCGACGAATGCTTTGGGATCGGTGCCTACCACCAGCTTGAAGGTGACAACCTCGGCAACCGGTTCCGCCTTAGCCGGGCTGCGCATGGCATCCGCAGCGGCAAAGGCGATGAGGGTGGTGAAAAGGGGAAGTCTACGCATGAAGGGGTCCTTTCAATATTCTGCGATGTGAATGGACATGGCAGAGAGCAACTGACATAAACCTGTCAGTTGAGACCGCGCGCCATCACTTTTTCAGGGGTGATCGCAGTTTGAAGGGGTCAAATCGGGCTTCGGCGCTTTCCGCGCGGCCCCGATTTCCGTAATCCTGAGCCGGAAATGCGCGTTCCTGCATTGGAGCGCCAATGTTATGGGAGACTTGAGATGTTGAACAATATTGGCCTGCCTGGTCTTTTGCTGATCGCGGTGGTGGTGCTTGTGCTTTTTGGGCGCGGCAAAATCTCCAGCCTGATGGGCGAAGTGGGCAAGGGCATCACGTCGTTCAAAAAGGGGATCAGCGAAGGCCAGGACGAAATCGCCAAATCCGAAGAAGCCAAGGATGTGACGCCCGAGTCTGAGAAAGACAAGGTCTGATCCATGTTCGATATTGGCTGGACGGAGATGCTGGTGATCGGCATCGTCGCGCTGATCGTTGTGGGGCCAAAGGATTTGCCCGTGCTGTTCCGGACATTGGGACAGTTTGTCGGCAAGGCCAAAGGCATGGCACGTGAATTCAGCCGCGCGATGAACGACGCCGCGGATGAGACCGGCATGAAGGACGTTGCCAAGGGTCTGAAGACGGCCACCAATCCGATCAATTCAGCCATGGACGGGGTGAAAAGCGCCGCCGCTGACCTGGGCAAGTTCGATCCGGAGAGTGAGACCGGCAAAATGGCCGCGGACCGCGCGGAGCAGACCAAGAAAATCCAGGCGGCCACGGCCCGCGCGGCAGCAGACCGCAAGATGAAAGAGGCGCAGGAGGCGCAGGCCGCTGCGGCAAAGCTGGAAGCGGCGCGTGATGCAGATCCGACGCCGCCCGCAAAGAGTGACACATGAGCGCATCCGAAGACATTGACGAAAGCGCCGCCCCGCTGATCGAGCATCTGGCGGAGCTGCGCACGCGGCTGATCCGCTCCGTGCTGGCCTTTCTGGTGGGCATGATCATCTGTTTCACCGTGGCCACGCCGATCTTCAACTTTCTCACGGACCCGCTATGCACCGTGCTGTCCGATCGCGGGCAGGATTGCGATCTGATCTTCATCAGCCCGCAGGAGGGGTTCTTTGTCGCGATCAAAGTGTCGCTTCTGGGTGGATTTATCCTGTCTTTTCCAGTGATTGCGCATCAGATGTGGCGGTTCGTGGCGCCTGGGCTCTACAAGAATGAAAAGGGCGCTTTCCTGCCTTTCCTGATCGCGTCGCCGGTGATGTTCCTGCTGGGCGCGTCTTTCGCCTTCTATGTGGTCACACCACTGGCCTATGATTTCTTCCTTGGCTTCCAGCAGTTCGGCGATGGTGGCGAGGCGGTCGTCGGCGACCCGGCCACGTCGCCTGGTCTGAGCGTGGTTTTCCAGGGGTCCGCGCAGGAATACCTGAACCTGACGATCAAGTTCATCGTGGCCTTCGGCATGTGTTTCCAACTGCCGGTGCTGTTGACCCTGATGGGCAAGGCCGGGCTGGTGAGCGCGGAAGGCCTGGGCAATGTGCGCAAATACGCCGTGGTGGCTATTCTGGTGCTGGCGGCTCTGGTGACCCCGCCTGACGTGATCACACAGGTGATCCTCTTCGTAGTGGTCTACGGGCTCTACGAGGTGTCGATCTTTCTGGTGAAACGCGTGGAGGGCAAACGCGAAGCCCGGCTGCGCGCCGAAGGCTATTACGACGATGAGGACGACCTGACGTGATCGACGACCCGATGGACCGCATCGCGGCCGCGCTGGAGCGGATGGCTCCGGCGCCGCAGGCGGCCCCTGATTTTGCTGCGGCTTCCGCTTTTGTCTGGCACATTGATCCGGACCGTTTGGAACCGGTGCCACAGGTGGCGCGGGTTGATCTGTCGCTGCTTGTGGGGATCGACCGGTCGCGCGATACGCTTTTGGCCAATACAGAGCAGTTTGCCCGCGGATTACCCGCAAATAACGCGCTGCTCTGGGGCGCGCGGGGAATGGGAAAATCAAGCCTTGTTAAATCGATACACGGCGAAATTCATTCAAAACATGAGGCTTTGCGGATCGTCGAGCTGCAGCGCGAAGATCTGCCCTCTGTCGGTCGGTTGCTGAACCTGCTGCGCGGTGCGCCTTACCGCTTTATCCTGTTTTGCGACGACCTGAGTTTTGGCCATGATGACGCGCATTACAAAAGCCTGAAAGCGGTTCTGGATGGCGGCATCGAGGGGCGCCCCGATAATGTGGTTCTCTATGCGACCTCCAACCGGCGCCACCTGATGCCGCGTGACATGATCGAAAATGAACGCGGCAGCGCCATCAACCCGTCTGAGGCGGTGGAGGAAAAAGTCTCGCTCTCGGATCGGTTTGGCTTGTGGCTCGGTTTTCACCCCTGCGACCAGGATCAGTATCTGGAAATGATCCGCCGGTATTGCACAGCTCATCACGTTGACATTGACGATGAAGACCTGCGCGCAGAGGCAATTGAATGGCAAGCGACACGCGGATCCCGATCCGGTCGCGTCGCGTGGCAGTATTTCACCGACCTGGCGGGGCGTAGGGGTGTAACGCTGTCAGGTTGACCGCTTGCAGCAGTCGCACGACCTTGTTGGATCGCCGTGCAGGTGCCTTAGCATCCCGCCCGCATCCCAATGTGATTTGCAAAGATTTACCGGCGCCCAAGCCACGGATCCCGAACGAAAGGGACGTGGTGACGTCATGCAGGGGTTTGATCGGGCGCCGGATCATGGGGTGAGACAGGCGGCTTCAAAATGGCGCAGACACCGCGAGGCCTTCGGACCATAGGCGGCGAGATCGGGAAAGAGGCGCTCGATTTCCGCGCGCGCCGCGGGATTGACAGTCTGAAGTGTCATGTCCCCTGGGTAGAGGCTTTCTGACCACAGCCCCGATGCAAGAACGAGCTGGTGCGCGTCAAACAGGATATGACAATAGGTGATCGTGCCCCCCGGGCGGCGATAAACGCCATCATGCGCCAAAAGATCCACCGCGCGCACAAGCACATCGGGTGCCCCATAGAGCAGCTCCGCGCGCCAATCCTCGACCAAAAGAGCATGTTGTGGCGAGACGACAAGATCAGTCTCATTGCCGAACACACCGGCGGAGACCACAATCGGCGCCAGATCCCCCATGGCAGGCACTGTTGTTGTCCCCGCCCAGCGGAGCGGTTGCAGACCGTCATCGCGGGTCAATACGTTGTCGCCAACGCGCAATTCCTGAACCGGGCGCGGACCTTCGGCTGTCTCGATCAGCGTATCGGCTGCGAAACAGACAACCGTTGCGCCCAGGCCCAAATGTGGTGTGCTGTTGTCATTCTCGACAATAGCGCCAACGGTCAGATCGGTATCCGCGGGGGGCATGTCATCGGGAAAGACAAGATAATATCCGTTTTCCGCGCCCGCTTCGATGGTGTCATTGTTGTTCAGATCCACGTCGATGACCGCGACGCGCCAGGTGGTGGTGCCGTCTGTGACCTCAAAGGTGTAATCCCAGATCAGCTGCGTCTGCGTGCCGCCGATGTTGGTGGTCTGCTGCCAGACCCCTCCGATCTGTTCCTGGGCCGAGACGGTCTCGTTGGTCGGGTCACCGTTGAATTGTGTGGCGCCATCGTTTTCTTCGACAACGAAATAGGTATCTGGGCCCGTATAGCGCCACGTGCCGCTTGGCGCGAAGCGATAGTCAATTGCCGCGCCGCCAGAGGTTGAGCTCTGGCTGCCCAGAATGGCAGAGGTGTAGCCGTAAAAAACAGCCATGCGTTCAATCCAATAGTTTGGAACCGTTGGAATTGTTTCTGCCGGGGAAACCGGGCACGACCATGGCCTGCTCCCCTTGGATTGGGGCAAAGCCATGGCGATTTCAGGGTGTTTTCAGTGCTTTAACACTTTTTACGCGAACGTGCCCCGGCGTCGATCACCGCAGGTAGGGCATTGGATCGACGCTGTCGAAGCCCTTGCGCACCTCGAAATGCACATAGGCGTCATTGCCTTCGCGCAGCTTCGCAATGGTCTGGCCCCGGTTGACCTTTGTGCCTTTTTCGACCGAGACGTCGGTGACATTCGCATAGACGGTCAGCAATTCGGGGTCATGCCGGATCACGATGATCGGCACACCATCTGCGCTTTTGGTAATGGCCGCGACCGTCCCGGCATCTGCTGCATTCACCGGGTCACCGGCATTTGCCTTGATGTTGATGCCTTCGTTCTTGCCCTTCGCATATTCACGGATAATGGATCCGCTCACCGGGAAGACCATGGCCGCACCCGATGCGGTTTGGGTCTGTTCGCCGACATCTACCGGCGGCGGTGCTTCGGGCGTTACGGTTTTTTCAGGCTCAGGCAGGGGCTTTGTTGCACTGGGCGGTGTTGGGGTCGGTGATCCTGCACCGGGCTGGGTGACGGCGGCCTCCGCCGTTGTCGTCGCGGGGGCGGCCTGCTTGGCCACGGGGATCAGCAGATATTGACCTTCGCGGATCGCAAAATCCGGTCCCAACCCGTTCCATTCAGCCAGTGATTTGACCGGAACACCATAGAGGCGGGCGATGGTATAGGCGGTTTCGCCACGTTCGACCTTGTGGCGCGTCGGCTCATCGCCGGTCTGGGGTTGCGGTGCGGTCTGGGCCGGGGGCAGGGCGGCGGTCTGCACGCCTTGTGTTTCCGGTGAGCGGTTGATGGCATCGCCCGCGAGGGTGCCGATATCGACACCGCCGGGCTGAATGGGACCTGTGCCAATGGCACCGGTAGCGGGCGAGGGTTCGGCCACACGATTGGGCAGGGCAATGACTTCACCGCTACGCAGGGTCGCACCAGGTTCGATGCCATTGAAACTGGCCAATTCCGGCGCGCTGACGCCCAGACGATTGGCCACCGTTTCAATCGTATCGCCGCGTTCGGCCACCGCCACCTGGTAATTCGGATAGGAGATGACGCCGCGATTGTCCGGGCTGGGTCGCTGTGCGGTCACCACCTGGGTTGCGGCATCAGCGGTGCTGAACCCGCCGAGCCCGCCGCGCAGGTCAAAATCAAGCGGTTGGCCGCAGGCCGAGAGCACAACCAGCCCGGTTGCAGTCATCAGCGAGAGGCGCGCGCGGCTGCGCGGAAATACTTGGATCATCTGCTTGTCCTCAATAAGCCATCGGCACGCGTTGGTTGTTCCAACACTTTATCCGCCCTTTATAGCAGCTTATCCATCCTTTCCCAAGCCTTCGAGCAAGGGAACAAAGCGAACTTGCCGCAATTCGTCATATTCAAAGCCCTCCGGCGTCTTGCGCACAACAATCAGGTGCTGCACGGCGTCGGACTGGCCCACAGGCACAACCATGATCCCGCCGACCTTTAGCTGCTCCATCAGCGTGCCGGGGGGGTCTTCGGCGGCGGCCGTGACGATGATGCGATCGAAAGGTGCCTGATCTGACAATCCAAAGCTGCCATCTCCGGTGATGGCGGTGATGTTCGTCAAATCCATGTCATCAAAGATATCGCGGGCCTCACGGACAAGGCGGCTGTGCCGGTCAATCGTATAGACACGGCGCGCCAGCTTGCTCAGGATCGCGGCCTGGTACCCAGACCCGGTGCCCACTTCGAGCACCTTGTCGCGCGGGCTGATGTGCAGCGCCTGTGTCATGAGTCCCACGACAGAGGGTTGGCTGATCGTTTGACCACAAGCGATGGGCAGCGGCATATCCTCATAGGCGCGTTCTGAGAAGATCCCACGAATGAAGGGGCCGCGGTCAATGGTTTCCATGGCCGAGAGCACGCGCTTGTCCGTGACGCCCTTGGAGCGGAGCGCATAGAGGAACTGCATCTTGCGCGTCGCGTCGTCACTCATGTAGCGATGCCCGACAATTGTCCCATCATCTCATGTGCTGTGAGATCCGCGCGCATCGGTGTGACAGAGACGTATCCGTCCAGATTGTCCGCCGCGTCGCTGCCCGGTGCTGTCGCGATCTGCTGGTTCCCGCCCTTGATCCACAGGAACCTGCGCCCGGAGGGCGAGCTGTGGGGTTCCGTCGAAAAGCCGGTGCCGGGACGCATGCCTTGGGTGGACAGGCGGATGCCTTTGACGCCCGCGCCGGGGACGGGTGGAAAATTCACGTTGTAAAACAGGCGGTAGCCACCGTTCTCTTCGGGTGTGTGGGCCAGGATGCGTCGCACAACCTCGGCGCCATGTTGAGCGGATGCCTCAAACGGGTTTTCGGTCTGCGCATTTTTAGGGCCGTAGTATTGCGAGAGTGCGATGGCTGGCAGGCCCTGCAATGCGGCCTCCATCGCGCCGCCGATGGTCCCCGAATAGAGCGTATTTTCCGCAGAGTTGTTGCCCCGGTTGACCCCTGACAGGACCAGGTCGGGCGGCGTCTCCTTCATCACGTCGTGCAGCCCGGCGAGCACACAGTCGGCGGGCGAGCCTTCGGCAGCAAAGCGGCGCGGTTCAAATTCACTGATCATCATCGGGTGGGTGTAGCTGATGCAATGCCCGACGCCCGATTGTTCGAATGCCGGAGCCACGGTCCAGACCTCGCCGGTGTCCCCTGCAAGGTCGGTGGCGATCGCATGCAGGACCTTCAGTCCTGGCGCGTTGATGCCGTCGTCATTTGTGATGAGAATGCGCATGGAAAGATCCCTTTGGGCCTTGATAGGCGAGGGTCGCGCAGGCGGCAAGGGCGGGAGCCTCCGGCGGGGATATTTAGGGCCAGAAGAAGCGTTAGAGCTGCGCGAGAATATCAGCGGCCGCTTTTGCAGGTGTGGTCAGCCCCGTACGGTCCTCGCCCGGGTAGAAGCGGGCCCGCGTCGCGGTGGGCATGGGCGGTGGTGACAGAATACTGACCTTTGGCCCCGTGTTTGCCGTCTCTGCTTGCCAGCTTTTGGCCAGCGCGATTTGGGCGGCCTTGGTGGCGCCGTAGCTGCCGAAGAATTTTGTGCCCGCCTGTGCATCCTCAAAGAAAACCGCATGTCCGCTTTGGCCGAGCAGTGGCGAGATATAGGTGATCAATGTCGATGTGGCGGTAATATTGCCCGCAACGGATTTGGAAAAATCCTTGCTGTCGATGTGATCTGCCGGGGCGAGGGGGGCTGCGTGTATGGCCGTGTGGCACCACAGATTCAGCCCGTTCCACCGATCAAAGATGCCACGACACAAGGTCGCCATGGCGTCGGCTTTGGTGATATCCATGGGCGCAAGGGTTGCGGATCCGCCTTTGGCGGTGATCCGGTCGTCGAGTTCTTCGAGTGCGCCTGTGGTTTTGGCGACAGCGATGATGTGATGCGTCGGCGCGAGGGCTTCGGCGAGTGCTGCGCCCAGGCCACGTGAGGCGCCGGTGATGAGAGCTGTTTTTGTCATGGCGCGGTGATGGGCTCGAATGGCGGGCGCGTCAAGCGATCTTGCGATGATATGTGAGCGTCAGAAAGGCGCAGTGGTCAATGGCATGCAGGGAGCGCTGCCCGTCCAGCGGCATGCGCATCGCGCGATTGCCATCATACTCGAAGGCATTTGGGTACAGCGTTTTCATCGTCTCGATCAGCGTCGTTTGGCAATGGACATAGAGGCTGAACTGCTCGGGCGTGTCCGGGTCCCATCCACACCGCAAGGTGCTGCCGATGCGCGGTTTCGTCGGCAACCACGAAGGCTGCCCCCACTTCAGCGTCTCAGTGAGTGGCCCAATTTCTGCGCGGGATGCCGCATCATGTACCGTTTCACGGATTCTGCAGAACAGATCGCGTGCCGGTATTGACCAACTGGCGGTTTTCTCGGCGATATCACGTGATATGGGAGACATAGAATCGAAGATGCCCTTTCGCCCTGACAATTTCAGTCAGCAGCGGGTTACTCCGCCGCTTTCATTTCAAACCCGCTTTCGATCTGATCGGCGGGCTCAACGGGGTACTCTCCGGAAAAACAGGCGTCGCAGTACTGTGGTTGAGCGCTGTTGCGCCCCTTCGTCTCGCCCACAGCCCGGTAAAGACCATCAAGCGAGATGAAGCGCAGGCTGTCGACCTGCAGATGGTCGCGCATCTCTTCCTCGGACATGGTCGCGGCGAGCAGTTTTTCGCGTTGCGGGGTGTCGACGCCATAAAAACAGGGCCATGCCGTGGGGGGGGACGCGATGCGGAAATGCACCTCGGCAGCGCCCGCATCGAGGATCATCTCCTTGATCTTGCGCGATGTGGTACCGCGCACCACGGAATCGTCGACCAGGATGACACGTTTGCCCGCGATCAGGGCGCGGTTCACGTTCAATTTCAAGCGCACGCCCATGTTGCGGATCTGCTCGGTCGGCTCGATGAAGGTCCGCCCCATATATTGGTTGCGGATGATGCCCATCGCGTAGGGAATGCCCGATTGCAGCGAATATCCGATGGCCGCGGGCGTGCCGGAATCGGGCACCGGGCAGACCAGATCAGCCTCGACCGGCGCCTCCTTGGCCAATTCGCGGCCGATGGCCTCGCGGGTTTCGTAGACGGACCGACCGCCGAGAATACTATCGGGGCGGCTGAAGTAGACATGTTCGAAGATGCAGAAACGTGGTTTTTGCGGCCGGAACGGGAAGTGCGATTCAACGCCCTTATCCGTGATCACCACCATTTCGCCAGGTTCGATTTCTCGGATGAAATCTGCGCCAATGATGTCCAATGCGCAGGTTTCGGAACTCAGTGCCCAGCCTTCCCCGACACGGCCCAGCACCAGAGGCCGCACGCCCAGCGGATCGCGCACGCCGATCAGCTTGGTGCGGGTCATGGCCACCACCGAAAACGCGCCCTCGACCCGGCGCAGGGCGTCTTCCATCCGCTCCGGTATTGTGCGTTGCAGGCTGCGGGCCATCAGATGAATGATGCATTCGCTGTCGGAGGAGGATTGGAAGATCGAGCCGCGTTCGATCAACTCGCGGCGCAGCGCATTTGCGTTGGTGATATTGCCGTTGTGCGCGATGGCGGCGCCACCCATGGCAAACTCGCCAAAAAACGGTTGCACATCGCGGATGGCCGTCTGGCCTTTGGACCCCGCTGTGGAATACCGCACGTGACCGATGGCCAGCGGGCCGGGCAGGGTTTCCATGATCTTCTGTGAGGTGAAGTTGTCGCGCACGTATCCGAAACGTCTGGCGGATTGGAAGCCCTGATCCGGGTGATGGGAAACGATGCCGCCGGCTTCCTGCCCCCGGTGCTGCAGCGCGTGCAGCCCAAGCGCCACGAAATTTGCCGCGTCCACAACGCCAATGACGCCAAAGATGCCGCATTCTTCCTTGAGTTTATCGTCGTCATCGCCATCGCGCAGATAGGATGCATCAAAAGGGTGTGCGGCAGGCATGATTTTGGACAACGGGGCAGCTCCGAATCCGATGTAAGCGACACGCTCTATGTAGGGCGTTGGGAGAAGACTGTCACGAAACTATCATGGTTCAATCGATGAATGTCGCCCCTTGGCAACGGTCACGACACCTATGACGCGAAGTTATCCTGTTTTTCAGGCGCCCGCCTGGCGCACACGGTTTTCAGGCTTGCCACCGACAATGCTTCCGGGAAGCGAAAAGGTAATCGCGCTGCCGCCATTGCCCGACATCTCATCAATGGAAATCTTGCCGCCGCGCGCCAGCAGCAGACGCCGCACGCTGAGCAAGCCGTATCCGCTGTCGCTGCGGAAGGAGCCGGTTTCCAGAAACGCCTGACCAGGATTGTCAAAGCCTAAGCCATCGTCCTGCACCACAACGCTGACCATGCCCGGTGCCGCGGCGTGGACCGAAATATCAATATGCAGTTTTGATTTCTTGCCGTGCTTCAGCGCATTGTCGAGCAGGTTGCGCAACACGATCTGAAAAGCGGTTTTGTCGCCATCCACCACCATGTCGGGCCAGCGGATGTCATGCGCGGCCCAAGGGTCCAGGACATCACATAGCGTCTGACACAACAGGCCCAAATCGAACGGGCCTTCGCAGGGATGGGCCGTTGTCTCCTGAGTGTGTGACAGGACATCCCGGATCAATTCGCCTGACTTGACGGCGACATCTTCGAGCATGTCGATCAGTTCCAACTTGCCGTCGCCCCGATCCTCAAAGTCTTCGCGCAGCATATCGATCAGAATGGAGATGTTGCGCATGGGCGTGCGCAGATCATGTGCAGCTAGGGATATAAATTGTTCCCGTTCCGTCATGGGTTTCATGATCGGCGCCTCAGGCGCATAGGAGTGAAGCATTGGCGAGGCTTCGGTCGCCGTCCCGATGAGGCGCAATACGGTCCCATCCGATCCGCGTTTGGGGATCCAGGTGGTGCGCATGCGTTTGGATCGCCCTTCTACCGGCAGGATCACCTCGCTGACGGCGGTATCCCCCATGGCAAAGGCCAGCGCCTGGCTTTCGTACATCGCGTCGCCGCAGGCGCTGGGAAAAACGTCGCGCGCGGTGCGTCCGATGACCCGCGCGCGGGGCAGGTCAAAGGCGGTCTCAGCGGCGCTGTTCCAGCCGGTGTAGCGCAGCACGCCCTGCGCATCCGGTTCAGTTACAAACACAGATGCCGCGACATGTTCGAAGCAGTCAAAGAATGGATCGGTCACACGGTGCCCCTCAGCTTCTTCCTTGCGCGGAAGCTAGGGTTTTACTCTTTAAACCGCGTTAAAATCGCAGCAATTTTGTGCAACTATCCGGGTTTGGCATCAGGCTCCGCAGTTTCCAACCAGTGTTTCATATTGCTGGGTGATCCAGCCAAGCGCCTGTTCGGGCTCGGAATTCTGAATCCGGTCTGAAATCTGCGCGAACACCACGGCCGACCGGCTTTCATCGACGACCGTATAGGTCTCGCCCGTCACGACGGTTTCGTAGACAAAAAACGCGATGGCAATCAGCAGCACGCCGCGTGCGACGCCGAAAAGGAAGCCAAAGCCCTGATCGATGCCGCCAAGCGCCGAGCGCTGCACCACCGAGGCAAACAGCGGGGTAAAGAGCGAGACAACGATCAGCGCGACCGCAAACACCAGGGCGAAGGCACCGATGATCGATAACTCGCAACTGTCGGCAAGGAACTCGCCCACCACCGGGATCTCACGCACCAGTGGCTCGACCTGTGGCGCAAAGAGAAAGCCCAGGATTGCCGCGGCAATCCATCCGACAATTGCCATGACCTCGCGCACGAGGCCGCGCCCATAGGCCAGCAACGCCGAGACAACGATGATCAGCGCCACAACGCCGTCAATGATGGTAAAACCTTCCATAGTCTCCGAAGCCTTTCGTCGCCGTGCCTATCCGGCACCAAATATTTCACCCACAAACCCGGTCAGATCCCCCATCGTGTTCAGGGAGATCCCACTCACACCAACCGGTTTGCCGCCTCCGGGGGCAATTGCAGCGGTGAAACCAAGTTTTTGCGCCTCTTTCAACCTGTTTTCGGTCTGTGTCGCGGGACGTAACGCGCCGGACAGGCTGATTTCGCCAAAAACCACGGTGTCGGCGGGCAGGGCGGCGTCTTCTCGCGCGCTCAGCAAGGCCGCCGCAACGGCCAGATCGGCGGCTGGTTCGGAGACCTTCATGCCACCCGCGACATTGAGGTACACATCAAGCCCGGCAAAGGGGATGCCGCAGCGCGCCTCCAACACCGCAAGGATCATGGCAAGGCGCCCACCGTCCCAGCCAACAACCGTGCGTCTCGCTTGCGCATGGGGCGAGGGGGCCACCAGGGCCTGAAATTCCACCAGCACCGGCCGCGTGCCTTCGACACCGGCAAAAACCACCGATCCGGGTGAGGGCTCGCCCCGCTCGCTGAGGAAAAGTGCCGAGGGGTTCGCCACTTCGGCCAGCCCCTTGCCGGTCATCTCGAAAACGCCGATCTCATCGGCGGGACCAAAGCGGTTCTTGACCGCGCGCAGGATGCGGAATTGATGCCCGCGCTCGCCTTCGAAATAAAGCACCGTGTCGACCATATGTTCGACCACCCGCGGGCCGGCGATCTGGCCTTCCTTGGTGACGTGACCCACCAGAATGACGCTGATGCCCTTGCGCTTGGCAAAGCTGGTCAACTCATGGGCGGCGGCGCGCACCTGGCTGACGGAACCGGGGGCGCTTTCGACGTTGTCGGCCCACATGGTCTGAATGGAATCGATGATCGCCAGTTGCGGTTTTTCCGCCTCCAGCGTGGTGAGGATGTCGCGCAGATTGGTTTCGGCGGCGAGTTTCACGGGCGCGTCGGCCAGGCCAAGGCGCTGTGCCCGCATGCGGACCTGGGCCGAGGCCTCCTCGCCCGAGACATAGATGGTTTTCAGCCCGGAGCGCGCAAACTGCGCCGCGGCCTGCAGCAACAGGGTCGATTTGCCGATGCCGGGATCGCCGCCCACCAGAATGGCGGAGGCCGGAACCAGCCCGCCGCCCAGGACCCGGTCCAGCTCTTCGATCCCCGACTGGGTGCGGGGGGGCGGGGCTTCCTCTGTCGCGAGGTCGGTCAGGACAATTGAGGAGCCGCGTTTCGCGCCGAGTGATTTGGCGGGGCCTTTGGAGATCCCTGCGTCTTCGGAGATGGTATTCCACTCGCCACAGGCTTCGCAGCGCCCGGCCCATTTGGTGGTGACATTGCCGCAAGCAGAACAGGAAAAGGAGGGGGATTTGGCCATTTTGCTTTCATGCCCCAGCGCGACGGGCGGGTCAAAGTCAAAAGTGACGTCGCCTGTTGCAAAACCAGGCAGGGCCACATTGACGCGGGCCGGGTTTTGCCGCCACATCGCGGAAAGGCGTCGAAAAGGGGCGGCATGGCAGTTATCAGCACAGAGACAGCATCGCATTACCTCTGGCAGCAGGTCTGTGACGGTTGGCCGCTGGTGGATCATCCCGGTTTGTCGGTCAAACAGGAACGCATGCCACCCGGAACAGCGGAAGACCGTCACCATCACGCATTGTCACGGCAATTTTTCTATGTGCTGGCAGGGGAGCTGACCATGGAGCTGGATGGAACGCGCTACGCCATCGGCGCCAATCAAGGGATCGAGGTCGCTCCCGGCCTATTCCATTAAGCCCGTAATGATAGCGACGGGTCGGTTGATTTTCTGGTGGTGTCCAGCCCGAGTGCTACCGGCGACCGGGTTTTGGAAAACCCCTAGCGTACCGCCTCGATCGGTCCCTCGGCCTTGCCTTGGATGAACTGGTCCAGATAGGGGTTGCCGCTCGCGTCCATCTGGGCCACCGGACCGGTCCATTGGATCACCCCGTCGTGCAGCATGGCGATGTTATCCGCGATGGCCCGCACTGACGTCATATCATGTGTGATGGTCATGGCAGTCGCGCCCATTTCCACCACGATCTCGCGAATAAGCTCGTTGATCACGCCTGACATGATCGGATCAAGACCAGTGGTGGGCTCGTCAAAGAAGATGATCTCTGGCTCTGCCGCAATGGCGCGGGCGAGGCCAACGCGTTTGGCCATGCCGCCTGACAGCTCCGCGGGAAAACGATCCGCCACATCCGGTTTCAGGCCCACGCGCCGAAGCTTTTCAATGGCAATCTCGCGTGCTTCGTCGCGCGGACGTTTCAGCGAGCCGCGCAGCAGGCGAAACGCGACGTTTTGCCAGACGGGCAGGCTGTCGAAAAGCGCACCACCCTGAAACAGCATCCCGAAACGCGCCAGAAAGGCATCGCGGTCTCCGGAGGCGGCGTCCTTACCGTCCACGCTGATGGTGCCTTTGTCTTGTTTGACCAGGCCCAGAATGCATTTCAGCGCGATGGATTTCCCGGTGCCTGATCCGCCGATGATCACCATCGAGGTGCCGGTTTCGATGTTCAGGTCCAGCCCGCGCAAGACATGGTTGCTGCCGAAGGATTTATGGACGTCTTTCATCTTGATCATAGTGAGAAAAACACCCCGGTGAGCAGGAAGTTCGCGGCAAGGATCAACACCGCAGCCCCTTCGACGGAGGATTTGGTCGCGCGTCCCACACCCATCGCGCCGCGGCCCGAGTGCATGCCGTAGTAGCATCCCATCAAGGTGGCGGCGAAGCCGAAGAACGCGCCCTTGGTCAGCGACGAGATCAAATCCAGCGGTTCGAGGAAATCCACCGTATTGCGGATGTAGCCTGCCGGATTGAAGCCAAGCGTCCCGGTGGCGACCGCATAGCCGCCAAAGACGCCGACGATATCGCCCACTGCGACCAGCACCGGCACGACCAGCACCCCGGCGAGCACCCGCGGCACGGCGAGATATTTCATCGGATGCGTCGAGAGGGTGATCAGCGCGTCGATCTGTTCGGTGACCTTCATGGTTCCGATTTCGGCGGCAATTGACGAGGTGACGCGCGCGGCGATCATCAGCCCAACCATCACCGGCCCAAGTTCACGCACGATGCCGATGGCGACGATCTGCGGCACCACGGCTTCGGCGTTGAAGCGCGACCCACCTGCGTAGATCTGCAGGGCCAGTGCCCCGCCGGTGAAAACAGCCGTCAGACCGACCACGGGCAGCGATAGCCAACCGATGTTCAGCAGCGCAGACAGAAATTCGCGGCCGTAAAACGGCGGGCGCAGCATATGGCTGATGGTTTCGAAACCAAAGATCGCGATGCGTCCAATGGTGGCGAGCACGGTCAGGACAGTGCGGCCTATGAGAGCGAGCGGATTTGTCAAAGATAGACGCGCTTGTAGCGCGCTCCCAGTGAGGTCAGGATTTCGTAACCAATGGTATCGGCGAAGCCTGCGACAGTGTCCACCGATTGATGGGGGCCAATCAGCTCAAGATGTTCGGGCTCTTCGGCGATGCCGGTTACATCCACGCCGATCAGATCCATGGAAATGCGCCCCACCACCGGCACGGATGAGCTGCCGGTGTGCAGGCGCGCGTTGGGGCCCATGGCGCGGATGATGCCATCGGCGTAACCCGCCGCAATCGTGGCGATCCGGGAAGGGCCGCGCGCCACCCATGTGTTGGAATAGCCGACGGTCTCTCCCACGGCGACATCGCGGATCTGGATCACCGGCGCATAAAGCGACACAACCGGGCGCGCATCGATATAGGGCAGGCCCCCGTAAAGGCCGATGCCCGGGCGTACCATGTCAAAGTGGTAGTCAGGCCCCAAAAGCGTGCCGCCGGTCGCCGCCAGCGAGCGCGGCACACCGACATCCTGCGTCATCTCATTGAACACCTGCAACTGGCGCGCGTTCATCGCGTGATCGGGTGCGTCGGCACAGGCCAGATGTGACATGATCAGGGTCGGGCGCTGTTCCAGTGCGACCTCGCGCAGGGCGGTCCATTCCGGATCTTCCATGCCCAACCGGTTCATGCCGGTGTCAAGCTGGATGCCGAAAGGATGCCCGGGCAGGGCCTCCACATGGCGCAGCATCTGGTCGATGGAATTCAACATCGGGGTCAATTCGGCGTCGCGGATCAACGGGGTGTCCCGCTCCATATGTCCTGAAAAGACATTGATCTGCGGGCCTTTGCCCAGAAACTTGCGCAGGGCGGCGCCTTCTTCGGCTACGGCGACAAAAAACGTCCGGGCGCCGGCGCGGGTCAGCGCCTTGACGACCTGTGGCATGCCCAGCCCATAGGCGTCGGCTTTGACAACCGCGGCCGCCTTGCCACCCGCCATCGCGTTGAGGTTCCGCCAGTTCTCGGTCACCGCCGAAAGATCAATTGTCAGGGTCGCTATCGCCATGGCCGGGTTTTGACAGGGATGCCGAGCGCGTCAAGTAGAAAATGGGGCGAGGGTCGGAACCATGCCGATGATCGGACCGATCTTAGGGAATATCAAAATACGCCCGGTTTTGCTCCCACATCTTTTCACCGACCAGACAATCATAGGGGGCGGGGGACTGATATTGCGCCGGGTGGACCCGCGCGGGCAGACCAGCGATCTCCAAAACCAGCTTGCGTTTGACCGCCTGGGCAAATTGATCCCAGGCCAGAACCGGGATCACAAAAGCGCCCGGGCCGCCGATCACGCAGTTTTTATAATAGACATCGAGATCGGGAATGCCCCAGATCTCGCTGAGCTGATCCTGGGTCATCAAGGGCAGGCCATTTATGATGAAACCCCGTTCAAGCGCTGCATCGCGCGCGCGCAACACGGGGCGGCCCTGATTGTTGGGACCATCCCCTGAGACATCAATGACCCGGCGCAATCCGGCAAAGCCGTTGCCCTCAAAGTCATCCGCGGCATACATCAGCGCGCCCGAGATCGAGGTGCGCCTGAGCCCTTCGTCGAAGCGCGCGGTGATCTGATGGGCGATGTCGCGTGCGTCTTCGGCGGATTGCAACAGCGTCCAGGGGACGATGACGCGCTGCGAATATTCGCCCGCCCATTCGACATAGGTGATGGCGATGCGCCCCAGCAGGCCGCTGTCGATTGCGTCCATCACCTGGCGGCTGGTCAGGGCTTCGGCGTATCCGCGCCGCTGGATCTCCAGCTCCGCCGGGGACATGGAGCGGGAGACATCAACCGCGAGGAAGAGTTCCACATCAACTTCCATATCCTCGGCGCGGGCTGCAAAAGAAGCCCAGATGATGCAGAATGTCAGGAGCCAGCGCATGGAGCCACTGCGCCAGAAAACGGCCCAGCTGTCCAATCACAATTCTGATCAGAAGTTCTGGTCGCTGCCCTGCTGCCAGGGTTGCACGAGGTTGCCAAAGCGGGTGAAACGACCCTCGAAGCTAAGCTCCACAGTGCCGATGGGCCCGTGCCGTTGCTTGCCGATCACCACTTCGGCGCGGCCATGCAAGCGTTCCATCTCTTCCTGCCACTTGGCCATGGCTTCGAGATCGTGATCGCCGGGTTTCTCGCGTTCCTTGTAGTATTCTTCGCGGAACACGAACATCACCACATCGGCATCCTGCTCGATGGAGCCGGATTCGCGCAGGTCGCTCAGTTGCGGGCGTTTGTCCTCACGGCTCTCCACCTGACGGGACAGCTGCGAGAGACCAATGACCGGGATGTCGAGTTCCTTGGCGATGGCCTTGAGCCCCATGGAGATCTCGCCGATTTCCTGCACCCGGTTGTCCGAGGTGCCGCGTGCGAGCTGGATATAGTCGACGATCAGCAGATCCAGCCCGTGGGTCCGTTTCAGCCTGCGCGCCCGGGTGGCCAGCTGTGCAATCGGGATCGAGGGTGTATCGTCAATAAAGAGCGGGCAGGCTTCGAGCGCCTTGGCCGCATCCACGAAGCGGCGGAACTCGGCTTCGGTCATATCGCCGCGACGGATCTGTTCGCTGGGCACTTCTGCTGCCTCTGACAGAATCCGCGCGGCGAGCTGCTCGGCACTCATCTCCAGCGAAAAGAAGCCCACGACACCGCCTTCGATGGCGCCTTCGCTGCCGTCGTGGCGTTTACCCTTCTTGTAGGCCTTGGCGATGTTGAAGGCGATATTGGTGGCCAGGGAGGTCTTGCCCATGGAGGGGCGCCCGGCAAGGATCAGCAAATCCGAGCGGTGCAGGCCGCCGAGCTTTTTGTCCATATCGATCAGGCCGGTGGAGACACCTGCAAGCCCGCCTTCGCGCTGGTAAGCTGCATTTGCAACATTAACAGCATCCGTTACTGCTTTGAGAAAGCTTTGAAAACCGCCTTCGGTTTGGCCTTGTTCGGCGAGCTTGTAGAGTGCTTGCTCGGCCTCGACGATCTGCTCCTTGGGCTCGGAAGCCACATCAACCGTGGCAGCCTTGTCGGAAATCTCACGGCCCAGTTGGATGAGGTCGCGGCGCACCGCAAGATCATAGATCATCTGCGCGTAGTCGCGCACGGCAAAGGCGGAAATCGCAGCCCCGGCGAGGCGCGCGAGATAGGCGGGGCCGCCCAGTTCCTTCAACCCTTCGTCGTCTTCCATGAAGGTTTTGAGCGTGACGGGAGAAGCCAGATTGTTCTTGGCGATCCGTGCCGCCGCGATCTCAAAAATACGCGCATGCACGGGGTCATAAAAATGTTTCGGACCGATGATAGAAGCGACCCGATCATAGATATCATTGTTGGTGAGGATGGCGCCCAGAAGCTGTTGCTCAGCCTCGATGGAATGCGGCATCGTCTCGGGCGACTGCACGTCCACGCCCGTTGGATTGAATGCTGTAATTTCGTTCATGCCTGTCCCACTCTTCCCGGGGGTGTCTTAGCTCGTGTCGTTTGTCCGAGGCAAATTGTATGTTTCTCTGGACAACCTGTGGATAAGGCCAATCATACATCATGCTGCGGCACGATGCACGCGAATACCCATATGTTGACGCTGGTTAAGTCGTTTTGCGCGCGTCCTGCCAGGCGCGCGGGGCCTTTAGAAAGACTTCGACCTCGGTCAGGGTCTCGCTGTCGAACGCGCCTTGTGCCTTGGCTTCGGCGAGCACATCCCACCAGGTGCACAGGTGGTGAAGCGCAACCCCATGATCGCCAAGGGTCTTTTCAGTTTCAGGGAAAATCCCGTAGTAGAAAATCACCGCCGTATGGCCGCAGGTGGCACCCGTGTCGCGAATCGCATCCACGAAGGAAAGCTTGGAACCACCATCGGTTGTAAGGTCTTCCACCAGCAGCACCCGCTGGCCCTCGCTCATGTCGCCTTCGATGCGGGCATTGCGGCCGTAGCCTTTGGGCTTCTTGCGCACATAGGTCATCGGTAGGCCCATGCGTTCGGCAACAAGGGCGGCAAAGGGGATGCCCGCGGTTTCGCCGCCTGCGATGTTGTCGAAGGCCTCGAAACCCGCGTTGCGCATGACGGTGACGGTCAGAAAATCCATCAGGGTGCTGCGGATGCGCGGGTGGCTGATCAGTTTGCGGCAATCGATGTAGGTGGGGCTGGGCAGACCCGAGGCAAGGATAAAGGGGTCGGTCGCGTTGAAGTGGACGGCCTTGATTTCCAGTAGCATCCGGGCCGTGAGGCGGGCGATTTCGGCTGGGTCGGGATAACTTGTGGGGATCATCATGCGGTCCTTTGCTGTCACGCCGGAAGAGATCTTGCCTCCGGCGGGGATATTTTCGGCCAGAAGAAGCCTAGCGCACCGCCCAATCCAGCGGGAAGCCGGGATCAAAAACGGTCACTGGCCCGTCAGCGGTATCAATATGAGAGGGGTAGGTTGCGCCGGATTTTTCCAGGGTGATGGTGTCGGTATTTGCGGGCAAGCGGTAAAAGGCGGGCCCATTCAGGGAGGTGAAACCCTCTAACTGGTCGAGCGCGCCATCTTCTTCAAAAACCTGTGCCAGTATCGACAGCGTGTTGGGGGCGGTAAAGCATCCGGCACAGCCGCAGGGCAGCAGTTTGTTGGCATCCGTGTGCGGGGCTGAATCCGTGCCCAGAAAGAAACGCGCGTCTCCGGAGGTTGCGGCGGCGCGTAGGGCCAGGCGGTGCTCCTCGCGCTTGGCCACGGGCAGGCAATAGTAATGTGGTTTGATGCCCCCCGCAAGAATGTGGTTTCGGTTGATCACGAGATGATGGGTTGTGATTGTGGCGCCCAGCGTGTCGTCCTGGGTTCGGGCATAATCGACCGCGTCTTTGGTGGTGATATGCTCCATCACCACGCGCAGGCCGGGCGTTGAGAGACGGATGGGATCCAGCACGCGGTCGATAAAGACGGCTTCGCGGTCGAAGATATCGATGTCCGGGTCGGTCACCTCGCCATGCACGCAGAGCGGCAGGCCGATCTCAGCCATCTTTTCCAGCACGGGCCGAACCTTGTCGAAATTTGACACACCGCTGGCGGAGTTTGTCGTGGCCCCGGCGGGGTACAGCTTCACCGCGTGAACGAGGCCGGAGGCCTGCGCCGCAGCGACATCCGTGGGGTCTGTGTCCTCGGTCAGATAAAGCGTCATCAGCGGCGTGAAATCTGCGCCCTCGGGCACCGCTGCAAGAATGCGGTCGCGGTATTCCATCGCCTGGGCAGAGGTTACCACCGGCGGCACCAGATTGGGCATGATGATGGCACGGGCGAAATGGGCGGTGGTGGCAGGCAGGACAGCTTGCAACATGGCGCCGTCGCGCAGGTGCAGGTGCCAGTCATCGGGGCGGCGGATCGTGAGGCTCTGGGTCATGGCGATGCGCTAGCACAGCTCTGCGCGCAGCACCAGCGTCAGTCGGTGCTCTCGGAGGTCAGTTGTTGCAGTCGTTTGGCAAAGCGCGGCGCGCGCTTGCGGTTCACCACGTTGCGGCAAAGGGCAATGACCAGCGACCGCCGTTCCAATTGATCGAGCCGTGCCAGAAGCCTGCGCAGATAGGGCATGTGATCGCGACGCGCCCGTGCCAGATTTGCAAAATATTCCGGTGTCAGGTTGCCTGCCGCCGCCGCGGCCATGAGCGGGTGGAGCAGCTCCATCGTCAGCAGGTCGGTCTGTATCGCGCCGCCCATGTGGGCCAAGCGCAGTTTCGTCACGCCCGGCCTGGTGAAAAGTGCTGCGTGCATGGCGTCTTCGGTCTGGTAGGGATCGTAGATGACATGCGTTTCCTCCGCTGCATCGAGCATGTCGGGCGCATATCCGTAGCGGTCGGTGAAATTGGTGCGGCGCATTTCAAAAAAGCGTTTGTCCCAGGCTGTCACTCGCGGATCGAGCGTGGCTTGTGGTTGGACGACGAGAACCCGCGCACCGGGTGCCGCCACTGAATAGGCCGCCGCCGCGTAGCCACAGGGCCCTGCGCCGTAGAAGAGAACCGTTTCGAATTCGTCGAAGAACCCATCGTCGACCAGCCGGTCGAAGAAGGCGTAAATGGCCTTGTCGCGGAACCAGGTATCGCCGTCGCTGATGATCGCGAGATGCGACCAGCCGTGTGATTTCACCATGTCCCAGCCCAGGGGCTGCGCCTCCGGAGAGAGTGTCTGTATACCTTGATGGGTTTCGAAAGACACCAGCAGCGTTGGCCCGTCTTCGATAAAAGCGGCGGTATGACGTTTGCCAAGCGGCGTCAGATAGCCGTGTTCGTCAACGATGTTGGCGACTTCGGCGAGCCATTCCCGCTTGCTCAGGTTTCTGAGCGAATATTCAAAATCGAACGCCGCGTCCGGCATGTCAGGCATCCTCAAATCTGTGCGCCGGTCATAGGTGGCGCCGAATTCAGAGTAAACTAAGTACGATTTGAGGCAAAATTACGGAAACAGCTTCTGGTTTCATAGTTAACTGTTGCGGTTCCGGATATCGCGAAGCGCATATTGCACTAACTTTTGCGCCGTATCAGCGTCGATGTTCCGCGAGGGGGCCGCCATCAGTAACCGTCCGAAAAGCGCTCTGAAGGGTTCTTGCAGCATCAGGGCTTCGAATCTGCTGTGACGCCAGGCGACCGCTGCTGCATGCAGCCTGGAAAGCTGCTGATCTGCCAGGAGACCCTCCAGTATCGGCTGGCTCTTCGGCGCGATGGCGTGGATCGAGGTATCTTCATCCGAGTTGAAATTCCGCTCAACCCAATAGTCCAGATCCAGCGCTGTATCCGAATGCACGGCACGCCCGCGGTCGGCTTTAAGCACGTAGCTCTCCATCGCGCCCAGCGGATAGTGGTTCAACTGCGCCAGCCGATGATTGGATTGGCCGTAATCGGAAAAAATCCGGTTCTTGCGAAAGGCTTCTCCTAAGGGGCGTCCTTCGCCGTCGAACCAGCGTGCGTTATCCAGTTTGTCCGGGTCAGGTGATTTGGGCCGGTGCACCCCCAGTTTCCTGTAGGTACCATCGTTTCGGTAAAGGGTCTTGAACATTGCCGCGCGCCAGGGCCAATAGATGATCTGCGGGGCACAGCGGGTGAAAATCTGCGTCACCGGGGCATCCTCAAAACGCACCTGGCCCGCATTCCCGAACAACCGCCAGGTCAGGGTAATCGCTGTCGCGTCGGGCAGGGCTGCAATCAAGGCCGGCAGCGTCCTGTCCCCCACATGCACATTCACAAACTCGTCGATGTCCAGCGGCAACAGCCAGTCTGCTGCGGCTGTTTTCGGGTGCTTGTCGGCAAGACGAAGGGCGTTGAACTGGACACCGCGATTGCCATAAGGACCGGGATTGCGCAGATGCGTCAGCCATCCCATATCCGCCAATCGGTCGAGCATCACGTCGGTGCCATCGGCACAGTCATTCGAACAGACGATGAAATCGGTGATGCCAATGGCCCGGTGATGCGCGAGCCATTCCAGCAGGAAAGCGCCTTCGTTGCGAACGGTCATGACAGCGAGGATGTTCAACAGGTCACCACTTGTGGTCGAAGCTCACCCCCTTGGTGATCGACCAGACCGGAATAGGCAAGAGCCGGGCTTGTCGATTTTCGCAAGCGAAGATCGATTCGAAACAGCGTTATCGGTGCAGGCTATAGGACCAATTGCTTATCCCCGACGCGATCTTTTGCTTGACGACCGGGTGCTGCAATGCAGGTTACGATCCAGTAAAAGGAGCGATCATGTCCGAAGTGGAAACCATCGATGCCGTGCAGCAGATGCTGTCGGATCAAGGATACGTATGTGACCGATCCCTGGGCACGGTGGTGTTTCTGGCATTGCGCCTCGGGCGGCCCCTGTTCCTCGAAGGCGAGGCGGGCGTGGGCAAGACGGAAATTGCCAAGGCGCTTTCCACCGGTCTGGGCCGCAGGCTGATCCGATTGCAATGCTACGAAGGGCTGGATGCGTCGAGCGCCGTTTACGAGTGGAATTTCCCGGCGCAGATGGTCGCCATCCGCACCGCTGAGGCGGCAGGCGATACCTCACGCACAGCGCTTCAGACGGAGCTCTTCAGCGATGACTACCTGATCGAGCGGCCACTGCTCGAAGCCATGCGCCCGGATGAAAACGGTGCGCCGGTCTTGCTGATCGATGAGCTCGACCGGACGGATGAACCTTTCGAGGCATTTCTGTTGGAAGCGCTCAGCGATTTTCAGGTGACGATCCCCGAACTTGGCACCATCAAGGCACCTGAGCCGCCCATTGTCATCCTCACCTCCAACCGTACCCGCGAAGTGCACGACGCCTTGAAGCGACGCTGCCTTTACCACTGGGTCGACTACCCCGATTTTGACCGCGAGATGGACATCCTGCAGGCGCGTGCACCCGAAGCCGCCGAGGCGCTCAGCCGGGAAGTGGTCGCATTCGTCCAGCAACTGCGCACCGAAGACCTCTTCAAGAAACCCGGCGTCGCGGAAACCATCGATTGGGCGAAATGCCTGCTCGCGCTGGATGCGATCACCCTCAGCCCGGAGGTCATCGCCGATACGCTGGGCGCGATCCTCAAGTATCAGGACGACATCCAGAAACTACAGGGCTCGGAGGCCAAGCGCATTCTGGATCAAGTCAAAGCGTCACTGGAACCTGTCTGATGTTTCTTCTGGCCCAAAATATCCCGGGGAGGCGCGCAGCGTCGGGGCAGCGCCCCAAAAGACACCATGCCTGAATACGCGCCGCTCGATCTGCCGGAGGATCCAAAGCTGGCGGGTAACATCACGCATTTCGCGCGCGCCCTGCGCCGCGCGGGCCTTCCCATTGGTCCGGGCCGGGTGATTGATGCCATTCGCGCGGTCGAGGCCGCGGGTTTCACCGAAAAACGCGACTTTTACTGGACCCTGCATGCCTGTTTCGTGAACCGTCCGGAGCATCGCGTGGTCTTTGCTCAGATTTTCCGGCTCTACTGGCGCGACCCGCGCTACCTCGAACATATGATGTCCTACATGATCCCCGCGGTGCGCGGCGTGCAGGAAGACCGAAAAGCACAATCCGCCGAGAAACGCGCGGCCGAGGCTTTGCTCGACGGGGCAGAAGCCCCCGATTTCAATGAGGACAAACCAGAGAGCGAGGACGCCACCGAGGTCGAGATCGACGCCAGCCTCACCATGTCCTCGCAGGAGCGGCTGCGCTCTCTCGATTTCGAACAGATGAGCACCGCGGAAATGGCGGCCGCCAAGCGCATGCTGGCCAAGCTGAACCTGCCGGTGCCGCCGATCCGGTCGCGGCGCGCAAAATCCAGCCTGACGGGGCGACGTGTCGATGCGGCACGTTCCTTGCGTGCGGCGATGCGACAGGGCGGAGAGATGCACAAGATCGCGCTGCAGGAACCGCGCCCGCGCTGGCCCAACCTGGTGGTGCTTTGCGATATTTCCGGCTCCATGAGCCAATACAGCCGCGTGGTGCTGCACTTTCTGCACGCCGTCGCCAATGCAAAGGGCGCGGGCTGGGCCAAGGTCCACGCCTTCACCTTTGGCACCCGTCTCACCAACATCACGCGTCATCTGAAACACCGTGATGTGGATGCGGCGCTTGCTGCCGCCGGGGCCGAGGCGCAGGATTGGGAAGGCGGCACGCGCATCGGTCAGTGTCTGGAAAGCTTCAATCGCGACTGGTCACGCCGGGTGATGGGGCAGGGAGCGGTGGTCTTGCTGATCACCGATGGGCTGGACCGGGACGACCCCGATGCGCTGGCGCGTCACATGGAACGTCTGCACCTGTCCTCACGCCGTCTGATCTGGCTCAATCCATTGCTGCGCTGGGAGGGGTTTGCGCCGAAAGCCCAAGGGATCAGAGCGATGTTGCCGCATGTGGACAGCTTCCGCGCGGGTCACTCCATTGCCTCGCTCGAAGATCTCGCGCTGTCGCTTTCCCGCCCGGAGGATATGGGCGAGAAAGACCGGCTGATGCGGCTGATCGGCGTCTGAAGGTCAGGCAACCGATTGCGCAAAGGCGGTGCGGTAGGTCACGGAGAGCGCCGTCACTGAGACCCGGCTGGCCCCCATGCAGACGTCATACCCGCCAAAACGGCCCACCTGCGTCAGGCTCAGCCCGGCGGTGCCTGCGGCCTCCATCAGCGTCTCTGCCTGCGCCGCACTGCAGGCGATGAGGTAGCGGCCCTGATCCTCACCAAAGAGGGTGCCGGTGTCATCTGTTTCCAGCGTCACGCCCATGCCCGCATTTTCCGCCATCTCGAAGGCCGCCAGCGCCAGCCCGCCGTCAGAAAGGTCCGTGCAGGCACCGATCATCGCGCGGTGTGCCCGGATGAAGTTGCCATGCGCGACCTCCTGTGCCAGATCGACAGGGGGCGCATCGCCCTCCGTCCGGCCAAACACTTCGGCCAGCAGTGCGGATTGCCCCAGATGACCCGCCGTCTCGCCCAGCACCAGCGCCACATCATGTTCGTGCACATCACATCCGATGATGTCGTCGGTGTGAGGGAGCAATCCAACGGCACCGATGGTCGGTGTCGGCAGGATCGCGGCGCCATCGGTTTCATTATAGAGCGATACATTCCCCGACACGATGGGCATGTCCAAAGCCTCGACGGCGGCGCCGATGCCTTTGATCGCACCTACGAATTGCCCCATGATCTGCGGCTTTTCCGGATTGCCGAAATTCATGTTGTCGGTGGTCGCCAGTGGGGTCGCCCCCACGGCACTTAGATTGCGGTAGGCTTCGGCCACGGCCTGTTTGCCGCCTTCAACCGGGTTGGCCTTGACGTAACGCGGGGTCACATCGGAGGTGAAGGCCAGCGCCTTATCGGTGCCATGTACCCGCACGATGCCAGCACCCAGCCCGGGAATGCGGACCGTGTCAGCCATGACCATCGTGTCATATTGCGTGTAAACCCATTCCTTGGACGCGTAGTTCGGGCTAGAGATCAGCGCTGTGAGCCCTTCGATCGGATCGACCGTGAGGGCCTCGTCAAAGGCGGCAGGGGCAGGGGTTTCTTCCCACGGGCGGTCATATTCCGGCGCGGTGCCAGCCAGTGTTTTCAACGGCAGATCGGCTTTGACCTCGCCATTGTGCACAATCAGGAAACGATCCTCGGCGATGGTTTCACCGACGATGGCGAAATCGAGGTCCCATTTGTCAAAGACCGCTTTTGCTTCGGCCTCAAGCTCCGGGCGCAGCACCATCAGCATGCGTTCCTGACTCTCTGACAGCATCATCTCATAAGCGGTCATCCTCTCTTCGCGCACCGGCACGTTTTCCAGATCGAGCCGGACGCCCAGATTGCCCTTGTCACCCATCTCCACGGCGGAACAGGTCAGGCCTGCCGCCCCCATATCCTGAATGGAAATCACCGCGCCGGTCTGCATCAGCTCCAGCGTCGCCTCCATCAGGCGTTTTTCGGTGAAGGGGTCGCCCACTTGCACGGTGGGCCGTTTTTCCTCAATGGTATCGTCAAATTCGGCGGAGGCCATGGTCGCGCCACCAACGCCGTCGCGTCCTGTTTTGGCGCCCAGATAGACCACCGGCATGCCAACGCCGGACGCTGCCGAATAGAAAATCTTATCCGCATCGGCCAGACCAGCGGCAAAAGCATTCACCAGGCAGTTGCCGTTATAGGCGGGATCGAACCGCACCTCGCCGCCCACGGTGGGCACGCCAAAGCAATTGCCGTAGCCACCGATGCCCTCAACCACCCCATTCACCAATTGCCGGGTTTTGGGGTGGGACGCTTCCCCGAAACTCAGCGAATTCATCGCCGCAATCGGCCGCGCGCCCATGGTGAAAACATCGCGCAGGATGCCCCCCACGCCGGTGGCCGCCCCCTGATAGGGTTCGATGTAGGAGGGGTGGTTGTGGCTCTCCATCTTGAAGACCACGGCCTGCCCGTCGCCGATGTCAACCACGCCGGCGTTTTCGCCGGGACCGCAGATCACCTGCGGGCCGGTGGTGGGCAGGGTGCGCAGCCACTTCTTGGAGGACTTATAAGAACAGTGCTCGTTCCACATCGCGGAGAATATCCCAAGCTCGGTGAAGCTCGGCGTGCGGCCCACGATTTCCAGAATACGCTCGTATTCCTCCGGGCTCAGCCCGTGGCTTGCGATCAGGTCCAGTGTGATGGCAGGTTCGGTCATTGCGCGTAGGCCCCCCGTGGCAAATCCTGGGGGTTCTTTAG
This sequence comes from uncultured Roseobacter sp., assembly GCF_947501835.1. Taxonomy (NCBI): domain Bacteria; kingdom Pseudomonadati; phylum Pseudomonadota; class Alphaproteobacteria; order Rhodobacterales; family Roseobacteraceae; genus Roseobacter; species uncultured Roseobacter sp. The sequence goes on along the minus strand of NZ_CANMXR010000001.1, from coordinate 374,664 downwards.
AGGAAGGGGCAGGTGGGGAAAAGAGCAAAGCCCGCTTTGCATGGCGCAGGCGCCCGATCTCATCCGAACCGGCAGCTTTGGGCGCCGTACCGGTTGAAAAAAAAAGGCCGAGCACGAAGCTCGGCCAAGTCCAACAGGGAGGTATGAAGGCAGATGCAGGGCATCCGCTCCTTCAAGAGATGAAATAGGTGGCAGCGTGCACACGATCAAGGCTGATTCAGTATGAGGCACGTCATGCCAGATATGCATCATTTGCATAGCTGGCGGCGTTATCAGAACTTTTGCTTGTCTCTCAACTGTTTGCGATAACTTATGATCTCTTCCTGGACAAAGTCCTTGAAGGCAGAAACCCGCTGCGAATGCCGCAATTCTTCCGGATATGCCAGAAAAACCGGCACATCTGCAGACTCAAGATCCGGCAGGACCTGCACAAGGTCCGGGAAGTCTTCGGTCACGTAATCGGGCAGCACACCGATTCCCAGATTGTTGAGCACCCCCTGCAGGACACCGTAGTAATTATTGACCGTCAGCGTGGAGCGGATTTCATAGGTCATGAGATGCTGCACAAGGTTCAGCCCGGCGCCAACCTGGTCGCTGTCCGTGTTCTGACAGATCAGACGGTGATCCATGATGTCTTCAATCTCCACCGGCGTGCCATGCTCTGCCAGATAATCGGGCGTGGCATAGAGGCACATGCGGATCATCATCAGTTTCTTGCGGATCAGGTCGGCCTGGCTGGGTTCTTTCATGCGGATGGCCACGTCCGCTTCCCGCATGGGCAGGTCAAGCACGCGTTCTTCGAGCATCAGATCAATCTTCAGATCCGGGTATTGCTCGTAGAGCTTTGGCAGGCGCGGCGACAGCCATAGCGTGCCAAATCCGGTGGTGGTCGTGACCCGCAATTCGCCAAAGACTTCCTCTTCGCTGTCGCGGATGCGGGCAGACGCGGTGTCCAGCCGTTTTGTCATCGCACTGGTGGCATCAAAGAGTAATTCACCCTGTTCGGTCAGAATCAGCCCGCGCGCATGCCGGTGAAAGAGGGTTGTATTGAGCGATTCCTCAAGGCCCCGCACCTGCCTGCTGACCGCAGATTGGGACAGGTTCAGTTTATCGCCCGCATGGGTCAGCGACCCCGCGTCCGCCACGGCGTGAAAAATTCTCAGCTTATCCCAGTCCATACCACTACCCGTTTTATCGTTACGCTTCCTGTTAGCGGTATCCGCCTTCGAAATACAGTGGCGGGCAGCGCAAAAGCGGTTAATCGCGAAAAATTGGCTATACAGGTCAGCTTTTGTGACCTATTATGGTAGCAAATATGTGCAACACTGGTTTAGCGCTGGGGAGGCGTCCGATGAGCACTCAGAAAATTACACTCAACGACCGATATGATCTGACCAAGAGCCCGGTTTTGTTGAATGGCACCCAGGCGCTTGTGCGCCTCATGATGATGCAAAAGGCCAAGGACAAGGCCGATGGGCTGAATACTGCGGGTCTGGTGACCGGATACCGCGGATCGCCGCTCGGGGCGGTCGATATGCAGATGCAGCGGGCTTTGAAACCGCTGACTGAGCATGATGTGACCTTTCAGGCCGGCCTCAACGAGGATCTCGCCGCAACCGCGCTCTGGGGCAGCCAGCAGGCGGAATTGCGCGGTGAGGGCAAATACGATGGTGTTTTTGGCCTGTGGTACGGCAAGGGGCCTGGGGTGGATCGGTCCGGCGATGTGATGCGCCACGCCAACATGGCGGGCAGCGCCAAAAACGGCGGTGTCCTGATGGCCATGGGCGATGATCACACCGGTGAAAGCTCGACCGTTTTGCACCAGTCCGAATGGGCGATGGTCGATGCCTATATGCCGGTTGTCAGCCCTGCGGGTGTGCAGGAAATCCTGGATTACGGGCTCTACGGCTTTGCACTCAGCCGGTTTTCCGGGCTGTGGGTCGGGTTGAAGACGATGAAAGACACCATCGAGGTGACCTCAGTCGTTGATGCCCATCCCGCGCGCGCTCCTTTTGTGATCCCCGACTTTGATCTGCCCGAGGGCGGGTTGAACATCCGGCTGATCGACACACCGCACGAGCAGGAAGCGCGGATGATCGATTACAAACGCTTTGCCGCCGAAGCTTTCAGCCACGCCAACAAGATGGATAAGCGCGTCTGGGGCAAACCGGGGGCCAAGATCGGTTTTGTCGCGGCGGGTAAGAACTGGCTTGATCTGGAGCACGCGCTGACCTTGCTGAATATCGATGCAGATGAGGCTGAGCGGCTGGGCATCACCACCTATAAAGTCGGCCAGACCTTCCCGCTTGATATGAAGGGCTTCCACGACTGGGCCGAAGGGCTCGATCTGATTGTCGTCGTGGAGGAAAAACGCAAGCTGATCGAAGTGCAGATCAAGGAAGCGATTTTTGACGACCGGCGCGGGCGGCGCGTCTTTGGCTGGCACAAAGGCGGCGGCGCGGGATCGATGCATGGGGAGGAACTCTTTCCCACCCGCGGTGCGCTGGACCCGATCATGATCGCCGAAAAGCTTGGCGCTATTCTGATCGAAGAAGGGCGTGATACCGAGAGGTTACGCGCAGGCCTTAATGTGCTGGCGGATGCACGCCGCAATGACAATGCCGAGGATATCGCGGCACGGCTGCCCTATTTCTGTTCGGGCTGTCCGCATAACTCGTCGACGAAACTGCCAGAGGGGTCACGCGCCTATGCGGGCATTGGCTGTCACTACATGGTGCAGTGGATGGACCGGGAAACCACCGGGTTCACCCATATGGGCGGCGAGGGTGCGAATTGGATTGGCGAAGCCCCGTTTTCGACGCGTGACCACGTGTTTCAGAACCTTGGCGATGGTACGTATAACCATTCCGGCGTGCAGGCCATCCGCGCGGCGCTGAATGCCAAGACCAATATCACCTACAAGATCCTCTACAATGACGCGGTCGCAATGACCGGCGGACAGCACAATGAGGGCGACCTCGACGCCCCGCGCATCGTCAAAGAGCTGCAGGCGATGGGCGTTGCGCATATCGCTGTGGTCTATGACGAAAAGGAAGATGTCGATCTGGCGGCGTTTACAGGCGTGGAAACCCACGAGCGGGGGTCTTTGCAAACTGTGCAGGAGAAGTTTGCAAAGACCCCCGGCGTCTCTGCGATTGTCTATATTCAGACATGTGCTGCCGAAAAACGCCGCCGTCGCAAGCGGGGGCTGTTCCCGGACCCTGACAAGCGGGTTTTCATCAATACTGATGTCTGTGAGGGCTGTGGGGATTGCGGGGTGCAATCCAACTGCGTGTCCATCGTGCCAAAGGAAACCGAACTGGGCCGCAAGCGCGCGATTGATCAATCCTCGTGCAACAAGGATTTTAGCTGCGTCAAAGGGTTCTGCCCCTCTTTTGTAACGCTCGAAGGGGCCCAGGTCCGCAAAGACCCCACAACCAAGCTGGAGATCCCTGATTTGCCAGCGCCCGAGTTGCCGGCCATCGACGGCACATTCAACGTGGTCATCACGGGCGTCGGCGGCACCGGCGTTGTGACCATCGGCGCGGTGATGGCGCAGGCCGCCCATATCGACGGCAAGGGTGCGGGCATGATGGAAATGGCGGGGTTGGCGCAAAAGGGCGGTGCGGTGCATATCCATTGTCGCCTTGCTGAAAAGCCAAGCGATATCAGTGCTATACGGGTGGCGACTGGCGAGGCTGACGCGCTGATCGGCGGTGATCTGGTTGTCTCTGCCGGGGCAAAAACGCTTGGGCTGACACGCGCCGGACGCACGGGCGCCGTGGTCAATAGTCATGAGATCATCACAGGTGACTTTACCAGAGACACTGAATTCCAGCTGCCAAGCGAGCGGTTGTCGCTGGCCTTGGAGGCACGGCTCAAGGATCGCGTCGACCTCTTTGACGCGTCCGATCTGGCCAAGGCGACGTTGGGCGATTCCATCTTTTCCAACATGATGATCTTTGGCGCGGCCTGGCAGCGGGGCTTGGTGCCCCTGTCCCAAGAGGCGATTTTGGAGGCGATCGCGTTGAATGGCGCCGCCGTCCCGCAAAACCAGCGGGCTTTTGAAATTGGCCGTTGGGCGGTCCTTTTCCCTCAGGAGGCGCAGGCGCTGTTGCAGCCCAAAGTCATCAATCTGCCGAAGACGCTAAGAGAAAAAATCGTCTTTCGCGCGGACCATCTGAAGCAATACCAAAGCAGCAGGCTGGCGAAACGATACCAACGCTTCATCGACAAGATCGAGGATCGGGAGGTCAAGGAGACGGCTTTAACAGGGTATCATAAGCTATTGTCTTATAAAGATGAATATGAGGTTGCGAGATTGCTGCTCTCAACACGCGACAAGGCGTCAGCCGAGTTCGAGGGCGACTTCAAGATGAGCTTCAACCTCGCACCGCCCATGCTGTCGAAGATTGGCCCCGACGGTCGCCCAATGAAGCGCACCTTTGGTCCCTGGCTCGAAAAACCTTTGCGGCTGCTCGCGAAATTCAAACGGCTGCGCGGCACACCGCTTGATCCGTTCGGATATACGCAGGAACGCCGGATGGAACGTGCGCTGATCAAGCAATATGAGCGGGATATGGGGGAAGTGCTGCCGCTGCTGAACGATGCCACGCGCCCGGCGATTGCGGCACTTGCGGCGCTGCCCATGCAGATCAAAGGGTTCGGCCCGGTGAAACAGCAAAACGAAGCACAAGCGGCAAAAAGACGTGAAGAACTGCTTGGAGTGATCCGTGCCGGCGGCACTGAGGCGGCACAAGCGGCGGAGTGACACGTCACAACTTTGTAATATTGGCTAGGCATACTTCATCGCCACACGTATGGTTGCGCAGCGAGTGATGGAGACACCGATGGGAATGACGCGCCCCCGTTCTGCGCGAGATATCAGCTATTCCTTTTCCGCCGAAACCAAGGGCGGGCGGGCGCTGATCCGTGTGATGGAAAACAGCACGGGCCGGTTGCGGCTGATCAAGCGCGCGCGCGGGTATGAAGACGAAGTGGCCGCGGGGCGAGATTTCTTCGATGTCATGGTCGAGCGCTACGGTCTGACGCTGGAGACGGTGTCGGGGTCGCTGGATCTGATCCCGCGGGACGGCCCGCTGATCATGATCGCAAATCACCCATACGGCATTCTGGATGGTCTGATGATGGGCCATATTCTGGCGCGAACGCGGGGTGATTTTCGCATTCTGGCCAATTCGGTGTTTCGCAAGGCCGAAGACCTCAACCGGATCATCCTGCCCATCAGTTTTGACACCACCAAGGAGGCGATGGCGCTGAACATTGCCACGCGCAAGACGGCGCTGGATTATCTGAGCAATAGCGGCGCCATTGGTATTTTCCCGGGGGGCACAGTGAGCACAGCGGCCCGGCCCTTTTCGCGGCCAATGGATCCGGGCTGGCGTAGTTTCACCGCGCGGATGATCGCCAAATCGGGTGCCACGGTGGTGCCGCTCTATTTCGACGGCCACACCAGCAGGCTGTTCCAGATCGCCAGCCACATGCATTCGACCTTGCGCATGGGGTTGCTGATCAAGGAGTTTCGAAAACGGGTGGATACGCCTGTGAAAGTCGCGATTGGCCAGCCCATCGGTCGCGACGTTCTGGAGCCGCTTGCAAAGGATGGCAAAGCGATGATGGATTTCCTGCGAAAAGCAACGTATGAGCTATCCACGGACCCCGAGAAGCGGTTTGATCTGGGGTATGAATTCGAAGAGCGGCATCGGGTCTGACCAGGTGCCACAAGGGCACCAGAGACAATGGCAGTTGGGATTTTTGATAGTGGTTTGGGCGGGTTGACCGTCCTTGATGCGGTGGAAAAGCGCCTGCCGGATGTGCCCTTTGTCTACCTCGCGGACAGTGCCAACGCGCCCTATGGGGTGCGCACCTCTGATGACATCTACGCCTTGACCTGTGCTGCTGTGACCCGGTTGTTTGATGCGGGATGCAATCTGGTCATTCTGGCCTGCAACACCGCCTCGGCGGCGGCCTTGCGGCGCATGCAGGAATCCTGGGTGCCGCAGGACAAGCGGGTGTTGGGCGTATTCGTGCCGCTGATCGAAGCTATGACGGAGCGGCAGTGGGGCGACAATTCACCGCCGCGCGAAGTGGACGTCAAGCATGTGGCGCTTTTTGCGACCCCGGCCACCGTGGCGAGCCGTGCGTTTCAACGGGAGCTGGCCTTTCGCGCCATCGGTGTGGATGTCGAGGCCCAGGCCTGCGGCGGCGTGGTGGATGCCATCGAAGACGGCGACATGATCCTGGCCGAAGCCCTGGTGCGCAGCCATGTGGATGCCTTGAAACGCAAGATGCCTGATCCCGACGCCGCCATTCTTGGGTGCACGCATTACCCGTTGATGCAGCAGGAATTTCAGGATGCGCTTGGGCGTGATGTCCGGGTGTTCAGCCAGGCCTCGCTGGTTGCGGAAAGCCTTGCGGATTATCTCCTGCGCCACCCCAATATGCTTGGCACCGGCGCGTCCGACTTTCTGACCACGGGCGACCCCCGGCGTGTGAGCGACCGTGCGACACAGTTCTTGCGACGACAGATTACATTCCAATCTGCCTGACGCATATCAACACTTTCGAGACGGACTTCACATGACCTATTCCATCGCTATTCTCGGCGCCTCTGGCTATACCGGGGCCGAACTGATCCGGCTGATTGCCGATCATCCGCAGATGAAAATCACAGCCCTGGGCGCTTTTTCAAAGGCCGGGCAGACCATCGCGCAGGTGTTTCCGCATCTGCGGCATTTGTCCTTGCCCAGGCTTTTGCAAATTGAAGAGATCGACTTTGCAAACATCGATCTGTGTTTTTGCGCGCTGCCGCATAAGACCAGCCAGCAGGTGATCGCCAATCTGCCTGCGGATCTCAGGATCATAGATCTCAGCGCGGATTTCCGGTTGCGTGACCCGGACGCCTATAAAACCTGGTACGGGAATGATCACACGGCCTTGGCCCAGCAGAAAGAGGCGGTCTATGGCCTCACCGAATTCTATCGGGACGAGATCAAGGGCGCGCGTCTTGTTGCGGGCACCGGGTGCAATGCGGCCACCGGGCAATTCATGCTGCGGCCCCTGATCAACCCGGCTGTGATCGATCTTGATGACATCATCCTGGATCTGAAATGCGCTGTATCCGGGGCGGGGCGCAGCCTGAAGGAAAACCTGCTGCACGCGGAGCTTTCCGAAGGGTATCACGCTTACGCAGTGGGCGGGAAACACCGGCACCTTGGTGAATTTGATCAGGAATTCAGCCTGTTGGCGGAGCGGCCCATTCAGGTACAATTCACACCGCATCTGATCCCGGCCAATCGTGGCATTCTGGCGACCGGATATGTGAAAGGCGACCCGGCGCGGGTGCATGAGGTTTTGTCCGCGACATACGCCGCAGAGCCCTTCATCGAGGTGCTGCCCTTTGGCGAAACGCCAAGTACGCGCCATGTGCGGGGGTCGAATTTCTGTCACATCGGCGTTGCCAGTGACCGCATACCGGGGCGGACAATCATCGTCGGCGCGTTGGATAATCTCACAAAAGGTTCGAGCGGGCAGGCGTTGCAAAACGCCAATCTGATGTTAGATATTGAGGAGACAGAGGGCCTGATGATGGCTCCGCTTTTCCCGTGAGGAGCTGATGAAAAGCCTAAAGAAACAGCGCCGTATCCAGGTCATTGCCGTTGCGGCAGTGGCACTGGTGTTGTCGACGGCGCTGATTGGCTATGCGATGCGCGACGGGATCAATTTCTTTCGCGCACCCAGTCAGATCATCGCAGAACCCCCCGGTCCGTCTGAGGTGTTTCGCATTGGCGGACTGGTGGAGGAAGGCTCTATCGTGCGCGGGCAGGGCAAGACCATCCAGTTCAGTGTGACAGATGGCGGCGCGGTTGTGCCCGTGACATACACTGGCGTACTGCCCGATCTCTTTGAAGAAAACCAGGGCATGGTCGGGACTGGCCGTTACATTAACGGTGTCTTTGAAGCTTCTGAAATTCTTGCGAAACACGATGAAACCTACATGCCCAAAGAGGTTGTGGACGCACTGAAAGAGCAGGGTGTCTACAAGGAGCCCGAAGGCTGACACCGTACGCTGCTCTTAAGATGAATTAACCATTTTGATCCCATCTTTGCCGCCGCGATAGGCGAGCAAAGGGGATATGCATGCAGACGGTCAGAGAGATCGCGTCAGAGATCGTGGCGCGAGAAGGCGGTTTTGTGAACGACCCGGATGATCCGGGCGGGGCCACAAACTTCGGGGTGACCATTCACACGATGCGCACATTGGGCATTGATCTGGATCGCGACGGGGTGATTACAGTCGCCGATGTCCGCGCGCTCAGCAAAGAGCAGGCCATCGAAGTCTTTGAAAAGCATTATTTCGAAAAGCCGCTGATCGCGCTGTTGCCGCCAGCGCTGCATGCGACCGTTTTCGACATGTACGTGAACGCCGGCAGCAACGCGATCAAGATCCTGCAGAGGCTTTTGCGCGACATGGGGCATGACATCGTGGTCGACGGGGCGTTGGGGCCGCAAAGCATTGCCGCAACGCAGGCGGCCTATGTCGAAGCGCCGGAGCATCTGGCGGATGCCTACGGTATCGCGCGGCGCAACTATTACTTTCGCATTGCGGATCGCCGTGCGGCGAGCCGGAAATACGCGCGAACCCGCAAAGGCGGTAAAGGTGGATGGATCAAGAGGGCCGAGGAGTTCATTTCCTCCCGCTACCATCTGACAGAGCAACAATTTCAACAGAGGGTCGCGGCATGGGTCTGATCACAGGGATACTCAACGTTCTTTTCGGCAACGGGCGCAACATGATAACGGACACCGCCGAAGTGTTTCGCGAGAACACCGAAGAGGGCGCCGCCCGGTCGCAGGAGCTGCGTCTGGAGGCGATGCAACAGTTTGCCGGTGAATTCGACGCGTCGAAACAGGGATGGTTTGACAGGCTGATGGATGGCGTCAATCGTCTGCCACGCCCGGCGCTGGCCCTGGGTACGCTTGGGCTTTTCGTGGCAGCGATGGTGGACCCGATCTGGTTTGCGGCGCGCATGCAGGGGATCGCCCTGGTGCCGGAGCCGCTCTGGTGGCTGCTGGGGGTGGTCGTGTCCTTTTACTTTGGCGCGCGTCACCAGATCAAAAACCAGCAATTCCAGCGGTCCATCGCGCAGACGATGTCCCTGGCGCCGCGTGTGGTGGAGAACATCACCGCGCTCAACAGCCTGAAACCGACCACGCCCGGACTGGCCGACACCGGCCACGACGCGCGCCTGTCCGCCTTGTCGGTCCGGCCTGATGGCAACCCGGCACTGGCGGATTGGCAGTCCCGGCGCAAGCAGACCGCGACAAAGTGATCACCTGATCTGCGCGATTGTCATTGGACGTCATTCGCCCGCGCCGTATACTGCGGGCATGATTACAGAGTTTGGACATTTCGCGCTGATCCTGGCCTTCATTGTCGCCATCGTTCAGATGATTGTGCCCCTGATCGGGGCGCACAAACGCTGGCCTGCCTGGATGGCCGTCGCGGAACCGGCGGCCTCAGCGCAGTTCTTCCTGACGGCCTTTTCCTTTGGCGCGCTGATGTACGCCTTTATCGTGTCCGATTTCAGCCTGCGGCTGGTGACGTTGAACAGCCATTCCGCCAAACCGATGCTCTATAAAATCAGTGGGACATGGGGCAACCACGAAGGTTCCATGCTGCTCTGGGTGCTCATCGTAACGCTATTTGGCGCCATGGCCGCGTGGTTTGGCGGCAATCTGCCACCCACGTTGCGGGCGCGGGTGCTGGCGGTGCAATCCGCCATCGGTGTGGCATTTTTCGCCTTCATTCTCTTCACATCCAACCCGTTTCTGCGCCTTGCCGTGCCGCCGTTCGACGGGCAGGATCTTAACCCGCTGTTGCAGGACCCCGGCTTGGCGTTTCACCCGCCATTCCTCTACCTCGGATACGTGGGTCTGAGCATGGCCTTCAGCTTTGCCGTGGGTGCCCTGATCGAGGGCCGTGTCGATGCGGCCTGGGGCAGGTGGGTGCGGCCCTGGACGCTGGCGGCCTGGGTGTTTCTGACCATCGGCATCGCGCTGGGTTCCTGGTGGGCCTACTATGAACTCGGTTGGGGCGGTTTCTGGTTCTGGGACCCTGTGGAAAACGCCTCCTTCATGCCCTGGCTGCTGGCTGCGGCGCTGCTGCATTCGGCCATTGTGGTGGAAAAACGCGAAGCGCTGAAAAGCTGGACCATCCTGCTGGCCATCCTCGCCTTTGGTTTCTCGCTGATCGGCACCTTCATCGTCCGCTCCGGCCTGCTCACCTCGGTGCACGCCTTTGCGAATGACCCCGAACGCGGCGTGTTCATCCTGATGATCATGGCGTTTTTCATGGGCGGGGCGTTGATGCTCTTTGCCTTCCGGGCCGGTACGATGGAAGCAAAAGGTGTGTTCAGCGTGGTTAGCCGTGAAAGCGCGCTGGTGGCCAATAACCTGCTGCTTGCCGTGTCCTGCTTTGTCGTCTTTGTCGGCACCATGTGGCCGCTGGTGGCAGAGATGTTCTTTGACCGCAAACTCAGCGTCGGACCGCCCTTCTTCAACATGGCATTCTCGCCCTTCATGCTTGTTCTGGGGCTGATCCTGCCCATCGGATCGGCGATGCCTTGGAAGCGCGCGCGCATCCTGCGGGCCATGCAACCGCTGCGCTATGTCTTTCTGCTGGCGCTTGCCATCGGCGGGTTGGCCTTTGCGATGCAGACCGGGCGCAGCCTGCTTGGGCCCATTGGCATGTTCCTTGCCGCGTGGATCGTGATGGGGACCATCGTCGATCTGGCGCAGCGCACGGGCCGGGGGTCCGGGCGGTTGGCCCGGCTGACCCGCTTGCCGCGTGCGGATTGGGGCAAGATGGTTGCGCATTCGGGTCTCGGGATCACCATGATGGGGGTGTCTGGTCTGATGGCATGGCAACAGGAAGACATTCGCGTCGCGCAGTTTGGCGAACCCTTCGAGGTCGCTGGCTATACGCTGACGCTGAACGATGTCGTCACCAGCCAGGGGCCGAATTTCATATCGACAACCGGCTACATCACATTGGCCGAAGACGGGCGCCAGATTGCCGAACTGCGGCCTGAAAAGCGCATCTACCCGGTGGCCCAGATGCCGACGACCGAGGCCGCGATTGACTATGATCTGGCGCGCGATGTCTACGTGGTGATCGGGGACGAGCAGGTTGGTGGCGGCTGGGCGGTGCGGACCTACATCAAGCCCCTCACCAATTGGATCTGGATCGGGTCCGGCCTGATGGCGCTGGGGGGCCTCTTGAGCCTATCGGACCGGCGCTTCCGCGTTGCGGCTGGCGCGCGCAAAGCTGTTCCGGTGCCCGCCGAATGATCCGCCTCCTCCTCATATTGGTGATGTTGGCGGGCCCGCTCTGGGCGCTCAGCCCGGATGAGATGCTGGACGATCCGGGGTTGGAGGCCCGCTCGCGGGCGCTGGATCACGCATTGCGCTGCGTGGTCTGCCAGTCGGAATCGGTGGCCTCCTCCAACGCCAATTGGGCGGAGGACGCGCGGCGCACCGTGCGCGAATTGGTGGCGGGGGGCGCAACGGATGATGACGTGCTGGATTTCTTTGTGGCGCGCTACGGCGAATTTGTCCTGATGTCACCGCGGGTCAACGGGTCAAACTGGTTGCTTTGGGCGGCAGGCCCGTTGATGCTGCTGCTCGCCACGGGCGTCGGCTATGGTTATCTGCGCGGGCGCTCCAAAACAGCCGCGCCACAAGAGGAAGCCCTTTCCGACGCCGAGGCCGCGCGCCTGCGCGAAATCCTCAAGGAGTGACGTCTCGTTGCCCTTTTCTGAACCGCTCAGTTTGATATGACGGGGCGAGCCTGAGGAAAAGGATGCCAGATGGACTATCAAACGCTGAGCTGCACGCTGGACAATGGCGTTGCGACGATCACGCTGAACCGGCCCGACAAGATGAATGCGCTGAGCACGCAGATGCGTGCCGAGATTGCCTATGCGGTTTCCGAGGCGGGCAAGACGGCGCGTGTTGTGGTGTTGACCGGCGCGGGCCGGGCCTTTTGCTCCGGCCAGGATCTGGGGGACCGGGTCAGTGCGGCAAACCTCGATCTGGAACGAACCCTGCGCGATGAATACGCGCCGATGCTGCGCGCGATTGTGGAGTGCCCGGTGCCGACAATTGCAGCGGTCAATGGGGCCGCGGCGGGGGCGGGGGCCAATCTGGCGCTGGCGGCGGATGTGGTGATTGCGGCACAGAGCGCCTATTTCCTGCAGGCTTTCGCCCGCATTGGTCTCATCCCGGATGCGGGCGGCACCTATGTGTTGCCGCGCACCATGGGCACAGCCAAGGCGATGGGAGCCGCCCTTTTCGCCGATAAGATCACCGCGCAACAGGCCGATGACTGGGGCATGATCTGGGAGGCGGTGCCGGATGCAGAATTCGACGCCCATTGGAAAGCCCGCGCCGCCCATCTGGCGCAGGGGCCAACCGCCGCCTATGCCGCGATCAAGAAGGTGATCCGCGGCAGCTGGGACAACTCCATGGAAGACCAGCTGACCTTCGAGGCCAAGCAGCAGGGCAACTGTGGCAAATCGCGTGATTTCAAAGAGGGCGTGCTGGCCTTTACCGAAAAGCGCCCCGCACGGTTCGAAGGGCGTTAGGTCCCGTCCACGGTGGTCACAAACCGCTCCACCAGCAGGATGTCATCCACGGTCAGGCGGGGGCCATCGGCGCAGGCAACAACGGCCACCGCCACGCCATTGGCCAGCACCGTCTGCACACTGCCTGAGACGTCGGAAATCGTGATTTCGGGCGGCACCTCACCCTTATTGTAGACCACCGCGATCTTGTCTGCGCTGGCCTCGTCATCTGAGATGATGGCGCCCTCTGGTCCGCTGTCCCAGGCGCTGGCCAATGGCATGTATCTCGCCAGACCCTGCCCGGAGAATCGCATTTCGCTTCCGTCACGTGCCATTTGCGCCTCGCACACTATCAAAAGGGGGATGCGACGTGCACCTCAGCGGCACTTGCGCGCCCGGCCCCAAGACTACCCAATTCGGCCAGATGGATCGAAACACTGCGCGTTCCCCGGCCCGGATCGGTCGAGGGATCTGCGCGCCCACATGGCGATTGCGATAACCTAGGGGCTGGCGTGGAAGCAGGTCAAGAAATCTGCAGTATTATGCACCGGCGCGAAACAATGACATATTTCGAACACATTTCCCGATCGGGATCGGAGACAGTGCGCGCGGCAAACACCGGAAATATCAGCGAAAAAGCCGAATTTCCTGGTGTCGCACTGTGTGATTCGCGAACGTGCAACCGTCAACCACAGGGCCCTAAATCTCGCGTGCCCCGCCACCGGGCGCCGCACGCGAGGGACGCGTTCAGCGGTTTTCGATGTCCACGTAATCGCGCGCTGTTTCGCCGAGATAAAGTTGGCGCGGGCGACCAATCTTGTTCTGTGGATCCGCGATCATTTCTTTCCATTGCGAAATCCACCCAACCGTGCGGCTGAGCGCAAAGATCGGCGTGAACATCGACGTCGGGAAGCCCATCGCCTCCAGGATGATGCCGGAATAGAAATCCACATTCGGGAACAGTTTTTTGTCCGCGAAATAGGGGTCCGCAAGCGCTGCGGCTTCAAGCTCCTTGGCGACCTGCAGGATCGGGTTATTCTCGACACCCAGCAGATCCAGCACCTCATCCGCAGATTGCTTCATCACCTTGGCGCGGGGATCGAAGTTCTTATAGACGCGGTGACCAAAGCCCATCAGGCGGAAAGGGTCATTCTTGTCCTTGGCGCGGGCGATGAATTCGGGAATGCGGTCCGGCGTGCCGATCTCGTTCAGCATCTCCAGGCAGGCCTGGTTGGCGCCGCCATGTGCGGGGCCCCAGAGACAGGCAATGCCGGCGGCGATACAGGCAAAGGGGTTCGCGCCCGAGGAGGAGGCAAGGCGCACGGTCGAGGTCGATGCGTTCTGCTCGTGATCCGCGTGCAGCGTAAAGATCCGGTCCATCGCGCGGCTGAGGATCGGATTGACCTCGTAGTTCTCGGCAGGCACCGCAAAGCACATCCGCAGGAAATTGGAGGCATAATCCAGATCGTTCCGCGGATAGACGAAGGGCTGGCCAATGGTATATTTATAGGCCATCGCGGCGATGGTCGGCATTTTCGCGATCAGCCGGATCGAGGCCACTTCACGCTGCCACGGGTCGGAAATATCGGTGCTGTCGTGGTAGAAGGCAGACATCGCGCCCACGACCCCGGTCATGACGGCCATCGGGTGCGCGTCCCGGCGGAAGCCGCGGAAGAAATTCATCATCTGCTCGTGCAGCATGGTGTGAATGGTCACACGGCTTTCGAAATCCTCAAGCTCTGCCGGTGTGGGCAATTCGCCATAAAGCAGCAGGTAGCACACCTCCAGATAATGCGATTTGCTGGCCAGTTGGTCGATCGGATAGCCGCGGTGCAAGAGCTCGCCCTTGTCACCATCGATAAAGGTGATGGTGCTGTCGCAGCTTGCGGTCGAGGTGAAGCCCGGATCGTAGGTGAAAACACCCGCCCGCGCATAGAGCTTGCGGATGTCGACCACGTCAGGCCCGGCGGTTGGGGCAAAAATGGGCAGGTCATATTCCTTGCCGTCGATGCTCAACGTTGCGGATTTCGTGCTTTCAGCCATTGGTGGTCCTTCCTGTCTTACTTGCGGGCGCGCCCGCCGTCCGGCTTCGAACGCTCAGCGCGTCCGGCCAATTATCTGTGCAAGGTCATGGCCTCGCGTCCTCAGCTGCGTCGGTCAAGCGGGCGAGGGTTTCATCTTTGCCCAGAACCAGCATCATATCGAAGACCGAAGGTGTAGCGGCCCGGCCTGCCAGCGCCGCGCGCAACGGCCCGGCCAGTTTCCCGAACTTGGTTTCTTTGCGCGCGGCAAAGCCATTCAGGAGCCCCTCCAGATTTTCTCTGTCCCAGCTATCAGTTTGCAGCTGCGGCGTCAATTCGCTCAGCATACCACGGGATACCGTATCGAGGTTTTTCGCGGCCTTCTCATCGATGTCGACCGGGCGCGAAACCAAAGCAAACCGTGCTTTTTCAAGAAGTTCCGGCAGGGACTTCGCGCGCTCTTTGACACAGTACATGGCGCGTTTCAGCATCTCCGACTGCCCCTGCGTCAATGCAGGTTGACCCGCGGCGGCGAGAAATTCGGTGATTTCTTGCTGCAATGCGGCATCATCGGCCTGTGCAATGTGCTGCCCCGAGAGGTTTTCGAGCTTTTTGAGGTCAAACCGGGCGGGGCTTTTGCCGATCCCATCCAGATCGAACCAGTCGCGCGCCTGCGCGTCGGTAAAAAATTCGTCATCGCCGTGGCTCCAGCCCAGCCGCGCCAGATAGTTGCGCATGCCTGCGGCCGGAAAGCCCATGATCTGATATTCCTGCGCGCCCAGGGCCCCGTGGCGTTTGCTGAGCTTCTTGCCATCCGGCCCGTGGATCAGCGGGATATGCGCCCAGACCGGTACATCCCAGCCCATCGCCTCATAAATCATCATCTGACGCGCGGCATTGTTCAGGTGATCGTCCCCGCGGATCACATGGGTCACGCCCATGTCATGGTCATCTACAACAACGGCCAACATATAGACGGGCGTGCCATCGGAACGTAACAGAACCATGTCATCTAACTGCTCATTGCGGATGGTGACATCGCCCTGCACCCGGTCGCGGATCACGGTTTCGCCCGATTGCGGCGCTTTGATGCGGATCACGAAGGGCGCATCGGGGTGTGTCGCCGGGTCCGCGTCGCGCCAGGGCGAGCGGTAAAGCGTGTTGGTGCCCTGCGCCCGTGCCTGTTCGCGAAACGCGGTGATCTCTTCCTGCGTCGCGAAACACTTGTAGGCCTTGCCCGCCGACAGCAATTCATGGGCAACCGCTGCATGGCGGTCTGCGTTCTCAAACTGGCTGACGATCTCGCCATCGTGATCCAGCCCCAGCCAGGCCATACCCTGCAAGATGGCTGCCGTCGCCTCCGGTGTGGACCGTGCACGGTCCGTATCTTCGATCCGTAACAGGAACTTGCCGCCGCGCCCTCGCGCGTAGAGCCAGTTGAAGAGCGCCGTGCGCGCGCCTCCAATGTGCAGAAACCCCGTTGGGGAGGGGGCAAAACGGGTAACAACGGGCGCTGACATGCTGGCGTTTACCTTTCAGTAACCATGATGGGCGTAAACCTAGAAAGTCTGTCTATCCAGTGCAGTGAACGGGGGCAAGGAGGTGCTGCGTGACACAGATCCGAGCCATCCTGCTCAACCAGCGCGGGTCGCTTTTTGAGTGGATCCCTGTGTGCCTTGCCATCGGCATCGGCTGCTACTTTTTGCTGCGCTTTGAACCGTCGACGTCTTTCCTGATCGCGGTTGCCGCGGGTGCTGTGCTGCTCTTGGCAGCGACGCGGTGGATGGGCGAAGCCCTCAGCCCGCTCCTGATCGCGGTTGTTCTGGTGGCCACCGGGTTCATTCTGGCCGCGCACCGGGCGCATGACGTGGCCAGCCCCAAGATGGGGTGGCGTTATTACGGCCCGGTTGAGGGGCGCATCATCAACATGGATCGCAGCAGTTCGGACGCGCTGCGTCTGACCCTCGATCAGGTGGTGTTGGAGCGCACCAGCCCGCAGCGCACCCCCGAAAGAGTGCGGATTTCCCTGCACGGCGATCAAAGCCTCAGCGTGGCGCCGACGCCCGGCCTGCGGGTGATCACCACGGCGCATATCTCGCCGCCCGGTGGTCCGGTGGAGCCCGGGGGCTTTGATTTCCAGCGTCATGCCTGGTTCGGCCAGCTTGGCGGCGTCGGCTATTCCCGCGTGCCCTTGCTGGCGATCGCCCCGCCGGAAAAAGGCCAGTGGGAGCTGGTGATTTTTCAGGTGCGCATGGCCGTCGCCGCGCGAATGCTCGACATCCTGCCCGGCGATGTGGGTGGTTTTGCCGTTGCGGTTACCACGGGCGCGCGCAGCGCCATCAGTCAGGAGGCGCTGGATGACCTGCGCGCCAGTAATCTCGCGCATTTGCTGGCCATTTCCGGGCTGCACATGGGGCTGCTGACCGGGTTTGTCTTTGCGCTTCTGCGGATCGTTTTTGCGCTGATCCCGCCGCTGGCCCTGCGGGTGCCCGCGCGCAAACTGGCGGCGGGCGGAGCGCTGATTGTGGCGTCGGGGTATCTCGCGCTCTCCGGCGGGAATGTGGCGACTGAGCGTGCTTTCATCATGGTGGCCGTCGCCTTGACCGCGCTGATGCTAAACCGACGGGCGATCAGTCTGCGCGCCGTGGCGATTGCGGCGACGATTGTCCTCTTCTTGCGGCCAGAAGCCCTGTTGGGCCCCGGGTTCCAGATGTCTTTCGCCGCGACAACCGCGCTGGTCGCGGTTTTTGGCTACATGCGGGATCACCAGATTTCCATGGGCCCGAATTGGGCAAAGCCGGTGGTCGCGGTATTGATTTCATCGGGTGTGGCCGGTCTGGCCACGGCCCCCATCGGGGCGGCGCATTTCAACGCGATTTCACACTACGGTCTTTTCGCCAACCTGACCTCGGTGCCGATGATGGGCACGGTTGTCATTCCCGCGGCCGTCCTGGCGCTGGTGCTCGCGCCCTTCGGTCTCGACTGGATTGGCCTGTGGATCATGGGCTGGGGGCTGCGCTGGATCTTGGAGGTTGGCAGTTTCGTGGCTGGTCTCGATGGCGCGCGATCTTTTGTGCACGGGCCAGGGATGGCGGTGTTGCCGATGATTGCCCTGGGGTTTTTGTGGCTATGTTTATGGCAGGGGCGCAGCCGGTTGGTAGGCGTCCTCCCGGTGCTCGCGGCGTTTTGGCTGTGGGCCAATGCAGATCGACCCATCGGATTGATTGCGGAGAACGGCGCGCTGGTCGGCGTGATGACGGCAGAAGGCCGCGCGCTGAGCAAAGCCAAAGGGGCCGGGTTTGTCGCGCAGAACTGGCTGGAAAACGATGGCGAGGCCACGGATCAGCTGACAGCGGCGGAACGCTGGCCCGAAACGCGTGTCGCGGCCCTGCCTGGCGGTATCGAGGTCACCCATCTGGCGGGCAAGAAAGCGGTGGCCACGTTCGCAGGCTGCGCCGAGGGCCAGATCATTGTCGCCAACCTGAACCTGCCCAAAAACGCGTCCGGCTGCGTGCTGCTGGACCCAAAGCGGCTTGAGGATATGGGGGCTGTGGCCATCACCGAAACAAAGAGCGGGGTGCACCTCAGATCGGTGCGCGATGTCACTGGTGACCGGCTCTGGACGCCCTGGTATCGGGCCAGCAGCCAGAGCGAAAGATGGCGTCAGTAGGTGCGGATGAGGCCCACCAGCTTGCCCTGAACCTTCACCTGATCTTCGTTGAAAATCCGGGTTTCATAGGCGGGGTTCGCGGCTTCCAGCGCAATGGCATGACCTTTGCGCATAAAGCGTTTCAGGGTCGCCTCATGATCTTCGACCAGCGCCACGACGATGTCGCCATTGTCGGCCACGCTGGTTTCCTTGATCACCACCACGTCGCCATCATTGATCCCGGCCTCGATCATCGAATCCCCGCGCACTTCAAGCGCATAGTGCTCGCCCGAGCCTGACAGCATCTGGCTGGGCACGGCGACATTGTGGGATTGCTGGTTGATGGCCTCAATGGGCACACCGGCGGCAATGCGTCCCATCAGGGGCAATTCGGTTGCAGCGCTGGTGCTCACAGGCTGGGCGCTCGCGGGCTTGGGCGCATCGGGCTTGTCGCCATCGATCACCCGGGGGGTGAAGCCGGAGGTGGAGGCGCCGCCAAGGCTTTCGGGCAGTTTCACGATTTCGATGGCGCGGGCGCGATGGGCAAGGCGGCGGATAAAGCCGCGTTCTTCCAGCGCGGTGATCAATCGGTGGATCCCGGACTTGGAGCGCAAGTCCAGCGCTTCTTTCATCTCGTCAAAACTGGGGGGCACACCGTCGCGCTGCACGCGGGTGTGAATGAACTCCAACAAATCCAACTGCTTCTTGGTGAGCATCTTTTGGTCCTCCGACGCCTGAATTTGCGTTTGTTCTAGTGATGTTCCCGTTTTGTGTCAATGCTTTCGGTGCGGGGTGTCACAACGGCAGGTAGGCGACGGGCTCCCCGATAGCGCGCGCAGGATCATGGGGCGGGCGCACCAAAAGCGCGTTGGCCTGCGCCAGAACGGTCAGCAGAGAGCTGTCCTGCCGGTCAAAGGCGCGCAACCCTTCGGGCGTCACCGTGGCGCGCATATAGTGCTCGCGCGGCCCGTTGGGCGGCAGCGCGGCGGCAAGCGTTGTTTGCAGACGCGCCGCGGGGGCGATCCCCAATCCCAGCATAGCGCGCACGATGGGGGCCACGAAGACGGTGCCGCAAACCAATGCCGAGACTGGGTTGCCGGGCAGCCCGATCATCGGCACCCCGTCCAGCCGTCCCGCCATCAGCGGTTTGCCCGGGCGCATGGCCACTTTGTAAAAGGATTGTTCCATGCCGAGCTCTGCGGCGACGGGGGCCACCAGATCGTAGTCACCAACCGACGCGCCGCCGATGGTGACGATCAGATCGGCGGAGGCCGCCAGTTCGAACGCGGTTTTTAGCGAGGCCGCCGTATCCCGCGCGATGGGCAGCATCCGCGCCTCGGCGCCTTCGGCCTGCAATTGCGCTGCCAGGCCAAAGCTGTTGGAGGCGATGATCTGATCCGGCCCGGGGGTCTCGCCCGGCATGACCAATTCATCGCCCGTGGCGAGGATCGCCACCACCGGGCGGCGCGTGACGGGCGCTTCGGCGATGTTCATCGCCGCCAGTAGGGCCACATCGGGCGGTCCCAGACGTCGCGGCGCTTCGATCCGGTCCCCGGCTTTGAAATCGCCGCCTGCGGGGCGCACATTGTCCTTGCTGTCCATGTCCCGGTTCACGGTGATGACATCGCCACGGCGCGTGACATCCTCCTGAATCACAACAAAATCAGCCTCTTGGGGCATCGGCGCGCCGGTGAAAATGCGCACGCATTGCCCGGCGCCGATACGGCCCTGATAGCTGTGCCCGGCGGCGGCTTCGCCCACCACCTTGAACATCGCGTCCGGTTCGACCTCCGCGCGGCGCAGCGCGTAGCCATCCATGGAGGAGGCGTCAAATGGCGGTTGCGTGCGGGCCGCGGTGACGTCACGGGCCAGCACCCGGCCCGCCGCCTGCCGCAGCGGGATGGTTTCGATGTCCATCGGCGCCACGAGCGCAAACAGCTGATCCAGCGCTTCGGCGACAGAGATCATTGCGCTTCGAACCGTCCGGATTTGCCGCCGTCTTTCAAAACCACGCGCAGGTCATTGATCTGCATCGCCTTATCAACGGCTTTTGACATGTCATAGACCGTGAGCGCTGCCACAGAGGCTGCGGTCAGCGCTTCCATCTCGACCCCGGTCTGGCCGGTTGTCTTCACCGTCGCCTCGATCTGAAACCCAGGCAGGGTCTGATCGGGTGTGAATTCCACCGCGACCTTGGTGATCGGCAGGGGATGGCACAAGGGGATCAGATCGGAGGTGCGTTTGGCCGCCATGATCCCCGCCAGCCGGGCCACGCCCAGAACATCACCCTTTTTCGCGCGGCCTTCTGAAATGATATCAAAGGTTTCTGGCTGCATCTTAATGTTGCAGTGCGCCACGGCGATGCGGTCTGTAACCGGCTTGTCGCCAACGTCGACCATATGGGCGTCGCCCTTGCTGTCAAAATGGGTCAGCTTTCCCGCCATGCTACATTCCCGTCGCAATCATCGGGTTGACCAGAAGATCGCGCGTGGCCTTTTCGACGTCCTGCTGACGCATCAGGCTTTCCCCGATCAGGAAAATCCGAGCGCCGTAGCGGGCCATATCCGCGAGGTCCGCAGGCGTGCTCAGACCGGATTCGGAAACGATCAGCCGGTCTGCGGGTACATCGCCCGAGAAGGTGCGCGTCGTGTCGAGCGAGGTCTCAAAAGTCTTCAGGTTGCGGTTGTTGATGCCGATCAGGCGGCTTTTCAAATAGCTCGCGCGCTGCAGCTCTTCGGCATCATGCACTTCGATGAGCGCATCCATCCCCCATGCGGCGGCGGCCTCTTCGAGCTCCTCGGCCTGATCGTCACTGACCGAGGCCATGATGATCAGAATACAATCGGCCCCCAGCGCGCGCGCCTCTGCCACCTGATAGGGATCGTACATGAAATCCTTGCGCAGCACCGGAAGGTCGCAGGCGGCCCGCGCCTGCACCAGAAATTCCTTGGCCCCCTGAAAGCTTGGCGTATCGGTCAGCACCGACAGGCAGGTGGCGCCGCCATCGGCATAGGCCTCAGCCAGAGTCGCGGGGTCAAAATCTTCGCGGATCAACCCTTTGGAAGGGCTCGCTTTCTTGATTTCGGCAATCAGCCCGTAGCCATCAAGCGTCGCCCGGTGCAACGCGTCGGCAAAAGGGCGGACAGGGGGGGCATCGCGGGCTTCGGCTTCCACGTCGGCGAGTGGTTTTTCCGCCATGTCAGCGGCCACTTCTTCGAGCTTGTAGGCCTTGATCTTGTCGAGGATCGTTTCGGTCATGATGTCTCCGGCGGGTTGGCCCAGTTTATGGCCCGCGCGCCGCGCGCCTGCAACCACCCATTGACGCGGCTGAACGGTCGGGAGCCGAAAAACCCGCGCCGGGCGGACAGCGGCGAGGGGTGCGCCGTTTCGATTTTCAGGTTTGCGCTGGCATCGACGCCTTGCGCGGTCTTATGCGCGCCCGCCCCCCAGAGCAGATAGGCGCGGGGCTGGTCCGCCAGCCGGTCCAGGATTTGCCGCGTCAGGATCTGCCAGCCCAGCTTGTCATGGCCTTTGGCCTCACCCGCGGGCACAGTCAGCACGGTGTTGAGCAGCAAGACCCCCTGATCTGCCCAGAAGCTCAGATCTGCGTTGGGCGGGCAGCCCCCGATATCCCCCTGCATTTCCTTGAAAATATTGCCTAACGATCTGGGCAGGGGGCACACATCGGCCTCAGCAGAAAAGGCGAGCCCATGCGCGTGACCGGGGGTTGGGTAGGGGTCCTGGCCCAGAATGACAACGCGCACCGCATCGGGCTGCACCTGCTCCAACGCGCGAAAAATCAGCGGGGCGGGGGGCAGGATCTGGCGCTGCTCGGCGTGCAGGGCGGCCTCAATCCGTGGCCAATCGGTGGTAAAAAACGGCAGGTCGGGCCAGGCGCCCAAGTGGTTCAGGCGATGAGTGCTCACGCGGCCTGGGTGATCCTGGCCACGGCGGTGATCTTGTCGCGCGCAGCCCCGCTGTCGATGGCGGCGGCGGCTTTTTCCACGCCTTCTTTCAGATCCGACACGGCATCGGCGACCAGCAGGGCCGCGGCGGAATTCAGCAGCACCGCGTCGCGGTAGGCGGAGGGCGCGCCGTCCAGCAGCGCCTTGAAATCACGTGCATTTTCTTCAGGCGTGCCGCCGATGATGGCCTCAAAGGGATGGACCGGCAGCCCCGCCTCCTCCGGGTGCAGTTCGACCTCGGAAACCGTGCCATCCACTTCCAGGGCACTGACCCAGGAGACGCCGGTAATGGTCAGTTCGTCAGTCCCGTCCGAGCCATGCACCAGCCAGGCTTTTTCCGACCCCAGCGCGCCCAGCGTCTCCGCCATCGGGCGGATCAGGTCGCGGGAAAACGCGCCCGTGAGTTGCCGTTTCACCCCCGCCGGATTGGTCAGCGGCCCGAGAATGTTGAAGATGGTGCGGGTGCCAAGCTCGGCGCGCGTGGGCATCACATGAGCAATCGCGGGGTGGTGCATCGGCGCCATCATGAAGCCGATTCCAGCCTCGCTGAGCGCCTTTTCAACGACCGCAGGCCCGACCATCACGTTCAGCCCCATCTGCGTCAGCGCATCCGCCGCGCCGGATTTTGAGCTGAGGTTGCGATTGCCGTGTTTGGCGACGACCACGCCCGCGCCTGCCACCACAAAGGCGGTGGCGGTGGAGATGTTCAGCGTACCCTTACCGTCGCCGCCCGTACCAACGATGTCCATCGCCCCCTCAGGCGCCTGCACGGCATTGCATTTCGCCCGCATCACGGCAGCGGCGGCGGCGTATTCATCCACGGTTTCGCCGCGGGTGCGCAGGGCCATCAGGAAGCCGCCGATCTGGCTGGGCGTGGCTTCCCCGTCAAAGAGAATGCCAAAGGCGGTTTCCGCCTCATCTTTGGTCAACGGGCCCGTTGCGGCGGCCCCGATCAGCGGTTTCAGCGCCTCGCTCATGCCGGGACTTTCATCTCGTTCAGGAAATTCTGCAGCAATGCGTGCCCGTGCTCTGACCGGATCGATTCCGGATGGAACTGCACCCCTTGGATCGGCAATTCGCGGTGCTGCAGCCCCATGATCGTGCCATCCTCCAGGTCGGCGGTGATCTCCAGCACATCCGGCACCGTATCGCGGTCCACTGTCAGCGAGTGATAGCGCGTGGCGGCAAAAGGCGAGGGCAGACCCGCAAAAAGACCGCTGCCATGATGGCGGATATGCCCCATTTTGCCGTGTACGATGTCCTTGGCCTGAACGACTTTGCCGCCAAAGGCCTGACCGATGGTCTGGTGTCCGAGGCAGACACCCATCAGCGGTGTGCGGGTTTCCGCTGCTGCGAGCGTCAGGCTAAGGCAAATTCCTGCCTGATCGGGGTCGCAGGGGCCCGGGGACAGCAAAATACCCGCCGGGTTCATCGCCATCGCCTGCTGCACATCCAGCGCGTCATTGCGGTGCACCACAACATCCGCCCCCAGGCTGCCCAGATAATGCAAAAGGTTGTAGGTAAAACTGTCGTAGTTGTCGATCAGCAGCAACATGTCCAAAACTTCGAATTCGGGGCTGGAGGCGCAAGCCCCAAGCGCGATATACATCACGGATACATGTTCAGGCTTGCAAGGCCGCGTCAAGGGGCGCAAATAAGAGCAAAAGGTCGGAATATGACCAGGGTAGACGGTTCATTGATGCGCGCGCGGGTCGCGTGTCGGGGGCGAAACGAGGTGAGCAGAGAGTGGCACGAGGTTTTCTGAACGGAGCTCTTTGGGGCAGCGCTGCAAGCATTTGCGCGTTGGGTCTGTTGTCGACCTTTGCCGAGGGGCCGGTGGCCCCAGCTGTAAAGGCGAATGCGCCTGCGACGAACCAGGCGCCGCGCCCGGTGGCGTCAGATACCAATCAATCGCAGGGCGACCGGGTGCCGGTGACCGGCCAGCAGGCCCCAAAAGCCCCCGCGCCGAAACCCGATACGCTGGCCGCGGTTCCCAAAGAGGCAACCGCCTCTGCGGCACAACCGGAAACCGGTGAGGCCTCCGCGCTGAGCGATCCGGCGGTAGATGCATCCCAGCCGGGCATCGGGACACGCCAGAATACGACACCGGTGGTGCCCGGCGCGTCCTCTGCGGGTCTTGAGGCGCCTTCAGCCGAGCCGTCCCTTTCGGTCTCGACCGACCCGGCAGAACCCGTCGCGCCAAAGGTCACAGAAGAGCTCGCGTTGACAGAAGATCCGGTGCAACCCACGGCCCCTGGCAGCGCGCAGCCTTCGTCAGGACTTTCCACAGGTGTCGAAGAACCTGCCTCCGCGCCCGAGGTGTCGACATCCATTTCTGTCGATCCGGATCAGCCGCCGCTGCCGGATGTTCCGACAGAGACGCAGGCCTTTGAGACACCGGAGGTGCCTGAAGCCCCGTCGGAAGCGCTGCCTGTTCAGCCCTCGCAAGCGCCGGAAGCGACCCCTCAGGATGATGAGATTGCGCAGGCGGATGCCGTGCCAGAGGGTGATGCCACGCCTGATGCTGTTGCGACCCCGGATCCGGTGCCCGCGCCCGAAGAAACACCCGCCGAGGCCACACCGACACCTGAGCCGGATGTTCAGACAGCACAGACGCCGGATGCTGACGAAGTTTTGTCCAATCCTGGCACCCCAGCCGGAACGGTGGGCAATTTGGCCCCGGAGGTTCAAATCAATCGCCTGCCCACGCTGGGAGGTCAGACCGAGCCTGATGCTGAAACGATCACGCAATTGCCGGAGGCCGAAGAGGACCTCGCGCTCCCCGAACCCGGAGACCTGCGCCCAGTGGAACGCTATGCGCAGCCCTTTGAAAATGTCGACAACAAGCCGGTGATGGCGATCGTGTTGATGGATGAGGGCGTTGATTTATCACGCGATACCATTGGGTTACCGGCGCTGCGCAGCTTTCCCTATCCGATCAGCTTTGCCGTGGACACAAGCCTTCCGGACGCACAGGCGCGGATGGCGGCCTACCGCGCCGAAGGGTTTGAAGTTCTGGCCACCATCGATCTGCCACAAGGGGCAAAGGCGCGGGACGCTGAGGTTTCACTGGCCGTGGCGCTGGAAGCGGTGCCCGAAGCCGTGGGCGTGCTGGAAGGGATCGGTGAGGGCGTGCAGTCCAGCCGGGACGCGGCCCAGCAGGTCACTGAGATCCTTGCAGAAACCGGCCATGGGTTTGTGACCCAGAACAAGGGCCTCAACACCGTGCAGAAACTCGCGGCTAAGGCGGGTGTGCCCTCGGCTGTGGTATTCCGCGATTTCGACAGCTCACAGCAATCCCCCACCGTGATCCGCCGATTTCTGGACCAAGCCGCGTTCCGGGCGGGCAATGAGGGCGGTGTGATCATGTTGGGCCGGTTGCGCGAAGACACGATCTCGGCCTTGCTGATCTGGGGGCTGCAGGACCGGGCGGAGCGTGTGGCGCTGGTGCCGGTCTCGGCGGCCCTGAAGGCCCAATAGTCCGGCGCGCTGTGATCCCGGCCAGCCGCTCTAAATGATTTCGTCTTCGTCAAAGAGCGGATCGGTTTCCAACTGGGTCGCCAGGTCTTCGACCGTGGCTTCTGACACGCGCGGGCTCAGGGCCGCGAGGTGGAAAACCGCATCGCCCTCATTGACCACCGGCAGGATGGCGCGCCCGATCAGGATGCCGTCAGAGGGGGCCAGCATATCCGTCTCAACGCCGCCGAACGGGTCCGAGACCGTCGCCAGGACGTCGCCTGCCTCGACGGTTTCGCCTTCGGCGCGGAAAGTCCGCAACAGCCCGCCCGCAGGCGCCCGCAGCCAGGTGGAGGATTTGCAGAAATAGGGGGCCGCCTTGGCTTTGGCGATGCCTTTGGCGGCCACCATATCCAGGCTGCGCATCACCCGCAGAATGCCGGCGACGCCCGCGCGCACGGCCATTTCGTCAAAGCGCAGCCCTTCACCTGCTTCATAAAGCAGCACCGGCGTGCCGCGTTCGGCGGCTTCGGCGCGCAGCGAGCCGTCCCGCAGCGCGGAGGTCAATACCACTGGCGCGCCAAAGGCCGCGGCCATGCTGCGGGTTGTCTCATCCCGCGGTGAAACCCTGATCTGTGGCAGGTTCGTGCGGTGAATCGCCGCTGAGTGCAGGTCGATCCCGACATCGCAGCGCAGCACCACGTCGTTCAGAAATATATGCGCCAGACGTGATCCGAGCGATCCCGAAGGATGCCCGGGAAAGCAGCGGTTGAGGTCACGCCGGTCCGGCAGATATCGCGAGCGGTTGAGAAAGCCGAAGGCATTGACCACCGGCACCACCAGCAAGGTCCCCCGCAAGGTTTTTAACTGCGGCGCGCGCAACAGGCGGCGAACGATCTCAACCCCGATCACCTCATCCCCATGCACGGCGGCGGAGACAAAAAGCGTGGGCCCCGCGCGTTTGCCATGGTGCACCTGCACCGACAGATTGACGGGCGTGTGATCGGGCAGGGTGGAGACCGGCAGATGCACCGTTTCGCTGCTGCCCGGCGCAATGCGTTTCCCAGCAATATCAAAGGGCTGGCGCGGCATGGGCTCAGCTGTTCCCTTGCCCCGAGAAGCGTGCCGCATCCGCCGCCGCGCGCCGGATGGCGTTGGATTTATGCACGGTTTCCTGGTATTCAGCCTCTGGATCGCTGTCGTAGACAACGCCGCCACCGGCCTGGATATAGAGCTTTTGATCCTGCACCACGGCGGTGCGCAGGGCGATGCACATATCCATGTCACCCCCTGCGCTGAAATAGCCGACACCGCCGCCGTAAACACCGCGTTTTTCCGGCTCCAGCTCGTCAATGATTTCCATCGCGCGGACCTTGGGCGCGCCGGAGACCGTGCCTGCGGGCATGCCCGCGAAAAACGCGTCCAGCGCGTCCTTGCCCGCGTGCAACTCGCCCACGACGTTGGAGACGATATGCATCACGTGGCTGTAGCGCTCGACGATGAATTCCTCGGTGGGGCGCACGGTGCCGATCTTGGCCACACGACCCACGTCGTTGCGGCCCAGATCGAGCAGCATCAGGTGTTCGGCCAGTTCCTTCTGATCGGCGAGCAGGTCTGCTTCCAGCGCTTTGTCTTCCTCAGGCGTGGCGCCGCGTGGGCGTGTCCCTGCTATGGGGCGGATGGTGACCTCGTCGCCAAAGACTCGCACCAGGATTTCCGGGCTGGCGCCAATGACCTGAAAGCCACCAAAGTTGAAATAGAACATGAAGGGGGACGGATTGGTGCGGCGCAAGGAGCGGTAGAGCGCAAACGGATCCTGTTTGAAATCCTGGGACCAGCGCTGCGCGGGCACCACCTGAAAGATGTCGCCGGCGCGGATGTAGTCGCGGGCCTTCTCAACGGCGGCCTTGTAGCCCTCATGGGTGAAATTGCTGACCGGCGCGCCGGGGGCCTCGGCCTCGCCCAGATCGCGGGTGGCCATGGGCATGGCCCGTTCCAGATCGCGCACCGCGTCCATCACCCGTTCGGCGGCCTGCGCATAGGCGGCGCGCGCCGATTGCCCGTCCGACACCCAGGCGGGGGAGACCACGGTGACCTCGCCCTTGACCCCGTCCAGCACCGCGACCACCGAGGGGCGCAGCATCACCGCATCCGGCAGGCCCAGCGGATCGGGGTTGATGTCCGGCAGATGCTCGACCAGCCGCACCATATCATAGCCCAGATAGCCAAAAAGGCCCGCCGCGGCCTGCGGCAGATCATCGGGCAGGTCGATCTTGCTTTCGTCCAGCAGCGCGCGGAAACTGTCGAGTGGGTTGCCCGGTTGCGCCGTGAAGGCATCGGCGTCATAGCGTGCCGCGCGGTTAATCTCGCTGGTCTCACCCCGGCAGCGCCAGATCAGATCGGGCTTCATGCCGATGATCGAATAGCGCCCGCGCACCTCGCCACCGGTCACGGATTCCAGCACAAATGCGTCTTTCTGCGCCCCGGTGAGTTTGAGCATCAGCGAAACCGGCGTGTCGAGATCCGCCGCCAACCGGGTATAGACGATCTGATTGCGACCGGCGGCATAGGCGGCCTCAAAGGCGTTGAAGTCGGGGGTCAGGGCCATGGGTCAGGGGAAATTGACGTGCACGGCCTGCAGCGCCTGCGGGTTGATCTGTGGATTGGCGCGCAGCGTGACGTCGGAGTTGAAGATATCATAGACATCCTGCGCCAGCGCCTGACCCGCCTGTTGCGATAGTTGCGTGCGCAGGGCGGCGGTATCTTCGTTCTCCTCGGGCGCGGCGACGGCGTCCAGACGCACGATCACAATCGCACCCTCATCCGGGTGCACCGCCACATCGCCCTCCGCCATATCAAACACGTCGGACATGAAGCCCGGAGGGGTACCGCCCACAAAATCGCTGCGCAGCAGGTTTTCCTCGCGCACCGCATCAAGGCCGAGGGCCGCAAAATCACTGCCTTCGCGCAGCTGCGGCAATTGCGCTTCCACCTGTGCGGTCAGGCGCGCCTCCACCTCAGCGGCCTGCCAATGCGCCAGGACATCTTCGCGCGCCTCCTCAAACGGGGCCGGGCGTGGCGGCAGCACCGCATCGAGACGCAGCGCAACAAGGCCCCCATCGTCAAGCTGTTCGATCTCGGGGAAATCATCGATGGTCACCGCCGACGCGGCACTGCGGAAGGCCTCATAGGCCGCGATATCGTCAGTGCTTTGCGCGGTCCAGTCGATCTGACCCAGCTCCATGTCGCTGTCGGTGTCGAGCTCTTCCAGCGTGGCACCGCCCGCCAGCATGTCATCAAGGCTCTCGGCTTGTGCCTCAACCAGACGCCGCGCACGGTCTGCAGCCAGTTCCGGGCGCAGGATCGCCTGGGCTTCCTCAAAGGGGACGAATTGCGCGGGCAACACGGCGTTCATGCGAAAGAGCGCTGGTCCGAGGCTGCTGGGCAACGGGCCCACAACATCGCCGACATTTGCGCTGAAAACCTCTGCACCCGCCGCGCCAAGCTCCGCTTCGGTCACATCGCCAAGGTCGATATCCGCCAGCGCCAGACCGCGGTCCTCCACCAGTTCTTCGAAACTGCTGCCAGCCTCCAGGGCCGCTTTTGCCTGATTGGCGGCGTCTTCATCAAGATAGACAAGGCGTTCGACCAACCGCCGCTCCGGCTGATTGAACTCGCTGTCGCGCAGGTCGTAAGCTTCGCGCAGATCGGCCTCCGCAATCTCGACCTCATCAATCAGGGCATCCGGGGTGAGCACCGCATAGGTAATCTGCTT
The DNA here is from genome assembly GCF_947501835.1 of uncultured Roseobacter sp. Taxonomy (NCBI): domain Bacteria; kingdom Pseudomonadati; phylum Pseudomonadota; class Alphaproteobacteria; order Rhodobacterales; family Roseobacteraceae; genus Roseobacter; species uncultured Roseobacter sp. Next base: position 345,151 of record NZ_CANMXR010000001.1, on the reverse strand, counting down.
GGTCTCGGGCAGCGTGAAAGCATCGATATTGGCGTCATAATGCGCTTGCAATGTGGCGTCATCCGGCGCGGAAATGGGCGTGTCCAGATTGACCTCATCCAAACGGGTCCAGGTAAAACTGCGCTGCTCGCCGACATAGTTCACCAGTGTATCCACATAGGCATCCGGCATGATTACACCGCTGAGGATCGCGCCCTGGATCAGCGTGCGTGAAACCTCTTCGCGCAGTTGCGTTTCAAACTGTGCCTCGGTGACGCCATTCTGTTCCAGCGCAAAACGGTATCCCTCACGGTCAAATTCACCATCAACGCCGCGGAAGGCCGGGATTTCCAGAATACGGTCCCGCAGGTTGGAATCGCCAATCGACAGACCGATTTGTGCGGCTTCGTGGTCCAGCGCGCGGGTGGCAATCAGGCGTTGCAGCACCGCGCGATCCAGCCCGATCTGCTGAGCCTGCGCAAAGGGCAGAACCTGACCGGTCTGTTGCTGAACAGCCTGGATTTCCTGCTGCAGCTGGCGGGCATAGCTGTCAACCGAAACCGGCATGTCCCCGACATTGCCGATGGTGCGGATGTTTCCCGACAGGCTGGTTGCGCCAAAGCCACCCAATCCGAGGATCAGCAGACCCAACAGAATCCAGACGGCGGTTTTCGAAATGCTTGATGAGCCCTTGGCCATGATCACCCTGTGCGCTTGTCACGATTTGACGTTCTGTCTATGCGTAGCGGGCCTAAGGGGCAAGGGGTGTCACACGCCCGTGTCCACCGCCGCCAGACGGTCAAAAAGCACGCCAATGCCGGCCGTATCCAGATTGGCAAAGGCAATGCGCAGCTGTCGCGCGCCATCGCTGTCCGTATCGGGGCAAAACATCGTGCCCGGCAGGCTGAGAATGCTCTGATCACGCACCAGACGCGGCGCCAGCTCTGCGGAACTGATGGGCAACGGATGCGCCATATAAGCGAAATAGGCGCCTGATCCCAAGAGCGTCCAGCCACGTGCCGCGAGCTTTGGAAACCCGGTTTCAATCGCCGCGCGCCGGGCCAGGATTTCATCACGCTCACCGGCCAGCCACTGGCCCAGGTTCTGCATGCCCCAGAGTGCCGCGTGCTGGCCAATCTGCCCGGGGCAGATGGCAACGGTGTCGAGAAACTTCTCAACCTCGGCCAGGCGCGATGGCGACGTGACCAGCGCGCCGACGCGGTGACCGGTCAGCCGGTAGGCTTTGGAGAAGGAGTAGAGATGGATCAGCGTGTCGTCCCAATCGGGATCTTCAAACAGCCCGTGAGGCGCGCCGCTCCGCCCATGAAAATCGCGGTAGGTCTCATCCAGGATCAGGGCAATGCCGTGACGCCGCGCCAGATCAAAGAAGGCGCGGATCAACGCGGCAGGGTATTCGACGCCAGCCGGATTGTTCGGCGACACCAGGGCGATGGCCCGCGTGCGGGGCGTGATCAACCGCTCTGCGGCCTCAGGTTCGGGCAAAAGCGCTGCGTTGGTTTTCAGCGGCACTGCTTTGACGCCGGACATGTCCAGCCACATTTTATGGTTGAAATACCATGGTGTTGGCAGGATAACTTCATCTTCTTCCGCGCAGAGCGAGGCGATGGCTGCGGCAAAGGCCTGATTACATCCCGAGGTAATCCCCACATGGCCACTGGTGATCACCCCACGATATATCCGCGAGGTCTGTGCGGCGAGTTCCTCGCGCAACTCCGGCAACCCCAAAACCGGACCATATAGATGCGCGTCATCGCGCCCCAAGGCCACATCGGCCATGACCTGACGCAGCGCGTCGGGGGGCGGATCAACCGGTGCGGCCTGGCTGACATTAATCAGCGGGCGATCACCCGGAAAACATACGCCCTCCAGCCAGCGCCGCGCCTCCATCACCGGCGGGGCAAAAGTCGTGGCCGTTCGCGACAAAATCATCTGCGTCCCTTTCGTCTGCCTGTCCCTTTGCAGAAACAACACCGGTTTCTTCTGGCCGGAAATATCCCCGCCGGAGGCATTAAACTCTTTGGCTCAGTCGGTGCCGCGATAGGGCTCGACATATTGCAGCGCCATATCCCAGGGAAAGAAGATCCAGGTATCCTGACTGACGCCGGTGATGAAGGTGTCGACCTGTGGCTCGCCCTGCGGCTTTGCATAAACGGTGGCGAAATGCGCCTTGGGATATTGCGTGCGCACCAGTTCGAGGGTTTTGCCGCTGTCCACCAGATCATCGATGATCAGGATGCCCGTGCCATCTCCCATCACCTCTGCATTGGGCGCTTTGAGCACTTGGGCATCGCGGCGCTGATCGGCTTTGCCGCCGCCGGAATGATACGACATAACCGAGATTGTATCGACCTTGCGAATATCAAGCTCGCGCGCAACGATCATTGCGGGGGCCATGCCGCCCCGGGTGATGGCCACAACCGCGCGCCAGGCCCCTTCGTCAGGACCTTGCCCGTCCAACCGCCACGCCAGAGCGCGGCTGTCGCGATGCATCTGGTCCCAACTGATGTGAAAACCCTTCTCATGGGGCAGGCGGCTTGGATCTTTGCTCATGTCAGGTCCTTTCGACAAGCAGACGCAGCCCCAACGCCCCCAGAAGGGTTGCGGCGATGCGATCAAGAATGGGTTTTGCGCTCAGATATCCGCGCCGCGCCGGCGGGCTCGACAGTAAAAACGCAAAGAGGCTGTAGAAGCTGATTTCCAGCACCAGATGATTTGCGACGATCAATCCGATTTCCGCCCCGGTCAGCCCCTGCGGGAACACCACCAAAATTACCGCCGCGGCAAAGAGCATGGATTTGGGATTGCCGATGTTCACGAGCAGGCCGAAGAGGAAGGCGCGCCCCTTGGGGCGGTTGGTGTCGTTCAAGGGCTTGTGCGCGTGGCGCCACGTCTGCACGGCGATCCAGATCAGATACAGCGCGCCGCCGATTTTCAGCGTTGTGTAGGTCCAGGGAAAGAAGCGAAACAGGCTCTCCAGACCCAGCAGTGCGCCCAGGGTCCAACAGGCGGCGGCAACCCCCAGCCCAACACCTGTGGCCAGCCCCGCGGTACGGCCTGACGCCACGCAGGTCTTGATAAAATAAAGCAGCGCCGCACCCGGGCTGGCGATGGCCGCCATCAGCACCAGATTGAACGCGATCAGGCTTTCGACACTCACCGGTTAGTCCTTGCTCATGTCCGGTGCGTCCACCGCCTTCATCCCGACCACATGATAGCCCGCGTCCACATGCAGGTTTTCGCCGGTGGTGCCGGAGCCCAGGTCCGAGAGCAGGAAGAGTGCCGCCTTGCCGACGTCTTCGGTGGTCACATTGCGGCGCAGCGGCGAGTTGTATTCGTTCCACTTCATGATGTAGCGGAAATCACCAATGCCGGAGGCCGCCAGCGTCTTGATCGGCCCGGCGGAAATGGCGTTCACGCGGATGCCATCCTTGCCCAGATCTTCGGCCAGATATTGCACGGAGGCTTCCAGTGCTGCCTTGGCCACACCCATCACGTTGTAATGCGGCATCACCTTTTCCGCGCCGTAATAGGTGAGCGTCAGGCAGGACCCGCCTGCGTTCATCATCTTCTCGGCGCGCTGCACCACGGCCGTGAAGGAATAGACGGAAATATCCATCGACATCGCAAAATTGCCGCGGCTGGTGTCGACGTAGCGGCCGCGCAGCTCATTTTTGTCGGAAAAGCCGATGGCATGCACCACAAAATCCAAGGTGCCCCAACGCTCTTTGAGGGCGTCGAAAAGCGCATCGAGTGACGCCTCATCGCCGACGTCGCAGGGCAATACGATGTCACTGCCTAACTGTCCGGCCAAAGGGTCCACCCGTTTTTTCAGCGCATCGCCCTGATACGAGAAGGCAAGCTCCGCGCCAGCATCCGCGCAGGCTTTGGCGATCCCCCAGGCAATGGATTTGTCGTTGGCCAGACCCATGATCAGGCCGCGTTTGCCTGCCAGAAGCTCATTTCCCATGAAGGTTCCTCGGTTGATATGTGGTGTTTTTATCCTGTCAGACCTTTAGGCGATTGCGCAGGGGCCATCAAGGCTGGTCGGTTCCTGCGCCGCTGCCCCTTGACCTTTGCGCGACTTCCGCCACTTGCTGTGGCGTAAGCAAATGAGGGTGCCATGGAACGCAGAAGTGGAAAATTCGCAGGCGAGGATCCGTTCGAGATCGCAAAAGCCTGGCTGGCCGAGGCCGAACAGGCAGAGCCCAACGATCCAAACGCCATCGCATTGAGCACGGTGGATGCCGACGGCCTGCCTAACGCGCGTATGGTGCTGTTGAAAGACATCGAGCCGGACGCCTTTGTCTTCTACACCAACTACGAGAGCGCCAAGGCGGGCGAGTTGGACGCATCAGGCAAGGCTGCCTTTGTCATGCATTGGAAGACCTTGCGCCGCCAGATCCGCGTGCGGGGTGTGGTGGAACGCGAAGATGGTCCTGCCGCAGATGATTATTTTGCCTCGCGCTCGCTGAAAAGCAGGCTGGGGGCCTGGGCCTCGAAACAATCGCGCCCGTTGTCGAGCCGCGGAGCTTTGATGGCAGAGGTTGCCAAGATCACCGCGACCCATGGCACCAACCCGAAACGGCCCCCCTTTTGGGGTGGTTTTCGGATCAGACCGCTGGAAATCGAGTTCTGGGCAGACGGTGAATTTCGCCTGCATGACCGGTTTCAATGGCGCCGTGTGGCGCTGCAGGAGGAGTGGTCAATCACCCGTCTCAACCCCTAGGGGTGCGACGCGCTTCTCAGTCGCCTAAAAACTGTGTTTGTAAGCGCACAGCATTATGTGCAAAGATCGCAAGGGAAGTGGTTTATCAGACGATTACATCATGATTTTCAATCATGACGGGAAAACCTGAGATTTTCACGGACGCGTGATACTTGTGTATCGCATTATTGCTCTGTAGGCGGGTTTTTAGGTGGAATTTATTTTGTTTCAATTGCAAACATGAAAGTTACTTCAGCAAATACTATGCTAGAAGACCCTGCGACGATTGAAAGATTACGTGTGAGCGAGACCGAAGACATATCGTCCCCCGTTTCTGGGTTGGTTAAATGGTTTGATCCGGTAAAGGGGTTTGGCTTCGTCGTCTCTGACGCCGGTGGGCCTGATATTCTTTTGCATGTGAATGTGCTGCGGAATTTCGGACAAAGTTCCGTCGCCGATGGCGCGCGGGTCGAGCTCGAAGTCCAGCGTACGGATCGTGGGGTGCAGGCAACCCAGGTGATTGCGCTGCAACCGCCGCAAACCGGTGAGGCGGTGGGCCTCTCTGATATCGCGGCCCTTGATCCGGCCATCGTTGCCGCCGCGCCATTGGAGCCAGCACGGGTGAAATGGTTCGATAAAGGCAAGGGCTTTGGCTTTGCCAATGTCTTTGGGCGTCGTGACGATATCTTTCTGCATATGGAAGTGCTGCGCCGGTCGGGCCTGTCTGATCTGGCACCCGGCGAGGCGCTGGCCCTGCGCGTGATCGAAGGCAAGCGGGGCCATATGGCGGCCGAGGTCTTCGCCTGGGAAGCGGCGCTGGATTCCTCCGACACATGAAGATCCGCCTGGCGTTGTGTCTGGCGTTTCTGGGGCAGGCCGCCGGGGCGCAGGAGTGCCGCGATGACACCGTCTTTCTGAAAGGGGAGTGGGGGCAGGCGCGATTCGCCGTTGAGATTGCCGATGATGTGGAAGAACGGGCCCAGGGGCTGATGCACCGCGAAAGCATGCCAACGTCGGCGGGCATGTTGTTTGTCTATGAACGTCCCCAAACCCTGTCGTTCTGGATGCGCAATACGCTGATCGAGCTGGACATGCTCTTCATCGACGCGACGGGCACCGTGCGTCACATTCATCATTCCGCGCAGCCTTTGGACGAAACGCCGATTTTCGGTGGTGATGATCTGACCCATGTGCTCGAAATCAATGGTGGCTTGGCAAAAGCCATGGGAATTGCCCCCGGAACGGTGCTGCGCCACCCAACATTTTCAAATCCTGACACCGAATGGCCCTGTTAGGGGTTTTCAAACCGCTTGCCCCCGTCTAAAGAGTGCTTCGTCGGAGCGTGGCGCAGCCTGGTAGCGCACCTGTTTTGGGTACAGGGGGTCGGAGGTTCGAATCCTCTCGCTCCGACCACTTTCTCAGCATGATCCAATCCGCCTGCTGTTGGGCCTATGCCAACAAGGCGCGCGCCTTGCGAAGACGCACGGCCACCGCGCCCTTGGAGCTCTGTTCTGCTGCTTTTGCCAAAACCTCACGTGCGGCGGGCTGATAGTCGGGAAATTGATGTGCGAGCCGTGCCAGCCCGTAAAGCCCCCAGGCCTGCACGAGCTTTCTGTCGGATTTGGCCGCGGCCTGGGCAAACGACCATACGGCCTCGACGGTGTCCGGGGGAATGGCGATATGGTCCATGCACTGCAGGACATGCAACCTGGCCTCCCAATGGGTGAGGTGCCGGGTCGCTTGATAATACTGTTGCCGTGTTTCTTTGGAGAACTGCGCCGCGCCTTGCTCCAGATGATGTTTGATCAGCCATGTCGCGGCGCGTTCCGTCTCAGGCGCGCGGCAAGACAGGACAAGCCCTTCGACAAAGCCGGGGTTCTGATGAAATTGCGTGTAGAGGGCGGTGATGTCATCCGCTGAGCGCCCATCCCATCCGCGGAGCGCGGTTACAAGGTCGTGATCGGGGGCGGACATCGCGGTTTTCTCCTGCAGCTATCGGGTGCCGTTTAAGCCTAGCGTGATCGGACCAGACCACGAAACTCGGAATCACACCCTCCGAGTCCTCGAAAAATGCCTGTGCGTGGCAAAATAGAGGGCCACTAGATATAGTGGCAGCTGCGTCCGAACATGCGCGCCCTCACCATATCTGGGGAGGTCGCTTTTGTGGATTGCGCCGCGAGCGACACAAAATTGTAACACTCCGTGATTAGCTTGCGCGCCTTTGGTATTTTTCCGCAGTTATCGTTCCGGTTGTGGATTTGAAGCGGACGGCCATTTTGTTAACTTATCCGATGCTTCAAATTTCTGGGCTAAATCTGCCAATTCAATAGATTATTGACGGTCCTGTCGCGAGGGCCGACAAACGGCTGGGTTGTGGATATTAACCAGCTGTTAACGTGTTGAATCACGGCGCCGTGAGCGCTGCTCAAAAAACCCAGACCGTCAAGCCGGTAAACTTCAAAAAAAGTATAAAAATATCGTTGACCGAGTAGGGGGTGATACGTCAGGTTGTGCAAGCCGACGATGACGCCACAACATGTAGTGGTTAACACACAGGGGTGCATCGGCGGGACAAGGGGCAAACAGACGATCAATATCATCGCTCTGAGGCAAAACGACGGTACCGTTATCGCGGCGCCGATCACAGAAGTTTTGTGCGCTTTTGACCGAAGGCATAAGCGAGACGTCCTGCAATGACAGGGTCGGCTCTTTGATGAAGACGCTGGAGATGAGGCAGCTAAAATGAAGATTGAACGTAAATTCACCAAAGTCGACCAAGACGCCTATGCTGAACTGGATTTCGTGACCACCGCGTCCGAGATCCGCAATCCCGATGGGACCGTTGTGTTCCGCCTGGATGATGTCGAAGTGCCCAGCTCCTGGAGCCAGGTGGCCAGTGACGTGATCGCGCAGAAATACTTCCGCAAAGCGGGCGTGCCGTCAAAAACCCGCAAGGTGAAAGAAAAAGGCGTTCCTGAATTTCTGTGGCGGTCGGTCCCGGCTGAAGGCGCGGAGATGGGCGGCGAGATTTCCTCCAAGCAGGTGTTTGATCGCCTCGCCGGTGCCTGGGCTTATTGGGGCTGGAAGGGCGGCTACTTTAGCACCGAGAGCGACGCCAAGGCGTATTTCGACGAGATGCGCCACATGCTGGCCTCCCAGCGTGCCGCGCCCAACTCCCCGCAATGGTTCAACACCGGCCTGCACTGGGCTTACGGCATCGATGGTCCGGCGCAGGGCCACCATTATGTCGATTACAAAACCGGCAAACTGACCAAATCCAAATCTTCCTACGAGCACCCACAACCGCATGCCTGCTTCATCCAGTCTGTCTCAGACGACCTCGTAAACGACGGCGGCATCATGGATCTGTGGGTTCGGGAAGCGCGTCTGTTCAAATACGGCTCCGGCACCGGCACCAACTTCTCCAGCCTTCGGGCTGCGGGGGAGAGCCTGTCGGGTGGCGGCAAGTCGTCCGGGCTGATGGGCTTCCTGAAAATTGGTGACCGCGCGGCGGGGGCCATCAAATCGGGCGGCACCACGCGCCGGGCCGCCAAGATGGTGATCGTCGACGCGGACCACCCCGACATCGAGGATTTCATCAACTGGAAGGTCATCGAAGAGCAGAAAGTGGCGAGCATCGTCGCCGGCTCCAAGATGCACGAGCAGAAGCTCAACGGTCTCTTCGAAGCGATCAAGACATGGGACGGTGCCGAAGCCGACGCCTATGACCCGGCCAAGAACGACGCGCTGAAACAGGCGATCCGAGAGGCGAAAAAGGTTTCGATCCCAGAGACTTACGTTAAGCGCGTGCTGGACTATGCCAAACAGGGTCACACCTCGATCGAATTCCCGACATACGATACCGACTGGGATTCCGAGGCCTATAACTCTGTCTCCGGCCAGAACTCCAACAACTCGATCCGCGTGACCAACGCCTTCCTGACGGCCGTTGAAAAAGACGCCGATTGGGAGCTGATCAACCGCGTCGACGGCAAAATCACCAAGACCGTGAAGGCGCGCGATCTCTGGGAACAGATCGGCCATGCCGCCTGGGCCTGTGCGGATCCCGGCATCCAGTACCACGACACCGTGAACGACTGGCACACCTGTCCCGAAGATGGCGCCATCCGCGGCTCCAACCCCTGCTCGGAATACATGTTCCTCGATGACACCGCCTGCAACCTGGCGTCGATGAACCTGCTGACCTTCCTTAAGGACGGCACCTTCCAGGTCGAAGACTACATGCATGCGGCCCGCCTCTGGACCGTGACGCTGGAAATTTCGGTGATGATGGCGCAGTTCCCCTCCAAGGAAATCGCGCAGCGCTCCTATGATTTCCGCACGCTGGGTCTGGGCTATGCCAACATCGGCGGTCTGCTGATGAACATGGGGTACAGCTATGACAGCGACGAGGGCCGTGCCCTCTGCGGTGCGCTGACCGCGATCATGACCGGTGTGTCCTACGCCACCTCCGCTGAAATGGCGGGTGAACTGGGGCCCTTCCCGGGCTATGAAAAGAACGGCGCACATATGCTGCGGGTCATTCGCAACCACCGCACCGCCGCTTTGGGTAAAACCGACGGCTACGAAGACCTGGCCGTCAAGCCGGTTGCTCTGGATCACGCGGGCTGCCCGGATCAGAAGCTAATCGAAGTGGCCGTCTCCGCCTGGGACGAGGCGCTGGCCTTGGGTGAAAAGCACGGCTACCGCAACGCGCAGGTTTCCGTCATCGCCCCCACCGGCACCATTGGCCTTGTGATGGACTGCGACACCACCGGGATCGAGCCAGACTTCGCGCTGGTCAAGTTCAAGAAACTCGCCGGGGGCGGGTACTTCAAGATCATCAACCAGTCGGTGCCCGCCGCCCTTGAAAAGCTCGGCTATGGCTCGGCGCAGATCGAAGAGATCATCTCCTACGCGGTCGGTCACGGTACCATCGGCAATGCGCCGGGCATCAACCACACCTCGCTTGCGGGCCACGGCTTTGGTACCAATGAGCTGGCCAAGGTGGATGCGGCACTGGCCTCGGCCTTTGACATCCGGTTTGTCTTCAACCAGTGGACGCTGGGCGAGGAGTTCTGCACGCAAGTGCTTGGCATCCCTGCCGAAAAGCTGAACGACCCAACGTTCGACCTGTTGCGGCACCTGGGCTTCTCCAAGGCGGACATCGATGCGGCCAACGACCACGTGTGTGGCACTATGACGCTCGAAGGCGCGCCGTTCCTGAAAGACGAACATCTGCCGATCTTCGACTGCGCCAATCCTTGCGGCAAGAAGGGCAAACGCTTCCTCTCCGTGAACAGCCACATCACCATGATGGCAGCGGCGCAGAGCTTCATCTCAGGTGCGATCTCCAAGACGATCAACATGCCGAATGACGCCACCATCGAGGACTGCCAGAAAGCCTATGAGCTCAGCTGGTCGCTGGGGGTGAAGGCCAACGCGCTCTACCGCGATGGCTCGAAACTCTCGCAACCGCTGGCGGCAGCGCTGGTCGAAGACGACGAGGACGCGCAAGAGACGCTGGAAAGCGGCAGCCAGCAGGAAAAAGCCACGGTGCTGGCGGAAAAGATCGTCGAGAAAATCATCGTGAAGGAGATTGTGAAATCTCACCGTGAAAAGATGCCTCAGCGCCGCAAGGGCTACACGCAGAAAGCCATCGTGGGGGGGCACAAGGTCTACCTCCGTACGGGCGAGTATGAAGATGGCAAGATCGGCGAGATCTTCATCGACATGCACAAGGAAGGCGCAGGCTTCCGGGCGATGATGAACAACTTCGCCATCGCGGTCTCCGTGGGCCTGCAATACGGGGTGCCGCTGGAAGAGTTCGTGGACGCCTTCACCTTCACCAAATTCGAGCCTGCGGGCATGGTGCAGGGCAACGAGACGATCAAGAACGCCACCTCGATCCTCGACTACGTGTTCCGGGAATTGGCGGTCTCCTACCTTGATCGCACCGATCTGGCGCATGTGGCCCCCGAGGGCGCGACATTCGACACCATCGGACGCGGCGAGGAAGAGGGCGTGAGCAACATCTCCGAGCTCAGCGACACGGCGGCCACCAAGTCCCTGGAAGTGCTGAAACAAATCAGCTCCACGGGGTACCTGCGCAACCGCTTGCCACAGGAACTGGTGGTGCTGCAGGGCGGTCAACAAGGCTTTGCCGAAGAGGCGGTTGCCTTTGACGGTCTGGCCCCGGTCTCCGACGGCAGCGTTGCGGTGGCCATGGCCACCACGGCGGTCACCAGTGGATCGGTCAGCCTCGATGCCCGCACCAAAGCCAAGATGCAGGGCTATGAGGGCGAAGCTTGCGGCGAATGCGGCAACTACACGCTGGTGCGCAACGGGACTTGCATGAAGTGCAATACTTGTGGCGGTACGTCCGGGTGTAGCTAAGGCAAACGCGTCCCTGGGGGACGTGTAGGGGTCGCGGTTCTGCCAACGCAGGCCGCACCCCGACGAACAAGGGGAGCGGGCGGCAGACCGGTCGCTACCGAGATTGGCGGGTGAGACTCCGCAGAAAACGAAGATGTTTTCCGCTCTGTCTCACGCGTCGGAAATCCACAGGATTTCCAACGAGATTGGGGACGGGCAGGGTGGGACCTTGGCCTCTCTGATATCCGGGGCGGGTGCGCTCGCCCTCGACGACGTTCAGGCCGCAGGCAGAAAAATACCGAGCGGTTAACATATTGAGCCTGAACGGCGAACCTTGGGGAGGTGCTTTTGCATCTCCCCCTTTTTTCAGGACACCAACACGTTGCAAAAGGGGGGGGTGCCGCGTTCTCGCGCAGCGGGCCCGCGGCCTGAAACCCACCCGAGGAAATCAGTCCACTGAGAGCCGGGTCCGGGCGCGTGTTTGGCCGGTCAGAAAAGCTCGGACACCGGCGCTTTGCGTTCGATCCCCATTTCCTGTCGCAACGTCGCACGGGCCCGCGCCAGCCGCGACATTACCGTGCCTACGGGCAGGCCGGTGCGTTCGGCCAAAGCGGAAGGGCTGGTCTCGCCCGCAGCGATCATCTGGATCAGCAGCGCCTGGGACTCGGGCAGCTTATCGACCGCGACAGCGAGATCGGCGCAGGCCATGCGCGCAGGCGCCGTAGGCGGGACCGAGGCGCTTTCATCCTCAAGCGGGTCGGTTGGCTTGTCAGAGCGCCACCTTTGCCGTGCGAGATTGCGCAGGATGGTCATCGCGTAGCGCTCCAGATCGTCGACGTCGGTCCCCTTGTGCAGCGTGGTCCAGAGCTTCAGCGCGGCCTCCTGCGCCAGGTCGTCGGCATCGCTCTGGCTGTCGCTCAAACGCCGTGCACGCGCCGATAGCCGGGGCAACAATGCGTCTAGTTCGTCGGGAAGATGGTGCAACTGGTACATGTCGAGCTCCTTTTCGGGTGGAACAAAACCAACATGGCACCTTAAAAGTTGCACACCAGACGGGGGCTTTTTGCCGATTATGTCAATTGCCCCTTTTTAGGCGATGCACCGCCGCTGTGCGCCGGGCAGATCGGCGGGGAATGGCGCGATTGGGACCCACCATCAGATGGCACGGACGGAACCGGCTTTTCATGCATCTGACAAAGTGAGGCGCAGAGCAGCGCCTTGGACACTTTTGTTCAAACTTTAATGGGAGTACCCAAATGAAACTGATCACCAAACCCACAATCGCACTGATCGCACTGATGTCGGCCTCCGCGGCTTTCGCACAGCTGGCGGCAGATGCGAATGGTGATGGCGTTCTGACAATCGATGAGGTTCAGGCAGTTTATCCTGACATCACCGCAGAGTCCTTCACCACGATGGACCTGAATGCTGACGGCGCGCTCGACGAAGCAGAAGTACAGTCCGCGCAAGAAGCTGGCCTGATGCCGGCCTAAACAGCCAGCAGACCTCTCGCCCTTTGATACAGAGCTGACACTCGAGGCTTGAGGTCCAAGGTGTCCGGGTCCTCCCCCAGGATCCGGACACCTTTTAGCGTTAGATGCTACGCGGGCAGGTGAATGTTGAAACGCGCCCGTATGTCGGCATCCAACCGGGGATCAAACCGCGCCGCGGAGTGCTCGGCCAGAATAGCGTTCTTTCGCGCCGTGGCTTTTTCAATCAAATCGGGTTTGCCCAATTCATCCCATTCTTTCGGTGAGGTACGGTCGCCAAACTCCGGGTAGACGTGATCCTGCTGCATCCGGCCCAGCGTTTCTTCGGTGCCCAGATAGTGGCCAGGCCCGCCGATGCAGACTTCGCGGATCTGCTCCAGCGCCAGGGTCTCGTCGTTGATCTCGATCCCCCGCACGCAGCGCAGGGCCTGACCGATCAGATCATTGCCCAAAATCAGCGATTCATGACAAAACCCCAGCAGCGAGGCATGCATGCCCGCCGCCTCATAGACCATGTTCAGCCCGGACAGCCCGGCCATCACGTTTGAGCACATCTGCTCCCACCCGGCCTGCATGTCGGGCAGTTTGGAATCGGCGATCCCGGCCGCCGCCCCACCGGGCAGGTCGTAATATTTGTGCATCTGCGCGCAGCCTGCGGTGAGCAGGGCCTGTTCGCCGGACCCGCCGGTCATCGCACCCGTGCGCAGGTCCAGCCCGAACGGCCAGGTGCCAAACACCGCCGGATGTCCGGGTTTGACGGCGTTCACATAGACCAGACCGGCCAGACATTCCGAGACCGCCTGCACAATCGCGCCTGCAATCGTGGAAGGGGCGGTGGCCCCGGCCATCCCCGCAGAGAGCAGCAACACCGGCATGCCCGCCTTTATGCATTCCTCCATGACCTCGCAGGATTCAGTGGCGAATTTCATCGGGGGCACAACGAAGCAATTGGTATTGCTGACAAAAGGCCGCTCGCGCCATTTGTCCTCGCCCCCCGCGATCATATGCAGCATCTCGACGCCATGTTTGACGAAATCCGGCTCGGTAAAGGAGACGCCGATGTGCTTGGTCGTCCCGGCACAGCAGGCATAGATGGAATTGAGGTCCATCTCCAGATTATCGGTGATGTCACGGCAGACCATGGGGCGCTGCAGGAAGTGGATGTTTTCCAGCGTATCGGCAATCCGGGCCGCATCATGCAGGTCCTGAACGCCGCATTCGCGGTAGGAGCTGCCATCGATCTCCACCAGATGCACGGCAGCCCCCGCGGTGCCGTAATGCACGCGGTTTCCCGACAGTTGCAGATCATGGGCCGGGTCGCGGCCCATCAGGGTCACGGCGCGGTTGGCCCGGGCGATGGTGTCCTCAATGAGCGCGCGGGGAAACCGGATGCGCCCATCCTCGCCCAGGGTCGCGCCAACCCGGGTCAGATGTTCGATGCCCGAGGGCGGCGCATCGGCCAGCCCGATCTGTTCCAGCGCATCCAGCGCGGTGGCATGAATGCGGTCCATTTCGGCGGGGGTCAGGGGCGCGTATCGGCCCCCCTCCATGCCAGGGCGAATGGGGCGCAGATGGGTGGCCAGAGGGGCCGCGCGCGCAGCACGGCGGGCCGAGCGGCCTCCGCTGCGGGATTGGGTGCGTTGTGTCATGATGTGGTCCTAAGAGAAGTGTCGGTCAAAAGCGGCTGTTGCTAAACAGGTCGCCCCCGGGCCGCGCGCCCGCGTTCCGCACCGATCGTTCGTATGATCAGGTTGATCTTGCTCAGATGACCTTGCATCCCGGCTCCTTCTTCTATGCCAATCTGGAGCGAAGCGATTTGACCGGTCAAGCCTGTTTGCGACCTCATGTCGCAATTGGATTGTGCGCTCATCCGGGGCCACGTAGCGGAGAATTGCCAAGTGGCGGCGGGATTTTGCGCCAATACCGGCTCGTTTTGGCCCGTTCACATATGATTGACACGCTGTGCATTGAACCATTTGGGCTGCTGCCCAGTTAGTAGTTCAAGGGCGCGCGTAAGAGCGTCCCAAACCTAAATCAAGGATATGAAAATGAAGAATATCTTGAGTGCAGCAGCCGCAACGGCCTTGACCCTTGTTCTGACAGGACCCGCCTTTGCCGGCGCTTTAGACGAACCCACCATTGCGCCAGCGCCAGCCGCACCACCCCCTGCGCCCGTTTATACGGGTGGTAACTGGACCGGTTTCTACGCGGGTGCGCAGATCGGTAATCTGGATGCGGACGGCGAATCCGGGCTTGCGGGCAACAGCGGTGATGACACCACTTACGGTCTGCATGCCGGGTACAACTACGACTTCGGCTCCTGGGTTGTTGGTGGTGAGTTGGACTATGACGACGCCAGCGTGGATCTGTCGCCTGTAGGGGCCTCCATCGATTCAGTCTGGCGCGCAAAGCTGCGCGGCGGCTATGATTTCGGCCGCACATTGCTTTATGCAACCGCAGGTCTGGCCGAGGTGGACACATCCGTCGGCAGCGACACCGGTGATTTCTATGGTGTCGGTGTGTCGTATAAAGCGACAGAACAATTCATCGTTTCGGGTGAATACCTGATGCATGACTTCAGCGACATCGGCGGCAATTCCGGTTTCGATGCCGAAGCTGATACATTCACAATCCGCGCCTCCTGGCAGTTCTGATTGCGGATGATCGTACCGAGACCCGGCGGCATATGCCTGCCGGGTCTTTTTTATGCTGCTGCCAGTGTCTTTGCGTGGGTGCACAGCGTCTGCAGCGCGCTTTCAAAAGCGCCATCTTCAATCGTCATGGCCACCCGGATATGTCCCGCCGCCGAGGTGCCAAAGCTTTCGCCCGGCATGACCGCAATGTGGTGCGCATCCAGCAGGTCATAGGCAAAATCCTCGCCCGTCATCCCGGTCGCGCGGATGTCGAGCATCAGGTACATCGCCCCCTGCGCGGGCACCAGGCTGACCGTGTTCTGCTGCGCCAGCACCTGCGTGGCGATGGCGCGCCTACGCTGGAAGGGGGCGGCGATTTCAGCCTCGAACGCCTCGCCTTGTGTCAAGGCAAACTGGCTGGCGTCCTGTATGAACCCGGGCACGCCATAGGTGGTATGGGTGGCCAGGGTGATCAGCCGCTCAATCGCGGCTTCCGGGCCCACAATCCAGCCACAGCGCGAGCCCGTCATGGCATGGGATTTTGACATTGATCCGACAACAAGGGTGCGTTCGGCCATGCCGGGCAGGGCGCGCGGCGACAGGTGCCGCCCCTCCCAAACTTGCGTGTCGTAGACTTCGTCCGAGATGAGCCAGAGGTCATCGGCCTGGCAAATCCCGGCGATCTCCTGCAGCGTCGCATCGGAATAGACCACGCCGGTAGGATTGTTCGGCGTGTTGATCAGCAGCGACCTTGCCGATTTCGAATGCGCCCTGATCGCCTCTGCTCTGGGTTGAAACGCGTCCCGCGCACGGGTCTCAATGGCCTGCGGGATTGCACCTACGCCTCTGAGTGTGCCGGGATAGGTCGCATAATAGGGATCGATATAAAGCGCCGTGTCACCGGGGTCACAAGCGGCCATATGGGCGGCAAAAAGGGCTGCTTGCCCGCCGGGCGTGATCAGCACGTTCTTGCGGGTCGTGGGCACGCCGGTACGTTCGGCAACACGCGCAGCGACGGTATCACGCAGGCTGCTGGTGCCCGGCACCGCGGCATAGCCTGTATGCCCCCCCATCGCTGTGGCATGCATTTCCTGCAAAATGGGGGCGGCAGTGCGGATATCATGTTCACCGATTGTCAGTTCGGTCACATCAATCCCTTGGGCGATCATATCGCGCGCCTTGAGAAACACATCCCAGCCGTCAGATCCTCCCCCGGTCAGCCCGGTAATCCGCGTCGATAACTGCATTGTCGCCTCCCTGTCTCGCGTCCGCGCAGGGGCGCAGAGGGCGCACGATTCGTCAATCACCCTTGACCGCGGATGCGCGCGCGCGGTAGGGATGCCGCATGACCCAAACCACGCTCATTTGCTGTATTATTTGCTGATCACCCCCAGCGGGCGGTTTTAGGTCGTTTTCATCCCTGATCGAGATTGCTATGCCCGCGCCACACCCGCGCAAGGACGCCTGTCATGACGACACTCAAGCTCTACAACACCAAGACCCGCAGCAAGGAAGACTTCGCACCCATCGATGCGAATGACGTGCGGATGTATGTCTGCGGACCCACCGTCTATGACCGCGCGCATCTGGGCAATGCGCGGCCTGTGCTGGTGTTCGACGTGCTCTACCGGGTGCTGCGGCATGTCTACGGCGCGGATCACGTGACCTATGTGCGCAACTTCACCGATGTGGACGACCGCATCAATGAAACCGCGCAAAAGCGCAAGGCGGCGGGGGAACCCGGCACGCTCGAAGAGCTGATCCGCGCGCGCTCGGATGAAACCATCGTCTGGTATCACGCGGATATGGATGCGCTGGGCGCGCTGCGGCCGTCGATCAATGGAGAGGTTTCACCGAAGGCGGAGCCGCGCGCCACGGAATACATCGATCAGATGATCGCCATGATCTCCGATCTGATCGATAAGGGCCATGCCTATGCCGCCGAAGGCCATGTCTTGTTCGCCGTGGACAGCTGGAAAGAAGGCTATGGCAAGCTGTCGGGGCGGTCTGTTGACGACATGATCGCAGGCGCCCGGGTCGAAGTCGCTCCCTACAAGCGCAACCCAATGGATTTCGTGCTGTGGAAGCCCTCAACCGATGATCTGCCCGGATGGAGTAGCCCCTGGGGACGGGGTCGCCCCGGCTGGCACATCGAATGCTCCGCCATGGCGCATGACCTGCTGGGCGAGACCTTTGACATCCACGGCGGAGGGATCGACCTGCAATTTCCGCACCATGAGAATGAAATCGCGCAATCGACCTGCGCGGGGCACGGATTTGCGAAGGTCTGGATGCACAACGAGATGTTGCAGGTCGAGGGTAAGAAGATGTCCAAATCCCTGGGCAATTTCTTCACTGTCCGCGACTTGCTGGATCAAGGGGTCCCGGGCGAAGTGATCCGATTTGTGATGCTCTCGACGCACTACCGCAAGCCGATGGATTGGACAGAGAAGAAGCGGGAGGAGGCGGAGAAGACGCTGCGCAAATGGGCGATGCTTGTGAATGATCGCCCGGCGGTGACGCGTGCTTCCAATTTTCCTGAGCCAGTAGTTGATTCTGTTGCGGAAGATTACTTGAAAGACGACCTGAACACGCATGCCGTTCTTCAAAGGATGAACGAACTCTACAAAGAAGCCCAGTCGGTGACGAATGCTGGGAATCTTGCTTTGGCCAAGCTCTTTCACACTCTGACTGAATTACTTGGGATTGACCTTGAATCTTTTTGGGAGACGCAACGCCCCCGTACGATTGACGATGTGGTGCTGGATGCAAAGCTGAATGTTGTTTTGAACGAAGGACTTTATGCCAAGAAGATACAGCGATTGATAGATGAGAGGATCGCCGCCAAGCGAGCAAAGCAATGGGAACTTGCCGATCGGATCAGGGAAGACTTGGCGAATGCGGGTGTATCCCTGACAGATACTGCAGATGGTCCGGTGTATGAAATTAGCCCCGATTTCGATGCATCGAAGCTGGAGGCCCTGAAATGATGCCCCAAACCAGCACCAAGGACAGCCCCCGACCGCGGGTGGGGGTGAAGCCCCCGCCCGGGGGGGCGGTCGGGGGCTGTCCGGGCTGTAAGCCCGGACCGTTGTTTTCGCGCGGCTTGCGCCGAGCCATCTACTTTTGCGAAAGACAGCCATGACCGAACGCCTTTATCTCTACGACACCACCCTGCGCGACGGGCAGCAGACGCAGGGCGTCCAGTTTTCCACCGAGGAGAAGCGCACCATCGCCGAAGCGTTGGATGCGCTGGGCGTTGACTACATCGAAGGCGGCTGGCCCGGCGCCAACCCGACCGACAGCGCGTTTTTTGATGCCGCCCCGAAGACCCGCGCGACTATGACGGCTTTTGGCATGACCAAACGTGTGGGCATCTCCGCGGAAAACGACGATGTCCTTGCCGCGGTCATGAACGCTGGTACCAAAGCGGTCTGCCTGGTGGGCAAAACCCATGATTTTCACGTGCGCGCGGCCCTCGGGATCGCGCTCCAAGACAACACCGATAACATCGCGCGATCGATTGCCCACCTGAAATCCGCGGGGCGCGAGGCGCTGTTTGACGCCGAACATTTCTTTGACGGATACCGGTCCAACCCGGCCTACGCGCTGGAAACCGTGCGCGCGGCCTATGACGCGGGCGCGCGCTGGATTGTGCTATGCGATACTAATGGCGGCACGCTACCCGAAGAGGTCGGGCGGATCACCGCAGAGGTGATTGCCGCGGGCATTCCGGGCGACCATCTGGGCATTCACACGCACAACGACACGGAAAATGCAGTCGCCTGCACGCTCGCGGCCGTTGATGCCGGCGCGCGCCAGATCCAGGGCACACTGAACGGTCTGGGCGAGCGCTGCGGCAATGCCAACCTGACCTCGATCATCCCGATCCTGCTGCTGAAAGACCCCTATGCCAGCCGGTTTGAGATTGGCGTTACGAAAAAAGCGCTCAAAGGGCTGACACGGACCAGCCGGATGCTGGATGAAATCCTCAACCGGGTGCCCTTCCGGCAGGCGGCTTTTGTCGGCTCTTCAGCCTTTGCGCATAAGGCGGGGCTGCACGCCTCGGCAATTGCCAAGGACCCGACCACTTATGAGCACATCGCACCCGATGACGTGGGCAATGCGCGCATCATTCCGATGTCGAACCAGGCCGGGCAATCCAACCTGCGCGAACGTCTGACCGCTGCGGGCATTACCGTGGCAAAAGGCGACCCGGCCCTGGGCCTGATCCTGGATCGGATCAAGGCGAGGGAGGCAGAGGGGTATTCCTACGACACCGCGCAGGCCAGTTTCGAGCTGCTGGCCCGCGCGGCCCTGGGCCAGATGCCGGACTTCTTTGAGGTCAAACGCTACCGCGTCACGGTGGAGCGGCGCAAAAACAAATATGACAAGATGATCAGCCTGTCGGAGGCCGTGGTGGTCGTGAAAGTCGATGGCGTCAAAAAGCTGTCGGTGAGCGAATCCATGGATGAGACGGGCTCGGATCGCGGCCCCGTAAACGCGCTGGCCAAGGCGCTGGCCAAGGATCTTGGCCCCTATCAGGCGATCATCGACGACATGCGGCTGGTGGATTTCAAGGTGCGCATCACCCAGGGCGGCACCGAGGCGGTGACCCGTGTGATCATCGATTCCGAAGACGGGCAGGGGCGGCGCTGGTCGACGGTTGGGGTTTCCGCGAATATAGTGGACGCTTCTTTCGAGGCGCTGCTGGATGCGATCCGCTGGAAACTGCTGCGCGACCGAAAGGTTGCGGCATGAGCGACGCCTATTGGGACGCCTTTTTCGAATTGCACCGCGATTTGCCGCGCGAGGGGCCGGGCGAAGACGTCGATGTGGCCTGGGCCGCAGAGATCGCCGATCTGAAACCTGATGCGCGGATCTGTGACGCTGCCTGTGGTCCGGGCGCCGATATCGCGGCGCTGCGCCGGGTGGCCCCTCGGGGGCATGTCGACGCGATGGACAAGGTCGCGGGCTTTGTGGAACAGGCCCGCGCGCGGCAGGGCGATGATCCGAATGTAACGCTTTTGGTGGCGGACATGTCCGACATCACCGGCCCCTACGATATGATCTGGTGTGCTGGCGCGCTCTATTTTCTAGGCGTGACCGAAGGATTACAGCGCTGGCGCGAGGCGCTCGCCCCCGGCGGTGTGGTCGCATTCTCCCATGTCTGCTGGTTCACCGAGGACCGCCCGACAGCGGCGGTGGATCTCTGGGCGGACTACCCAGAGATGACCGATGTGGCGGGCGTGGCTGCGTGGGTGGAGGCCGCAGGCTATACCACTCTGGCGACCCGCAAAATATCCGACAGGGCCTGGGAAGATTACTACGGGCCGCTTGATCAACGCATCGCAAAGCTGAGCCCCGGCGCAAGTGGCGCGCTGACGCAGGTTCTGGAGGAGGCCCGCACCGAAGCGGCGGTCTGGCGTGCGCATCGCGAAAGTTTCGGCTATCTGCTCAGCGTTGTGCGCCCGAATGCAGTTTGACGCGGACCTCAACGCCTGTGCAGCACTGGTGGAAAAAGGCGACCCGGACCGATTTGCGGCCACGATGGCCAGCCCGGTCACGGCCCGGCGCATTCTCTTCCCGCTCTACGCCTTCAACGTCGAGGTATCGCGCGCGCCCTGGCTCACGCAGGAGCCGATGATCGCGGAAATGCGCTTGCAGTGGTGGCGCGATGCCCTCGAGGAAATCGCCGAAGGGACCCCAGTGCGCCGCCACGAAGTGGTCACGCCGCTCGCTGCTTGCCTTGATGCCAAAGGGGCCAGACTGCTGGACGATCTGGTGGCGGCGCGTCGCTGGGACATTGGCAGCGACGCTTTCGAGGATGAAGCCGCGCTCTGGCAATATCTCGACGCGACCACTGGCAACCTGCTGTGGACGGCGGCGCGCGCGCTGGACGCCGCCGCTGAGGATGAAGCTGATTTTCGTCGGGTGGCGCGCGCCATCGCACTGGCGAACTGGATGCAGGCGCTGCCTGAGCTGGAAGCGCGGGGCAAAAAACCGATGCACGACGGGCGACCGGAAACGCTGTTGCAGCTCGCAAACGCCGCCTTGAGTGATCTCAAGCGGCAAACCCGCCTGAGCACGCCCTCCCTTCTGGTGCTGCTCTCAGGGTGGCGTACGCGGGGCATCCTGCGCCGCGTACAAAAGACCCCGCAGCTTGTGGCCCGCGGCCAGCTTGCGGAACCTGCGATCCTGCGCAGCGCTGCGCTGATCCTCGCACGCCTGAAACGCCGAATTTGACTTCTTCTGGCTAAAAATATCCCGGGGGAGGTGCGACGCACCGGGGGGCAGCGCCCCCTCAGACGGTCTGTTCTCTGGGCCGCAGCACCAGCCAGATCAACGCCCCCCCCGCGAGCACGAGGAAAGGCACCATCGCGATATTGACGGCGGCCCAGCCTTCCTGCGGCGTGCCGCCGGAGCAATTCATCAGACCGCCGGAAGACAGCGACGCCAAGGTCACACCGCCAAAGACCAAGAGGTCGTTCAATCCCTGCATTCGTCCGCGTTCATGCGGCGCATGCGCGCCGGCAAGCATCGTCGTGGCCCCGATGAAACCAAAGTTCCAGCCCAGCCCCAGCAAGATGAGGGCCACGAAGAAATGCCCCAGTTCCACACCAGAGAGGGCAACAGCCCCGGCGGCGCCCAGGATCAGCAGACCCAGGCCCATGATCCGCTCCACGCCGAAACGTACGATCAGATGGCCGGTAAAAAAGGACGGCGCAAACATCGCCAGCACGTGCCCGGTCACCACATTGGAGGCGTCGGCCACCGCAAAGCCACAGCCCACAACCGCCAGCGGTGTGGAGGTCATCACCAGGTTCATCAGCGCGTAAGACACCATGGCGCAGATGACAGCCACGGCAATGCGCGGCGTTTTCAACAGTTCTGCCAGGGAACGACCATGCGGGCTGTCCACAGTCCTTTTGGGCGGCTTGGGGATGTCGAGGAAGGCGAAGAGGAACATGCCCATGACGTTCAGCGCCATGGCAGCCAGATAGACCGGAAAGAACCGCATGACCGTCGCGTCGGGATTAGTGCTGGTCAGGTACCCCACCAACTGCGGCCCGATGATGGCAGACAGGAGCCCGCCTGCCATGACATAGGAAATCGCTTTAGGCCGGAAGGCATCAGAGGCGGTATCGGCAGCCGCAAAGCGGAAAAAACCCTGCGATGACATATAGATGCCTGTCAGGTAGCTGCCGACCAGAAAGATCCAGAAATTCGAGAGCGTCAGCGCATAGGCGCAAATCGAGGCCCCAAGAAGCCCCCCCGCCGCGCCGACGATGAAACCCGCGCGCCGACCAAAACGCTGCATCAATCCCGAAAGCCAGGGTGCCGTGGTCATCGAGCCAAAGACGATCATTGAAATCGGCAGGGTGGCAAGGCAGGCATTCACGGCCATTTGCTGCCCGGCGAGACCGCCGACAACGAACATCATGGTGATCTGACTGCCCAGAAAGGCCTGTGCCATCACCAGCACTGCCACGTTGCGCTTGGCGCGACTATCATCCACATGTTGCATGCCGTGTGCGTAATCCTCTTGCGCGAAGTGAGCAAGCCCTCTTGCACCCCCGGCGATCTGACATAAAGTCGCTCCATGCGAAACGGTACAAAAACTCTGGTCATGGCGGGTGCACGCGAGGCGCATAGCATCGTGTCACGGCTGGTGACCCGGGGGCGCAACGTCATTGCCAGCCTGCCGGAGCCGGAACGCGTCTTTGACCCCTTGCCGGTGCCCACGCGGATCGGTCCGTTTCATGACGCGAATGCCTTGGATCAATGGTTTGAAGACAATCAAGTGGCCTGCGTGATCGATGCCAGCCACGCGTTCGATGCAACCATTTCGAGCCGCACGGCGGTGCTATGCGCAAAGAGAAATCTACGTTACGTACGGGTGCTGCGGCCCTCCTGGCGTCCCACGGGCCAGGACCGGTGGATACGTTATACTTCGGTCGAAAAGGCCGCAAAGGAAATCCCGGCAAATGCACGGGTTTTCAGCAATACCGGCCGCGCCTCGCTGCCGGAATTTGCCGAATTTGCCGGGCAGGCGCTGTTTTTACGCCAAACCCAGAACCCAACAGCGCCGCCCCCGTTTTCCTTCGTGAGCTATGTGGTCGGGAAACCGCCTTTTTCGCAACGCCATGAAGAGCAATTGTTTCGCGATCTCCGCATCTCGATGCTGATCTGTCGGAATGTCGGGGGCGCCGCGAGCATGTCCAAACTGCTTGCCGCGCGGCGTCTGGGCGTGCGGGTTTCCATGATCGACCGGCCGGATCCGCCAGTGGCCATGCCCGTGGTCGAAACGGTTGCTGAGGCGCTGGCCTGGGAAGCCAATCCTTGAGCATTGGCCGGATTGTCGAAACCGACGCGGATGTTGCCGAAGGTGCTGCGTGGCTGGCGGCACAAGATCCTGTCCTGGCGGTGGCCTACAAAACCACTGGGCCGCTGCCCCTGCGGCGCAGACCGGATGGGTTCTCCCAATTGCTCAGTGCGATTGTCAGTCAGCAGGTCTCCACCGCCTCTGCCCGCGCGCTTTGGGGCAAATTGGAAGCGGCGGGTGTGATTGACGCCGAGGCGGTGCGTGCGCGATCCGAGGGCGATTTGCGCGATCTCGGTCTCAGTCGTCAGAAGGCGCGCTATGCCCATGCGCTGGCCGCGGCCGAGATCGACTTTGGAGCACTGCGCCAGTCGCCTGACGCCGAGGTTGTCAAAACACTCACCGCCGTCACCGGCATCGGTGTCTGGACTGCCGAGATCTATGCGATGTTTTCGTTGGGGCGGGCGGATGTATTCGCCCCCGGTGATCTGGCGCTGCAGGAAGCGGCGCGCCTGCTTTACGATTTGCCCGAACGCCCCCGCGAACCGGTCCTGCGGCAGCTGGCGGAAAACTGGTCGCCCTGGCGGTCGGTTGCGGCGCGGCTGCTCTTTGCCTACTACAGACACGCAAAGCAGAGGGACGGGATTACATGACACGGGTTTTGAATGCAGGGCGGCGGGCGCCGGTATCCGGGGACACGCGGTCCGTTGTCGTGTTCCTGCACGGCTACGGGGCCAATGGTGCCGATCTTCTTGGTCTCGCCGACCCTTTGGGTGAACACCTGCCGGATACGCTTTTCATCGCGCCTGACGCGCCCGAAGCCTGCGCCGGGGCCCCGATGGGGTTTCAGTGGTTTCCGATCCCTTGGATTGACGGCTCCTCCGAAGAGGAATCGATGCGCGGGATGATGCAGGCGGTTGAGGATCTGAACGCCTTTCTCGACGCGCTGATGGTGGATGAGGATGTCTTGCCGGAACAGGTCGTGCTCTTTGGCTTCAGCCAAGGCACCATGATGGCGCTGCACATTGCCCCGCGCCGCGAAGATGAGATCGCGGGTGTGGTCGGGTTTTCGGGCCGTTTGCTCAGCCCCGAAACACTGGCGGATGAGGTGGTTGTGCGCCCGCCGATCCTGCTGGTGCATGGGGATGCGGATGATGTTGTCCCGCCACAATCGCTGCCCCAGGCGGCAGAGGCATTGCAGGAAGCGGGATGGAAAGACGTCTATGCTCATATCATGAAGGGCACGGGCCACGGCATCGCGCCTGATGGTCTGTCGGTGGCGCTGGCCTTCATGCGGGACAAGCTCAGTCTGTAACCGCTTGGCGGAAATCCGCATCATCGGCGATCAAGGCCACGCACCCGCAAGCTCATTGTGGCCGGTTGCTGCCCTCACAGAAAATCCTCACGCCAAACGCAAAAGCCGTCTTTTTCACCGGCATAGTCCAGATGGATCATGACGCGGTTCGGGGGAATCGCGTGGAATAGAGACACGTTTCATTTGGAGGAAAATATGATTTTTAAAACGATGAAAGGTGCTTTAGGCGCCGTGATGACCGTTGCTTTGATGACCGCAGGCACCGCCGCATTGGCGGATAAAAAACCGCGCGGATCGAAACCGGCTGATCCGCAACGGGTCATCGAAGCCTATTTGGGCAACACCTGGAACTGGTCACGCGGTGGGTCCTATTGGGGCGGCAGCGGCGTATTTCAGGCCGTCTGGACCAGCGAAAAGGACAACAGCAAGTCCTACGCCGATGGCAAATGGTATGTGACCTCGAAAGGCACGCTCTGCTATGAGGCGGTCTGGGAATGGAAAGACAAGGACGAGCCGGATGAGGTCAAGAAAAACTGCTGGCGGCATGTTGTTGACAAGGAGGGTCGGCTTTGGCAGCGCCATCATGAAAAGGAAGAATGGTACAAGCCCAATCCCGACAAGATCACAAGCGGTAATGGGATCAAAGCCGCCTACAATGAGCACCGCAAGGCCGTAGGCGGGTAGCGGGTCCGCCTGTCCTCCCAGAGGCAGGCCCGGGCGCCGCGCCGGAAAGGGACACATATATATGTGTCCCTTTTTTCTGTTCTTGTGGCAGGGAACACTTCTTCGCGGCAACGGTGCAGGTGCGGCGGGATGCGGGCCTGCGCCTAGCCTTTGCGATAGGCGCCCGGGCTTTGGCCATAGGCGCGCTGGAATTCCGTATAGAAATTGGAGCGGGTCAGAAACCCCGCGGCCTCACCAATGGCGCTCACCGGGTCATTGGTGGCGCGCAGCAGATCAGCCGCTGCCGTCACCCGAAACCCGTTGATGAATTGCGACACGTTTTTGCCGGTTTGCCGGTTCACGGCTGTGGACAGCACCCGATCCGTCACGCCAATGCGCCGGGCCAGCCGCGTCAACGACAGATCGGGATCGGTGAAAAGCCGGGTCTCCTCCAAAAACTGCGTGGCGCGGGTGACGACATCATCGTCCTGATCAGAGAGGGATGTGGTGGTCTCCTTGCCGGTAGGGGCCTTGCCGATCCAGAACGCGGCACCGGCAAAGAGCAGGATGAGGATCAGGCTGCCAAGGGACAGCATCCGGGTGACGTTTGCCCCCTCGTTGCGGATGAAATCGACGGCAATCACCGTGTCCATCAGGCAGGTCACGGCCAGGAGCAGCACACCCAGCACCATGAACCGTCGCATCTTGGGAATATGGGCCACGGCCAATTGCGACAACCGGTCCGGGCCGCCGCGCCACAGACGCATCAGCAGCACGGCATAAAACGCGTAGCTGAAGGCGATCAGAAAATCGAGCGCGATGCGGACCTGCGGCACCGCGGCGACCACCAGGGTGAAAGCCGCGGCCCAGCCCAGATGAAGCACGACGAGGCGGCGCAGATGCTCCGCACGGTCGCTGAGCGCCAGAAAACCCAGATAGAGCAGCGGGCCAATCCAGAAGGGCAGCAACCGCTGGATCACCAGCACGCCCTCGATCTGGTAGGCAAAGCGCAGGGCCACCAGAATGGTTTCGATCATCATCACGGCAGCCAGCACCAGAAACAGTGTTTTGGCGTGCGTCCCGAGCCAGCCTCGCGTGACCACAAGCGCCGCCATCAAGGCGGCAAGCCCGGTCAGAAAAAGCGGTAGGGGCACGGAAATCACTGTCTTTCCTGCTCGTTAGGGGCGCGAACCTGTCCTGAAACAGCTTTCAGGACAGCCCCTCCATTGCCCGAAAAACCCAAACGGCTCAAGTGGTCAGCATCACGCAAATCAACATAAAGGATGCATGCCATGACCCGAGACCTTTTCAACCTGACCGCCAGTTTGAGCTTCGCTCTCATCGCGCTGTCGCCCACATTGACCGAGGCGCAGGACCACCGCCCGGGCGTTGCCGAGTTTCAGGCGGCCCATCCCGGTGGCGCGCGTGCGCTCGACGGCCATGTCTGGTACCCCACCAAAGCCGAAGGAGACGAAAAGCTGTTGCGGGGCAGTGCCGTCTGGCGCGACATCACCGGCCATCTTGATGCGCGCATTGCGCCGGGTGTCTTCCCGGTGGTGATGATCTCGCACGGGATGTACGGCAATTCGGTCAATCAGGCGTGGCTGGCGAAACGGCTGGCCGCAGAAGGCGTGATTTCGATCCTGCCCAACCATCCCGGCACCACCAGCTTTGGCCGCGACCCGGATCAGGCGCGGCAATTATGGCTGCGTGCCACCGACCTCAGCGTCAGTTTTGATCAGCTGCTGACCGATCCGCGGTTTGCTGATCACATGGACCCCACCCGGGTGGCTGCCACGGGGCATTCGCTGGGGGGTTATACGGTGATGGCCGCAGCGGGCGCCCGGCATGATGCGGCACATTTTGCCGCCGGCTGTGTTGATGCGCCGGAGCGCGTGGATTGTGATGTGCTCGACGGCTGGAAGGTCGGGCACAATGCGGATGATCTTGAGATGTTGCAGAGCGACCGGTCCGATCCACGTATCCGCACGGTGATCCCGCTGGATCTCGGCGGCGCGCAGACCTTCGCTCCGGCCAGCCTGCAGGCCATCGACATGCCGGTGCTGGTGTTGGGGTCCGGGCGCCAGGATATGCTCAATCAGGACGTCGAGTCCCGCGCCCTTGCAGCGGCCCTGCCGGATGCGCTGGTCACTCATGTGGAAATCGAAGATGCGGGCCACTTTGATTTCATGGGTGCCTGTGTCGAAGGCGGCTATGAGATCCTCAAGCGGGAAGAGCCCGGCGATGAGGTTGTCTGCGTCAAGGGCGCTGAGGAACGCGTGGCCCAGCACGACCGGATTTTTGCGCTGATCCTGGACCACCTGCGTCAAACCGGTGTGATGCCATAACCCGTAAAGTCGCGCGCCGGGCGGGTCTTGTGCCCGTCCGGAGTGCGCCTGTGGATAACTGTCACTTAATCGTTACGGAATCGACTTAACCAAATGGCGAGATATTGTGGTCACACTAGGACTTGTCAGCTTGCAACCACGATATATAGTCTTCTTGAGACTCGCGCGCTGGTGGCGCGGTTGGCGCGAGGGTACAGGCAAATCGGCATAGGGTGAGCCCAGACATGGACGGCGATTTCAGAACGGATTTTACGCGCAACCCGGCGGCGTTGAGGCACAGGCCGGCCTTGGTGCTGAATGCCGATTATCGGCCGCTCAGCTACTACCCGCTGTCGCTCTGGCCCTGGCAGGAAGCCGTCAAGGCGGCTTGGCTCGACCGGGTCGATATCGTCGCCGAATATGACGATATTGTCCGAAGCCCGAGTACCGAGATCAGAATACCGTCGGTCGTTGTTCTCAAGGACTATGTGAAACCTCAAAAGCGCGTGGCCTTCACGCGCTTTAATTTATTTCTGCGGGACGAATTCAGGTGCCAGTACTGCGGTGCCAAGGGCGAATTGACCTTTGACCACGTGGTGCCCCGCGCCAGCGGCGGGGTCACGAGCTGGCAGAATGTGGTGGCAGCGTGTTCGCCCTGCAATCTCAAGAAGGGGTCAAAACCGCTGCACCGCACTGGCCTGTCCCTACGCAAGCCGCCGCGTCAACCGGGCGCAGAGGAACTGCGCAACATGGGCCGCAAATTCCCACCCAACCACTTGCATGAAAGCTGGATGGATTTCCTTTATTGGGATGCCGAGCTGGAGGCTTGAAGCCCCGTAAGGGCGCCGCGCGGCCTGCGTCCAACGCAGGATGCGATCTAAAATCACCCGCCGAGGCTCAGGTCAGGCGACGCCGCCACCGGGTCAGGGACAATCCGTCGCGCATATTGAGCCCCAGCAAGGCAATGTTCACCGCGCCCGCAATCAGTTCGATGGTTTGCACCGCATAGAATGCTGCATCGAAGTCGCCCGCCTGTGCCTTGAAAGATAGGTAAAGCGCCGAGGGGATCAGGATCAGGATGCCATTGGCCGCCAGAAAAGGCATCCGTTTTTGTTTCTTGGCAACCAAAGGTCCGCGGAACTTTTTCGAGAGTGTTGCACCTGTGATGCCTGCGGTCATCAAGGCCGGGATCAGGATCACGAAGCCCCAGGGAATGAGCGTTTTCACCATGACGATTGCCGCGGTGCTGCCAAAGAGTTCTGAAAGGATCGTCGACATCCAGAAGGTGAAGATCGTGAGCAGGGCGATGCCTCCTGCAATTGGGTGAAGGGTTTTGACCATTGGTTTGCTCCTGATGCATGATTTAACATAGCAAGCTATATAATATTGCATAGCTTGCTATGCAAGTGGTATTCAGAAGAATGACATCCTTTCAAAACCACTCTGCCGGATATCTGGTGAATCACATGGCGCGGCTCTTTGCACGGGGCCTGTCGGAGCGGATCAAGCCGCTGGGCCTGACGACCGGTACCTTTCCGGCGCTTTTGGAGCTTTGGGAGAAAGACGGGTTAACGCAAAAGGAACTGGTGGCCCGGCTTGATATCGAACAGGCGACCATGGCCAATACGCTGACCCGGATGGAACGGGACGGGATGATTGTGCGCAAACGGGATGCTTCGGATGGTCGGGTGCAACGGGTCTGGCTAACGGATCAGGCGCGCGCGTTGAAAGAACCCGCCATTGCCGCGGCGGTGGCTCAGAATGCCGATGCGCTTGTCGGGCTGTCGGAGGCCGAGAGGGGCGTTTTTCTGGACCTGGCGCAGAGGATCATTCTGGCCATGAAAAGTGACACGCCCCCGGCATGATAGCTGCTTCGCTCAAGCGATATCCGACAGGAAGTCGAACACCTCACGCAGGGGGGTCATCTCTGACACTGTTCTGGTCACAAGGTCGGGCTGCGTGACAAACCCAGTGTCTGAGATGTCTTTCCAGGCCGAAAACCCCTTGCGGCGCAGTGCTTCCGCATGCGGATGGTCTTTGTCGAAGCCCGAAGGCACGCGTTTCAATGCCGGTGCACTGACACGCAGGCCCGTGTCCTGCAAACGTGTGGTCAGCGCGATCAACGCGGCGCCCTTGTCACCTGCCATCTGGGCGCGAAACGCCGTGAGCCCGTCCTTGTCGAACTGAAACACCCCGCAGCCCAGCGAAAGCCTTTCGAGGCCAAGCCCGAAAAACCACATCGGCGCGTTGGGTCCTCCCTCCTCTGGCGCAAAGGACAGGTGGATGTGAGTGTTGTAGGGTGTCTTGTCTTTGGAGAAACGGATATCGCGGTGAATGCGGTAGATTTTCGCGTGATGCGCTCTGCCGGTTGTCGTGCTTAGTGCCGCGCTCATGGCCAGGGCAAAGCCTTTGGCGGGTTCTTTAATCTCCTGCTCGTAGACCTGTTTGTGCGCTGCAAACCAGGTCTTGTCATTATGCGCCTTCAGGTCCGACAAAAAGGTGAGGGCCTGCGGTGAGAAATGGTCAAATGGATCCATGGGGCCTCCGGATCAGGATTTAGGGGGCAGGGATGCCGCGTGGGTGAGGCAGAGGTGCAGCCATTCCTGTAACTCTTTTGCGTCGCACTCATCATGTGTCACATGCACAAGACCACCAAGCTTGCGCGCGCCCTGGACAACCGGGCGCGCGACGGGGTTGCGCAGGGCGGCAGCTTCCTGCGCCTTGCCGACCCGGAACATGAAACGGCGCAGGCCATCCTTGTCGCGCCGGGCACCGCTCAGCATATGACCGTTCAGGAAAAAACAGGTGCCGCCCATCATCCGTTTTTCGCTGATCCCGGCATGCCCCTCAAGGGCGGCCCGCATCCTTGCGATGAGCTCTTCGTCCTGCGGCATCAGATCACCCCGCCCAGGGTCAGCAGGATCGACGCCGCGAGGACCAGCATCGTGAGCGAGGTCAGGGCCGCTCCGATCAGGCGCCCCGACCCCGTGGGGTTGCGGCGCAGGGCAACGTAATGGATCAGCCGCGCGGCGAGCAAGGCGACCCCGCAGGCCAGCACCAGCCAGGAGGGCGCGCCTGCGATCTCTGCCCCGGCCATGGCCAGCAGGGCCAGCGGGACATATTCGATGAAATTGCCATGCGCGCGAATACGGCGCAGCAGATCCTCATCATCGCCATGCAGCATCATGATGCCGGTCTCTGCGCGCCGCAGGCCGACCAGGATCGAAATGGGCACGCTCATGAGGACGAAGAGGGCGGTGAAGATTAGCGTTGTTTGCGGCATCTGGTCCATGGTCAGGTCTCCTCTCAGGGCGCTCAGCCGGTCATGCTTTCATAGGTGATCAGGGCAAAGCGCGCGCCATGCGGATCGGTCAGCGTCGCCATGCGCCCGACCCCCGGCATGTCCATTGCGGGTGCGACGAGCGTCGCGCCCTTGGCCTGCGCGGTGGCCACGCTTGCATCCACATCGGCCACGGTGAAATAGATCGTCCAGACGCCGGTTTCCTCCGGCATCGGGGAAAAGCCGCCGATGGCCGTTTCGCCCACCGCTGCGGCGGAATAGCTGGACCCGTCCTGCATCGGCATGTCGTTGATCGTCCAGCCCAGCACGTCCTTGTAGAACGTCTTGGCCGCGTTCTGGTCTGGCCCTGAATGGCCGATCCAGCCGGAATTGCCGATGGTTGTCATGTCGAGAATGCTCACAATGTCGCTCCTTGTTGCGGTGTCCCACATCGGGGACTGAACCAAGGACGCGTGATCGGCTTGCGATCCTACAGGCCTTCCATATTTTTTCGACACGTGGCGATTTTCTCTTCGATCACGGTGCGTTCCGGCCCGGTTGGCCCAAGGTCCAAGGCCGCGCGATAGGCATCGATGGCGGCCTCCGGGCGGTCCGTCTGTGTCAGCAAGGCAGCCCGCATCGTGTGATACCACCGGTAGGCCTGAAGATCCGTTTTCAACGTCTCCATCTCGCGCAGCGCAAACTCCGGCCCTTGTGTCTTGGCCTGCACTGCAATCAGGTTCAGACGGATCACCGGCGTCGGTTGCAACACGTGAAGGGCGGCGTAATGCGCCTCAATCACCGGCCAGTTGGTATGCGCCGGCGTTGGCGCGGCGGCATGTTCTGCCGCGATGGCCGCCTGGATGCGGTAGGGGCCCTGATGCCCGATCCGCTGCGCCTTGTAGAAGAATGCCGTGGCTTCCGCAGTCGCCGCACGGTCCCAGAGCTGCCGATCCTGGTCTTCAAATGCCACCAGATGTCCGGTCGCATCGATGCGTGCGTCGCGCCGGGCGTGCTGGAACAGGAGCAGGGACAGCAGGGCCGCCTGTTCGCCCATGCCGGGGAAGAGCTCTGTCATCAGCCGGGCCAGCCGTATCGCCTCCTCACAAAGCGTCAGGCGGATTTGCGTTGGCGCATCCGAGGTCGACCACCCCTCGTTGAACATCAGGTAGATCATCAGGGAAACCTCGCCCAGACGCCTGCCGCGTTCCCGCGGGCTGGGGGTTTCAAAGGCCACCGGCTGGGCGGCGATCTTCTTTTTGGCGCGGGTAATCCGTTGTTCCATCGCCTTGGGTTTGACCAGAAACCCCCGTGCAATCTCCGGCACGGTCAACCCGCCCACGATCCGCAGGGCAAGGGCGATCTGGTCCTGCCGCTCCAGCGCCGGATGGCAGCAGATGAATAAAAGGCGCAGGACATCATCCCGCAATTCATGCGGATCGGGGGGTGGGGGGGCATCGCTTTCCATGACAATCCGGTTTTCCGCCAGCAGGCGCGTCTGGCGCTGTGCCTTGCGCAGTTTGTCGAGGCCCGCATGTCTGGCCGTGGTCAGAAACCAGGCAAAGGGGTCGCGCGGCGTCCCGTTTTTGGGCCAGTCGGTCAGGGCCTTGATGCAGGCCTCGGAAAAGGCTTCCTCGGCGGTTTCCACGTCGCGAAAATACCGGGTCAACGCTGCAATGGCCCTGGGGCGTTGGTGGGCAAAGCTCGCTTCCAGCCAATCCGACATGCGCCGCCTTTCCCGATCAATCGGTTGAAATGGCCCCTCCGGCCCAGGCGATCGGGCGGACCTCCAGCCGGGCAATGGGGGACGAAATCATCCGCGCATGGGTGATTGCTTCCTCCAGATTGCTGAACTCGGCGGCATAAAAACCCAAAAAGCTCTCTTTTGTCTCGGCAAAGGGGCCGTCGATAATCAGCGGATCAGCCGCCGCTTCGGGCGCAGGGTCGATGGTCACCGCCGACGATGGCGGCATCAGCTTGACGGAAATAAAATCGCCCCGGTCCTGCAGTTTTTCCTGCAAGGCGTGGTGGTTTGCCATGACCTGTTCCTGCCGGTCTTTCGGCAGATTTTCGAACATCCCGGCTT
Organism: uncultured Roseobacter sp.; assembly: GCF_947501835.1. Classification (NCBI taxonomy): domain Bacteria; kingdom Pseudomonadati; phylum Pseudomonadota; class Alphaproteobacteria; order Rhodobacterales; family Roseobacteraceae; genus Roseobacter; species uncultured Roseobacter sp. The sequence continues at coordinate 311,954 of NZ_CANMXR010000001.1, read as the reverse complement.
CTCCATAGATCGTGATTGCGTACATCATGGCGCGGTCTCCCTTGTGGTCCCTGATGATGCGAGGACGCGCGAAGGATTGCAAATCCGACAGCCCGGCGGGTTTTTTCTGTATGCGCCAAGTCAGTCTACCGTGATGACCTGACCGGTGACCGCACCCTCGACGCTTTTTGCATAGGCCAGCCCGACGCGCCGGGAGGGTACCGGATCATGCCCCGGAAACCATGCGCCATAGCGCGGCGCGGAGACATCCAGCAGGCAGGGGCTGACGACATTCACGCGCAGGCCCCGCGGCATTTCAATCGCGGCGCCGACGACAAATCCAGCCAGAGCCCCATTTGCGGTGGCCGCAGCAGTGCCCATCGGGATCGGGTCGCGGTCCAGCACGCCGCTGGTTAAGGTAAAGGAGCCACGATCCCGAATTTTGCGCAGCCCTGCCAGCACGAGGTTAATCTGCCCCATGACCTTCTGGCGCAGACCGATCATGAAGGTTTCCGCGGTGTGCTCCTGCAAGGCGCTGAAATGCACGTCGCCCGCAGTGGCAACGACCGCGTCAAACTGGCCGACGCTTGCGTACATGTCATCGATTGCGGAGAGGTCCGACATATCGATCTGAAAATCCCCGCTGGAGCGTCCAACCGTGACGATATCGTGCCGCGCGCCCAAAGCGTCGCAAACCACTTTGCCGATGTCACCGTTTGCGCCGACCACGATGACCTTCATGAGCTTTGCCCCAGTATCCGGTCATACCGCGCCAGCTTGTGCGCCAGTAAGGCCTTGCACTGATTGATCGTTTCGTGTCGCGCCTCCAGTCGTCTGGAATGTTCGAGCAGCAGGTGTTTGCGTTCCGGGATCGTGGCATCGCCTGTTTGGTAGAGGCCCGCAAAATGCCGCATGTCTTTGGTGGGCATGCCCGTGTCGCGCAACGAGGACAGCAGCGTCAGCCATTCCGCGTTTTCCGCCGTAAACTGACGCGTGCCATCACGGCCCCGCGTGATGGGAGGGCAAAGGCCGGATTTCTCATAATACCGGATGGTGTCGATGCTCAGACCGCTCTTCGCGGCCACCTCTGAAATGCGCATAAGCCCTCCCGTTTTCTGTCGGCGGGTGGACCATAGCGGGCTGGAGTAACTTCAGGTCAAGGGCAAATCCTGCGACCTGACCCAGTTAGCTCACACGGCCAGATCGACCCAGACCGGGACGTGATCGGAGGGTTTATCGCGCCCGCGCACGTCCTTATCGATCACGCAGTCGGTCAACATGTCCGCCGTCTGCGGGCACAAGAGCAAATGATCGATCCGGATGCCGTTGTTACGGTTCCAGGCGCCGGCCTGATAGTCCCAGAAACTATAATGTCCCGGGCCTGGCATGCGCGCGCGAAAGGCGTCCGTCAACCCCAGATTGATCAGTTTGCGGAAGGCCGCGCGGCTCTCAAGTCGGAAGAGCGCATCCTCGCGCCAGCTGTCCGGTTTTGCCGCGTCTTCGGCCTGCGGGATGATATTGTAGTCGCCCGCCATCAGAAAGAGGGTCTCCTCCGACAGCAATTGTTCCGCCCGTGCCAGCAGCCGCGCCATCCACGCCAGTTTGTAATCATATTTCGGGCCCGGCGCCGGATTGCCGTTCGGCAGATAGAGCCCGCAAACCCGCACCGGATGGGTATCGCCGGTGATGGTTGCCTCGATCCATCGGGCCTGTTCGTCGGTATCATCGCCGGGCAGGCCACGCGTGACATCCTCCAGCGGGCGTTTGGACAGGATCGCGACGCCGTTGAAGCTCTTTTGCCCGTGCGTGGCGACGTTATAGCCCCGTTCCTCGAAAATCTCGGTCGGAAAGGCCTCATCCACCGATTTGATTTCCTGCAAAACCGCCACATCGGGCTGCGCCTCATCAAGCCAATCGGGCAGCGCGTTGATCCGGGCCTTGATGCCATTGATGTTGAATGTGGCGATTTTCATGGTCGGCTCCTGCTGGTCGGGTGCCTCAGCTATCGCGCAACCATCAGGTCAGGGCAAGAGCCATGACGGCGCGCGGCCACGGGATGCTCGTCGCGGCGACGCCGTGATTCTCGTTAATGGTTAACGCAGGCGTTTTGGAAATGGTTAATATCCACAGATTTACCCACTGTGGATAAAAAAAAATTAACCAAGATTACCAGATCGAGATCTGTGGCGCATCGGGTCGATAGGCCGATTTCCGCCTGTGGATAAGTAAGTGTTAACACATTGTTAACGCGAAAAAAACTTGGAAGCTCTCGTTAAACGGGCAAGCGTGAAACGGCGAAAACTTCATTTGAAAGGGATATGCTATGAAGACGAACGCAATGATCGCCACACCTGCTGCCGACGCTTTTTTCCACGCCGAAAATGATCTCCACAGCGGCGCAGGAACGGCACTTTTCACAACCAGCATGGGACCTGCCGGCACCAATATGATGAGCGGTGTGGGGACAGAGCTGTTCACCACATCGATGGCTCCCGAAGCCGATGTGATGGCAGGTTCTGAAACCGGCCAGTTCACCACCAGCATGGTGTCCGGGCGGGACACGCTGTCGGGCGATGTCACCGGTCTTTTCACGACCTCCATGTAACCCGTCTCTTTTGGCTCGGGCCGGGCCACATCCTCCGGCGCGGTCCCTGCCAGGAGCCTTGCACGGCAGATCCTAAAGACAAAGGAAGAACCCCCATGTCTAACGTCGTCTCTTTGGATCTGCCGCGCAGAAAGAGCTTGCCGGAACGCCAGGCGCTCTTGCTGCAGAATTTCGCTTGCCATCGACGCAGCTCCGACGATGTGTTCTGGCTGAAGGAAAACGCCGAAATCCTCAATATTCTGGCCACCGGTGGCGCGCAATTGGCGGGGGCGGCGCTTGAACCCTACACCCAAGTTTATGATGGGTTGGAGGAACGGCTCCGGTTTTTCCCGCAATACTACCGTTTTTTACTGTCGATTTGTCTGGATCTCGAAGACCTCGGATTGGGCAAAGACAAAGGAACAGCGCTGTGCCATTGGGCCTCCCAGGCCGGGGTGGCCGAGGCGGAGCTGTCGGATTTACAACGCGCAGAAGCACGACGCCTATTGAGCAGGCGCGGTATTGAGCAGGAAGATCGGGGGCTGACAGAGCGGTTGCATCGTTTCGTCAATCGTTCCGATACTTTTGCTCTGCCCAACAAAAAAGCAGCCTATGAGCTGACGCATATTGTTTTCTATCTGTCTGAATACGGCGCCAAAAATCCACATCTGGAGGAAGCCGCCCTAGCAAGTCTGGAGTTTGCGGGCCTTCTGGCCTATCTCGACCAGGATGTTGATTTACTTGCTGAAATCTGCGTCGCCATGCGGTTTGCCGGGCACTTCCCAAGCGTGATCTGGGAAGACTGGATTGCGCGGGAAATGGGCGGGTTCGTGTTGCGGGCCAACGGGGCAGGGCCAACGGACGCCTATCACGAGTATCTAGTGACATCCTGGTGGGCTGGCTTTGCCGATCACAGCAGCTTTCCCGGCACGCCGTCGGATGCTGGGTTGCATGTTGACCGCCACGTCAGCCGCAGGGGACCCTTGCGCGCGATGTCGGAATATATGTTTCACCTTGGTCCCGCGCGCAGCGGCGATTGGGAAAGGATGCGCCAAGGTCTGACGGACGCGGTGGGGGATGACGGGGTGGAAATCCTCTTTGGTGCGGAGCAGTCGTCCGACCGGTTCGGCGCATTCTTCGAAGGATTCGCGCGCGCGGGTTCTTAATTAGTATTATTTCGAAACAGAAGGTTATCCGGCGTTCTTGATGTCACATCGAAAACGATGTGCCACATCCACATGAACTCGAGGCATTCGGGTTGTCGATCACGAACCGCGCGCCGATCAGCTCTTCGGTGAAGTCGATTGTTGCGCCGCCCAGAAACGGTAAAGACACCGCATCCACAACGACTTTTTGCCCGGATCCTTCCAGAATCAGATCATCATCGCGCGGCTCGTCCAGCACAATCTCGTAGTGAAAACCGGAACAGCCGCCGCCCTCGACCGCCACCCGCAGGGCTTTTCCCTCCGTGGCAGCACCGATTTCGACCAGCCGGTCAAAGGCGCGGGGTGTGACTGTGGGCGGAAGTTGCATCTGCGGACTCCGTCAAGCGGTTTCATTAAGGCTTCCCGTGCAATATAGAAACTCTCAGGACAGGCCACAAGGACCAGCCAGCGATGACGGCTCTTTATGCCTCGGACCCGATGCGCGCCAGGGGACGGCGTGTGCGCGAAGAGGAAAGCACGTTTCGGTCATGTTTTCAGCGTGATCGGGATCGGATCATTCATGCAAGCGCCTTTCGCAGGCTCAAGCACAAAACGCAGGTCTTCATTGAACATGAGGGCGATTATTACCGCACGCGTCTGACCCATTCGATTGAGGTGGCGCAGGTGGCGCGCACCATTTCCGGGGCGTTGGGGCTCAACCCCGAACTGACCGAAGCCGTGGCGCTGGCGCATGATCTGGGCCACACGCCTTTCGGGCACACGGGCGAAGATGCGCTCTCAGAGCTGATGGCGCCTTTTGGCGGTTTTGATCACAACGCGCAGGCGATCCGGATCGTGACCCATCTGGAGCGGCACTATGCCAGCTTTGACGGGTTGAACCTGACTTGGGAGACGCTGGAAGGGTTGGCCAAGCACAACGGCCCGGTGACCGGCCCCGTGCCCTGGGCGCTGGAGATCTATAACGCGCAGCATGATCTGGAACTGCATACGTTTGCCAGCGCCGAGGCGCAGGTTGCGGCCATCGCGGATGACGTCGCCTATAACCACCACGATTTGCACGATGGCCTGCGGGCGGAACTGTTTTCCACCGATGAGCTGGCGGCGCTGCCGATCCTGAACGCCTGTTTTGAAGAGGTGGACGAGCTTTACCCCGGCCTGAACTACTACCGCAGGCGGCACGAAGCCCTGCGTCGGTTCTTCGGCGTTCTCGTGGAGGATGTGATCAATTTTGCACAGGCCCGTCTGATGTCGTTGCAGCCGCAATCTGTTGACGATGTGCGCGGGGCAGGGCAAACGATCATCCGGTTTTCCGACGATGTGTTTTCCGACCTGAAGGTCATTCGGTCGTTTCTGTTTGATCGGATGTATCGCGCGCCGAGCGTTGTCGAGATGCGCGCGCAGGTGACACAGGTGGTCGAAGAGCTGTTCCCCTATTTCATGTCGCATCCCGATCAATTGCCCAAGCAATGGCGCAAGGATGTGGACGAAGCCCAGGGTGAAACCGCGCTGGCGCGCATTGTCTCGGACTACATCGCTGGTATGACTGATCGTTTTGCGTTGCAGGAGCACGACCGGTTGATCACAACCGGGTAATCAATTGGGCAAACCTTGAGGATATGGTGAAACTGCGGGGGCAAGCGCCGTCAGCCTGCCCTGGTATGGGTTTGGCGCACGGTCGCCACGCGATGGCCTTGGATGATTGACCCGGGTTTTGTGCGTGATAAACCGCCGAAAGCTTCGGTCAGGACCCAAGAGATGAACCTTTTCGCCGATATTCAAGCGCTTGTGCTGGATTGCCTGCAGAACATGGTCACCGCCGGTGAGTTGCCCGAGGGCCTCGCGCTGGACAATGTCACGGTCGCCCCTCCGCGCGATGCTGCCTACGGCGACATGACGACCAATGCCGCGATGGTGCTGGCCAAACCTACCAGCATGAAACCGCGAGACATTGCTCAAACGCTGGCCGCTCATCTGATCAAGGACGCGCGGATCACCCACGCAGCGGTTGCGGGGCCGGGGTTTGTGAATCTGCGTCTTGCGGCCTCTGTCTGGCAGGGTGTGATCGCTGCGGCGTTATCCAAGGGCATCGATTTCGGTCGGGCAACACTTGGGCAGGGCAAGCGCGTTCATGTCGCATATGTCTCCGCCAACGCCACTGGCCTATTGCACGTCGGGGACTTGCGGGGCGCTGTTTTTGGCGACGCGCTGGCCTCGCTGCTGGAGTTTGCGGGCCATGACGTCACGCGAGAATACTTCATCAACGGCAGCCGCGGGCAGGGTGATACGCTCGCGCGCTCCGTCTACCTGCGCTACCTCGAAGCGCAGGGGCAGGAGGTCGCCTTTCCCGACGGAACCTATTCCGGTGATTACCTGATCGCGGCGGGCGAAGCGCTGAAAGAGAAGGTCGGCGATGCCTATCTGGGCAAGGGTGAGCAGGTCTGGCTGCGGGACGTGCAGGCGTTTGCCATCGACGCGATGGGGGACCTGATCCGCGCGGACCTTAAATCGCTTGGGGTGGAGATGGATGTCTTCTGCTCCGAAAAATCAATCTGCAGCAGCGGGGGGATCGAAGCGGCGATCAACGACCTGAACGATAAGGGTCTGATCTATGACGGTACCCTGGCGCCGCCCGAGGGCAATGAGGCCGATGACGGGGAGCCGCGAGTGCAAAAGCTGTTCCGCTCCACCGTCCACGGCGATGACGAAGATCGCCTGATCAAGAAATCCGATGGCAGTTGGTCGAATTTCGCCGCTGACATCGCTTATCACCACGACAAGCTGCAGCGGGGTTTCGATCTGCTGATCGATGTTATGAGGGCGGATCATGTTGGCCATGCGAAACGGATGACGGCGGCGGTCTCCGCACTGTCCGAAGGGCAGGTGCCGCTTGATATCATGCCGACGCAACTGGTGAAGCTCTTCAAAGACGGGCAGGAGGTCAAGAAGCCGAACCGGGCAGGGACCTTTGCGAGCCTGCGCGATGTGGTGGATCAGGTCGGGCCGGACGTGACGCGGTTTGTGATGTTCACGCGCAAGCACGACACAACGCTCGATTTCGATGTCGACAAGGTGATGGAGCAGAGCCGGGAAAACCCGGTGTTTTATGTGCAATACGCGCACGCCCGGGGGGTGTCTGTTCTGCGCAAGGCAGGCGAAGCAGGCATCTCAGTGGATGACGAAACCCTGCAATCCGCAGATCTGAGCCTGCTGGATCATGAGGCCGAACTGGGGCTGGCTGCCAAGCTTGCCGAGTGGCCGCGTCTGGTGGAAACGGCGGCGCGCCGCAATGAGCCGCACCGCGTGGCGATTTATCTTGACGAACTGGCGGGCACCTTCCATGCGCTCTGGAACAAGGGCCATGATCTGCCGTCCTTGCGGTTCGTGCAGGATGACCCAAAAGTCACAACGGCGAAAATCGCGCTGGCACGCGCCACGAGCGTTGTAATTGCAGCCGGTCTTGGTATTCTTGGTGTCACACCGGCGCAGGAAATGCGGTAAGAAAATCGCGACCTTCGCCAGAGCAGGCAAGCATCAGACAGACCATTGGGGCATCGTATCCCGGTGGCAGCGAGGCGAAGATGGCGGACATTGAATTCTCCCATGGAATGGGGGCTTACGGGCGTGATTCCGAAAGCCAGCAGGGTGACGATGTGGCACCCAACTCTTTGACGATGATGACAAATGTTGCGGGCGCGGTTGTGTCGCTGGCCCTGATCGCGGGCATCGGCGTCTGGGGCTACAAGCTGATGGTGCGCGACGTATCGGGTATCCCCGTGGTCCGCGCGGCGGAGGGCGAGATGCGCATCCGGCCCGAAAACCCGGGCGGTCAATTGGCGCGGCATCAGGGGCTGGCGGTCAATGCCGTTGCCGCCGAGGGCGAAGCGGCAGGGCCGGTCGATCAGGTTGTCCTTGCCCCGAAAGACACGGAACTGGCACCAGAAGATCAGCCGATTACCGCGGCTGAGGTGGCGCCGGTGACCCAGCCCGAACCGCTGGCACCCGCTGCGGAAACCATTGGGGGCGCAAAACGCGTGCCCGCAAAGAGCGGAAACTCGGTTGCCGACAACCTGCAAAGTGGTGCGATCGATGCGGTGGTTGCTGAGCTGACGGCGGGCGTTACCCCGCTGGCGACGCCGGAGGCATCCGCGTCTGAGGAGACGTCGCCGCTATCAGAGACACCTGCGGATCCGGCCGATGAGGCAGAGATGATCGCAGAGCTTGAACCCACCCCGCCCCAAAAGGTCGTCAAACGCCCCCGGTTGCGGCCTGCGAATGCCGCGACGCTGCAGGCTGCATCTTTCGTGGCCGACACGCCGACCTCGGAAGTTGACGCGGCGGCGATCCCTGCCGGGACACGTCTGGCGCAGCTCGGGGCCTTTGACAGCGCCGATGTGGCGCGGGCCGAATGGTCGCGGCTGGATGCGCGCTTTGGCGATTATCTGCAGGACAAATCCCGCGTGGTGCAAAGGGCGCAATCGGGTGGGCGCACCTTCTACCGCTTGCGGGCCATGGGGTTTGTCGATCTGGCGGACGCGCGCCGGTTCTGTTCCGCCTTCAAGGCCGAAGGCGTCGACTGCATTCCCGTCGCTGTGAAATGACGCGGTTTGGCGCAACGATCCTGGATGCGGATGGCCTGAGCCTGACGGCCGAGGAAAAAGCTTTTTTTCGCACCGCCAACCCCTTCGGATTCATTCTCTTTGCGCGCAATATCGACAGCCCTGATCAAGTACGCCGTCTGTGTGGAGAGATGCGCGAGGCCGTGGGGCGGGATGCACCGATCACCATTGATCAGGAAGGCGGGCGGGTGCAGCGGCTGCGGGGCCCGGTCTGGACAGAATGGTCGCCGCCCTTGGATTTTGTGGCCCAGGCAGGGGCTGATGCGGGCCAAGCGATGTATCTGCGCTACCGGCTGATTGCTGCGGAGCTCAAAGCGGTCGGTATCGACAGCAATTGTGCGCCCATGGTGGATCTGGCGGGACCCGCGACACATGAATTTCTGCGCAACCGGTGTTACGGGGCGGACCCGTCCAAGGTGGCCGATTTGGGCCGCGCGGTGGCAAATGGCCTGCTGGACGGTGGGGTGTTGCCGGTCCTCAAACACATACCGGGGCATGGTCGTGCGACCCTCGACAGCCACTATGACCTGCCGCAGGTTGATGCCGAGCACACCGCGCTGAGTGCCGAAGATTTTGCACCTTTCGCGGCGCTGACGGATCTGCCGATGGGGATGACCGCACATCTGGTCTATGAGGCGCTCGATGACCGCCCCGCAACCCTGTCGCCCAAGGTCATGCAAATCATCCGCGAAGAGATCGGTTTCGACAATCTGATTATGACCGATGACACTAGTATGAAAGCGCTCAAAGGCAGCCTGACCGAGATCACGCAGGGCGCGCTTGCCGCAGGATGTGACTTGGTGCTGCATTGCAACGCGCCGCTGGCTGATCGGCGCGCGGTGGCCGAAGCTGCCGGAGAGATGACGCAAGCCGCCCAAACCCGCGCGGAACGCGCATTGGCGGCGCGTAAAACCCCTGACGATATTGACATTAACGCCCTGCGCGCGCAGCTTGAGACGCTGTTAAACGGGGCGTGAAAATCGTTATGGTGCATGGCTGAAGACCCCTTTGAAGAAGACACGATCTCCGTCGCTGACAGGCTGGCTGCCGAAGCGCTGATCATCGATGTCGATGGGTTTGAGGGCCCGCTTGATCTGCTGCTGACATTGAGCCGGACGCAGAAGGTGGACTTGCGCAAAATCTCCGTGCTGGCGCTAGCCAAGCAATATCTGGCATTTGTGGAACGTGCCAAGGCGCTGCGGCTGGAACTGGCGGCGGATTATCTGGTGATGGCGGCCTGGCTGGCGTTCTTGAAATCGCGCCTGTTGCTGCCCCCCGATCCCACCGAAGAGGGCCCCTCTGGCGAAGAACTGGCCGCCCATCTGGCGTTCCAGCTTGAGCGATTGCAGGCGATGCGTGATGCCGCCGCCCGGCTGATGGGGCGCGACCGACTGGGACGCGATTTCTTTGCGCGCGGTCAGACGCATGAGGTGACCCGCACCCGCAAGATACAATACACCGCCACCTTGCTGGACCTGATGCAGGGCTATGCGCGCATTCGCACGCGTGACGATTTCCGACCCTTTGTGATGGACCGCGATGCCGTGTTCACGATGGAACAGGCGCTGGAACGGATGCGCGGTTTGATGGGCTTTGCCGGCGACTGGACGGATATTTCCAGCTACCTCCCGGAAGGCTGGGAGCTGGACCCGGCGCGCCGCCGGTCAGCCACGGCCGCGACCTTTGCGGCCTCGCTGGAGCTTGTTAAAGAAGGCCATCTGGAAATCCGCCAGTCAGAGACATTCGCGCCCATTCAGCTGCGCAAAAGGGACAGCCCACAGTGACCGAAGACGCCCCGCAAGAGACCGAAGAAAGCCTGTTTGAAGCGCCCCCGATGGGCGAACAGGAGCGCATGGTCGAGGCCATTCTCTTTGCCACGGCAGAGCCGATTTCCCTGCGTGAACTGGCTGCGCGGATGCCGCATGGGTCGGACCCGGCAGAAGCGTTGGTGCATTTGCGCAAACGCTATGAGGGGCGCGGCGTAAACCTGTGCAAGATCGGCGATGCCTGGGCGATGCGCACCGCACCCGATCTGGGGTTTTTGATGCAGCGCGAAACGGTCGAGACGCGCAAGCTGTCGCGTGCCGCCATCGAAACCCTCGCCATCATCGCCTATCATCAGCCGGTAACGCGCGCCGAGATCGAAGAGATCCGGGGCGTTTCCGTCAGCCGCGGCACCGTGGATCAGCTGCTGGAAATGGAATGGATCCGGTTCGGGCGCCGCAAGATGACACCGGGGCGGCCTGTGACCTTTGTGGTGACGCAGGAGTTCTTGGATCACTTCGGTCTGGAAAATGCGCGTGATCTGCCGGGCCTGAAGGAATTGCGGGCTGCGGGTCTTCTGGAAAACCGTCCGCCGCCCGGTGCGGGTTTGCCCGGCCCTGAGGAGGAGGGGGAAGACGAAAGCACCGAAGGACAGAGCGAGCTTTTCGAGGATTAACCGGCTTTGCCCTGAAAATTGCCGCAATTGGTGCTATAGTATACGCGAGGCAAAGATCCAAAGGGCGAGATAATGGATAGAATTCTGAACATGATCCTGCGCCAGCTGACGCGGCGTTTGGTCAATAAGGGCATCAATATGGGGATCAACAAGGCCGCATCCATGGGACGCGGGAAAAACCCCCAAACCGATATGGCGGATGAACCGGCCAGCCCGCAACAGCGCCAGCAGAACAAACGCGCCGCCCATCAGACGCGCCGCGCGGCCAAGATGATGGGCCGCATCACCCGCAGGTAAGAGGTGTCGCTCAGGCGGACCGGAAATGCTTGCTCAGCTTCAAGCCCTGGCCTTGGTAGTTGGAGGCAATTCCCGCGCCATAAAGCTGTGTGGGCACCTCGGCCATCCGTTCATACACAAGACGGCCAACGACCTGACCGTGTTCCAGCACGAAAGGTGCCTCATGACAGCGCACTTCGAGCACCCCGCGTGATCCGGCACCTCCCGCGGCATCATGCCCGAAACCGGGGTCGAAAAAGCCCGCGTAATGCACGCGGAATTCCCCCACCATCGCCAGAAACGGCGCCATTTCGGCGGCATATTCCGGCGGGATCGTCACCGCCTCGCGGCTGACAAGGATGTAGAAGGCGCCGGGGTCCAGAATGATCTGCCCGTTGCTGCTGTGCACTTCTTCCCAGTATTCCGCAGGCGCGTAGTGGTCGATGCGATCGAGATCGATGACACCGGTGTGCGGTTTGGCCCGGTACCCCACGAGGGTCGTGTCGGGCAGGCGCAGATCGACGGAGAAGCCCAAGCCATCGTCGATCACCGCCGTACCGTCGACCAGGGGCGTCTCCGCGTGCAGCGCGCGCAGGGCGTCGTCCCCCAGCACCGCCTGACCATCGCCAAAGCGGATCTGGTTCAACCGCATGCCGGGCCGGACCAGGACCGAGAAAGACCGCGGGCAAATCTCTGCATAAAGCGGGCCACAATAGCCCGGGGCCACGCGATCAAATTCCGTGCCCCCATCGGTGATGGTGCGGGTCAACAGATCGAGCCGCCCGGTGGAGCTTTTGGCATTGGCGACCGCCTGGATGTCTTCTGGCAGCGCTAGTGATTCCATCAGCGGCACCACATAGACGCAGCCTTTTTCCAGCACGGCGCCGTCCGAGAGATCGACGCTGTGCATCTTGAATTCCTTCAGGCGGTCGGAAACGCGGTTACCGAGGCCTGCGAGAAAGGAGGCGCGCACCCGGTAGGCCGTTGTGCCCAGGCGCAGATCAAGGCTGGCGGGCTGGATCTGCGCGTCAATGATCGGGCGCTTCGACGCGATCTGACTGTCGTCGATCATCTGGCTGATCTGTTGGTTCGGCAGGACACCGCTCATATCGTCTCTCCTGAATGCGCAAAGGCCCGCGCGGGGCGCGCGCGGGCACTTGGCATATGTCGGATAGTGGTCGGGCTAGCAGGACTCGAACCTGCGACCTTCCGTCCCCCAGACGGACGCGCTACCAGGCTGCGCCATAGCCCGACATGAGCCGCTTCATACCCGATCTGAGGGCCGAGACAAGAGGGAAGTGCCATCTGTCAGTCTTTGTGGGTGTCTTTGCGCGGGTTCGCCATGCTGGCCCGCAGCCGGATCAGTTGCGCCAGCAGCGGCTTGGCGGCATCGCGGTCCTTGGCGGCCAGCGATTTGGCTCGTGCCACGGCAGAGAGCGCCGAAGGTGCGGCTGGAAGATCCGCCTCCACCGGTAGATCCGGCAGGTCTATGACGCGCGGTTTCAGCTGCGCCGGTTCTGCCGGAGCGGCGTCTTCTGCTGCAGGCTCTGGCGCGGGCTGCTCAGCAGTGGCATCATCGCCTGCCGCGACCTCTGGTTCCGCGGTTTCCGGTTCAGGTTGTTCGGCTGGTGCGGCATCTTCTGGCGGCGTTTCTGGGGCCGCTTCTGCTTGCGCGGGCGCATCCGATTCCGGCTCCGCGAGCGGTCGACGAATGAAGCTGGGCAACGCCGCCGCGTCAACCTCCTCCGCATCGTCGGTTTCTTCTTTGGGTGCCGGGTCTTCGGGCGCGGGCTCTGGTTCTGCAACCTCTGCCGCCTCCGGGCTGGTTTCCACAAGCTCCGGTTCCGGATCGCTGATCGATTCCGGTTCTGGAACAGGGGCGCTTGGGGCAGGTTCTTCTTCAGTTTCAGGTTCAGGTGTTTCGTGTGCTTCTTCGGGGAGCGGGTCAGGCTCGGGCGGTGTCTCCGCAGCCGCCGGGGGGGCTGGCTCAGGCGTTACATCGGGTTCTGGACGCACTTCCGGCGCAGGTTCCGCCTCGGGCGCGACCTCAGCTTCGTCCGCCTCAGCGTCGTCAGAGAGCAAAGCCTCTATCTCCGGCGCTGGCGCACTCGCGTCATCGACGTCCTCTTCCGCCTCGATAGACGAGGCCTCGGCCTGAAGCATTTCGCCCGTGTCATCGGGGGTATCGTCGACCGCGACTGTTTCAGGCTCCGGTTTGGCCGCGGCCTTTGGTGTCTCCGAAGCCGTGCTGCCCTCGATGACGGCCATGGTCAGGTCATCAAGCGCCTGCGACTGATCCGCGACATGGCTCATCCCCTGTTCGCGGAGGATCTTTTGCACGCCCTTGATGGTCAAACCGTCATCGTGCAACAGCTTCTTGATCCCGCCCAACAGCAGCATATCCGCCGGGCGGTAGTACCGGCGGCCCCCCGCGCGTTTGATGGGTTTTACCTGGGTGAATTTGCTTTCCCAAAAGCGCAGCACATGCGCCTGCACGCCCAGCCAGTCGGCGACTTCCGAGATTGTGCGAAAAGCATCGGGCGATTTGGCCATCAGATCAGGACTTGTTCCCGTCTGCCACGCGATCTTTCATCAGATGAGAGGGGCGAAAGGTCAGCACCCGCCGGGGATTGATCGGAACCTCTTCGCCGGTCTTGGGGTTGCGACCGATGCGGGCCGATTTGTCACGGACCGAAAAAGTGCCAAAGGAAGAGATCTTGACCTGCTCACCTTTGACCAGCGCTTCGGAGAGATGTTCCAGCACGGATTCAACCAGTTGCGCGCTTTCATTGCGAGATAATCCGACCTCGCGAAACACTGCTTCACTCAGATCCATACGCGTCAAAGTCTTTTCCGACATGGTTGTCCCCCCGTTGATTTTCAGCAACCATAGGGGAGAGGGATTTTCAGAGTCAATATCAATGGCTTGGCGGATGCAGTTTGGGCAAAATTAGTCCCTTACCAGCGCAGAACAACCGCCCCCCAGGCCAGTCCGCCGCCAATTGCCTCGGTGACAATCAGGTCACCTTCCTTGATTTGGCCGCGCGAACGGCCCACGGAGAGCGCCAGGGGAATCGATGCCGCAGAGGTATTGCCGTGATCCTGCACGGTCACCACGACATTTTCCATCGGCAGGCCAAGCTTTTTCGCGGTGCCCTGGATGATGCGGATGTTGGCCTGATGTGGCACGATCCAGTCCACATCCTGTGGCGCAACCCCGGCACGTTCCATGGCTTTGGTTGCGGTTGAGGCGAGCTTTTCAACAGCGTGGCGGAAAACCTGATTGCCTTGCATGCGCAGATAGCCGGTGGTGCCGGTCGAGACGCCGCCATCCACATAAAGCAGATCCTTGTGGCGCCCGTCGGAATTCAGATCGGTTGAGAGGATGCCGCGATCCTCCGGGCCGCCTGTGCCGTCCTGCGCCTCCAGGATCAATGCGCCCGCACCATCGCCGAAAAGCACGCAGGTTGAACGATCCGTCCAGTCCATGATGCGGCTGAACGTCTCCGCACCAATGATCAGAACGCGTTTGGCCTGACCGGAGAGGATCAGCGCATTGGCATTGCTGAGCGCATAGATGAACCCGGCGCAGACGGCCTGGACATCAAAGGCGAACCCCTGATCCATTCCTAGGTCGGCCTGCACCATGGTGGCGGCCGAGGGAAAGGTCAGATCCGCGGTGGAGGTGGCCACGATGATCGCGTCAATATCCGCCGCCGTCAGGCCCGCGTCCTTGAGCGCGGCCCGCGCCGCAGCGCTGGCCATCGACGAGGTGGTCTCCCCCTCGGCGGCAAAATGGCGGCGCTCGATGCCGGAGCGGGCGCGGATCCATTCGTCATTGGTGTCGAGTGTCGCCTCGAACTCCGCGTTTGGCACAACGCGTTCCGGCAGATAGTGACCGACACCTTTGACAACGGCACGCAGGGTCATGTTTCGCTCTCCTCTGCGGGCAGGGCGGCGACACGCGCGGCCAATTTGTCCGTGAATTTGATATCGGCCAGTTGCGCGGCCAGTTTGATTGCCGCAGATACGCCTGTAGCATCTGCCGATCCGTGTGATTTCACAACCGTGCCGTTCAGGCCCAGAAAAACGCCGCCGTTCACCCGGCGCGGATCGATCTTCTTTTTCAGACGATTCAGCGAGGTATAGGCCAGCAGCGAGGCCAGCCGTGACAGCGGCGAGAACTTGAAGGCCTCGCGCAGGCGGTCGCCGATCAGGCTCGCGGTGCCTTCGCCGGTCTTGATGGCCACATTGCCGGTAAAGCCATCGGTCACGACCACATCGCAGATGTCGCCGGAGATATCGCCGCCTTCGACAAAGCCGACAAATTCGAAACCGGCCACATCGCGCTGATCGCGAATCAGGTCATAGGCTTCCTTGAGTTCGGTGCGGCCCTTGTGCTCTTCGGTGCCGACGTTCAGCAAACCGACACGCGGGCGCGGTAAATCCAGACCGTTGCGGGCATAGGACATCCCCATCAGCGCATAGCGCAGCAGATCGTCCGCATCCGCTTTCACATCGGCGCCGACATCCAGCATCACATTGAAGCCCTGCGGGTTGGAGGAGGGATAGAGCACTGCGATGGCGGGGCGATTGACGCCCGGCAGCTTGCGCAGGCGGATCATCGAGAGCGCCATCAGCGCGCCGGTGTTGCCGCAGGAAACCGCCACAGTGGCGGAGCCTTCGCGCACGGCCTCAATGGCCGACCACATGGACGTGTCCTTGCCGTTGCGCACGACCTGGCTGGGCTTGTCATCCATCGTCACCACATCCGAGGCATCGCGAATTTCCACCCGGCCTTCGAGCGCGCGTTTGCGGTCCACCAAACCGGAGAGTTCCGATTTGGGACCGTGCAGGATGAATTGGATGTCAGAATTCTTGCGGGCGGACACGTCACACCCTGCAATCACCGCGGCGGGGCCTTCATCCCCGCCCATCGCATCTACGGATATTGTGATGCGTCTGGCCTTCGCGTGTGCCTGATCGGTCTGCGCCGTCATAGTGCGACTGCCCCCAAAACCTCTGCCCTTTATTGTTTAAGGGAAAGGTTTAGGCCGCGTCGTCTTCCAGATCAATCTCTTCTGTGAGCGCCACGACTTCTTTGTCGTCATAATGGCCACAGGCAGCACAAACGTGGTGCGGGCGTTTCAGCTCGCCACAGTTGGTACATTCGTTGGGGTTTGCCGCAACCAGCGCGTCATGCGCGCGGCGATTGTTGCGGCGCGATTTGGAGACTTTGTTCTGTTGAACAGCCATTGTCTTGGGCCTTTTGTCATTCGGGGCCGGGCGCATCGGAGCGCGGGGCCGAGTTTCAATTCTATTCCCATCAGCCGGGTGTGACGTGCGTTTAGGCCCAAGCCCACGCCTTGTCCAACCCTAATTGGGTGAGCGGCGCAAAATACTCAGAAAAATCGGCAGCGCAAGGCGTTTTTTGGCGCGATCAACTGGAATGTGATCCAAGTGCGTCAGCCCTTGTCCTTATCAGGATCGGACAATTGATCCTTCAGCGATGCCAACCCGGCAAAGGGGCGGGCATCCTCATCCCGCATCGGTGCAATGCCGGGTTCGGAATAGACCATTTCGCCCAGCTCTGCGCCGTCACTGCGCGGATAGAGCGGCAGGGCAAGCACCAGCGCTTCGATCATCACCTGCTCGGGATCGATCCAATGGCCCAAGGGCTCGTAGGTGTCATCCTCGGGCATCTCAACCTCGGGCGCGTCCTCTTCGATATAATCGCTGAGATAGCGGCGGGTGACCGGGACATCGATCCGCGTGGTCACCGGCTCCAACGTCACGCTGCAGGGCTGGATCACCGTCGCGCCCAGTTTTGCGGAAAGATGCCAGTCAGAGCGCCCCTGCGCCGTCACGTCACCGGCAAAGGACAACTTGCGCAGGCCCAGCAGCTCCAGCTCCGCGGCAATGGCTTTCAACGCCTCGGCCTCAGGGCGCAGCGCAAAGGCGGTTGCGCTGTTTTGGTTGAGGTCGGCCACGCGCAGGGCGCTGGGGTTGGGAGGGGTTTGCTTGGACATCTGATGCTTTCGTTTCTTGAACCATGTGCAGTGCATGGTGTAAGCGGGATAAAAGCCACGAAGCACAAGGGCAAGAGGGCAGCGGTTATGGGTACGGTGAATACGGTAAAAGGCAGGAGCCTCAGAGGCGCGCGCTGGGGTGCCATGGCGCTATTGTGTCTGACGCTCGCGGCCTGTGACGGGCGCTACCGCGATCACGGCTATGTGCCGCCGCCCGAGGATCTGGAGCAGATCGTTGTGGGCATCGATACCCGCGCGAGTGTCGAGGAAACGCTGGGCTCTGCCTCCTCGCGGTCGGTCACCGACGAGGGCAACATCTATTTCGTACGCAGTCGGGTGCGGACCTTTGCCATGCTGGCCCCGGAAGTCGTCGAGCGCGAGGTCGTTGCCATCAGTTTCGATTCCGGTGGTATTGTCTCCAATGTTGAAAGTTTCGGGTTGGAAAAAGGTCAGGTCGTGCCGCTGGCGCGCCGGGTGACCAGTTCCAGCGTCAAGGATAAATCCTTCTTGCGGCAGCTTCTGGGCAACATCGGGCGCTTCACACCTGGCGGCGGTGATCTGGACTTCTGACCTGTCATGCTGCCGTCAGAAACGGTGGTATAGAAGGGCTGCGACCCCGTGGAGCGGGCAGAAGGAGCCAGGATCATGGTGGGAAAACCACGCTACGCGGCACGCATCGCAACGGACCCGGATGACATTCTGACAGCACAGGAATTGCGGGCGCGCTGTTTCGGGCTGGACTGTGCCCGAGACGCGGACGGCTTTGATGCGCGCTGCGCCCATATTCTGGTGCAAGATGCCCAGAGCGGCGCGCTGGTCTGCACCTTTCGGATGCTGGATCTGACCGGCGCGGATGTGGGCGCCAGCTATTCCGCACAATACTATGAACTTTCTGCGCTGGAAGCTTTCGAAGGGCGGATGGTGGAAATGGGCCGCTTCTGCATTGATCCCGATGTGAAGGATCCAGACATCCTGCGTGTCGCCTGGGCGGCGATGACGGCCTATGTGGATGATTACGACGTCAAACTGCTCTTTGGCTGTTCGTCTTTCGTGGGCACGGAAACCGCGAATTATCTGGACGCCTTTGCCATGCTGAAAGCGCGGCACCTGGCCCCCAAGCGCTGGTTGCCGCGGGTCAAGGCGCCGGATGTGTTTCGATTTGCCGCGCGCTTGCGTCGTAAGCCGGATCTGAAGAAGGCGATGGCGCATATGCCCCCCTTGCTGCGCACCTATCTGATGATGGGGGGCTGGGTCAGTGATCACGCGGTGGTGGACCGGCAGATGAACACCCTGCATGTCTTCACCGGGGTGGAGATCGGTGCGATCCCGGCCGCACGCAAGCGGTTGTTGCGCGCGCTCGCATGACTTTTATGCCTCCGGCGGGGATATTTGGGGCCAGAAGAAACGAGATGCGTTGACGCTTGTCGCAATGCGGCATAGCTGCGGCACATGGCACGTGTTCCTTTATTCCAACTGAATGAAATATCGCTGACCTTTGGCGGCGATCCGGTGTTCGAAGACCTCAGCCTTGTGGTGCAGCCCGGGGATAGGGTGGCGCTGGTCGGGCGCAACGGGTCGGGCAAATCCACCTTGATGAAGGTCATGGCCGGTCTGGTGGAGCCCGACAGCGGCGAGGTGGTGCCGGGGCCGGGGGTGTCGGTCGGCTACATGGAGCAGGACCCGGACCTGAGTGGTTTTGAAACGCTGGGAGATTTCGCCGCTCACGGCTTAGAGCCGTCCGAGATGTATCTGGTCGAACGCGCGGGCGAGGGGCTGAAGTTTGACCCCGCGCGCCCGGTTGAGACCGCCAGTGGTGGGGAGCGGCGGCGCGCGGCGTTGGCACGTCTGATGGCCGGTGGCCCCGATCTGATGTTGCTGGATGAGCCCACCAACCACCTGGATATTGAGGCCATTGCCTGGCTCGAAGAGGAGCTGAAACAAAGCCGCAAGGGCTATATCATCATCAGCCACGACCGGGCGTTCCTGCGGGCGCTGACACGTGCGACGCTCTGGGTGGATCGCGGCGCGGTGCGGCGGCAGGAAAAGGGATTTGCCGATTTCGAGGCCTGGCGCGATCAGGTCTGGGCGGAGGAAGACAGCCAGCGACACAAGCTCAACCGCAAGATCAAGGCGGAGGCGCGGTGGGCTGTCGAGGGGATTTCGGCGCGGCGCAAGCGCAATCAGGGGCGCGTGCGGGCCTTGCAGGATTTGCGCGCCGAACGCAGCGCTCAGATCAACCGGCAGGGCACAGCGGCGATGGCGCTGGATGCGGGGCCAAAATCCGGGCGCAAGGTCATTGAGGCCATGGGGATTTCCAAAACCTTTGGTGAGAAATCCATTCTCAAGCCGTTTTCCCTGACCGTGCAGCGCGGCGACCGGATTGCGCTGGTGGGGCCGAACGGCGTGGGCAAGACGACGCTTTTGAACATGCTCATTGGTCGCGAAGCACCGGATGCGGGTACGGTCAAGCTGGGCACCAACCTGGAACTGGCGCTCTTTGATCAGGCGCGCGCGCAGCTGGATCCGGAGATGAGCCTTTGGGACAGCCTGACCGGCGATCCCGATATGCGCGTCTCCGGCAAGGCGGATCAGGTCATGGTGCGCGGCACGCCCAAACATGTGGTGGGCTATCTCAAGGAATTTCTTTTTGACGAGGCGCAGGCGCGGGCCCCGGTGCGCGCTTTGTCGGGCGGCGAAAAGGCGCGTTTGCTGCTGGCCAAGATCATGGCGCGGCCCAGCAACCTGCTGGTGCTCGACGAACCGACCAATGATCTCGATGTGGAAACGCTGGACCTGATACAGGAACTGCTGGGTACTTATGACGGCACGGTGTTGCTGGTCAGCCACGACCGGGATTTCCTCGACCGGGTGGCCGCGACAACCATCGCGATGGAAGGTGACGGTCGGGCGACGGTTTATGCCGGTGGGTGGAGCGATTACATTCGCCAGCGCGGTCAGGATGATTTTGCGGGCAGCGTGGCCAAGCAGAAATCCTCCGGTGGGGCGGAAAAGCCCAAAGCTGCCCCAACGTCCGGTTTGAGTTTCACCGAGAAGCACCGGCTTGACGCGCTGCCCGCGGAGATTGAGCGTCTGGAGGCCGAGATTGCCAAGCTGGAAGAGCTGTTGAGCGATCCAGGCCTCTTTACCGATCATCCGGTGAAATTTCAGAAAGCGACCGACGCGCTGGTGGCGCGGCATGAATTGCTCAGCGCAGCGGAAGAGGAATGGCTGGCGCTGGAAGAGAAATCCTCCGCCTGAACTCAGCGCATGCGCAATGCGCCGTCGATGCGGATCACCTCGCCATTCAGATACCCGCATTCGACGATAAATCCGGCAAGGCGTCCATATTCCGCAGGATCGCCAAGCCGGGGCGGGCAGGGGACGTCGGCGGCGAGCTGCGCCTGCACCTCTTCCCCCAACCCCGCGAGCATCGGCGTCATGAAAATGCCCGGGGCGATGGTCATCACGCGGATGCCGGTCTTGGCCAGATCCCGCGCCATCGGTAGGCAGAGCCCGACGACACCGCCTTTTGATGCCGCATAGGCGGTTTGCCCTTTCTGACCATCGAAGGCCGCGATGGAGGCGGTATTGATAATGACACCGCGCGCGCCATCCGGTGCGGCGTCGTTGGTCTGCATCGCCTCTGCGGCAAGGCGCGCGACGTTGAATGTGCCCACCAGATTGATGTCGATGGTGCGCTGAAACGCGTCCAATGGATGCGGCCCGTCACGGCCCACGGTCTTGATGGCATCCGCGATGCCCGCGCAGTTGACCGCGGCGCTGATCCCGCCCATACGCTCCTTGGCCAGCGCGATGGCCGCCTGCACCGATGCTTCATCTGTGACGTCGGTTTGCGCGAAATGACCGCCGGTCTCCTCGGCGACCTGCGCGCCGCGCGTCGCGTCCCGGTCAAGCAGTGTCACCTGTGCGCCCTGCGCCGCGAAATGCCGTGCGGTGGCCTCGCCCAGACCGGAAGCGCCCCCTGTGATGATCGCAGCTGTCTCCTTGAGGTGCATCCCGTTCTCCCTGATCTGAACGCATGTTCATTTAATCATGGCGGGTGTGAGCTGTCTAGGTGCCGCGCATCAGCCCTCTGTCCAGACGGGCGATAGGGGCAAAGAGCCTGCTCATCGGCGGCCACCAGACCCAGGTGCCCCCCAGCCGGTGTGCCCGCGCGCCCGTGCCCAGCTTGAACCTGGCCAGCCCCTGGCCCTCTTCGGTGTCGATCAGGCCCAGTTCCAAGTGGTCGATCCCCTTCTTCTGCGCCCAGCAGATCACCTCCCACATCAGCAGCGTATGCGCGGATGCAATGCGGCCCGAGGGGCGCGCGTGACCAATGTGATAGGTGGCTGTCGTTCCATGTCGCAGGATCAGCATGGCGGCTACCGGTTCGCGGCCCCAAAAGGCGGTGAAGAGCTTGGATTGGCTGGGGTTCTCGCGCCCGTAGGCCAGCGTCAGAGCCGTAGGCCAACTGCGATACCGACGCTGACTTTGCTGCAAGGCATCGGCTTGCAACAACCAATGCCCGGGATCATCCGGCATGTTCTGTCGTTTCACCCGCAGGTCCTGCTTTTGTGCATGCCGCAACCGATTGCGCCACTTCTGATGCAGCTTCGCCTTCAGCGTCCCAAGGTCGGGCCGTAGTTCCAACCGGGCGACCGTATTGGGGCTGACCAGCGGCAGCGCGCCGATCCTGTCCAGCGGCAGGGGTCTCTCCGGCGCCAGGATGACCGGCCCCCTTGACCCCAGGCGCTTTGCAGCGGTCAACAGAGCCTCGGGCGATGCGGCTTGCGGTCTGCTGATCATGTGAACCGGCAGAGGGCCAAAGCTGCGGTGCACCGCCAGGGTCCCATCCTCCAGGCGCCGGACCGGCTGGCCCAAGGCGCGCAGCGTCCGTTCAAAGGCATCGCTTTGCTGGAGGGGGATCGGATCGGCGGTGGGGGCGGCATCAAACATGTCGCCCATTAACCGGGTATAAACCTAATTGCCGGTTAATGGGTGACATGAAAAAGACTGTTCAAGGCGTTGCCGCCCCCGCACCCCGCATGACAAAGACCGCCGCATTCCTGATCGCGACCGGCATGTCCATCCCCGTCTTCGCGATCCTGTCGCTGGTGGAGTGGCTCTGGTTCTAGGCCAGCTGCACCAAGGCATGCCGCTTCTTGCCCGCGCTGAGTTTGATCGGGCTGGAAAGCGCACCTGCGTCGATCATCAGCCCGGCATTGGTCAGCGGCTGATCATCCAGACGCGCGCCGTTTTCCGCAATCAGGCGCTTGGCCTCCTTGCCTGAGCCTGCAAGGCCTGACTTCACGATCAGTTGCACAATGGAAATACCATCACCAAGGTCTGACGCGCTCAGCGTCAACGTGGGCAGATCGTCACCGACCCCGCCTTTTTCAAACACCTCACGCGCCGTTGCTTCAGCCGCCGCGGCGGCATCAGCCCCGTGCAAAAGCGTCGTGACCTCACCCGCGAGCCGCGCCTTGGCCTCATTGATCTCGGCTCCTTGCAGCGCGCCCAATCGATCACATTCGTCGACCGGCAGTTCGGTGAAAAGCTTGAGGAATTTGCCGACATCGGCATCCGCCACATTGCGCCACCACTGCCAGAATTCATAAGGCGACATCATGTCTTCGTTCAGCCAGACAGCGCCTTCGGCGGATTTGCCCATTTTCTTGCCGTCCGCGCGCGTGACCAGCGGCGTGGTCAACCCGTAAGCGTCCTCGCCGTCAACGCGGCGGATCAGATCAGCGCCGGAAACGATGTTGCCCCATTGATCGGAGCCCCCCATCTGTAACCGGCAATCGTAGCGGCGATGCAGTTCCAGATAGTCATAGGATTGCAGCAACATGTAGTTAAACTCGATGAAGGACAGCGCCTGTTCGCGGTCCAGCCGCGACTTTACGCTCTCAAAGGCCAGCAGCCTGTTGATCGTAAAATGCCGCCCTATGTCGCGCAGGAAATCGATGTATTTCAACTGGTCAAGCCATTCGGCGTTGTTGACCAGCGGTGAATCCAGCGGCCCGTCGCCGTAAGAGATATAGCGTGAGAAGACCTTGCGGATGCCTTCGGCGTTCGCATTGATCTGATCGACCGAGAGGATCTTGCGCATCTCGTCCTTGCCCGAGGGGTCGCCGACCTTGGTGGTGCCGCCGCCCATCAGGGTGATCGGCCGGTGCCCGGTCTTTTGCAGCCAGCGCAGCAGCATGATCTGCACAAGATTGCCAATGTGCAGGCTGGTCGCGGTCAGATCGAAGCCGATGTAGCCGGTCACCACACCCTTCACCATCCGCTCGTCGAGTTCCTGCAGATTGGTGCAGTCGGCGATGAAGCCGCGGCTGCTGAGTTCGTTCAGGAAATCCGATTTGGGGTGATAGGTCATCTTGCTTGCTCTCGGCTTGAATTGCGCCCACTCTATAGGCGGTGAGCAGACAAAGGAAAAGGCTTTGAAAAGGGCCATCGAAAAAACGGGCACCCTCACGGCACTGGGCGCGATGAGCGGCACCTCTCTGGATGGCGTGGACGCGGCCGTGGTGAGGACGGACGGGCACCGGATCGAAGGGTTTGGGCGCACATCCTACCGCAGCTATTCCGGTGAGGAGCAGGCTGTTTTGCGCACCGCATTGGGGCAGTGGTCCGGGGAGGTGGTGGAGGCGGCCACCGATGTGGTGGAGCAGGCGCATCTTGCCCTGCTTGAGCCCTATGACGAGGTCGATCTGGTAGGGTTTCACGGCCAGACGCTGGCCCATGCTCCGCGCACAAAGGGCACCTTGCAAGTGGGTGACGGCGCATGGCTGTCCGAAGCGCTCGGGCGTCCGGTGGTCTGGGATTTCCGCTCCGCAGACGTGGAACTTGGGGGCGAGGGGGCGCCGCTGGCCCCGTTTTTCCATTTCGCCTGCGCCAAACACATTCGCGCCACTGATCCCGTGGCCTTTCTGAACCTCGGCGGCGTGGGCAACCTGACCTATGTTGATCCGTCCTTTGAGCGCCCGGAAGAGCCCGGCGCGCTTCTGGCCTTTGACACCGGTCCGGCGAATGCGCCGCTCAATGATCTGCTGCAGGCGCGCCAGGGGCTGGCCTTTGACAAGGGGGGTGAAATCGCCCGGCGCGGCACGGTAGAGCAGGGCGCGCTGGAGCTTTTCCTCGCAGAGCCTTACTTCTCAAAAATGCCACCCAAATCTCTGGACCGAAATGATTTTTCGGAGATGGTCGCCCTGGTGGCCGAGCTGAATGATGCCGATGCCGCGGCGACGCTGACGGCGATGTGTGCAGCAGGGGTGGCCGAAGGCATGCAGCATTGTCCGCAGCCGCCCGCGCGGGTGCTGGTCACCGGCGGCGGGCGTCACAATCCGGTGCTGATGCAAATGCTCGCGGTGTCGCTGGATTGCCCGGTTGCCCCGGTGGAGGACGTGGGGCTGGACGGTGATATGCTGGAAGCGCAGGCCTTCGCCTATCTGGCCGTGCGCGTTGCGCGGGGCTTGCCGACATCCTGTCCCGGCACCACCGGGGTGCGGGCCGCTGTGGGCGGCGGTGTTGTGAGCTGGCCAAAGGCGACGGACATCGCTGTCTGAGCGGGGGAGACGCGCAGGGGGCTTCAGCCGCGTGGGATATCGAACCCTTTGTCTGCCAGCGTAAACCCGTCGAATTGAAAGCCCGGCGAGACGGTACAGCTGACCAGAGTATACGCGCCGGTGCTGCGCGCCGCCTGCCAGTGATCTTTGGGCACGATGATCTGTGGTGCACCCTTTGACAAATCCGGGGTCAGCAGGTGATCGGTTGCCGGGCCCTCATCCGTAGCACTCATCGACAAAACCAGCGGTGCACCCGCGTGGTAAAGCCAGATTTCGGTGGCATCTACCCGGTGCCAATGGCTAGATTCCCCAGCGGCCAACAAAAAATAGATGCAGGTGCCGCTGGGCCGCCCGTCATTTTCGGCAATCCATGTCTGCCGAAAATGTCCGCCCTCGGGATGCGGCGAGAGGCGCAGATGCGCGATGATCTCTTGTGCTGTCATGGGCGCAGGTTAATCTTGCGATAGCTGAGGGCCAAGGGGCATTCGTCATGAAAGTGATCATCGTTGGGGCCGGCATCATCGGGGCGTTGACCGCCTTCCGGCTGGCGGAACGTGGCGCAGAGGTCACGGTGATTGACGCCGGTCAGCCTGCGGGTGCAGCCTCGGGGGCGTCTTTTGGATGGATCAACGCCAGTTTTTATGTCGATCAGGATCATTTCAACCTGCGCCTGGCCGCGATCGCGGCGCATCACCGCCTTGCTGCTGAATTGAAAAGCGACGCGATCAGATGGCCGGGGTGCCTGTGCTGGGAAGCACAGGGGGATGCCCTCGATGAACAGCACAAGGCTTTGAAAGCGCTGGGATATGCGGTTTCCGAGGTCTCCGCACAGGCGTTTTCCGAGCTGGAGCCGTCGGTCGTTGCCCCACCACGTGCCTTGCATTTTCTGGATGAAGGAGCGGTTGATCTGGCCCAATTGGCAGCAGAGGCGCTGCGGGCGGGCGCGGCGATGGGTGTTCGTGTCGTCGCGGGACTGCCGGTCACCCGACTGCTGGAGGCCGCAGGGAAGGCCACTGGCGTTCAAACCGCCGCTGGAAGGCTGACAGCGGATCAGGTCATCGTCGCCGCCGGGGTCGCGACGGAGCGGCTGATGGCCGAGATGGGCGTGCCGGTGCCGATGCTGTCGCGGCCCGGTCTGATCGTACGTTCCGAACCGCTACCGCCTCTGCTGCGCCACGTTCTTGTCAGCTCAGGGCAGGAACTGCGGCAGACGCCGCAGGGCCATTTGCTGGCCCCCACCTCCGCCGGGCATCAAGGAGACGACAGCGACACCGCGCCAGAGCCGCCGGATGCGCTGGCCAACAGGACTATGGCGCGGGTGCAAGCCATGATTGGACGCCCGGTCGCTTGGGATCAGGTGACGCTGGCGTTTCGACCGGTGCCGCAGGATGGGTTACCGGTGATCGGGGCCTGCGGGCCGGCGGGGCTTTACGTGACGGTCATGCACTCCGGCGCGACGCTTGCACCCCTGGTTGCTGAACTGGCCGCAGCGGAGGTGATGGAAAGCGCGCTCAGCAATACGCAACTGGCGCTGCTGTCGCCCTACCGGCCTGCGCGGTTCACAGGATAAGTTCGTAGAACGTCAAATACTCCGCCGTGCCGGGGGGCAATTCGGAATAGGGGCCCCGGTTCTCGAATCCAAGCTTTTCATAGAGCCCGCGCGCAGGCGTGAAGGTCTTGTTGGTGTCGAGCAGGATGCGGCGATACCCATCTGCGCGGGCCTGATCGATCAGGGCCTGCGACAGCTTTTGCCCCGCGCCCGTGCCGCGCGCCGCTTCTGCGACGAAAACACGTTTTATTTCAGCATCTTGCTTATTGAGCGGGTGATACATACCGCAACCTACGGCGGCGCCATTCAGCTCCGCCAGAAGGATCGTACCATATGGGCGCGCGTGCTTGACCGGCAGGGCGTCCATCAGCGCAGTGTAGACATCCTCCGGATAGAACGCCTCGACCAGCTGCTGCATTTCAGGGCCACAGCTCAGCAGGTGGTCGCGGTAGTCCCAGCACAGCTGTTGTACATCCGGCAGGTCGCGCGGCATCTCCGCCGGGCGGATCCGTAGCGCCCCCATCAGCGCAGGATCGACCGCCCGGCGTATTCGGCCGTCTCGCCGAGGGCTTCCTCGATGCGGATAAGTTGGTTGTATTTGGCCAGCCGGTCCGAGCGGGCCAGCGACCCGGTTTTGATCTGACCGCAGTTTGTGGCCACCGCCAGATCAGCGATGGTCGCATCCTCGGTTTCGCCGGAGCGGTGCGACATCACGTTGGTGAAGCCTGCACGATGGGCCATATCCACGGCTTTAAGCGTCTCTGTCAAGCTGCCGATTTGATTGACTTTTACCAGCATGGAGTTGGCCGACCCGCGTTCAATGCCCATGGCCAGACGCGCCGGGTTGGTCACAAAGAGATCATCCCCCACAAGCTGCACGCGATCCCCCAGCGCCTGGGTCAAAGCATGCCAGCCGTCCCAGTCGTCTTCGGACATGCCGTCCTCGATGGAGATGATCGGATAGTCATTCACCAGAGCGGCCAGATAGGCCACGTTCTCTTCGGAACTGAGGGTCTTGCCTTCGCCTGTCAGGACATATTTGCCATCCTTGTAGTATTCTGTCGCCGCGCAATCCATTGCGAGATAGATATCATCGCCCGGTTTGTACCCGGCCTTTTCGATAGATTTCAAAATGAAATCAAGTGCATCCCGCGTGGAGCTGATGTTCGGAGCAAAGCCTCCTTCGTCGCCGATCCCGGTAGAGAGACCCGCGGCGGAGAGTTCCTTTTTCAGCGTGTGGAAGACCTCGGACCCCATGCGCACCGCTTCGCGGATGTTCTCCGCCGCAACCGGCATGATCATGAATTCCTGAATGTCGATTGGGTTATCCGCATGTTCACCGCCATTGATGATGTTCATCATCGGCACCGGCAGAACCCGCGCCGAGGTGCCGCCGACATAACGATAGAGCGGTTGCGTGCAGTAATCCGCCGCCGCCTTCGCTGCCGCCATGGAAACGCCAAGGATGGCATTCGCCCCCAGACGTCCCTTGTTGTCGGTGCCATCCAGTTCGATCATGGTTGTGTCGATGTCGACCTGTTCGGTCGCATCGATCCCCACCAGCGCCTCGGCAATCTCGCCATTGACCGCGGCGCAGGCTTCCAGCACGCCTTTGCCCATATAGCGCGCCTTGTCACCGTCGCGCCGTTCCACCGCCTCATAGGCGCCCGTGGAGGCCCCGGAGGGCACCGCAGCGCGGCCCATGGTGCCATCTTCGAGGATCACGTCGACCTCCACCGTCGGGTTGCCCCGGCTATCAAGGATTTCGCGGGCGTGGATGTCGATGATGGTGCTCATGTCGGGCTCCTTTGATACCAGTTATGCGCGTCATAGCGGGCCGTGGACGTTAAGGAAAGGGTCAGGCGCTGTTAGCGCGAACATTCCCCTCCCGCCAAAGGGTATAGAGGCCGGAGGCCACGATGATGAAGGCGCCTGTCAGGGTCCAGAGGTCCGGGTTTTCATTGAAGACCGCAATGCCCACGACGAGCGCGAATATGATGCGCGAATAGCGAAAGGGGGTGACGAAACTGACCTCACCAATGCGCATGGCAACGACGATGAGATAGTAGGCAACAATGCCGATGAGCAGCGCGATGATCAGGTAAACCCAGTTGGCGGTGCTGACGGTGACCAGCGCGCTGCCGTTGATCCACATGAGCAGTGCTGCAGAGGGGATCAGCACGAGAAAGGCCAGGAAGCTGAGTTGCAAGGAGGATGTCTCCTGCGGAACCCGGCGTGTGGCCAGATCGCGGATGCCAAGCCCGATAACCCCCTGCAGGGCAAAGAGCGAGAGCCAGTCGAAGGCCTCCATGCCCGGGCGGATGATCAATAGTACGCCAAAGAATCCCACGATGATCGCCGACCAGCGCCGCCAGCCCACTTTTTCCTGTAGGAAAAGCGCAGCCCCAAGGGTCACAAAGAGCGGCGTCGCCTGCAGGATGGCCGAGGCCGAAGAGAGCGGCGTGAGCGCGATGGCCGTGACGAAGCCTAAGGTGCCGACCAATTCGCCAAAAGCGCGCAGCGCAATGACGGGTGTCAGCATCGCGCGGGTGAAAAGCGCCTGACCCTGTAGCATCAGCAGGAGTCCGACAAGCACCGCGCTGCCCAGTCCCAGCATGCCGATGATCTGCCCCACGGGCAGCTCAACAGCGAGGAATTTGATCAGCATGTCCTCGATTGCAAAGCCGAGCATCGCCAGGACCATGAAGGTCGCGCCGCGTAGGTTTTCCATTGACTGCCCTTTGGTAGAAGTGCCTGCCTCCTTTCAGAAATTCAGGCCAGGGTCAATCTGGCGCAGCATCCGGCGAAAGGGTGGGGCGGCATGTTTTGATCTGACGGCTGCGGCCTTCTGCGCATCAGCATTCAGGCATCGCCGGTGGGGAAGGTCGCGCGTGGCGCGCGCAACGAAAAAAGTGCCGAAATTTGCGATCATTTTGACAGTGCAGAATTCGTGCGCTGTTAACCCTTGAGCGCAGATGCTTTGACCAACTTCGTTGGAAGGTTTGTGGTCCGGTGCGTTGCGAGGGATGTCATGCAGGTTAGCCAGTCTTTGAATTCCTATACGCTGTCCTTGTTTCAAGGGGCCGCTTCAGGGGCCACGGTTGAGCCTTCCGTTGGCCCACCTGGACCAGCCAGCCGTTTTGCGCCCGCCGAGACAACAGAAATGACGGGTATTTATAGTGATCCGCGCATCGGTCCGACACCCGCCGTTGCCTTCTCGGAGACCACGCAGAGGATACTGGATACCATCCACTCCCTGATCAACAATGAGTTGGAAACCATCGGAGCGACGTTTCGTCAGATGGTCGAAACGGATCTGGAGTTTGAGCCGGAGGACAAGTTGCCGGAGAGTACCAAATACACCGATCTCACAAATGAGCAGATGCGGGGACTGTCCGAGGAGACCCGCGACGCCGGCCTCCTTGAGCTCAAGTTTTCCATTATCTCGGCCCTTGCAACACAGGACGCCGCCAGCTTGAAAGGCGCGGGTTCTATTCTTTTCGGTGAAAAATACGTCGAAATGAGCACCGAAGAACTGGTGGAGTACCAGATAAATACGCTGGTGGATGGTCAGATCGGAGCCATAAAAAAGGCTGTTGAGATGTCGCGCGGGGAGGACTTCATTACGTTCTCCGAGGGGACGCGCGATCCGACAGGTGTGGTCGACTCCATGACCGAAGAGGAAGTGGAAATCCTACGTAGCGATTTGCTGGCGCAACGCAGAGCGGAATACAAACGCGGAGAGCTGGATTTCAACATCAACGTCTTTGCGAGTACCCATGCCGCCAACTATGACAAGATCCACAAGACGCTGAACATGGCCACGGGGGAGACAGTGGTGAATGAGGCGAACACCGTTGTCTTTGACGAAGCCTGGGAGCTGAGCGCGCGCAAGAAAGCCTCCTTCCAGCGCCTGCTCATCGGGGAGGGCGAGTTCTTTGAGGATAATCTGGAGAGACTTGGGGTTTACGCGGAGGAGTACCTGAGGGACATCGCGTCCTGATGGACGCGCTTGCAGATGGCGGAATGGACTGCTGTGGGAGAATTGACGCTAAGAAGGCCGGCCCGGGCCGTGCGACCGGAGGAGTTCAGCGCTTTTTCAGCGGTACGCCGTAAAGCTCCAACCGGTGACCGCGCAGTTCATAGCCCAGTTTGCGCGCGATGCGGTCCTGTAATTCCTCGATTTCGGCATCGACGAATTCGATGACCTCGCCGGAATTCATATCGATCAGGTGATCATGATGATCCCGCTCGGCATCCTCGTAGCGGGCTCGACCGTCGCCGAACTCCAACTTGTCCAGAATGCCCGCCTCTTCGAATAGCTTCACCGTCCGGTAGACGGTCGCAATCGATATGCCCGCGTCGATGGCAGAGGCACGGGCATAGAGCTCTTCGACATCGGGGTGATCGTCGCTGTCTTCCAGCACCTGGGCAATCACGCGCCGCTGACCCGTCATGCGCAGGCCTTTCGCTTCGCAGCGTTTGATGATGGATTTGCTCATGCCGGTGCCCTTGATTTCTGGCCTGCAGGTTTAACGGTATTTCGCATCAGCATCCAGACGCGTTTTGAAGCTTTCGGTTGACTTCCGGGGCATAAACCCCCATGTGCCATCTCAAGCGATGCCTTCTGCCGCGTGAGCAGTCATGAGCGCCCCGGGAAACACCCGCAAGCGGCGCATAATTCCGAAAGGCGCGCTTTGTGTTCCCAAAATCACGCGTGGGTCCAGACGCTGCGGACAGGTGCAGGCATTTGGCCTCGCTTGCGATCCGTTTTGCGTGTCCCAAGCGGTGCCCGATGCGGCACAGCAAGAATAATGGTGTACCTACATGGTATGCTGGAAAGAATTGAATGAGCGATTTTGACATGATGGATCTGCCACCGAAACTGGTGGCGCGCCTGAATGAAATGGGTCTGAAGGATCCGACCCCCATCCAGAAACAGGCAATCCCGCACGCACTGAACGGGCGGGATGTGATGGGTCTGGCGCAGACCGGCACCGGCAAGACGGCTGCCTTTGGCGTGCCGCTGGTGGCGCAGATGCTGGAACTTGAAGGGCGCCCTGCGCCCAAATCCGTGCGCGGGCTGGTGTTGGCGCCCACGCGCGAACTGGCGACGCAGATCAGCGTGAACTTGCGCGGTTTTGCCCAGAAAACGCAGATCAAGGTGGCGATGGTTGTGGGCGGCCAGTCGATCAACAACCAGATCAAGCGGCTGGAGCGGGGTGTCGACCTGCTGGTGGCCACGCCCGGGCGGTTGCTCGACCTGATGGACCGGCGCGCCGTGCGGCTTGACGAGGCGGTGTTCCTGGTGCTCGACGAGGCGGATCAGATGCTGGACATGGGCTTTATCCATGATCTGCGCAAGATCGCGAACGTGATCCCCAAGGACCGCCAGACCATGCTGTTTTCGGCCACGATGCCAAAGCAGATGAACGAATTGGCGCAAAGCTATCTGCGCAGCCCCATTCGTGTGGAAGTGTCACCCCCCGGCAAGGCCGCGGATAAGGTCACGCAGGAAGTACACTTCATCGCGAAATCCGAAAAAGCCGGGCTGCTGATCGAGATGCTGGACAAGCATCGCGACGAACGGGCGCTGGTCTTTGGCCGCACCAAACACGGCTCTGAAAAGCTGATGAAGACGCTGGTGAAGGCGGGTTATGCCGCCGGGTCAATCCATGGCAACAAATCACAGGGCCAGCGGGACCGGGCGATTGCCGCCTTCAAATCCGGGGAGATCAAGGTGCTGGTGGCCACGGATGTGGCGGCGCGTGGTCTCGATATTCCCGATGTGAAACACGTCTACAACTACGACCTGCCGAATGTGCCGGACAACTACGTGCACCGGATCGGACGCACCGCGCGGGCGGGCAAAGACGGGGCTGCGATTGCCTTTTGCGCTCCTGACGAGATGGGCGAATTGAAGGCCATTCAGAAAACCATGGGCGTTGCGATCCCTGTAGGATCCGGACGGCCCTGGGAAGCGATGGACATTCCCGAAGGCACCAAACCGAAAGGTCGCGGACGGGGTCGGGGACGCGGAGGGCGTCCGCAGGGCGGCGGCGCCGGTACCGGCGGTCAGCAACCGCAGGGCAAGAAACCCGGTGGTGGCCGCAGACGTCGCCGGGGTGGCAAGCCGGGTGGTGGCGGTCAGCGCGCCGCCTGAAGCCAGCGTTCAGGATGAGAATGACGGCGGCGTGCCAGGAACGCCGCCGTTTTCGTGTTCAGGTATCGGTTTTCAGGTATAAAGCGATGGCGCGCCCAGCTGATCGTGGATATCGTTTACCGCGCGCGCGTCCAGCCCGTAGGTCTGCGCCAGTTTGTGCAGATATTGCGCTTCGGCTTGATCATCGAGATTGATGCCCAGAACCGACATTGCGTAGACCTGACTTTCCATGCCGCGCGGTGTTTGCTCGACCAGTCCTTCAACATCCACCGGTGCCTGCAGTTCGGCCTGGACAAAAGCGGCCTCTTCCGCATCCACCTCGTCGCCGAGCTGACCCAAAAGCTTCTCACGCTCGGCATCATCCAGCTTGCCGTCTGACTTGGCCGCCTGGATCATCGCCCGCAGCATCAGGGCCGCAGCGGCTTCCTGATCGGCGCTGGGTTCGATTTCTGGTTGGGGCGTCGCGTCAAAGGATGAGTTCAACACCTCGCCAAAACTTGCCGTGCTGGTCTGCGGTCGCCTTTGCGCCTGACCGGTCAAAGCCCCCAGCAAACCGCCCGCACCGGCGCCACCCGCGAGTCCCGTCAACATCCCTTGCAAACCGCCGCCGCCCTGGGTGCCGCCAAGGTTTTCCAGCAGGCCGCCAAGCCCTCCCGGCAATCCCCCGGCTGATCCCGCGCCGGTGGTGCCCCCGAGCAGTCCGCCCAGCATATCCTGTAGATCCCCGCCGCTGCTGGCTGATCGCTGGCCGCCCACACGGGCGCCTGCGTCGCGCATCATGCCGCCAAGGCCACCGCCGCCGCCCTTCATCATGCTTTGCGCGCCCTTGGCCACGGCCACACCGATGGCCACCTTGGCCAATGTCTTCATCAAACTCATTTTTGAAAATCCCCCCAATGTTTTCAATGTACACGCGGCGAGTGTGCCATCATTTGCCATCGCCGTAAGGGGAATTATCCGCAAGCAGCACCTTTTTGCCATCAGGCCGGTTGAAACTGATGCCGCAGGTGATTGACATTCCGCGGGCGGCACCGCCCTTTTGCGGGATGGAAAAGAAATCGCATATGGATGCCTTTGGCGCGGCTGCCCTGATCGCCTTTGCGCTGCATCTGGCGTTCAATCAGGTGGTGATCAAGCTGACCAATGGTGGATTTGGCCCGGTTTTCGCCGCCGGATTGCGGTCTGCCGGGGCGGTCATTGTGCTGCTGATTTGGATGCGGCTGCGCGGTGTGACGCTGAATGTGCCGCGCGAGGCGCTGCCCGCCGGTATTCTGTCAGGATGCCTCTTCGGGCTGGAATTCATGTGTCTTTTCACGGCGCTCGATTTCACCACCGTCAGCCGCGCCTCGGTCATTTTCTATTCGATGCCGGTCTGGCTGGCGATCGCCAGTCATTTCCTGATCCCGTCGGATCGGATGACGGGGCTGCGCAGCATCGGTTTGGTTCTGGCCATGGGTGGGGTCGCGCTGGCGCTGCTGGATCGCAGCGATGCCACGGCCAGCCTGACCGGCGATATTCTGGCGCTGATCTCCGCTATCTGCTGGGCGGGTATTGCGCTCTGCGTCAAGATCACACCGCTCAGCACCGTGCCTCCCGCGCAGCAGTTGATGTTTCAGGTCCTGGTCTCTGCGCCGATATTGCTGGTCGCCGCCGCGTTTTTCGGTGATTTCATCCGCGATCTGCAGCCGATCCATATTGCTGGCCTGCTGTTTCAGATCATCGCCGTTGCAAGCCTCGGCTTTCTGGCGTGGTTCTGGCTGATGTCGATCTATCCCGCGTCCTCAGTGGCTTCCTTCAGCTTTCTATCGCCGGTGTTCGCAGTGATCCTGGGCTGGTTGCTCTTGAACGAGGACGTGGGGCCAAAGGTCTGGGCTGCCTTGGTGTTGGTGGCCGCGGGCATCTATCTGATCAACCGGCGACCCAAGACCGCCTGAAGTCAGGTCCCGCAAAAGGTTGCAGGCACACGTTGTTCTTTGGTGGGCGCGCGCATCAACTCCGCATCATCGGTGTTGAACGGGTCCGCCAGCGCCTGCATCAGCCGCTCGAACGGGGCATAGTCGCCGGCCACGGCGGCGGCGATCATCTCTTCGATCCGGTGGTTGCGCGGGATGATCCGGGGGGACGCTTGTTGCATGAGGGCCTGGGCGGTATCTTCATCTGCCACCCGCGCGCGCCAATCTTTGGCCCAAAGGTCAAAAGCGTCGCGATCCAGAAACTGGTCGCGGGCCTCACCACGGGCCAGCGCATCGAATGTATTGGTGAAATCCGCACCTTCCTCTTGCATCAGGGCCAGCAGCCGCTCAACCATTGCCGCATCTTCAGGCGTTGGATTGGCAAGGCCCAGTTTTGCGCCAAATCGCTTAAGCCAGGCCGCTTCGATCTGCGCCGGCATGGCGTGCACGATTTCCGTCGCCGCCGCCACCATGCTTTGCGGATCATCATATTGCTGCAAGAGCGATGTCGCCAGTTGCGCCATGTTCCAAACGATGATGCGCGGCTGATTGGAATAGGCGTAGCGGCCTGTTTGATCGATCGAACTAAACACTGTATCCGAATGATAATCATCGATAAAAGCGCAGGGACCATAGTCGATTGTTTCGCCGGAAATGGTGCAGTTGTCCGTGTTCATCACGCCGTGGATGAAGCCAACGGACATCCAGGCGGCAACCAGATCGGCCTGCGCCTTGCAAACTTCGCGTAAGAGGCCCATTGGGCCATCCGCCTCCGGATAGTGCCGTTCAATCGCGTAATCGGTGAGCTGTTTCAGCTCCGCGCGCTGACCGCGGTGGGCAAAGACTTGAAACGTGCCGACGCGCAGGTGACTTTGTGCCACCCGTGTCAGCACCGCCCCGGGAAGGACAGTTTCGCGGATGATGTCTTCGCCGGTCAGGGTCGCTGCAAGCGCACGTGTGGTGGGAATGCCAAGCGCATGCATCGCTTCGGACACCACATATTCCCGCAGCACCGGGCCAAGCCAGGCGCGCCCGTCGCCCATGCGGGAATAGGGCGTGGGGCCGGAGCCCTTGAGCTGGATGTCGCGGCGGATGCCGTCGGTGCCAACGACCTCACCCAATAGCAAAGCACGACCGTCGCCAAGCTGTGGATTGAAAGACCCAAATTGATGCCCTGCGTAGAGTTGCGCGAGGGGCGAAGCACCTTCCGGAACGCTGACACCTGAAAATACCGCGGCCTGCGCTTCCTCCGAGGCGGCAGAAAGCCCAAGGATGTCGCCAAGTGCCTCGTTGTAGACCAGAAGCTGAGGTGCCTTCACCGGCTTTGGGTCAAGCCTGGTGTAGAAGGCTGCGGGCAGACGCGCATATGTGTTATCGAAGGGGGCGGTCAGTGTCATGGGGTGGATATAGGTCTTCGCCGCTTGCCGCGCCAGTAGATCGGACTTTGCAAAGGGGTCTGGCGGATTTGCAAAGTGAATTGGAAGTTTGCAAATCGAAAGAGTGAAGTTTGCAAACTAGTCACAATTTTCGAGTCATCAGCATGTATTTCGACCGCGGGGAAAATCCTGCGCGTGTGTAAAGCTTCTGCGTGTTCTCCGCATCCCGGTCGACCTCCAA
The DNA here is from genome assembly GCF_947501835.1 of uncultured Roseobacter sp. Lineage (NCBI taxonomy): Bacteria > Pseudomonadati > Pseudomonadota > Alphaproteobacteria > Rhodobacterales > Roseobacteraceae > Roseobacter > uncultured Roseobacter sp. Next base: position 276,012 of record NZ_CANMXR010000001.1, on the reverse strand, counting down.
ATGCAGTGCTTTCAGACCGGCACCCGCCAAAGCGCGCGGCAGGCTTTGCAGGGTCTCAGATGCGATGCCGCGCCCCCGCACCCCGGGGCGTACGTAGATTTCGTCAATAAACCCATCAAGCCCGCCATATTCCAAGGACCAGCCAAAGGTCACAACGATATAGCCGATGGGTGCTCTGGGCGGACCGATCAGATAAGCCGCGCCATGCGGAGACCCCTCCAGCAGGGGCATAACGCCAGCGCGTCGTGCGTCGGTATCTATCGAAATGCCGCTTTCAAGGTGAAAGGCAGCAACCAGCGCGTCCAGCTTTTCCAGATGATCGGGTGTTGCCAGGGTTAGGGCGGCGCTCACAACCTTGCCAATCTATCAGTCAACAATGCGAAAAATCCGTCAGCATCAATGTCCCCCATGAAAAGCGCATTTGAGGGCCGATCCGTCACATCCCACCAATCCACGACCGTCATACCCATCGTTAATTCAGATTGGGTTTCAATCTCCACATTCACGTGACGCCCGGAAAAGAGTTCAGGATCAATCAGATAGGCGGTGACGCAAGGGTCATGCAGCGGCGCGCCTTCGGAGTCGTATTTTTCCTTGTCGAAACGTTCAAAAAAGTCGGTCATATCGGCAACGGCTTTGCCAACGGGTGTGCCCAGGGCTCTGAAAGCCTCATTGCGGGCGTTGGTCACCAAGGCCTTATGCGTCACATCAAGCGACATCACAACAATGAAAATCCCGGATTTAAAAACGATATCAGCTGCTTGTGGATCGACATAAATGTTGAATTCTGCGGTTGGGGTGATATTGCCCACTTCAAAATACGCACCGCCCATCAACACGATTTCTTGAACACGATCTGCGATATCAGGTGCTTTTTTCAAAGCTTTTGCGAGATTGGTAAGCGGTCCCAATGCACAAAGGGTCACCGCGCCCGGTTTTTCGCGCCGCAAAGTCTCAATGATGAAGTCTACCGCATTACCGCTCTGCAGCGCCATTTCAGGGTCCGGCAGGACCGGGCCATTCAATCCGGTTTCGCCGTGCACATGTTCTGCCGTCACCAGCTCCCGCCCAAGAGGCCGGTCGCATCCGGCATATACAGGCACATCAACTTTGCCTGCTAACTCACAGATCATAAGTGCGTTTTTAGATGTCAGGGCGAGCGGCACATTGCCCGCAACACAGGTGATGCCAAGAACGTTGATATCCTCGGGGCTGGCCAAGGCCAGTAGCAAGGCGACCGCATCGTCCTGACCGGGGTCGGTATCAATGATGACTTTTCGGGGGGACATGCCAGCTCCAGATTCTCGTGAGCGCGACACTCGCAAGCTGGTGGGAATTTGTCCAGATGGTCAGCTTTACCTGCGCAGAGCTGCGCCCATGTGCAAAGCCCGCGATGCGCTGTAGGGCCGACGCCACCCGCATCACGGGATCTCACCGCGAACCAGCTGCTACCCAAAGTTCATCCCGAAAGATGCGATGCGACATTGCGAGTCCCTATCCGAACTCATCAGCTCGATGTTTCGCGTCTCTCCGCGGCATTACAGGACGCAGATAAACAGAATGGTTGGTTTACATCTTCTGACGCTCAGAGGCCTTCACCGCGTCCCAAAGCGCATCCATCTCTTGTAAATCACTCTCTACGGGGGTTTTTCCCCGTTCCGCCAGCAGCGCTTCAACACCTTCGAACCGGCGCGTGAACTTGGCATTGGCAGCGCGCAACGCCGCCTCTGGATCCAGCCCCAGATGCCGCCCGAGGTTTGCCATCACAAACAGCAGATCGCCAAATTCCTCTTCCACCTCCTGCTGTGTAAGCCTGTCCCTGGCCTCCACCAGCTCCGCCGCTTCCTCGGTGATCTTGTCGAGCACCTCGCGGGTCGAGGGCCAGTCAAACCCCACGCGCGCAGCCCTTTTTTGCAGCTTGAATGCGCGCAAGAGGGCGGGCAGGCCAATGGCGACACCGTCCAGCGTACCTTGCTGCGCTTTCCCCGCGCGCTCCGACGCCTTGATGGCTTCCCAATCGGCGCTCTGCTGATCCGCGGATTTGTCCCGGGAGGCATCACCAAAGACATGCGGGTGGCGGGCGACCATCTTGTCGGAGATTGCCCGCACCACCGTTTCAAAGGTGAAATGCCCGGCTTCTTCGCCCATCGCGGTGTGGTAGACGGTTTGCAGCAGCAAATCGCCCAGTTCACCTTCCAGCTCCTGCCAGTCGTTGCGCTGAATCGCATCGGCGACTTCATAAGCCTCTTCAATAGTATAGGGGGCGATAGTGTCGAAATTTTGCTCGATGTCCCAGGGGCAGCCGGTCTCGGGGTCTCGCAGGCGCCGCATGATTTCCAGCAAACGTTCAATTCCCGCATTGCGGTCGTGGATCAGGTCGTCAACCATTGCAGCGTGCCCATCTGTCGTGTCACAAGCACCTGACAAACAATTCCACAAGGAGTCCACCCCATGCCCGTGGTAAACCGGATCGCTGATATGAGTGCGGATATGGCCGCCTGGCGCCAACACCTGCACAGGATCCCGGAGCTGGGACTGGAATGCCATCAGACCGCCCGTTTCGTGGCCGAGCGTCTGCGTGAATTTGGCGTTGACGAATTGCACGAGGGGATCGCAAAAACCGGGATGGTGGCGATCATCAACGGGCAGGGCGAGGGGCCGACCATCGGGCTGCGCGCGGATATGGACGGGCTGCCGATTGGCGAAGAGACCGGGCTCGCCTATGCCTCCACCCATGACGGCAAGATGCATGCGTGTGGGCATGATGGGCATACGGCGATGTTGCTGGGGGCGGCGAAATACCTGGCCGAGACACGCAATTTTGCGGGCCGGGTGGCGCTGATCTTTCAGCCGGCCGAAGAGTTCGGCGGCGGTGGCGAGGTGATGGTGCAGGAAGGCATCATGGAGACTTTCGACGTGAGCCAAGTCTACGCCATTCACAACGCGCCGGGAAAGGATTTCGGCAGTTTCAGCACCCGTGCTGGCCCGATCATGGCGGCCGCGGACACGTTCCACATTCGGATCACCGGTAAGGGCGGGCATGCCGCACGCCCGCATGATGCGGTGGACCCGGTGGTGGCGGCATGTTCCATCGTGCAGGGGTTGCAGACCATCATCAGCCGCAACCGTAACCCGATGGATTCGCTGGTAATCTCCACCACACAGATCCACACTGGGACAACGGATAATGTGATCCCGGAGACCTGCTACATCAATGGAACCGTGCGCACGTTCAAGAAGGATGTGCAGGCGATGGTGATCAAACGCATGGAGGAGATCATCGCCGGTCAGGCCGCAAGTTTTGGGCTTGAGGCGACGCTCGAGTTTGAATTCGGCTATCCGCCCACGGTGAACCACGCCGCACAGGTCGATTTCGCGGCAGAAGTGGCGGATGAGGTGGCCGGTGAGGCGGGGGTCAAAACCGATATCGACCCGGTGATGGGGGCGGAGGATTTTTCCTACATGCTGGAGGCGCGACCCGGGGCCTACCTGATGCTGGGGCAGGGCGACACGGCGGGCGTGCACCATCCCAAGTACAATTTCAATGACGAGATCGCGCCCATCGGCGCGTCTTTCTTCGCGCGATTGGTGGAGCGGGCGCAGCCTGTCGCCGGGACCTGACCCATGGCACTGGAAGATGCCAAGAAGCAGATGGATCATGCCTTCACGCGTGACGACCTGAAAGGCCCCAGCTTTGAGCTGACCTTTGGCGGCGCGGTTTCATTTCTGCGGCGCAAATACACCAAGGACCTTACTGGCGTGGATATCGCGGTCACGGGCGTGCCTTTTGATCAGGCGGTGACCAACCGTCCCGGCACCCGTTTGGGGCCGCGCGCCATCCGCGAAGCCTCGACCCTGCAGGCGCCGGATGCACCCTATGGCTGGCCCTTTGACGTGCTGAGCGAACGCGCGATTGTCGATTACGGTGATCTGGCCTTTGATTATGCCAATATCCCGGATTTTCCAGACGCTTTGACGGCGCATATTCGCGGTATTCTTGAGGCCGGTGCGGCAAGCGTTGTGTTGGGCGGCGACCACTACATCAGCTTCCCGATCCTGAAGGCCTATGCGGCGCAATACGGCCCCCTCAGCCTGCTGCAGTTCGATGCCCATACCGATACCTGGGTGGACGATGATTTCACCCGCGTCGATCACGGCACGATGTTCTACAAGGCGGTGAAATCCGGGATCGTGGACCCGGCCACCTCGGTTCAGGTTGGCATCCGCACAACCAATGCCGATACCCTCGGCGTGAACATCATCGACGCGCGTGAGGTGCATGAAACCGGCCCGGCGGCGGTGGTGGACAAGATCAAGACCATTCTGGGCGACCGCCCCTGTTACCTGAGTTTCGACATTGACGCATTGGACCCGGCCTATGCGCCTGGCACGGGCACGCCGGTCTGGGGCGGGCTGACCTCGGCGCAGGCGGCGATGATGCTGCGCGATCTGGCGGGCATCAACATCCGCGGCGGCGACGTGGTCGAGGTGTCGCCGCCCTTTGACACCACCGGGGCGACAGCCATTGCAGGCGCCCATGTGGCGACGGAAATTCTCAGCCTGCTGGGCTGGCGGATGCGTGAAGAGGCGTAAAGATGAGCACAAAGAACCAACCGATCAGCGGCAATGACCTGGCGCGGTTTTCCGGCCCGGGCAGTTTTATGCGGCTGCCCTTTGTAAATGATCTCAAGGGCCTGGATGTCGCGTTTCTGGGGGTGCCGATGGACATTGGTACGTCGTGGCGGTCTGGCACGAGGTTTGGCCCCAAGGAGGTGCGGTCGCAATCCGCGATGATCCGGCCCTATCACATGGGCACGGGGGCTGCACCCTTTGACAGTCTGCAGATGGCCGATATCGGCGATCTGGCCATCAATACCTTCTCATTGGAAAAGAGTTTGAAGATCATTGAGCAAAGCTATGACGCGATCCTGAATTATGACGCGATGCCGATGGCCATTGGTGGCGATCATTCGATCACCCTGCCGATTTTGCGCGCGATGCATCGGCGGCACGGACCTTTGGCGCTGGTGCATGTCGATGCCCATGCAGATGTGAACGATGAGATGTTTGGCGAGCGTGAAACCCACGGCACGGTGTTTCGGCGGGCGCATGAAGAGGGGTTGCTGATCCCGGAGAAGACCTATCAGATCGGGCTGCGCGGCACCGGCTACACGGCGTCGGACTTCACCGAAGCGCAGGGCTGGGGGTTCCAGCAATTCCCGGCGCAGGAGCTGTGGCACCGGAGCCTTGCAACGCTGGGCGGCGAAATACGCCGCGATATCGGGCCGGACGTGCCGGTCTATGTCAGCTATGATATCGACAGCCTGGATCCGGCCTTTGCGCCCGGCACCGGCACGCCGGAGATTGGCGGGCTGAGCACGGCGCAGGCGATGGAGCTGATCCGGGCCCTGAAGGGGCTCAACATCGTGGGCTGCGACCTGGTGGAGGTCTCGCCCCCTTATGACACCTCCGGCAATACGGCGCTGGTGGCGGCGAACCTGCTCTTTGAGCTGTTGTGCGTTCTACCGGGCGTGAAGTACCGCTGAGGCCGAGGGACGCTCCGCGGGGGATATTTGTGGCCAGAAGAAGCTTTGGAGTGCGAAAGATGATCGGGCTTGCCCTGGCGGTGTTGATTTTGGGGTGGATGGCATATGTGCGGTTGTCGCCGATGGATCCCGCGCGCTGGCATCAGCCGGTAGAGGTGCAGGCCGATCAGGATTTGCCCGTCGGTGCGGTGCGGGTGCTGGCCGGCGGCGACGCGCTTTTTCGGGCGATCGATCAGCAGATGCGCGCATTGCCCCGCACGCAGGTATTGGCCGGGTCGGTGGAAGAGGGGCGCGTGACCTATGTGACCCGCTCCGCGGTTTTCGGGTTCCCGGATGCGACCACCGTGGAATTGCGCGCGGATGAGGTCAGGATTTTCGGGCGCTTGCGTTTTGGTGCGTCAGATCTGGGCGTCAACCGCAAACGACTGGAGGGGCTGATCGCCGCGGTCCAGGGAGGATGAGAGGCAGCCTTGCTGTACTTCGCGCCACATGGGCACGTTCAGCGACATCTGGCACTGCGCCATGAACATGCGCCCGTCCACCTGCAGGCAAATGGTTTGTCCCAATTCGATGCGTGTGCCCGATTTATCCGTACAATAACACTCCACTGTCTTGCCACCGGGGTAGGTGACGTCCGCCACGCCAGGCAGCGCGGCCCAAATCAGAAGCAGGCTCAATCGTTTCATGGCGAAAATATTAGCATGACTGCGGGTCTTGACCAACGGCTTTCAATATCGGACAGAACGGCATGATCCCACGCGAGCGATTAGAACAGATTACGGCCCGCTTTCAGTATCTTGAGGCGGCGATGGCGGCGGGCGACCCTGCGGCGGATATTGCGACGCTGGCCAAGGAGTATTCCGACCTGCGCCCGGTGGTTGAACAGATCGCGACCTATCAGCAATTGCAGAGCGATCTTGAGGACGCGCAAGACATGCTGTCCGACCCGGATATGGCGGCGCTTGCGCAGGAAGAGATCCCGCGGATCAAGGCGGCACTGCCCGAGGCAGAGGCCGATCTGCAGCTGGCGCTTTTGCCCAAGGACAAGGCGGATGCCAAACCGGCGATGCTGGAGATCCGGCCCGGGACGGGCGGGGATGAGGCCGCGCTTTTTGCCGGAGACCTGTTGCGGATGTACCAGCGGTATGCGGAGGCCAAGGGATGGCAATTCGAGATCATCGAGTTGCAGGAGACCGAGTTGGGCGGGATCAAGGAATTGGTCGCGCATGTCAAAGGTCAGGATGTGTTCGCCCGGCTGAAGTATGAGAGCGGCGTGCACCGGGTGCAGCGGGTGCCCAGCACCGAGAGCGGGGGGCGTATTCATACCTCGGCGGCCACGGTCGCCGTGCTGCCAGAAGCCGAAGATGTGGACATCCAGATCGACACAAATGATCTGCGGATCGATACCATGCGGTCCTCCGGTGCTGGCGGGCAGCACGTGAACACCACCGATTCCGCCGTGCGCATCACCCATCTGCCCACGGGCATCGTGGTGACCAGCTCGGAAAAGTCCCAGCACCGCAACCGTGAGATCGCGATGCAGGTGCTTAAGGCGCGGCTCTATGATGCCGAAAGGAACCGGGTGGACAGCGAACGCTCCGCAGATCGGGCGGCACAGGTGGGGTCGGGGGATCGCTCAGAGCGGATCAGAACTTATAATTTCCCGCAAGGGCGCATGACCGATCACCGCATCAACCTGACGCTCTACCGGCTGGACGCAGTGATGCAGGGCGATCTGGATGAGATCGTCGACGCGCTGACGGCGGATGCGCAGGCGCGCCTGATGGCGGAGATGGGGCAGTGACAGCGGCCGAGGCCATGGTTGCGGCGATGGCACGGCTGCGGGCTGCGGGGGTGCCGGATCCGGCGCGGGATGCACGGGTGTTGCTGGCCCATGCGGCCAAGGTCGATGCGGCGCGGGTGACGCTCATTGCGCCCGAGGATATCGCGCCGGAGATTGCGGAGCGTTATGACAATCTGATCGCGCTGCGGGCGGTGCGTGTGCCGGTGTCACAGTTGATCGGCGCGCGGGAGTTTTACGGACGGTCCTTTGACATCAGCCGCGATGTGCTCGACCCGCGCCCGGAGACGGAAGCGTTGATCGAGGTGGCGCTGTCGGAACCCTTTGACCGGGTGCTGGATCTGGGCACTGGATCAGGCTGCATTCTGGTGACCTTGCTGGCGGAGCGCGCGGACGCCGAAGGGGTTGGTGTCGACATCAGCGAAGCCGCTTGTTTGCACGCCAGCGCCAATGCCGCGCGTCACGATGTGGCCGGGCGGGCGCAGATTGTGCAGTCCGACTGGTTTGCCGATGTGGACGGGCGCTTTGATCTGATCGTATCGAACCCACCCTATCTGGCGGCGGCTGAAATGGACGAGGTGCAGCCCGAATTGCGCGACCACGAACCGCGTCTGGCGCTGACCGATGAGGGTGATGGCTTGACCGCCTACCGGGTGATCGCGGCGGAGGCCCAAGGGTATCTGAATGCCCAGGGTCGCGTTATGGTTGAAATTGGCTGGAAGCAGGGGCGCAGCGTCTCTGGCATCTTCACAGCACAGGGTTGGGGGGAGGTGGCGATTCTCCCCGATCTGGGCGGGCGGGATCGCGTTGTCGTGGCCTCGAAACCGGGGTAACGGGGCCTGAAAACGCAGGAAAAAACCGTAAATCTGCGTAAAATCCGCCATTACCCCTTGCAGCAATGCGCGCGCCGTGCTTATTCAAGGGTGTTGCAGCGGTGGATGCTCCAAAGAGCGGTCCCGCGCGGCGTTAAGCCCAACATATCGACACCCCGGTTTCCCAAAAGCGCATGGCGCATCCGGTCACACGATCCACAGCACGAAGGCTGAGCGAACTTCATGAAATCATCGAGATCCCGGTCCCGCTCGAAGAGCAACCGCAACCGGTCCCAAGGCAATCAAGGCGGCAACGTCGTCAACCGCGTGTTCGACAGTTCGGGCCCGGAAGGCAAAGTGCGCGGCACGCCGCAGCAGATCATCGAGAAATACAATCAGCTGGCGCGCGATGCACAGCTGAGCAATGACCGCGTGGCGGCGGAGAACTTTCAGCAACACGCGGAACACTACACCCGCATGCTCTCGGAGGCGCAGCGTGAGATCGAAGCGCGCCGGGAGGAGCAGGACCGCCAGAACCGCGAACGCCAGGCGGAACGCGACCGTGAGCGCGCCGAGCGTCAGGAACGCGAGGCCAATCAGGCGACAGAGCAGCAGGCGGCCCAACCGCAGGGTGACGCACCTGTTGCCGAGGGGGACAGCAATCTGGTGGAGACACCGGAAAGCCAGCCCAAACCCAAACGGCAGCCGCGCCGCAAGCCGCGGCCAAAGCCGGAAGCCGTGAATGAGGACCCGCCCGGCGGCGATGACGCGCCCAAGGCGGCGGAATAGACAGCAAGCACAAACCCCGGGATGTCCCCGGGGTTTTTATTTGGCGGCAATGACGCGGGCCAGCGCGCAGAACCCTTCGAGGGGGATCTGTTCGGCACGGTCGGTTGGTTTCAACCCGGCGGCCTGCAGGCGATCTTCGATATCCGGTGCGATGCCCTTCAGGGCCGCGCGCAGCATCTTGCGCCGCTGGTTGAAGGCAGCAGCGACGACACGGCTTAGCACGGCTGCATCCGCAGGGTAGCGCGGTGTCGGCAGGGCATCGAGATGTACGACGGAGCTGGAGACCTTGGGAGGCGGCGTGAAAGCCTCGGGCGGCAGTTGCAGAACGATCCGCGCCTCGGCCCGCCATTGCGCGAGAATGGCCAGACGCCCGTAGGTCTTGCTGCCCGGTTGCGCCACGATCCGCTCGGCCACCTCGCGTTGGAACATCAACGTCAGGCTTTGCCAGAAGGGCGGCCAGTCTTTCGGGGTTAGCCAGCGCACCAGCAGTTCGGTCCCGACATTGTAAGGCAGGTTCGCGGCCACGCGGATCGGTGGGCTCAGATGGCTTAGCGGATCGATCTCCAACGCGTCGCCCTCCAGCACCTTCAAGCGACCCGGATAGACAGCTGCGATCTCGGCCAGCGCGGGCAGGCAGCGGGCGTCCTTTTCAATCGCCAGCACATGGCGGGCGCCTTCGGAGAGCAGACCGCGCGTCAGGCCCCCCGGGCCGGGGCCGATCTCCAGCACATCGCACCCGGTCAGATCTCCGGCCTGGCGCGCGATCTTGGCGGTGAGGTTCAAATCCAGCAGGAAATTCTGGCCCATCGATTTGCGGGCCTGCAGGTCATGGGCGCGGATCACGTCGCGCAAGGGGGGCAGGGTATCGATTGTCGCCATGGCTCAGCCCGGTCTGGCCATTTTGGCCGCCAGTTTGATCGCCTCGATCATGCTGGTGGGGTTGGCCACCCCTTTACCCGCTATGTCAAAGGCGGTGCCATGGTCCGGTGACGTCCGCACGAAAGGCAGGCCCAGCGTCACATTCACCCCCTTGTCGAAATCGAGCGTCTTGATCGGGATCAGGGCCTGATCGTGGTACATCGCAATGGCGGCATCATAGCTGCGGCGCGCGGCGGCGTGAAACATCGTATCGGCGGGCAGCGGGCCGCGCAGTTCGCGCCCCTCGCGCGTCATATCTGCGATCAAGGCCTCGATCCAGTCCAGCTCCTGTCGGCCCATGGCGCCCCCTTCGCCCGCATGCGGGTTCAACCCGGCAACGGCGATCCGCGGCGTTGCTATGCCGAAGCGGTCACGCAACGCAGTCTCGGTGATCTCAATCGTTTCGCGCAGCAGCGCCGGGGTGAGGGTGGTGGGGACGTCTTCCAGCGCGATATGGATGGTTGCGGGAACAACGCGCAGCGCGTCGGAGGCCAGCATCATCACCGCGCGCGCCCCGCCTGCCAGAGCGGCAAGATATTCCGTGTGACCGGGGTAGGCGAAATCTGCGCCGTCGATCAGCGCCTTCTTGTGGATCGGCGCGGTACACAGCGCCGAGGCCGCCCCGTCTTTCACAAGATCGACGCAGGCGGCAATCACGTCGATCACCCCCTGCGCATTGGCCGGATCGGGCGAGCCGGGCGTGGTGGGATTGGGAAAGGCGTGATGCAGCACCGGCAAGACGTCTTGCCCGACATCTGCTGCGGCGGCAGGGGTTGTGATGACCTCGAAGGGGGTGCCGGTTGGCAGATGGCGCGGGTCGCCCATCCAGGCCAGAGGCACCTTGCCCTTCAGCTCTGCCCAGGCGCGGGCGGCGATTTCCGGGCCGATCCCGGCAGGTTCGCCGCAACTGATGACAACCGGCGCCGCGGCCCCTGTCATGGGGTCACGATACGGGCATCTGCGCGCAGCTGATCGAGGAAACCTTCGGCATAGGTGGTGATCCGGGCAGAGCGCAGGGCGCGCGCGGCGTCTTCACGCGCAACATCCTCGTTCACCGCGGCGGTGCGTCCACACATCATCAGAAAGACCAGCGTCTGACCATTGTTGCGCGTCAAGGCCGTTGAGACTTCGCCGGGATCTAGCTTGCTGAGCTCAAGGGCAATGTCTTGCGGAATTTCCGCGGGCGGCAGGGTGGTACGATCGAGGATTTCCTCAGGTTGGCCTTGGGCGATACCGTAGAGGTCATCGCATTGATCCACCTGCGCCTGCAGTTTTTGCGCCGCCGAGAGACCCGCAGGGGTGCGCCCGCCGGGGATGTAATAGGCCGCGTATTCGATGGCGACGAATTCCTGTGTCGGCGCCCCGGTTTCTTCGATCCCGCGCAACTGGAAAAGCGCCACGGCATTCGGGATGGTGAGCGGGTCAGTGATCTCACCCGGTGCCAGAGACAGCAGGATTGGGCGCAGGGCTGCGGGCAGCCTGTTCAGGTCCTGCCAGGGCAGGCGGCCGCCCGCCTCGCGGGAGGCGGTTGCGGAAAACTCGCGGGCATAGTCCGAGAATTCATCCTGCGATTGGGATTGCGCGATCTCTTGCGCCAGCTGGTCGACGTCCGCCTTGCGCTCCGGCGGGGCCGGAATGATGATCTCGGACACAAGCACCCGGATCCCGGTGGTGCCGGTTGTCGACCCGAGCGCCCGGTCGATCTCCTCTTCGGAGATCTCGACACGGGACCCAAAACGCGCGGAGATCAGCTCCCGCCAGGCGATGCCAACTTCAACAAAGCTGCGAAAGCTCTCTTCGGCCACACCGTTTTGGCCCAAAACCGCGATGAACTGATCCTTATCCATATCGGCCCGCCCGGCAAATTCAGTCAGACCTGCATCAATGCCTTCCTCGGTCATCTCCAGACCGGAGGAGGCGATGGCCTGCGCTTGCAGGCGCTCGTCCACCAGTGTGTCGATCACATCCTGACGGTTGGAGCCCGGGGCGTTGAGAAAGCGCATGAAGGTCTGGCGCTGCTCGACTTCGAATTCGGTCACAACAGCGTCATTGACCACCACAACCGGGTCAAAGAGGCCCTGTGCCACCGTTGGGCCGGGCAGTGCCAGGGCACAAAGGGCGGCCAAAATATGTCTGATACTGCTCGATGCGCTCATTTTTCTTATTTCCCGCATGTTCTTGTGTAAGTTTCGGTGCCTTTTTTCGCTGAAAACCCGCGTAGCCCGATGGATAAGCCCAAAGACGTTGAAGGCGCAAGGCTTTGAGAGGTCGCATAGCTGCGATTGACGGAGAACTGAACCGATACGCATTCATTGTTATAGGTCACACCAAGCCCGGCGTTGGCCGCCCTATCCAGTGAGATGTCGTAGCGCCAGTCGGCGGAGGCGGTCCAGTATTTGTCAACCCGGTAAGAGCCATCGAGCGAAATCTCGGCGATGCTTTCGGCGCGCTCCTCCTCGATGTCCTTGGTCAGCCAGACATAGCTGCCGCCAAGGCGGGTGCGACGGTTGCCGAAATCGCCGCGGATCTCGGCTTTGGCAAAGTCGAAGTCATCGTCAAAAAGGGTGCGGGCGGTGATGGCCCAGGTGTCCTGCGACTTAATCTGTCCCGCCACCAGATAGCTTGATGACGTCCCGGTGAGACCGGAGGTGTCGGTAAAGGCCGTATCCGCCTCGTCACGCAGCACCTGTCCGAGGGTCAGGGAGGTATCAAACCCGTTGGGATCAAAGCGGGCCCAGTTTACGCCGATGGCCGTGGCCCGACCGCGTTCGCGGCGGTCAGGTTCGGGAAACCGCGACAGCGAAATCAGGTTGCCGCCGTCAAACTCGACCCGGGTGCTTTCCTCATTGGGAATGTCGAGCCGGTCGCCCCCCGTCCAGGCGAGCTGCACGATAGGTTCCAGAAGCTCGGTGACGCCGCCCGAGCTGCTGCGTGACATCGGGTAGCGCAGGGCGACGGTGCCATGGGGGCTTAACTGGGTCTGGTTTTGCGGCACAGTGCTGTCTTGGGTGATGTTGAACAGATCGGCGCTGGCGCCAAGAGAAAGCTCTGCGCGCAGACCGTAGGCCAGGGTCCAGCTGCGCAGCCAATCTGCTTCGGCGCTGAAACGGGAAACATCGCGCCCGACAATATCATCATCCGAATAGCGGTAGTGGCTATGCGCATCGAGGTCCAGGCGCAGCTCGCCGCCAATTGTGGTCGGGAAATACCGCGTTTCATAAATGCCATCGGCAACAATCGTCGGCAGCTCGGCATTGATGTCATCGTCGCGCAGTGACTTGAAGGCAATTACGCTGCCGGAGATGAATTCGTCCCGCCGCGCGCGGCTGATGGTGATGGCGCTGTCCAGGCGGTCTTTTTCCGAATAATCGTAATTCCGCAGATATGAATCGTCCGAAGTGATCTCGACGTCAAAATCGAGACGGAAATCATTTCTGAGCGAAAACTGCCCATTGCCGAAAATGTAGCCGCGCGTTTCGCCTGGGCGTTCATCATCACGGCTGATCGCACCATTGAATTCGATACGTCCTTTGACAAAAGCCTGACGGTACCGCAGTTCCAGCGTGCGTGTGCTGGACGAGATATAAGGCGTGACCGTGAGATCCCGGTCATCACGCAGTGCGATGAAATACGGGATCTTGATGCCTGTGCCCAATTCGGAAGTGGTCCGCAGCGAGGGGATCAGGAACCCGGTCGCACGTTCCAGCGTCGGGTCAGGCAACCGGAGTTGCGGGATGTAGAACACCGGGACGTTCAGGATCATGAACTGGGCCTGATCAAAGTAAAGCTGTTGCTCCTCTTTGTCATGCACCACCCGTTTTGCGCGGATTTGCCAGAGCGGCGGACGCCCGTCGTCGCAGATCCGGCATGAGGTGACGGCGGTTTTGTAAAGCTGGCTGTAGCGCCCGTTCACCCGTTGAATCTGCACGGCTGCGAGTTGCAGCTGATCTTCCAGCACCAGGCGGGCGCTCGTCAGAAGGCCGGTTTTCAGCGTGGCATCCAATTCGGCAGCGGAGGCCAATATGGTGACCCCCTCGCCATCCTGCAGGGTGATGGGACCGTCAATGGTCAGCGCACCGCTGTCTCGGTTGTAGCGTATTTCGCGGGCGGTGATGCGGGTTGTGCCCTGAAACGCTTCGACATTCCCGCGCGCCACCAACTCGCGGTCATTGGTGATAAAGAGCTCATCGGCGATCAACACTGCCGGTACCGCATCGGGGTCCGCACCCTGCGCCCATGAGATCACCGGCCAGATCAGGAAGAGACATGCAACAAACGCGCGCACCACGAGGCTAACCATCCTCTGCGTGCAGCAAGAGACCTAAGGCAAGCAGCACCGCAGCAACAGGTGTCGCCCAGGCTGCCAGATAAATCGGGATCTGCCCGTTTTCGCCCAGAATTTGCGCGAAGCTGCGAATGAAATACAAACCAAACCCCAAAAGTACCGCGGCCAGCACTGCGATGCCGGTCCCCCCAAAACGGGTATGGCGCATGGTGAACGCGCTCGCAACCAGAACCATCGACATCAAAAACAGCGGACGGGCCAATTCGGACTGAAACCAGACCCGGTGCTGGCGCGACGAAAACCCGGCCTGGTCCAACTGCTCGATGAACTCTGGCAGCTTCCAGATCGAGATGGCGCTGGGGCGGGCGAAACTTTCGCGAATGCGTTCCAGCGTCAGGCTGGAGGGGACAAAGAGCTCATCGTGACGCTCCGCATTGGCTTCGGAATTCCAGCCGGCTTTCAAATGCCAAAGCTTGGCATTGCGCAGCACCCAGCCGCCGTCCTGCAGGGCAGCACTTTGGGCAGCGATCCGGCGGACGGGGCCCTGGCCAGGCGCGTAAGTAATGATGGTGACATCATAGAGCACCGAGGCATCCGCGTTGGAGCGCAAGGCGCGAATTACAGATTGACCGGTCTCATCGCCCTGGCGCAGCCATAGGCCCTCACCGGAAATCGAGAGGGTGGAGGCGCCCCCGGTCCGGTAGCTCTCCGCCAGCTCGCTGTACCGCTTCGAGGTGGCTGCGACGATCGGGTTCAGCATGCTCACGGCCAGGCCCCCAATGATCAGCGCCACAATCACCGGGGCCACAAGCGCGCGCAGGGCGGACCGGCCCGCGGCACGTGTTGCAACAAGCTCCGAGGAGCGGGCCAAACCGATGAAGAGCGCGATGGTCGCAAGGATCATGATCAACGGCAAAATCTCATTCACCGTCTGGGGGGCATTGAGCAGGGTGAGACCGACAATGCGCCCAAAGCTGATATCAAAGTCGCTGAATCCGCGCGTCTGATCCACCAGATCCACCAGTGCGACCAGGGAAAACAGAACCGCCGTCAATACGAGGAAACTCATCGCGAAGCGGCGGGCAAAGTAGAGATGCAAAATCATGCAGGCGCCCCCGCTATGGGCGCTGCATTGCGTCGCCGCCATCTCGGTCGGGCCACATACCACAGCATGGCGAATGCCAGCAGCGTGCCGAAGATCACCGGCAGATACAGCAGCGGCCAGAGGCTGGCATCGCTACGCACCGGGTTCTGCATTGTGGAGCGCGCGCCGTTGATCAGCAGCAACAGCCCGAAAGCGATCACCACCTCACGCCAGACACCAAAGCGGGAGTAGCCGCCGATCAGCAGGGTGGTAAAACCAATCATCGCCGCGACGATGCAAAACAGGGGCTCGGCAAAGCGGGAGTGAAATTCTTCGGCCAGATGCCCGGCGGATTGTCCGGTATCTTTTGACAGGTCCTTATAGGACATCATCAGCTCAGGCGTGGTCATGTTGCGGGCGATCTGGATTGGCGAGGCATCGTTGCGCACCAGAGAGCTGATATCGAAGGAGAAATCCTGAAAATTGGCCGTGGCCAACCGGTTGCTTTCCGTGCTGAGACGCTGGGCCATGCCGTCGAGCATGATCAGTGTGGTCAGATCCTGATTGCGGATCAGGTAGGCTTCGGCGGCAGTATAGATGACCCCTTCTTCGGGTTTGCGGCCATCGGAGAGAAAGACATCGCGTAGAACACCGTCTTCGCTGATTTCACCGGCGTAGAACGTCACCGCGCTTGACGGGTGCAGGAACGCACCTTCGGTCAGCAGGCGGGAGGTGGCGTTTTGTGAAATCTCCGCCTCACGTTCGCTCAGCTGTCCCAGCGCCAGCGGCAACAGGACGTGCTGCAACGTGGAGGACATCAAAAACACGATGACACCAAAGGCGAGGACCGGTCGTGCCAGACGGTAGGGGCTCGATCCTGTGGCTTGCATCACCGTCAGTTCGCTTTCGTTGTTCAGCCTGTTGGTGACATAGACGGTCGCGGCAAAGGCGGAGATCGGCAGCACCGTGGTGATCAACTTCGGCAGACCCAGCGCCGTGAATTCCAGAAACACCAGCGCCGATTGCCCGTCGCTGATCAGCCGGTCAAAGAGCACAACCGCCCGGTTGATCCAGAAAACCGCCACCAATACGAGGGAGAAAAACCCAAACAGGATGAGCAATTGCGACAGGACATATCTGTCGATTCTGCTCACATCGGCCCCCTTTTGCCCGCACTCTTGCCTATGGGCGACGATAGACCAATCTTTGCTGCTGTAAAACTGCTATCTGGTCATTGGCGAAGGAGCGCGCTAGGTCGGTGGGGAACCCCATTTTGGAAAGGCTGCCCCGATGACCACGCTCACCGCCGTTACATTCTCCGAAACCGATATTGAACGTCTGTCGGATCACGCGGGTCGCATCGGGCTGATCGTGGATGAGGCGGGCAAACTGGATGTCGCCGGGCGCCGGGTCAACCGGCTGAGCAAAGGGGCGCTGAAACGGGCATTGGAGGCGCGGGTCGAGAAGGGCCTGAAGGAAGGCGACAGCCTGACGCTGGCCTATCCTGCTGGTATGGCGGCAGAGGCGGTGGACGTGCTGTGCCTGCCGCGGTCGGCACCGGAAAACGCCGCGCGCAATGCTGGCGCCGTTTTGGGCAGCAAACGCGGCAAGGCGGATTTGCTGCTGGCGGTCGGATCGGCGCGCCGGGCTGCGCATGTGGTACAGGGCGCCGTTTTGCGTGACTACCAGTTCCGCGATCACAAGACATCGGATGAGGCTGCCGAAGGGGCCATCGAGGTGATGTGCAATGATCCAAGCGGCGTTGAGGCTGCGGCTGCGCCGTTGCTGGCCGCTGCTGATGGGATCTTCATGACCCGCGATCTGGTCAATGAACCGGCAAATATTCTGACCACAACCGAATTCGCCGACCGGCTGGTCGAGATGAAAGCCCTGGGCCTCAAGGTCGAGGTGCTGGAAGAGGACAAGCTCGAAGAACTGGGCATGCGCACGCTTCTGGCCGTGGGGCAGGGCTCTGCCAGCCCCTCCAAGGTTGTGGTGATGCAATGGAACGGCGGCGCAGAGGGCGCGGCACCCCTGGCACTGATCGGCAAGGGCGTGGTCTTTGACACCGGTGGCATCAGCCTGAAACCCTCGGCAGGCATGGAAGACATGACCATGGACATGGGCGGCGCAGGCACGGTGGCGGGGGCGATGCGCGCGCTTGCACTGCGCAAGGCCAAAGCAAACGTCGTGGGTCTTGTGGGCCTGGTGGAAAACATGCCCTCCGGCACCGCCATTCGTCCCGGTGATGTTGTTCGCTCGATGAAGGGGGACACCGTTGAAATCCTGAACACGGATGCCGAAGGGCGCTTGGTGCTCTGCGATGTGATGTGGTACGCGCAGGAGCGGTTTGAGCCAGCGGGCATGATTGATCTGGCGACCCTCACGGGGGCCATCATCATCGGTTTGGGTCATGAAAATGCCGGTGTTTTCTCCAATGATGACACGCTTTGCAATGCCTTCCTGAAAGCGGCTGAAGCGGAGCAGGAAGGCGCGTGGCGCATGCCCCTTGGGCAGGCCTATGACGACATGCTGAAATCCCCCATCGCCGATATGAAAAACATTGGCGGGCGTCCGGGCGGGTCGATTACGGCGGCGCAATTCCTGCAGCGCTTCGTGAAAAAGGATGTCCCGTGGATTCACCTTGATATCGCCGGGGTTGCCTCGCTGAAATCGCCGACCAAACTGGCTCCGAAAGGGGCAACAGGCTGGGGTGTGCGGGCGCTGGACCGGCTGGTCGCCGATCGGTTCGAGAAAGGCTAGGCGTTGGGCACGGCGCTCTTTTATCACCTGACCCGGCGTCCGATGGAAGAAACGCTTGCGATGTTATTGAGCAAGGCAACCGGCGCGGGCATGCGTGTCGTTGTGCGCGGCACGGATCTGGGCCGGATGGGGTGGTTGGATGAGAAACTGTGGCTGGGCGCGGAGGACGGGTTTCTGCCGCATGGGCTGGCGGGCGGGGACCATGATGCGCTGCAGCCGGTACTGCTGACAACCACCTCTGAGGCGCCGAATGCGGCGACCTGTCTGATGACGGTGGATGGGGCGGCGGTCAGTGCCGAGGATGTCGCGGCGATGGATCGTGTCTGTGTGCTTTTCGATGGCAATGACACGCAGGCTCTGGACGGCGCGCGGGCGCAATGGAAGGCGCTCAAGGACGCAGGTGCCAAGGCACAATACTGGTCCGAGGAAACAGGCCGGTGGGAGAAAATGGCGGAGACGTGAGCCGCGATGAACCGGTGCCGCCCCAGGCCTGGGCAGTTATCTGGTCAGGGTCAACTCGCCGCCGGTAATCTCGATCTTGCCCCAGCGCTGCAGGTAGGTCATGCCCAGCAGGCTTTGCGACATCTCGCTGCCATTGACCACCGCCGTCACATTCTCATCCGTGGCAGGCCCAAGCTGTACCCGGTCCAGCCGCACTGGTGCTGTGCGCACCTCGCCATTGGCGGTCATGGCGCGTCCGGTAAAGTTGAGCGTGTCGGGGGCAAGGCCCACCGCTTCGGCGTCTTCCCGGGTCAGGACAATTTCGGTCGCCCCGGTATCGAGGACGAATTGCACCGGGGCGCCATTGACCTCGGCCGCGATATAATAATGCCCGTCGGCACTGCGCGGCACCACGATCTTGCCCTGTTCGGCAAAGACGGATTGCTGCGGGCGGACGGTCTGGCTGATGTCATCCCAAAGACCGTAGGCCGCGATGGCGCCCAGAAAGATGAACCCCCAAAGGGCGGCCTGCTGCAGCGTCTTGTTCATGGATTGGCGGTTCTGTGTGAAAAACCAACTCACCACCATCAATCCCAGCAGGATGAGGTAGATCAGGCTGCCAGTGTCATTACCATCCATATAAGGCTCCCATCGTCTCTCGGCCTAATATAGGCGTTTCGGCACAGAAATCAGCCCGCGCCCGGCCCAAAGCCAAAAGCGCTGAGACCGTCGAGCACGAATTGCACGGAGAGGGCGGCCAGCAACATGCCCAGCAGGCGGGTGACGACGGTGATGCCGGTTTTGCCCAAAGCGCGTTCGATGAGACCGCTGGCCAGAAAAAACCCCATCACGATGATCATGACACCAGCGGTGGCGCCCAGCACGATGACGGTGCCTTCGATGCCTGGACGTTGCCCCATGAGCAGGATGACCGAGGCGATGGCGCCCGGCCCGGCGATCAGGGGAATGGCGAGGGGGAAGACGGAAGGGTCGTTCACCTCCTCTTCGCTCTGATCCTCGCGGCGTTTGGTGCGACGCTCAAAGAGCATGTCGAGCGCGGTGATGAACAGCAGGATGCCACCGGCCACCCGAAAGGCGGCCATCGAGATCCCGATGAAGGACAGCAGCGCCTCGCCGAAGGCGGCAAAGGCGAGCAGGATCAGGATACCGGTGGCGGTGGCGCGCAGGGCAATCCGGCGGCGCGCGGCATCGGTCATGCCCTGCGTCAGCGCCACGAAAAGCGGCGCAAGGCCAATGGGGTCGATGACCACGAACATGGTGACAAAGGAGGTGATCAGAAAAGCGGTGTCGATCGTCATGGCATCTGCCTCTTGGGGCTTTGCCCGTCGCCATTGTCGCCCAGACCAATGGCGCGACAAGAGCGCCCCCAGGATATTTTGGGCCAGAAGAAAGGGGTCATGGCGCTTCTGCCCGCTCCAGTTTTTCCAGGGCCGTCATCCAGAGGGATTCGGCCCGGTCCAGCGCGTCCATGACTTCGGCATATTTGCGGTTCCAGACTTCAAGCTCTCCGACATTGTTGTCCTCGTAAAGTGCGGGGTCGGCGAGTTTTTTTGCCAGTTTGTCCCGCATCTCATTGAGCTTCGCGACGCGGGCCTCGGATTTGCGGGTTTCTGATTTGAGTGCGAGAATATCCTCGCGGCTGGCGCGTCTAGGTTTGGGCGCGGCCTGTGGCTTTTTGCTGGATTTGCCCATCGGTTTGGCGGGGGTCAGCAGCATCTTGCGGTAAGCTTCGAGATCATCCTCATAGGGGGTGACCGTGCCCTCCGACACAAGCCACAGCCGGTCCGCGACCATCGACAGCAGATGCATGTCGTGGCTGACGAGGATCACGGCACCGGAATAGGCGGTCAGGGCCTCAACCAGCGCCTCGCGGCTTTCGATGTCGAGGTGGTTGGTGGGCTCGTCGAGGATCAGCAGATGCGGCGCGTGCAGCGTGGCCAGCAGCAGCGACAGCCGTGCTTTTTGGCCGCCTGAAAGCCGTCCGACCTCGGTTTCTGCCTGATCCGGGCCGAGACCGAATCCCGCCATCTGCGCGCGCAGTTTCGAATGCAGCACGCCGGGGCGGGCGGAGATCATATGCTGCAGCGGCGTTTCGTTGATGTGGAGTTCCTCCACCTGATGCTGGGCGAAAAACCCGATGCGCAGCTTGTTGGATTGCACCGATTTGCCCGCCATCAGTGTCAGGCGATTGGAGAGCAGCTTCGACAGGGTCGATTTACCCTGACCGTTCTTGCCCAAGAGCGCGATGCGGTCGTCCTGATCAATGCGCAGGTTCAGCCGAGCGAGCACCGGCGTGTCCGTATAGCCCACCGCGCCGCCTTCGATGGAGATGATCGGGGGCGAGAGTTCTTCGGGTTCCGGAAAGGTGAAAACGCGCTTGGCCACCTGTTCGGGGCTCGCGATCATATCCATCTTTTCGATCATCTTGAGGCGGGATTGCGCCTGTTTCGCCTTCGATGCCTTGGCTTTGAAGCGGTCGACAAAGGCCTGCATGTGATCGCGGCGCGCCTGTTGTTTCTTGGCCATGGCGGCCTGCACCGCGCGCTGTTCGGCGCGTTGGCGGGCAAATTGATCGTAGGGCCCCTGATAAAACGTGAGCTTGCGCTCGTCGAGATGCAGGATCGCCCCAACGGCCCGGTTCAGCAGGCCCCGGTCGTGGCTGATGATGATCACCGTATGCGGATAGCGCGCCAGATAGGCTTCGAGCCAAAGGGCGCCCTCGAGGTCAAGATAATTGGTGGGCTCGTCGAGCAGCAACAGGTCCGGTTGGGCAAAAAGCACCGCGGCCAGAGCCACCCGCATGCGCCAGCCGCCGGAGAAATCGGAGCAGGGCATTTGTTGCTCCGCATCATCAAAGCCCAGACCCTTCAGGATCGTCGCGGCGCGGGCCTCCGCAGACCAGGCATCGATATCTGCCAGCCGTGTCTGGATCTCGGAAATGCGGGCGGGGTCGGTGGCGCTCTCGGCCTCGCGCATCAGGGCCGCGCGTTCGGTATCCGCTTCCAGCACCGTGTCGATGAGCGAGGTCGAGGAAGAGGGAACCTCCTGCGCAACACCACCGATCTTGGCCCGGCTGGGCAGGGAAATATTGCCGCCATCCAGACCAAGCTCGCCGCGAATGATCTTGAACAGGGTGGTTTTGCCCGCCCCGTTGCGCCCGACCAGCCCGACCTTGTGACCATCCGGGATCACCGCGCTGGCGCCCTCAAAGAGCGGGCGACCTTCGACGGAATAGTTGATATCTGAAATGCGTAACATGGCCGCTGCACTGAACCACGCCCGCGCCTATGTCAATGCGTGGGATTGATATCTATCTACCCCTCGGGCCCTTATGGGGCGCGACCCGTCTCTGACACACCACATCAGCCGTGAAACCTGCGCCGTGGGGACGATCCGATGCGGCGGGTATGGGCACGCACAAACCGCTTTCCCCTTGCAAACTCCCATGGTAGACGCGCCGCAAATTAACATTTGCAGGAGACCTCTGATGGCCCTTGAGCGCACATTTTCGATCATCAAACCTGATGCGACCCGCCGTAATCTGACAGGCAAAATCAACGCGAAATTCGAAGACGCAGGTCTGCGCATCGTGGCGCAAAAGCGCATCCATATGACCAAGGCGCAAGCAGGGGTTTTTTACGCGGTGCACGCCGAGCGCCCGTTCTATGACGAGCTGTGCGAATTCATGGCATCCGCGCCGGTTGTGGTGCAGGTTCTGGAAGGCGAAGGCGCCATCGCAAAGAACCGCGAAGTTATGGGCGCAACCAACCCTGCAGATGCCGCCGCGGGCACCATTCGCGCAGAGTTTGCCGAAAGCGTTGGCGAGAATTCGGTTCACGGCTCCGATGCACCGGAAACGGCCGCGGTGGAGATCGCGTATTTCTTCTCCGGACTGGAATTGGTCGGCTAAGCTGCGACACCTCAGAAATCCAGGAAAAGGGTCAGCCAGGCGCTGGCCCTTTTTTTATGAAGTCGGGCGCACCCCGATTTGATCCATCATCTGTTCGAAAGCATCGAGACCCTTGTCGAAAGAGGATGATTTGATCGCGTCGAACCGCTGGCGCAGCGCCTTCTTTTCTTCGCCCTTGCAATCGTTCCAGGGACGGTTTTGCAGCGCCATCACCAACACGTAATACCCGATGAAATGCGGTCTGGTGCCGTTTTTCAACAAACGCGCATAGGCAGCATCCGCCCCTAGGGCGCGCAGCTCTTCCGCAGAGTGAATGCCAGCATCCGCGCAGGCAGCCTCAAAGGCGGGCCCGAGATTTCGGATCGAGGAAACAGGTGTTGTCATGCGCCGCAGAATAGGCGGTCGCAGTGGGGATTGTCACCCGGAAATCCCTGTCAAAGACTTGCATAATCCGTGATCGGTGGCGGTGGTGGCGCGGGTGTCTGAGCGCTGCCTTGCGGTTTTGGGGCAGGGTTTGGTTTTGGTGTATCTTTGGTCATCGTTACGGTCCTTTACACATGAAGCGGAGGGGCCGCCTCATGCTCAGGAATGCCAGTGTTTTCTGCCGGGGGCAGGGCGCTGACATGGCCATAAAATGACTTTTGGGCTCAATCTGCAGAAATTCGGTACCGCGTTTCCTGCCGGTATTCTGCGCCCGCCGGGAGCAAAATGGAGGGAAACTGCGGGTGGTTTGGGGCGTCCGGCCAGCCCTGCGGTTCAAGCGCAATGCCCGCAAACGGGGCGATGTTCTGACCGGGTAGGGCGCTGGGGCCGTCGCTTGGCAACCCGCTTCCGTTATAGACCTGAAGGCCGGGTTCGGTGGAGGCGATATGAAGCACAAGCCCGGTTCCCCCTGTCAGGGTTGCGACGTCCCGTGGCGTGTCAGAACGGGCGGTGGTCACGCAAAGGTTTGCATCCAGCGTGCGGTCAACCGGAACCGTTCTTTTCGCCCGAAAGTCATAGGCGGACCCGACGACCGGTGTGATGTGCCCCGTGGGCAAGTTTTGATCATCAACGGGTAAATAGGTATCGGCATGGATCTGCAGCTGGTGATGCGACACATCCGCTTTCTCATCGAGGGTCCAATAGGGATGATGTGCAAGGTTCATCACCGTATCGCAGTCGCTGCTGGCGGTGATCGTCAAGACCAATGTGTTTTCCGCTTCCAACGCATATGTGGCACGAATCCTGCGCGCGCCGGGAAGGCCAATCGCGGCATCGGGCAGCGCGGTCTCTAGCGTCACAGTGTTTGCCGTCTGGTTCGCGATCGTCCAATCCTGCGCATGCAGGCCGTCATCTCCACTGTGCAAACACGTCGTGCCCTCGTTGGAGGGCATCTGGAAGACCTGATTGTCGAGGTCGATCTGACCCCGTGCCACCCGATTGGCCACTGGACCAACAATCGCGCCCGCGTAGAACGCTGCGCTGTCGAAAGCCAGCGGATCCTCGAAGCCAAGGACAAGGCTGCGGGGATGACCACGTAGCCAGAAACCGGCGAGCGTCGCGCCGCGCGTCAGAATATGCGCTTTCAGAGTATCGGACTGCAAAACGATCATCGGCGTCAGGGGCTGGCTTTCCTTAAAGCTGTCGTACCACCCGAAAGACCCGCTGTTCATTTTGCGACCATCTTCCTAAATCTGTGGCAGCGACAGGGGTCGCGATTGATATTCCGGTTCAAGATAAACCTGCGTCGGCTGCGCATGTCCAATACCGGCATTGTAAATGAATCGCTTCAACAATTCGGTCTGGAACTCAAACTCCTGCGCGCGCTCGGAGAAGCCGCTTGGCAAATGATCCTGTGTCTCGACCTGCGCATATTCCATTTCCCGGCACATGTTCAACAGCGGCAGACAGATATCGGCCAGCACATTTGCCGCCAGTTTTTCCGCGTGATTGGAATAGGGCTCCTGGAAACCGATGTCAGGGTGGAACGCATTGTTGAGCGATCCCATAAATTCCTTGAACCTGAAAATCGCATTTCTCATGCCGTCTTTCAGTTCCATGATCAGAACATGAACTCCGGAAAGGACCAGGCCCGGCAGCTCCACCAGAAATTCCGGCAAAGACAGCACATGTGTGCCATCCGGTATCGACGCCATGCATTTGCGAACAGAGTGCGCCAATTTGGCCACGAGGATCTGATCAATGTCACTGGTGTCCTGAAAAGAAACACGGTTCCGAAACCCGCGCCCGAGCACTTCGCAAGACCGCACCGAGATGGTTGCGTTTTCTCGCAGCGTCAGGTTCAGCGTCAGAACACGACCGGATAGATCGGACGACAAGGGTACAACGCTATTTGTGTCAACCATTTCAATAATCCATGCATTAAAGTCTATGGCCCTAACGTGCCCTAAAACTGGCAGTCAAAGGTAAACACACCGTACGGTGCCTGTTGCGTCAGCCAAAGATTATTTTTAAGGAGCGGCGATCTTTTGGTTGAACATTCCGCCAATAACCACGTAGTTTGCAACTGTGGGTTGCTAGATACATGCTATGGTTGGGGCATGGTTTCAAGCCCAACTTTAAATTGACCTGAGGTAGGGGAGCGGGCATTTGGATGGGGCAGACAGCGCAGAGTTGACCATTATTGGTATCGGCTCATCGGCGGGGGGGCTGGAGGCGATCCGCGAATTGGTGGCGACGTTGCCGACCGATCTGCAGGTGGCCTATGTCGTGGTGCAGCACATGTCGCCGCACCACAAGAGCCTGATGACCGAACTGGTTGCCCGGCAAACCCGGCTGGTGGTCCGCGATGTCGTGGACGGCTGCGTGCCCGAACCCAATGTGATCTACGTGACACCGCCAAAGACCGATGTTGTCTATGACAATGGTAAGCTGTGCCTGGTTGATCCCAGCCACGAGGTGGCCTCCCCCAAACCTTCCGTGGACCGGTTTTTGCTGAGCATCGCCGACAAGCATGGCGAAAAATCGATGGCGATCATCCTGTCGGGCACCGGGACCGATGGTGCCTACGGCGTGCAGGCGATCCGTGAGGCAGGTGGCATCACGATTGCACAAGATACGGAAAGTGCGAAATACGACGGGATGCCGATGTCGGCCATGCAGACCGGCTGCGTCGACCTGGTGTTACGACCCTTTGAGATCGGCACGCACCTGCAGAAGATCCTGACGTCGCCGCGGGATTTCGATGCTTTCCGGCAGGAGGCGGCGGAAAAGAGCCCTTCATCAGATCTGTTGCAGATCCTTCTCGCCCGCACCCGCGTCGATTTCCGGGAATACAAGCAAACCACGATCAACCGCCGGATCGAGCGCCGCATGATCGCTCTAGGGATCGACAGCCACGAAGAATACACGCAATTCTGTCGAGTCAATCCAAACGCGGTGGATGCGCTGTTCAAGGATTTGCTGATATCGGTCACCCGGTTTTTCCGCGACAAGAGCGAATTTGAAGCGCTCAAGGAATTGTTGCCGCCGCTGCTGCAGAAAAAGTCCAATACCCCGTTTCGGGTCTGGATTGCTGGCTGTGCGACGGGTGAGGAAGCCTATTCCATTGCCATTCTGCTCAGCGAAGCCCTGGGTGGATCGAAGGTCCAGCTCAAGGACCACGTGCAGATTTTCGCGACAGATATCGACAAGGATGCCCTGGAGGTGGCCCGCAAGGGTGTCTACGGCATGGCGGCCCTCAACGACATTCCCAGAGATTTGTCGGATCGGTACTTCATCCAGCAGAACGATGGCATCCGCGTCATCGATTCCCTGCGCTCGGCCATTCTGTTTTCCGATCACAACGTCTGTCAGGATCCACCGTTCCAAAAGGTCGATCTGCTGTGCTGCCGTAACCTGTTGATTTATTTTGGCAACGCGCTGCAGCACAAGGTGATGTCGCGGTTCCACTACGCGCTGACCGAAAGCTCTTTGATGTTCTTGGGCACGGCTGAAACTGTTGCGGGGTCCGACGAGCTGTTCATTCAGGACAGCCAGTCTGCGCATATCTACCGCCGCAGGTCCATTCGCCGCTCCGAACAGACGCCTTTTGCAAATACACGGAATGTTCCGCAGTCGCGCCGCATTCCGCCACCGACGCAGGCGGCGCAACCGGGCGATTCCACCGACCGCCAGATGTTCGAGGCCTTGGCGCTGGCGCTGGGCAAGAATTCGGTGCTGGTGACCGATGAGTATTCGATTGTGCGGATCTATGGGAATGTCAGCTCGTTTATTGAAATGAGCGAAGCCAGCAATCTGAAAATGCACATCGATCTGCTGCGCCGACCCTTCCGCGAAGAAGCGCGCAGTCTGGTGACCCTCGCGCTGAAAAACGGCGAGCATCGCTCGGGCGTCCGGCACTTGCTGGCGGATGACGATGATGCCGAAATCCGTCTCGATGTCTTTCCGATCATTGCCCGCGATCTGAACGAACGCGCCGCGCTGGTGGTTTTCAGCGAAGTGAAGGTGGATCGCGCCAAAGGGCTGGAGCCGACAAACAAGAGCGGCGACGAAACCTTTGAAAGCGACCGTATCCGGTTGCTGGAGGACGAGGTCGCAACGACGCGGGAAGCGCTGCAGCAGACCATCGAAGAGTTGGAAACCTCCAACGAAGAACTGCAATCGCTCAACGAGGAACTGCAGTCCACCAATGAGGAGTTGCAGGCCACCAACGAAGAGTTGGAAACCTCGAATGAGGAGCTGCAATCCACCAACGAGGAGCTGATCACCGTCAATGAAGAACTGCAGGTCACCGCAGCAGAACTCAGCGGGCGCACCGGCGAGCTGATGTCGGTGTTGGAGACCGCGCCGCTGGCGATCATGGTTCTGGATACGGCGCTGCAAATCTCGCAGGCCACCAATGCCGCTGCTGAAATGTTCGGCCTGTCGCGTCCGGTGTCGAACCCGCATGTCAGCCAGTGCATCCTGCCTGAAAACTGCCCGTCGCTTGCGCCGATCTGCAATGAAACCCTCAAACTCGGCGAGCCGATCTCGCGTGAATTCACCTCCAAGGGTGGGCGTTACAAGCTCACCTGTTCGCCTTTCTTTGACATGCGCGGCCAGATGAAGGGCTCGACGATGGTCGTGTCTGAGTTCCCCGGTCTGGCGCAGGAACTCGACCTGATCCTCGATCACGCCGAGATCTTCATGCTGAACCGCTCCACCGACGGGACGGTCCTGCGGATCAGCCAGAAATCGGCCAATATTCTGGGCACGACCCGACAGGAAGCGGAAGGCAAGAACTTCTTCAAATTGGCAAATAAGGCAACGGCCGATGCCGTGAAAGCACGCGACAATGAGCTGATGAACAGCACCACGGGGCGCGTGCACCACATCAATGCCGTTTCTGCGCGCGATACCGGCGAAAAATACTGGATGAGTACCGAGAACTTCATTTTCGCGGACCCCTCGCAGAGCACCTCCTCGATCTACTCCGTCGGCACGGATATTACCGGCATCATAGATGCAAGGGACAAAGCCGAAGACGCGCTGGAACAGCTCACGCTTTTGCAGGACCTCGCGCAGGTCGGGTACTGGGCGGTAAATCTCAAAGACAATTCGGTGCATTGGTCCTCGGAGGTCTATCGCATTCACGGGTTGGACCCGAATGGACCGCCACCTGATCTGCAAGCGGGATTGGGCTACTACCATCCCGATGACCGCGCGAAGGTCGAAAAGCTGGTCAACAAGGTTGCGAAGAAGGGTGGGGATTTCCAGTTCCGGCACCGGATCGTCACCAAGGACGGCGAGACCGTGGAGGTCGAATCCTTCGGGATGGCGCGGGCGGATGAAACCGGTGAGATCAAGCGGATCATCGGCGTCTTTCGCCAGGCACCCGACTGAAAACCCATCCTCTCTCAGGCGGATCAAAGCCCGGACCAATCGAACGGTCCGGGCTTTCGCCTTGACCCTATGATGCAACCTGCGCATTTATGGGCAAAAATCAGATGGGAGATATTTCATGACACTCAAGACAACCGCAAGCACGCTTGCCTTTATCGCCGTTGCGGGCGTGGCCGGTGCCGAATGCACAGAAGTCACCTTCTCCGACGTGGGTTGGACGGACATCACCGCGACCACCGCCGCGACCACCGTGGTTCTGGATGCTTTGGGGTATGAGACAGATATCAAGGTGCTGTCGGTGCCGGTGACCTACACCTCGATGGCGCAGGGAGATGTCGACGTATTCCTGGGCAACTGGATGCCGACCATGGAAGCGGACATCGCACCCTACCGTGAAGCGGGCACCGTCGACACCGTGCGGGAAAACCTCGAAGGCGCGAAATATACCCTCGCCGTGAACCAGGCAGCGCTGGACCTTGGCATCAAGGATTTCGCTGACATCGCCAAACACGCGGACGCGCTGGACGAACAGATCTATGGCATCGAGCCCGGCAACGATGGCAACCGCCTGATCCAGTCGATGATCGACGCCGACGCCTTTGGTCTCAGCGGTTTTGAAGTCAAGGAAAGCTCCGAACAGGGCATGCTGGCGCAGGTGGAACGCCTGTCCAAGAAAGACGAACCCATCGTGTTTCTCGGCTGGGAACCACATCCGATGAATGCCAATTTCGAGATGGGCTATCTGACCGGGGGTGATGAATTCTTTGGCCCGGATTTTGGCGGCGCGACGGTCTATACAAACACCCGTTCTGGCTATAGCGCCGAATGCCCGAACGTCGGCAAGCTGCTGGGCAATCTGAAATTCACGCTGGCGATGGAAAACGAGATCATGGGGGCCATCCTGAATGACGGGACCGAGCCTTCGGACGCCGCCAAGGCGTGGCTGACGGCAAACCCTGATGCCTTCATGGCGTGGCTCGATGGCGTAACCACCGTTGACGGTGGCGACAGCGTCGCGGCTGTGAAATCCGCGCTGGGTCTGTAATTATCTGACCCCGCCTGCACCTGCGGGCGGGGTTAACATCAAACTGAGGTAGGGGTAGGTTTTGCTGGACTGGCTGACTGAAACGAAGATACCTGTCGGCAAAACTGCAGCGGCGTTCTTTGACTGGCTTCAGACCAATGGCGAGTGGTTCTTTGACGGGCTCGCCGTTGCGATGGAGGCAATGATCGATGCGATCCTCTGGGTGCTGCAGACGCCGCATCCTTTTGTGATCATCCTCGCTTTTGTGGCGCTTACCTGGGCGCTGCAACGCAGCTGGAAAATCTGCCTTTTTGTCGCTCTGGGTTTTCTGTTCATCCTCAACCAGGACTATTGGGAGGAGATGACGGAGAGCATCACGCTGGTGCTGTCGGCCTGCGTGGTCTGTATGGCCATCGGTGTGCCCATCGGCATCGCCGCCGCACACCGTCCGCGGCTGTTTCAGGCGATGCGCCCGGTGCTCGATCTGATGCAGACGCTACCGACCTTCGTCTATCTCATTCCGGCCATTGTGTTTTTTGGCATTGGCATGGTGCCGGGCCTGATCGCCACGGTGATTTTTGTGGTGCCAGCGCCCATTCGTCTGACCCATCTGGGCATCAGCACAACGCCGAAACCCCTGCTCGAAGCCGCAGATGCCTTCGGTGCCACCCCACTGCAGAAACTGTGGAAGGTCGAGCTGCCCTATGCCTTGCCGCAGATCATGGCGGGGCTGAACCAGACGATCATGCTGTCGCTCTCGATGGTGGTGATCGCCGCACTTGTGGGTGCGGATGGATTGGGTGTGCCGGTGGTGCGCGCGCTCAATCAGGTGAACACCGCCCTTGGGTTTGAGAGCGGCTTCATCATCGTCGTTGTCGCCATCATGCTGGACCGGATGCTGCGGGTGGATCGCAAATGACAAATGCCGTTGAGTTTGACAATGTCTCCATCGTCTTTGGTGACGCACCTGCATCCGCGCTGCCGGGGATGGATGCGCTGAAATCCCGGGCGGAGGTGCAGCAGGAAACCAGTCAGGTGCTTGGCGTGCACAATTGTTCGCTGGACGTGCCAGCCGGTGAAATCCTGGTGCTCATGGGGCTTTCCGGCTCAGGGAAATCCACCTTGTTGCGGGCGGTGAACGGGCTCAATCCGGTGGTGCGCGGGGCCGTACGCGTGTTCGATGCGGATTGGTCCTGTGACGTCACCCATAGTTCTGCCAATGACCTGCGCCGGGTGCGGCGCGAATGCGTTTCTATGGTGTTTCAGCAATTTGGCCTGCTGCCCTGGCGCACGGTGCGCGAAAACGTGGCCCTGGGGCTGGAACTGGCGGATGTGCCCAAGAAAGACCGCTATGTGCGGGCAGACCGGCAGCTTGAACTGGTGGGATTGTCCGATTGGGCGGAGCGCAAGGTCGGCGAGCTTTCGGGCGGCATGCAGCAGCGGGTCGGTCTGGCCCGGGCCTTTGCCACGGACGCGCCGATTCTGCTGATGGATGAGCCGTTCTCGGCGCTGGATCCGTTGATCCGCACGCGGCTTCAGGACGAGTTGCTCGATCTGCAGCGCGATCTCAAACGCACGATCATCTTTGTCAGCCACGATCTGGATGAAGCCTTCAAGCTCGGTGATCGCATCGCCATCATGGAAGGCGGGCGCATCGTGCAATGCGGCACCCCGCAGGAGATTTTCTCCAACCCGGTGAACGACTATGTGGCGGACTTCGTCGCACATATGAATCCGCTTGGCGTGCTGAACGCCAGCGATGTGATGGAACCGGCCCAAGCTGCGCCGGATCACGCGGTGCCAGCGGATATGAACGTCGAAACCGTGATGCGGAAGCTATTGGAAACCGATGGCCCATTGGGGGTCGAAGAGAATGGCGACCTGGTGGGACAGGTCACCAAACGCGGTGTGATCGCGCGCATTCTCGACCCGCGCGAGACACCTTAACCGCTAGATCTATTCCTGAATGGTCTTGAGCCAGGCCACCAGGTCGGCCACCGGTTTGCTGGTCATGATCGGCTGACCATCGTTGGCGGCGATGGCGACGCCCTGACCTTCGAAAAACCAGCCATAGACGGGCATGTCGCTGCCGTGGCTCACCAGCGGATCACGCCCATCGATCCGCTTGACGACCCGGAACACCGGAAACGCCCCATCGGCTTTCTGTGACAGCAGTGTCAGGTTCGCGGGCTGCACCAGCAGCACCGGTGACATCGGGCCGTTCCCCTTGGCCTCCACGCCGTGGCACGCGGCACAATGCAGGTTATAGAGCTTCTCGCCATCCTCCAGGTTCTGGGCGCCCGCGGCACTGGCCAAACAAAACAACAGGGCGGAAAGAAAACGCATGTCCATCTCCTAATGGTTTATGATCGCTAACTTATCCGACGGGCGGCGCGACACGCGTTGACCTGTATCAATTGCGGCGTCGAATTTCACAACGGGCCAGCGGCGGCTTTCGGGTTCGCGACCGGAATGCCCAGGCCCGCGTTGACAAGGATCAATGCCGCTGCCGCAAAACACGGTCAATCTGGGCCGGAAAGGCGGGGGCACATGGCGGCGGCAAACAAATCCGAATTGATCGACATATTGCAAAAGGAATACGCAAAGCTGGACAGGCTGATCATGCCCATCCCG
This sequence comes from uncultured Roseobacter sp., assembly GCF_947501835.1. Classification (NCBI taxonomy): domain Bacteria; kingdom Pseudomonadati; phylum Pseudomonadota; class Alphaproteobacteria; order Rhodobacterales; family Roseobacteraceae; genus Roseobacter; species uncultured Roseobacter sp. The sequence continues at coordinate 244,158 of NZ_CANMXR010000001.1, read as the reverse complement.
ACGGAGCAGGCCATGATGAAGGATGAGGCGGAAACCTCGATCAAGGATGTGGTTGCGCACCGCGCCCATTGGATCACGCTTTTTCTAGGCTGGTATGCGGACGGGCAGGCGGGCAAAACGGTTCATTTCCCAGCCGAAGGGTACAAGTGGAACGAGCTGAAGCGGTACAACGCCGATCTGCGCGCGGCGCAAAAGGACGTGGATTGGGCGGCGGCGCAAGCGCTTCTGAAACAGGAATACGCCGCACTCCTGGCCTTCGTGCAAACCTGTTCCAATGAGGACCTCTATGGCGGCCCGATGCAGGGCGCGAACAACCACTGGACACCCGGCCGTTGGGCCGAGGCGGCAGGGCCGAGCCATTTCAGATCCGCGGCCAAATACATTCGGGCGCGGTTACGATCACTCTAGGCGCGACACCTCACGTCAGAGCGGTCGGATTTTTAACTCGGTGATCCTGTTGCCATCCCGCGCGGTGACCTCGAACCGGAAGCCGTGAAAGGAAAACACCTGTCCCGATGTCGGGATCATCTGCGCCTCATGGATCACCAGCCCAGCGACAGTATTGGCCTCGTCATCCGGCAGGTTCCAATCGGTCGCGCGGTTCAAATCCCGGATCGTCATGGCGCCGTCGACGACAAATTGACCGTCCTCGCCGCTGGTCACCGTTTGATCATCACCTTCGTCAAACTCATCGGTGATCTCGCCGACGATCTCCTCCAGAATATCTTCCAGCGTGATCAGACCCTGCAGCGAGCCATATTCATCCACCACCAGGGCAAAATGGGTATGCCGGCGCAGGAACTGGCGCATCTGCTCCGCCAGCGTCGAGGTTTCCGGCACGAAATAGGGCTCCATGGCGACATCGAGGATTTTGAAGTCGCGCAATTGGGCTGCGTCGCCTTCGGGGCCGCCGATGGTCTTGTACATCGCCCGCAGCAGATCCTTGGCGTGGATCACGCCGATGATGTTCTCCGGATCGTCCTGATAGACCGGCAGGCGGGTGTGGTTCGAGGTCAGGCACTGTTCCAGAATTTCCTGCGGGCTGTCTTCGCCGTTGATCATCTCAATGCCGGAGCGATGCAGCATGATCTCTTCCACTGTGCGGTCGTTGAGGTCCAGCGCACCCAGGATACGGTCGCGGTCTTCCTTCTCCACCACCCCTTCGGAGTGGCCCAGTTGCAGCGCCCCGGCGATCTCCTCGCGCACGGCCAGAATATTGCTGTCAGGGTCGATGGTCACGCCGAACACCCGCAAGACACCGCGCACAAAGAGGCGCACCGCCGCCACGATCGGTGAAAACACCGTTACCACCAGCGAAATTGGCCGAGAGACAAGGGCGGCTGCGGTCTCGGAATTGGTGATCGCGTAGGTCTTGGGCAGCACCTCCGCAAAGATCAGCACCAGCAGGGTCATCACCAACGTGGCCAGCGCCACACCGCTTTCCCCGAAGGCGCGGGTAAAGATGGCCGTGGCCAGCGAGGCGGCCAGAATGTTGACCAGATTGTTGCCCAGCAGCACCGACCCGATCAGCCGTTCATTGTCCTCGGTGATCTTCAATGCGCGTTCCGCCCCGCGCGAACCTTTATCGGCCTGTGCGCGCAGCTTGCCCCGGGACGCGGCGGTCAGGGCAGTCTCGGACCCGGAGAAAAACCCTGACAGCACAAGCAGAAAGAGGATCACACCTGATGTGAGCCAGAATGCGCTATCAAGCGTTGCCGTCGCCGTTTCCATTTGGAATTCACCCTTTGAATGTGGATGGTACGGTTATGGGCACGGCGCTTGCGTCAATCAAGAGAGCTGCGGCAAATGCACCACGTTCCGGGTGCAATCAAAGCTGTAGTGTTGCTGTTTGGTGAACCATCCCCCGCACCAGGGGCTGGCAACGGTATTACCGGTAAACCCGTTGCTGAACGCGCGTCAGTCCGAGGAGACCTTGTCGCCGTTTTTCCGCGGCGCGTCATTGGCTAAAGGGTGATGGGTGAGCACCAGTTCCGACAGGCGCGCCTCCAGCACATGGGTGTAGATCTCCGTCGTTGCGACATCCGCGTGGCCCAGCAACGTCTGGATCGAGCGCAAATCGGCCCCATTGGCCAACAGATGGGTGGCAAAGGCGTGACGCAACGTATGCGGCGTCACTTTGTCCGGGGAAACACCCGCCGTTACGGCGAATTCCTTGATCAGCAGATAAAACCGATGGCGCGTCAGGTGTCCGGCCGCGGAATGCGACACAAAGAGGTACTTTGACGCAGGCTTGCCAGCGACGCGACGATCATCCTCCATCCTGTCGCGCAACTCGATCCACTCTGCCAATGCTTCGCGGGCGGGGGGCGAGAGCGGCACCATACGTTCCTTGCCGCCTTTGCCGCGGATCAGCAGCATGCGGGGGTCGCCCCGTGCCGCACTGACCGGCAGGCTGACCAGTTCCGACACCCGCATGCCCGTCGCATAGAGCAATTCCATCAGGCAGGTGTTGCGCTTCCGGTCCCGTTCCGACCGGCCAGACGCGCGGGCAGCTTCCAGCAACCGGTCCACCTCCGCCTCGGAGAGGGTTTTGGGCAGGCGTTTGTCCCGCCCGGGGCCCGCAATCTGGATTGCCGGGTTTTCTTCGCGCCAGCCTTCCTCAAAGGCGAAGCGAAAGAGCTGCTTGATTGCCGACAACCGGCGCGCCCGCGTGGCTTTTGACAAGCCCTGGGCGTCGCAGCTCACCAGGTAGTTCTCCACATCCGCTTTGACGACCTTGTCAAAGCCAATGTCGCTGTGCGCCAGCCAGCTTTCAAAATCCTGCAAGTCGCGGCCATAGGCCAGCAGGGTATTGCGGGCAGCCCCAAGTTCGGCTGCCTGCGCTTCGAGAAACGCGGAAATCCAGTGCCGTTGTGCCATTACCCGAACCTTTCCAACAGAAGGATCTGCAAACTTGCGCGCCGCATCGTATCTTCGAACCCCAGCGCGCGCAGGGTGCCGAGGGCCTCGGTGAGTGCGCCGGGATCTCCCGCCGCACCGTCTTCCAGCAGAACCAGCGCGCGCAGAATGACCTCGCCCAGCCTCCCGGTGCGCGCCATGGTCATCAGCTCGCGGCTCTCGGCACCGGGCTTGAAGCTGTCGATGACAGCGCTGGTGACAAGATCATTCGATGTCATGCCGGAAGGATCGCCTGCCGCCACCGCCCGCAACAGGCTGTTATCGGATCGCTCTGCGGCTGCAGCGTAGTCCGGCGAGAGATAGGCCATGGTCTCGGCGATGTCCGCTGCGCGCCCGGACAGATCAAGGTTTGACAGACGATCATTGAAGAGACCGGCAAAGGCTGTTTCCAGTTCGGCCTGCTGCATGGCCTGCCAGGCCCTTGGCAGCGTCTTTGACACCGCATCAGCAGACCGGGCACCAAGCCCGGTATCGAACTGTTGCACCGCCTCGACCCTGTCCCAGATGCTGCCGGAGGCCGCAGGCGCACGTTCGGTGTAGAGCCCGAGCAGGCGATTGTCAGGCAGGGCACCAGTTTGCGCTAACCGCTCTGCGGCTTCCAACTGCGCTTTCCAGCCCGCCAGATCCCGCAGATCGGCAACCGCGTAGGCACGCGGCAGCAGCCGGGTGGGCAGCGGTTCACCAATCGCTTCATGCAGCCGAAACAGCAGGGGCGTGATGTCACGTGGCGGGCGCAGCGGCGGTGCGCCGTCAAAGAGTTCCGGATGCAGAAACCGGTCAAGCAATTCCTGATCTGCGCGCGACATCATCGACAGGGCGCGGGCGGTATCAAATAGCAACGCCGCGGTGGCCCAGTCCCCCTTGCGGGCGGCGCAATAGATGCGATGGCCGATGCTGGGCGACAGATGCAATTGGGCGGCCAGAATATTGCAGGCAGGCCACTCCTGCGCGGTGAGCAACGCCAGATCCATATAGGCGGCAAAGTGCTCCTTGTCGCGTGTCACATCCGCCTGCTCGATCAGCGCCAGCGCCGGGTCGAGCGCGCCGAACCGTTGCAAGGCTTCGACCCGCGCGAGGGTGAAAACATCCTCTTCCCGCGCGTCCCGTCCCGGGCCTTGCGCCTCGGTCAGCAGGGCGGTGAACAAAAGCGCCTGCGCGGCAGGCAGGCGAAAATCCGGAAGCCCGGTGAGCGTGGTGCTGAGCCCCTCGGGGTCGCTTTTGCGCCACAGATCCTGCGGCAGGCCGGTGACGCTGGCCGGGACCAGCCCGATGATGCGGATCGCCTCGTCTTCAAGCGGCTGCACAGCAACCGTCGGGACGGTCCCCGAATGGGCAACCGGCGGTTCGGCGTTGGGCATGGCAACAGAGGTCATCGCGGGCTGATCGGGGTTTTGCTGCACCCAATCGATCACCGACAATGGCTGATCTTGCGCTGCGAGCTTTGCCCCCAAGCCACCGCACAGCACCAGAACCGTCAGAGATATGTGCGGGTTAATTGGCATCCAGCGTCACAGGTACGCGGACTTCTTCCTGGGGCGCCGAGAAATCAGCGCCGAAATAGGGGCCTACATAGGCGTAGCCTACGAGCCCGATCAGACCGAGTACGATGAGGTAGACCAGAAGTTTAAAGACGCGCGACATTGTTGATACTGCCTTGATTGCCTGCCGATTTTTCCAAACTTATATATGGCCTTTTGCACAATATCACGTCATTCACATAATTATGAGCGAATTTCAGCAATCCGTGGCCAACGGGGCCCAGGCAAACCCCTATGTGCTGAAAAAAACTGTTGTCATGGTCGGGATGATGGGGGCCGGTAAGACAGCGGTGGGTCGGGTGCTGGCGCAACTGCTGAACGTGCGTTTTCTCGATTCGGATCAGGAAATCGAAGCTGCGGCGAATATGACCGTGCCGGAGATCTTTGCGCGCGACGGCGAGCCGTTTTTCAGGGCCCGCGAGACGGAAGTGATCTCGCGCCTGTTGCAGGATGAGCGCTGCGTCTTGTCCACGGGGGGCGGTGCTTTTCTATCCGCAGAAAATCGGGAAAACATTTCCCGCAACGGTGTGGCCGTCTGGTTGGACGCGGATTTGGAGCTGTTGTGGAGCCGTGTGCGCCACCGCGATACACGTCCCTTGCTGCGCACCGCTGACCCCAAGGCGACCCTGACGGATCTCTACACCAAGCGGGTGCCAGAATATAGCAAGGCTGATCTGCGCGTCCCCTGCGCGCCGCCTGTGACGCTGGACCAGATGGCCCAGCGGGTGACCTCGGTGCTGTTGACGCGTACGGATGTGCTGGAGCGCCGCGATGCTTGAGACTGTCCATGTCGATCTGCCGGGACGCGCCTATGACGTGCGCATCGGGCCGGGGCTGCTGGCCCAGGCAGGCGCTGAGATTGCACCGTTTTTATCACGCCCAAGGGTGTCGATCCTGACCGACACGACCGTGGCGGCGCTGCATCTCGACGCGCTTCAGGCGGGGCTGGCACATGAGGGCATTACAAGCGAGGCGCTGGCGTTGCCGCCGGGCGAGGCCACGAAATCCTGGGGGCCCCTGGAGCAGAGCGTCAGCTGGTTATTGGACCAGCGGGTTGAACGCGGCGACATCGTTTTGGCCTTTGGTGGTGGCGTCATTGGCGATCTGGCGGGGTTTGCCGCGGCCATCCTGCGTCGTGGCGTGCGATTTGTGCAGATCCCGACCTCCCTGCTGGCGCAGGTCGACAGCTCGGTAGGCGGTAAAACGGGCATCAACGCCGCACAGGGCAAGAACCTGATCGGCGCCTTCCATCAGCCCGCGCTGGTTCTGGCAGATACGGATGTGCTGGGCTCCCTGGAGCCGCGCGATTTTCTGGCCGGGTATGGCGAGGTCGTGAAATACGGGCTGCTGGGGGATGCGGCATTCTTTGAATGGCTGGAAGAGCAAGGGCCTGCGCTGGCGGCGGGCGATATGGCCGCACGGGTCGAGGCAGTACGCCGCTCGGTTCAGATGAAAGCCGACATCGTGACACGGGACGAGACCGAGCAGGGGGACCGCGCCCTGCTGAACCTCGGACATACCTTCGGCCATGCGCTGGAAGCGGCGACGGGCTATTCCGACCGGCTGCTGCATGGCGAGGGGGTAGCGGTGGGCTGCGCGCTGGCCTTTGAGCTGTCGTCGCGCATGGGGCTCTGTGCGCAGGAAGACCCCAGCCGGGTGCGCGCGCATCTCAAGGCGATGGGCATGAAGACAGACATGGCCGACATTCCCGGCGCATTGCCAGATGCGGATGGGCTTTTGGAACTGATGGGGCAGGACAAGAAGGTGGTGCAGGGGACCCTGCGGTTTATCCTTGCGCGGGGGATCGGCGACGCCTTCATCACCTCCGATGTGCCGAAGGACATGGTAAGCGCCGTTCTGCAGGACGCTCTGGCTGCGCGGCGTTAAGCCCGGCGCAGCACCATGCCGAACTTATCCTCGCAATCAAAGCCGAGCACTTCGTAAAACCCGCGTGCGCCGCGCTTCTGGCCGGTCATCAGCATGATCTTATAGGCATCTTCCGCCCAGGCGGCATCAATCGCGGCCTGCATCACGCTGCGGCCGATCCCGCGTTTGCGAAACTCTTCTGCGGTCGCCACATTTTCGATCAGCGCGTAAGGCCGACCATCATATGTCACATTCGGCAGGATATGCAGCGTGACCATGGCGATGATCCGGCCCTGGGTCTCCGCGCCGTAAATGCGGGTGCCGGGATGCGCCATCACGGCGGCCACCCTGCGCATCCGGGCCGTCTTGGGCCCGAAGGTCAATTCATTATAGAGAGCGATGAGGCTTTCGGAATCCGCCTGTTCAAGCCTGCGGACCAGAACGTCGTCAGAATGGGATTTCATCATCCAGATCGCGTGAAGGGGCCGGGCTGCCGCCGCCTGAGCCGCCACCATAGCTGTCGCCGCCCCGGTCGTCATAGCCTGCGGAGCCGCCACCGCCGCCGCCAAAGTTACCACCGCCGCTGCCGCCATCGCGACCGTCCAGCATGGTCAGCGTGCCGCCATAGCCCTGCAGCACCACTTCGGTGGAATACCGGTCCTGACCGGACTGATCCTGCCACTTGCGGGTCTGCAACTGCCCTTCGATATAGACCTTGGACCCCTTGCGCAGATACTGCTCCGCGATGCGCACCAGACCTTCCTGAAAGATCGCGACGGAATGCCATTCGGTGCGTTCCTTGCGCTCGCCCGTATTGCGGTCCTTCCATGTCTCGGAGGTGGCGATGCGCAGGTTGCACACCTTGCCGCCGTTCTGAAAGCTGCGCACTTCCGGGTCGCGCCCCAGATTGCCGATGAGAATAACCTTGTTCACTGAGCCGGCCATTGTGCCCCCTTTTGGTGTCTTTCCGCCTGCATCGGGCCTTTGCGAATCCCGACCTTTGCAATTTGACTAAACCTATACCGACAGCGCGGCGCTTTCCACTCACTAAAACCGTGGGTTGAACAAACCCTTGCCTTGCGCAAAACACTGGATCAAAAGTTAATTTCGGTATATTGGCCAATCTGATGAGTGGGATGCCCAAGACCCTGGCCCGGCTGACATGCTGTGGTGCCGTGATCGTTGCATTTGGTGCGGTGAGCCTGCCCGTGGACGCGCAGACGCTCTCCAGCAAGAACCGCGCCAAGCTCTTTTCTTCGCAGACGCGCATTTTGGATACGCGGGCCGCGAGCCAGTACAACAATTCCGTGCGCCTGCAGCCGCCGACGGTTCATACCCCCAGCAAATGGGCCACACCGCAATATGATGGTCGGTATCGCGGGCAATTTCTGGAAATGGCGCGGTCCGCGGCCCGCAAACATGGGGTGCCGGAGGATCTGTTCCTGCGGCTGGTGCAACAGGAATCCAACTGGAACCCCAAGGCCAAGTCGCACAAGGGCGCCCTGGGTCTTGCACAGCTGATGCCGGCAACTGCGCGCAAGCTGCGCGTGGACCCGCTTGACCCGGAACAGAACCTCGAAGGGGGGGCCCGCTATCTGATGGCCCAATACCGCGAATTCGGGACATGGCGGCTGGCGCTGGCCGCCTATAATGCGGGGCCAGGGGCTGTGAAGAAATACGGTGGCGTGCCGCCCTTCAAGGAAACCCGCAACTATGTGAAAGTCATCGGCGGTCAATAGCGGTTTCAGGATCGCCCGTCTGAGATCAATCTGGGCTGCACAAGCCTCTGTCCAATGGATGTCGTGGATTTCACAAACGCTCCTCATCCCGGTCATAGTGCCGCCCGATTTCCCCAACAGGTTATGAGCAACAAAGTTGACGGGGATAGACACATGGCGACGACGAATTTCCAGGCCCGGATTGACCGGATCAACCGCGCGCATCAGGGCATGGCGCCCGCACGGGCCAAGGCCCCCATCCGCGCGTTGAAATCGCAACCTGTGCCGATGACGATGCAACGGCAGCCGCGCAAGCGCTTTGCCATCTTTGACCATTTCCAACCCATCGCGATCGGATCGGTGCTGGGATGCATTGCCGCCGTGCTGCTGACCGGCCTGACATCGGAGAATTCGCCCTGGGGTCCGGGAACCGAGCTGAACCAGATGATGTTCCTGCCAGCCTTGGGGGGGTTGGCGCTGGCGCCGGTTCTGATGCTGGCCTCATTGTTTCTGGCGAGCAAGAAGCCAGGCTTTGCGCTCTTTTCCCTGAGTTACCTGACGGGTCTGGTCATTACGATGATGTTCTAACTCACCATCTGCAACGCTTTGTAATGCGGAGTTGTAAAGGCAGGCGAGAAATTGCTTGCCTTTCGTCATGTTTAAGGTGCTGTAAAAATTGAAGAAAACACCTCTCACCCAGTTAGGGTTCCCGATGTCGCCCATAGCCTGAGACCCCGGCGAGGTTTTTGACGGAACCATTCCTGCGAGCCTGCTGTTGTTGCCATGCCGCCGCCAAGAAAATCTCTGCGGCGGGTGTGAAACAGGTTTGAAGGAGCATTCTCATGTACGATTTTCTCAAAACCACGGCCCTTGTTGTAAGCGTCGGCACGGCCGCATTCATGGCATCGGGTGCCACGGCAGGACAGGGCATCAGCTCCATTGATGTAAAGGCGCAGGTTGGCGCACCGCAGGGCAGCAACGCGCTGGACCTCTATCCGACAATCGCGGATGATCTGACCCGTGAAATCCTCTCGCGTGTCGACACAACAAATGACCCCGAGGGGGGTGTCATTTCCGTAAAAATCAAACGTTTGAGCCTGGATGGCGACACCATTCTGCCGGATTCGGCGGAGTTCAACGAGCTGGAAGGCTTCCTGTCCTATGAGGGCGGCAGCCGCGATTTCGTCGAGATGATCCGGCTCTCAGCCCGCACCGACGAGCAGGCCGTTCCGGAAGGCTTCGTTTCGGTCGCCCCAAGCAACGCAGATTTCTATGACGCAATGTTGGCGGCATTTGCCGACCGTATCGTTGAATTGGTGCCGGAAGAAGACATCACCTCCGGCAGCTGAAGCGTGTTGTAACGAGTGACCGTCGCCCGGGCATCGTTACGCTTGGTCGGCTCGTAAGGGTTTCCACCGAGGGGCACAGCCCCGTGGCCCTCGGTGGTTTGCGGCGCAGATCTTTTGCCGGTCTGCGCCGCACCCTCTCTCCCGGAAGCGGATTATTCAGCGGCGACGCCCACTTCGATCACCGGCTCCATCTCCGCGAGCTTCTCATCGCTCAGATGGCACTTGATCTGGTGATTGCCGTCCAAATTGCGCACCGGGGGCACTTCTTTCTCGCACAGGCCCCCAGGCACTTCGGACTTCCAGCGGCACCGGGTCTGGAACGGGCAGCCCGAGGGCGGGTTCATCGCCGACGGAATGTCACCCTCAAGCACGATGTGCTTTTTCTTCACAGAGGTGTCGGCGATGGGCACGGCGGAGAGCAGCGCCTCGGTATAGGGGTGGTAGGGCGGCGAGAACACCTGATCGGTGGTGCCCAGCTCCACCACATGACCCAGATACATCACCATCACCCGGTCGCTGAGGTAGCGCACGATACTGAGGTCGTGGCTGATGAAGAGCAGGGTGGTCTTGTGCTCGCGCTGAATTTCCATCAGCAGATCGGTGACCGCCGCCTGCACAGAGACGTCCAACGCCGAGACCGGTTCATCCGCCACCACGATCCGCGCATCCCCCGCAAAGGCGCGTGCAATGCCCACCCGTTGTTTCTGCCCGCCAGACAGCTGGCGCGGCATCCGATCCGCAAACTCGCGGGGCAGCTTGACCAGATCGAGCAGTTTCAGCATGCGCTGCGTGCGGTCACGGTCACTCTCGCCGATGCCGAAGATTTCCAGGGCACGCACGATCTGACGGCCCACGGTCATCGAGGGGTTGAGCGTGTCGAAGGGATTCTGGAACACCATTTGCACTTCGGAGACCGTTTTGGTGTCGCGCTCCTCGATGGGGACGTCCTGGATCTCCTTGTTGCCAAGCAGAATTTGCCCCTCCGTTGCGGTCTCCAGCCCCATCAGCACCTTGGCGAAGGTGGATTTGCCACAGCCGGATTCGCCCACAATGGCGAGGGTCTCGCTCTCCCGGGCCTCGAAAGTGAGGGTCTCATTGGCCTTGACGACTTTTTTATTGCCACCGCCAAAGATCGCATTGGCCGCCACCTCATAGTACTTCTTGAGGTTGTCCATCTTCAGGACCACATCGCCCACGTCGCCCTTGGTCTTGACATCCGCCAGCTCCAGTGGTGCCGCCCAATCGATCTCTTGGAACTTCAAACAGCGGGTTTCGTGCCGGGCATCGCCATCGACCTGCTGCATCGGGATGAACCCTTGATCGCAGCGCCCCGCTTCGAAATAATCGCAGCGCGGTCCGAAATTGCAGCCATTGGGACGCTCATGCGGCAGGGGGAAGTTCCCTGGGATGGCCACCAGCGGGCGGGCATTCTTATCCGCGCCGGGCAGCGGGATCGACCGGAAAAGCGCTTGCGTATAGGGGTGCTGCATCTTGTCGAACACATCCTCGATGGAGCCACGCTCCACCGCCTCGCCGGAATACATCACGCAGATGCGGTCGCAGGTCTCCAACACCAGCCCGAGATTGTGCGAGATAAAGAGCATCGAGGTGCCGTATTTCTTGCCCAGATCCTTGACCAGTTCCACGACCGCTGCCTCAACCGTCACGTCCAATGCGGTGGTCGGCTCATCGAGGATCAGCAACGAAGGCTCGGACATCAGCGCCATCGCGATCACGATGCGCTGTTGTTGCCCACCGGACAATTGGTGCGGATAGGACCCCAAAATGCGTTTCGGATCGGGCAGCTTCACATCCGTGACCACTTGCAGGGCCCGCGCGTAAGCATCTTTTTCGCTCATGCCCTGATGGATCATCGGCACTTCCATCAACTGCTTGCCGATCTTCATCGCCGGGTTCAGCGAGGCCATGGGTTCCTGATAAATCATCGCAATCTCAGAGCCCCGAATATCGCGCAGCTCCTCATCGCTCATCTCACCCAGATCGCGGCCCTTGAACTTGATCGAGCCGCCAACCACGCGGCCATTCTTGCCCAGATCCTGCATGACCCCCAGCGCCACCGTCGATTTGCCACAACCGGATTCGCCCACCAGGCCAACGGCTTCGCCAGGTTTGACATGGACCGAAAAATCCATGACGGCGGGTATCTCGCGCAGTCGGGTGAAAAACGAAATCGACAGCTTGTCGATTTCAAGGATGGGACCATCGTAGTCGGTCTTTGGCATCTGTATGCTCCTTTCAGGAGGGCCGATCAGTCGCGTCTTGCTTCTTTTGGCCAGAAATATCCTCGGGGGTCCGGGGGCAGACAGCCCCCGGTCCGGTTCATCAATCGCGCAGACTTTCCTCGCGCAGACCGTCGGCCAGCAGGTTCAGCCCCAAAACCAGCGTCAGCAGTGCCAGCGCGGGTGCAATAGCCGCGTGCGGGTACAGCGCCAACAGGCGACGCCCGGCGTTGATCGTGCTGCCCCAATCCGGGCTTTCCGATTCCAGCCCGAGGCCAAAGAAGCCCAGGGTCCCCAGCAGGATGGTCGTATACCCGATCCGCAGGCAGAAATCGACGATCAGCGGCCCGCGCGCATTGGGCAGGATTTCCCACAGCATGATGTACCAGGGGCCTTCGCCGCGCGTTTGCGCCGCCGCCACATAGTCGCGCGTCTTGATGTCCAGCGCCAGGCCCCGGACGATCCGGAAGACGGTCGGCGAGTTCACAAAGACCACTGAGACGAAGACCACCAGAATACCGGGATCGATGTCGAAGAGATCAAGGAACGCCGGGATGCCCGGGATCGAGTAGGTGGGCGTTGCCACCACAGCGCCATTGGTGGAGACCAGAGACAGGTAGAGCCAGCCCAACCCGCCCAGCACGCCGATGAGCAGGGGGGTGCGCACCGCCGGCTGCGTGTAGTACCGCGAGTTCAGCAGAATACACACAAAGATCAGCGGGAAGACAAAGAGGAACAGTGCCATATAGTTGGGAATGCCCGTCAGCACGATTTCCGGTGTCACCAGCAGGTAGAAGAGCAGGATCACCGGGAAGGCGAGGATCAGGTTGGCAAGGAACGACAGGATCGTGTCGAGCCGCCCGCCGTAATACCCTGCGGGCAGCCCCAGCGTGATGCCGACCATGAAGGCAAAAAGCGTGGCAATCGGGGCGATCTGCACCACAACCCAGGCGCCTTTGATCAGACGGCTGAAGACGTCCCGCGCCAGGTTGTCACCCCCCAGCAGGAACCAGGCGTATTGCCCGTCCTCCGCGCCGCGCATTGGCGTGCCGGGCAGCTTGTTCTTCATGCCCGAGACCTGGCTCAGCGGGTCGTGGGTGACCAGCATATCCAGCGGGCCGCCGAAGACGCCGACAAAGACCCAGAACATGACCAGGCCAAAGCCGATCATCCCGATCGTGCTGTCAAAGAGTTTGCCATAAAGCCCCAGACGACGCTTATACGTCATCGAGACGGTGAAAAGGACAATCAGCGCAATCCAGACCGGACCGAGTTGAATGAACATGCGGGCCAGAATGCCGCCCCAGGAAAGTTCTTCCATGACCAGCCCTCCCTTATGCGATCCGGATACGTGGATTGAGGTAGACATAGCCGATATCCGATATCAGCTGGGTCACCAGCACCACGATCACTGAGACAACCGAGACCGCCAGCAGCAGCTCGATGTCGTTGTTGGAGGCGGCCTGCACCAGCAGCCAGCCAAAGCCCTTGTAGTTGAAGAGCGTCTCGACGATCACCACCCCGTTCAAGAGCCAGGGGAACTGCAACATGATCACCGTGAAGGGCGCGATCAGCGCGTTGCGCAGCGCGTGTTTCAGAACAATATCCGAGAACTTCACGCCCTTGAGGCGCGCCGTGCGGATGTATTGCGCGGTCATCACCTCGGTCATCGAGGCCCGCGTCATCCGCGCGATATAGCCCATGCCGTAAAGCGCGATGGTGATCACCGGCAGGGTGAAATTCTCAAAGGTCACGTTTTCCATGGCGCTGGTCGCCGACCCCTTGAACCACTTCAATCCAAAGGCGGAGGAGGCAAAGACCGCGATGAAAATGACGCCCGATACATATTCCGGGGTCGCGGTCGAGGCGATGGAGAAGGTAGAGAGCGACCGGTCCAGTTTCGAGCCTTCGCGCATGCCCGCCAGCACCCCGATGATCAGCGCCATGGGCACCATCACCAGCATCACACAGAGCATCAGCTTGCCGGTCAGGCCCAATCGCGTGGCAACGATTGATCCAACATCATCCTTGAAAACGGTTGAGAACCCCCAATCCCCTTGCAGCACCCCGCAAAAGCTGCGCCGCTCATCCTCGGGCGTGCCTGCGGCAAAGCATTTTCCGGTGATTTCGCCATCGGTATCGACGGTCCAGCCCGGCAGAACGCCCAGCCACTGGCCGAATTTGACCGGCATCGGCTGCAGATAACCATTTTTGCCCAGATAGCTTTCCACCGCCTCGTCGGACATGCGGAAGTTCCCTTGCGTTTTGGCAAGCTTCTCCAGGTTCGGATAAAGGTTCGTCAGCCAAAAGACGACGAACGTCAGGCAGAGCGCCGTCAATATCATGACGCCCAGCCGTCTGAGTATAAATAGTCCCATTTTCGCCCCTGTTGTCAGGCCATGGCGCGTTGGTCGCGCTGGTTTTCAAAAGCTCTTTTGAGCTTCCGGATTATATTGTCTGGCCATCAGGCATGACTTTTGGGGCGGCGTCAATGTGGGCTTGCGCCGTAAAAATGTATTTTTGCGACATCATATGCGTCGCAAATCGATGATTTTCCGGTGTGTCGGGGGAGGGTTTCTGCCGCTTCAGGCAGCCTCGACCAGCCGCGCGGAAGCTTTGCGCAGGGCCGTCGGCGTGGCATTCGTGTGGTGTTGCATGAAGCGGGTGAAATAGGCCGCACTGCCAAACCCCAGATGCCGGGCGATGTCCTGTGCGGGCACTTTGGTGGTCGCCAGCAGACATCTCGCCTCATAAAGCACGCGTTCGGTTAGCAAATCAGCGGCGGTTTTGCCGGTCGCGGCCTTGCACGCCCTTGTCAGATGCGTGGGCGTTACGCCAAGCTCTTCGGCGTGGTCGGCCATGGTCATCGGGTGGGAGAAATAGGCGCTGATGCGATCGCAATAGGACGCGCTCAGCCGTGCCGCCGCGTTGCGGCGCTCAGGCGCATGCTCTTCCAGCCCCAACTGTCGTTGCACCCAAATGGAGATCAGCGCGCCATAGGCATCCATGGAGAGTTTGCACAAGGGCTTGCCTGCGATCTGTTCCCGCGTCGCAGCGTCAATCAATGTGGTCAGCTCGTTCATCGCGCCCGCATCCCGGATTCGCAGCAGCCGTGACATTTGCGGCAATGACAGCTCGGTCGCTTCCGGGAATACGACCACCTGGCCAACGCCCTGCCGCCCCAGATCAAGCGCGAAAAGCTGGCGCGAGGGGACGATGATCGCGTTATGGGTGCCGACGCCGCGCCTTTGACCGCCGAGCAGGACACGCCCCTGTCCTCGTGTGGTCCAGATGAGCAGATGTTCCGCCCGGTCATGCGCCAGCGACAACCGCCAGTCCTGGCCGTTGCTCAACTGCGATAACGATAGAATTCTCAGCGCGTTGTGCTCCATACACCCTCTCCGCAAGGCATCACCTTCGACTCAGGATATACCGATCTTAGGGCTGAAAACAGTTACCAGCAGTTTAATGTCGGCAAGTCTCAGCCGATGGCTCCGGGCGCAAATGCCTGCCAGTCGCGCATCTTTGAGCGAAACCAGGTGCGTTGACGTTTGGCATATTGGCGTGTGGCGATGACGGCGCGGTCGCGGGCCTCCGCCAGCGAAAGACTGCCATCGAGATGCGCCATCAACTCCGGGACACCAATGGCGCGGTGCGCGGGCAATGACGGATCGTAGCACGACCGAACGGCGCGCACTTCTTCCAAAGCGCCCTCCGCGATCATCAGATCGAAGCGCTGTTCGATGCGCGCGTTGAGCCATTCCTTGGCAACATCAAAGACGATGGTTTCCACCCCTGTTGCCGGCAGGGTCGGCGCGCCGGTTTCATCCTGCCAGGCCGCCAGCGATCGCCCGGTTGCCTGCAAAACTTCCCAGGCGCGTTGGACGCGCGCGCGGTTGGCGGTATCGATCCGCGCCTTGGTGGCTGGATCCAACGCGTCCAAAAGCGCCGGCAGGGCCAGCGTGTCGCCGCGCGCCCGGATGGGCGCGGGTGTCGGGGGGATCTCTGCCAACCCTTTCGTCAGCGCCATGAAATAAAGCCCGGTGCCGCCAACAATGATCGGTCGCTCCGGCGCCGCCAGCAGCGGGGTCACCTCGCGCAGCCAATGCCCGGCGGAATAGGCCGTTTGCGCGGTGATATGCCCGTAAAGCTTATGGGAGGCGGCCCTTTCCTCAGCAGGTGAGGGGCGGGCGGTGATGACGCGCCAGCAGTCGTAGACCTGGCTGGCATCGGCGTTGATGATGACGCCGCCTTGGCGGTCAGCGATCTCCAGCGCCAGCGCCGATTTGCCCGAGGCCGTTGGCCCGGCGATCAGCACCGGCTTTTCCGGTGACAGGCCGCGGATCAGCGCATGCATGCGGTTGCTGGAGGTGGATGTCATTTTATACGCGGTGCCCGGTCAGGGTGCATTGAAGTCCGCCCGCTTTTGCGACATTTTGCGCGCAAACAAAACCCCATGCCTCAGGAGCCCGCGCCCATGACTGAAACTGACCCTCAGGCCACCTTCAAACGCGTCATGCTGAAAATCTCGGGCGAGGCGCTGATGGGAGATCAGGGGTTCGGCCTGAATCCGCCGACCGTCGAGCGGATCGCGCGCGAGGTTCAGTCGGTCCATGAACTGGGTGTCGAGATCTGCATGGTGATCGGCGGCGGCAATATCTTTCGCGGATTGCAGGGCTCGGCGCAGGGGATGGAACGGACAACCGCGGACTATATGGGGATGCTTGCCACGGTCATGAACGCGCTGGCGATGCAATCGGCGCTCGAAGGTCTGGGCATTCATACGCGGGTCATTTCCGCCATCACCATGAACGAGGTGGCAGAACCCTATATTCGCCGCCGCGCCGTGCGCCACCTTGAGAAAAAACGGGTCTGTATCTTTGCCGCCGGCACCGGCAACCCTTATTTCACGACGGACACGGCGGCAACTTTGCGCGCGAATGAGATGTCCTGCGAGGCGATCTTCAAAGGCACGAAGGTGGACGGCGTCTATGACAAGGACCCGGCCCGGCACAGCGATGCCAAGCGCTATGACACGGTAAGCTATGACGACGTCTTGCAAAAGCGCCTGGGGGTCATGGATGCCAGTGCCATCGCACTGGCGCGGGACAACAACCTGCCGATCATTGTCTTCTCTTTGGATGAGCCGGGTGGCTTCCGCGGCATTCTCGCGGGCGAGGGCACCTATACAAGGGTGCAGGGTTAGAGCGATCTGCACGTGATCTGCACGGGGTGAGACAATTCGGGTGCAACTCCTGCTGGCTTTTCGCCAGCTACCTGATTTATACAGTTTTTCAACGCGAGCGCGCTGAGAGGCGGGCCAAGAAACTTGTGGCAGGATGAATATATGTCAGACGATTTTATGCTCGACACCGACGACCTGGAGCGGCGCATGGACGGGGCGATGGCGAATTTGCGCACGGAATTCTCGTCTCTGCGCACCGGTCGCGCGTCAGCCTCGATGCTGGAGCCGGTCATGGTGGATGCCTATGGCGCCATGACCCCGATCAACCAGGTGGGGACGGTGAACGTGCCTGAATCGCGCATGGTGACGATCAACGTCTGGGACAAGGGGCTTGTCGGCAAGGTGGAAAAGGCGATCCGCGAAAGCGGTCTGGGGATCAACCCGCAGCTCAATGGCACCATCATCATGTTGCCGATCCCCGAACTGAACGAAGAGCGCCGCCGCGAGCTGACCAAGGTTGCCGGCAGCTATGCGGAGAATGCCCGCATCTCGGTGCGCAATGTACGCCGCGACGGCATGGACCAGATCAAGAAGGCCAAGGGCGAGGGCATGTCCGAAGACGACCAGAAAATCTGGGAAGGCGAAGTGCAGGAAATCACCGATCGCGCCATCAAGACGATTGACGAGATGTTGGAAACCAAGCAAGGCGAGATCATGCAGGTTTAGTGGGCATTGGGCCGCTGCGCCCCTATTTTTTCGCAGCACCCCGGTCGGGGTCATAGGTGTTTTAGGTAAACCATAGTCAAATGCGCAGAACATACGCGCCGGACCGATTTACCGCAGACCGACGCAATGTCTGGTTTATAGGATGTGTCAGGAGTAGGAGAGTATCATGGCTGGTGTGCCGCAACCCCAAGTGAACCTGATTCCGGGATGTCCGCGTCATGTGGCCATCATCATGGATGGGAACGGTCGCTGGGCCACGCAGCGCGGCCGCCCCCGGCTCTATGGGCACCACGCAGGCGCACGACGGGTGCGCGAAATCGTGGAAAGCTGTCCGCAGATCGGTGTGGAATACCTGACGATCTTTGCCTTCTCGACAGAAAACTGGAAGCGCACACAGGTCGAGGTTGCGGGGCTGATGACCCTCTTTCGGCGCTACATCGTCAAGGAGACACGGGCGCTGATCACCTCGGGCGTACGGGTGCGCTTTATCGGCGACCGGCTGCGCCTGGATGACAAGCTGATTGCGCTGATGAATGATCTCGAAACGGCAACGGCGCAGAACACGCTGGTGCATCTGACCATTGCGCTCAACTATGGCGGGCGGGATGAGGTGGCGCGCGCGACCAAGCGGCTGGCCGGTGACGTGGCTGAGGGGCGGTTGCATCCCGACGATGTCGATGAGGAAACGCTGCCGCGCTATCTGGACACACATGTGCTGCCCGATCCCGATCTGGTCATTCGGACCAGCGGCGAAGCGCGGATTTCGAATTTCCTGCTCTGGCAGTCGGCCTATTCGGAATATGAATTCATCGATACGCTCTGGCCCGACTTCACCAGCGATGAGTTCAAGAACCTCTGTGCCGCCTTTGGCGGGCGCGACCGGCGCTATGGTGGGGTGCTTGGGTGACGGTAGCGCCTGAAAAATGGTCCGATCTTGCGACGCGTATGGGCTCTGGCGCCGCTTTGGTGGTTCTGGGGCTCTGGGGCGTTTGGGCGGGCGGGCATGTGTTTCACGTGATGGTCGCCGCGATTTGCGGTCTGATGGTCTGGGAACTGGCGGTCATGTTGCACGCACCGAAATCCACCGCACTGCAACTTGGCGCATTGACCGGTGGTGCCGCGCTGCTGGCGATCTATCTGCCCGCCGGTTTTGCGCTGCCCATTCTGCTGGCGGCGGCGCTGGTCGGGTTTGGGCAATTGCGCGAGTTCCGCACGATCTACATGGTGTTTTCCGTGATGGTGCTGATGGCGGGCTATGGCATGATGTCGGTGCGCGACGATCTTGGATTCAACTGGATGCTCTGGATGGTGCTCGTGGTTGTGGCAACGGACGTGGTTGGGTATTTCGCGGGCCGTTTGATCGGCGGGCCGAAGTTCTGGCCGCGCGTCAGCCCCAAGAAAACATGGGCCGGCACCGGGTTCGGCTGGATCGGCGCGGCCATCGTGGGGGCGCTCTTCATGGCCAATACCGGGGCAGGCGTGCAATTGATCGGCGTGTCGGTTGCGGTCTCCATGGCCAGCCAGATGGGCGATATCGCTGAAAGCGCGATCAAACGGCGGGTGGGGGTCAAGGACAGCTCCAACCTGATCCCGGGTCACGGCGGCCTGCTCGACCGGTTTGACGGAATGCTGGGGGCGGCGGTGTTTTTGCTGATCATCGGGGGGCCGATCATGGGATCGCCCCTGATGTTGAGATAGGCGATGCGGCGGATCAGCATTTTCGGGGCCACAGGCTCCATTGGCCAAAACACCATCGATCTGATTGCGCGCGCACCGGAAGACTATGACGTCGTCGCGCTGACCGGGGCCGGCAACATCGAACAACTGGCCAAGGACGCCAAGCGCCTGCGTGCCGAAGTGGCGGTGACCGCCCATGATCACCTGCTGGACGATCTGCGCGATGCCTTGGCAGGCTCAGGCGTTGTCGCGCAGGCCGGGACAGACGCAATTACAGAAGCTGCCGCGCGGCCTGCGGATTGGATCATGTCGGCCATTGTCGGGGCTGCAGGTCTGGCACCGGGGGTCGCGGCGCTGAAACAGGGCACAACCCTGGCGCTGGCCAACAAGGAATCGCTGGTCTGCGCCGGATCTCTGATGCTTGAAACCGCCAAGGCCCACGGCGCACGCTTGTTGCCGGTGGACAGTGAGCATTCGGCAGTGTTTCAGGCCCTGGTGGGCGAGGAGATGACCGCAGTGGAGCGGGTGATCATCACCGCCAGCGGCGGGGCGTTTCGCGATTGGCCGATTGAAGACCTGGCAAATGCGACGCTTGATCAGGCCTCCAGCCATCCCAACTGGGACATGGGGCAGCGGATCACGATTGATTCAGCATCCATGTTTAACAAGGCGATGGAACTCATTGAAACACGAGAGTTTTTTGGCGTTCAGCCGCGCCAGATCGAAGTGCTGGTGCACCCTGAATCGATGATCCATGCAATGGTCGGCTTCAACGATGGCGCGCTGATGGCGCATGTGGGTCCGCCCGATATGCGCCACGCCATCGGCTATGCGCTGCACTGGCCCGCGCGACAGGCGCTGCCGGTGGCGCGGCTGGATCTGGCCGCCATTGGTCAGCTGAGCTTTCGCGCCCCCTGCGAGACCCGGTGGCCCGCGCTGCGGCTCGCGCGCGAGGTGATGGAAACCGGCGGGTTGGCCGGGGCGGTGTTCAACGCGGCCAAAGAAACCGCGCTCGATGAATTCATCGCGGGCCACATCGGTTTCAACGAAATGGCAATGATTGTCGAAGAGGTTCTGGCCATCATCACGTCCACGCCGGGCCATATTGATGCCACCATGACCCTTGATAACGTGGCCAAAGTGGACCATCTGGCACGACAAGAGGCCCAACGGGTCATTCACAACAGAGCAGGTTAGAAATTGGATATTTTCGCGTTGATCCCGCAGTTTGGCGGCCTGATCTGGACACTTGCGGCATTTGTGCTGGCGCTTTCCGTGATCGTCGCCATCCACGAATACGGCCATTACATTGTCGGTCGGTGGTCGGGGATTCACGCGGATGTATTCTCCTTGGGCTTTGGTCCGGTGCTGTGGTCGCGCATGGACCGGCGCGGTACGAAATGGCAGGTCGCGGCCTTGCCATTTGGCGGCTACGTCAAATTTGCAGGCGACGCCAATGCCGCCTCGGGCAAGGACGAAGACGCGATGGCGGCGGCGCAAAATGATCCTGAACGGCTACGCGCCACCATGCACGGTGCGCCACTTTGGGCGCGGGCGGCAACCGTCGCGGCAGGCCCGATTTTCAACTTTGCCCTGTCGATCATCGTGTTTGCCGCCGTGGTTTTGACCAGCGGTGTGTCCCGTGATCCCCTGACGGTTGGCGAATTGCGCCCCTTGCCGGTTGCAGATCGCGGTCTGGAGGTTGGCGATGAGGTGATCGGCATCAATGGCGTGCCGGTGCCCAGCATGGAAGACGCGGTGGCCTATGCCGATTTCATCGATGCCGTGCCGGTGGTGCCTGTGCTGGATTACACCGTGCGCCGCGATGGTTCGGAACGCGATGTGCCTGGGGCCTATCTCTTGCCGCCGCTGGTGACTGGCGTGAGCCCGCAGAGCGCCGCGCTCGGGGCCGGGCTGGTCGTGGGCGACGTGATCACCGCTATTGATGGGGCGCCGATCTTTGCCTTTGACGAGCTTAAGGCGGCGGTTGAGGGCGGCGAGGGCGCGTCACTTGCCCTGCGGGTCTGGCGCGATGGTGAAGAACTTGATGTGACACTGACACCGAAACGTGTGGATGAGCCGCAACCCGATGGCGGCTTTGCTACGCAGTGGCGGATCGGCATTGCGGGCGGTTTGGCGTTTGAGCCCGCAACTCAAACGCCGGGGGTCGGCGAGGCGATCATGAGCGGTGTCCGCCAAACCGGACGCATCATCGAAGGGTCGCTGTCTGGTCTGGGTCATATGATCACCGGGGCCATCAGCACCTGCAATCTCAGCGGGCCGATTGGTATCGCCCAGGTCTCTGGCACCATGGCCAGCCAGGGCGCGCAATCTTTCGTGTGGTTCATTGCCGTGCTGAGCACAGCCGTGGGCTTGCTGAACCTCTTTCCAGTGCCAGCGCTGGATGGCGGACACCTTGTGTTCTACGCCTATGAGGCCGTCACCGGGAAACCGCCCAGCGACAAGGCGCTGCGGGTATTGATGACCTTCGGGCTGGCGACGGTGCTGACCCTGATGCTCTTTGCCTTGGGCAACGATCTTTTCTGCCCGTAACCCAATGGCTGGGCCAAATTGCCCCAGTTGTGCCACAATTGGACAAATTCACGCCGCAATCCTTCGGTAGTTCTTCGGTGACGAGATCGGAGAACTGCAATGCAAGCGATACATAATGGATACCGTGGTCTTAGCCTGCTGATGGATCTCAACTGGGATCGCGCGCTCTATATTGGTACAATTGGTCTGGCACTCGGTGCCGGTGCCTGGATTGGCACGGCTTTCGGCTGATTTCCGGCCATATCTGACGCGCCAGCGCGCCTCGCAAATATTTACAAATCCAGCCAAACCGGCGCGCATGTAGTTGTGTGCCGTTTTTTGGCCACATGGTTTTGACAATACCCGGCATTATCGGTACTCAGATATTAACTAAAATCTGAGGATCGGGGCAGGTCATGAATCGGGGCACATCGGGCACAGGTCCGCGTCAGCTTGGGCATTTCAACGCACTCAAATCGCTGATGCGACTCGGCAGTTTTTGTCTGCTTTTATCAGTGGTTTGGTTGGCACCACCCACACCGGTACTGGCGCAGCAATACACGCTCAACACCATCACCGTGGACGGAAACGTGCGGGTCGGCGATGCGGCCATCCTCACCCGGGCGGGAATCGCACGCGGTCAAACCCTGAATGCCGCCGAGTTGAACACCGCTTTTCAACGGCTTATCGATTCCGGATTGTTCGAGACGGTGGATTTCGACCCGCAAGGCAATTCGCTCCGGATCACGGTTGTAGAATTCCCGACGATCAACCGCATCAGCTTTGAGGGCAATGCCCGGCTGAACGATGAGGCGCTGGCCGCCGCCATCAATTCCAACGAGCGTCGCGTGTTCAACCCCGCACAGGCCGAGCGCGATGCGGCGCTGATCGCTGAAGCCTACGCCAATGACGGGCGTCTGGCGGCGAAAGTGTCACCGACAATCATCCGGCGCTCCGACAACCGCGTCGATCTGGTGTTCGAGATTTTCGAGGGCGACACCATCGAGATCGAACGGCTGAGTTTTGTGGGCAACCGCGCCTATTCCGACCGCCGGTTGCGCCGCGTGCTGGACACCAAGCAGGCCGGGCTCTTCCGCGCCTTTGTCCGGGCGGATTTGCTGGTCGCAGATCGGATCGAGTTCGACAAACAGCTGCTGCGTGATTTCTACCTGTCGCGCGGTTACATCGACTTTCGCACCAACTCGGTCAACGCCGAGCTGACGGAAGAGCGCGATGCCTATTTCCTGGTGTTCAATGTGCAAGAAGGGCAGAAATTCCAGTTTGGCGAGATTTCCGTCACCAGCAACATCCCGGGTGTGGATGCGGATGTGTACCGCGAGGTCGCCAAGGTCAGACCGGGTGTCACCTATTCACCGACCGTGCTGGAAACGGATATTGCGCGCATGGAGCGGCAGGCCCTGCGTGACGGTGTTGATTTCCTGCGGGTCGAGCCGCGTGTGACACGCGACGACCGGAACCTGCGCCTGAACATCGAATATGTGCTGTCGCGCGGCCCGCGTGTTTTTGTCGAGCGGATTGATATCGAAGGCAACACCACCACGCTGGACCAGGTGATCCGGCGCCAGTTCACCAGCGTTGAGGGCGACCCGTTCAACCCACGTGAGATTCGCGAAGCTGCGGAACGCATCCGGGCGCTGGGGTATTTTGAGACCGCAGAAGTGAACGCGCGCGAGGGCACGTCACCTGATCAGGTGGTGGTCGATGTGGATGTTGTCGAAGCGCCGACAGGGTCCTTCAGTTTCGGTGCCTCCTTCTCCAACAACGATGGTCTGGGCTTTGCCATTCGGTTTGCCGAAGACAACTTCCTCGGACGTGGTCAACGGTTGGCTCTGAACGTCTCGACCACCGAAGATTCCCGTCGTTATGGCATCAACTTCATTGAGCCGTCGTTCCTGGGCCGCGAAGTCGCGCTTGGTCTGCGGTTCGATATCGCCGAGACGGACAGCTCCTTCACCACCTATGATACGGAACGGTTCCTGTTCCAGCCGTCGCTGACCTTCCCCGTGGCCGAAAACACCCGGCTGCAGCTGCGCTATACGCTGGAAGATTCGGAAATGCAGCAGCGTGACACACCGGTCAATGGCCCGGTCATCGGCAATGAAATTGCAGCCGGTGAGCAGTTGAGCAGCGCTATCGGATATGAGCTGACGTACGACACCCGGATCACCGGTCTGGATCCAAACTCCGGCTATCTGCTGGAGTTCGCACAGGATTTCGCCGGGCTTGGTGGCGACAGCCAATACATCAAGACCACGGCAAAAGTGGTTGGTCAGACCAAGGTTCTGAGCGAAGAGGTCACCCTGCGGGCAACCCTCGAAGGCGGCGCGCTGTCCTGGCAGAGCGGCACAAACCGTGCGGTGGACCGGTTCCTGCTGAACTCCAATATCATCCGCGGTTTTGAACCGGGCGGCATTGGTCCGCGCGACCTGACAACCGGTCCCGAAGATCCGCTGGGCGGCAACCTCTATGTGGCGGCGCGTTTCGAAGCTGAATTCCCGCTGGGCCTGCCAGAGGAATATGGCATCACAGGTGGTCTCTTTTACGACGTTGGCAACTTGTGGGATCTCAGCGATGTGAATGTCGCCGGCGGCAATATCGTGGGTGAGGGCGGCTCGTTCCGCCACGTGATCGGGTTTGCGATCCTGTGGAACACGCCGGTCGGTCCGCTCCGGTTCAATTTCACCGACGCGCTGCGCAAAGAAGAGTTTGACCGCGATCAGTCGTTCGAATTGACGCTCAGCACAACGTTCTGATCCGATGGCACCTGCGGCACGGCTTCTAACTGTCTTGATGGCGGTCTGGCTGTGCCTTGGGGGGGGCGAAGCTCTGGCGCAGCGGGTCGGACCGGTGCAAAGCCCGATCCTGACCATAGATTCCGACAAGCTGTTTTCAGACAGCGCCTTCGGTCAGCGCACGGTCGAAGAATTCGAAGCGCGGGGTGCTGAACTGGCCGCTGAAAACCGTCGGATCGAGGAAGAGCTTTCCGCCGAGGAAAAAGAACTCACCGATAAACGCGGCACAATGACCCCGGCGGAGTTTCGGGTTTTGGCGGATGCTTTTGACGAAAAGGTACAATCCACTCGCCGCAGACAGGATGCCAAGACGCGGGATCTGAATGTGGCGCTGGAAGAGCGTCGCGTCGTCTTTTTGAACGCGGCGGCACCGGTTCTGGAAATGCTCATGCGCGAAGCCGGAGCCGCGGTTATCATGGAGCGCCGGTCGGTTTTTCTCAGCTCCAACGCCATCGACATCACCCGAACCGCCGTGGAACGCCTGGATGCGGTTTTGGGGGATGGGAGCGATGTGCCCAGGCCCTGAGCCGGTTGCACGATGCTTGCTCCGCCGCCGCTCAGTTGCTAGGCAGAGGGTCAAGCCCTTGAGGACAAAAGGACACCTGACATGACAAGCCCGACCACCAGCGCTGACATCCAATTGATTCAGCGGATCCTGCCGCATCGCTATCCGTTTCTTCTGGTGGACAAGGTGGTCGATATTGACGGCACGACATCGGCCAAGGGCATCAAGAATGTCACAATGAACGAGCCGCATTTTCAGGGCCATTTTCCGGGGCTTCCGATCATGCCGGGGGTCACGATCATCGAGGCCATGGCGCAGACCGCCGCCGTGATGGTGGGCGTGACGCTGGAGATGGCGGATAAGGAGATGAAGGTCTATTTCATGGCGATCGAAAAGGCCAAGTTCCGCCGCAAGGTCGTGCCCGGCGATGTGCTTGAAATGCAGCTGCAGACCCTGCGCGGCAAACCCGGTGGCAAGGTCTGGCGCTTTGGGGGCGTGGCGTCTGTCGATGGTGAAATGGCCGCAGAGTGTGAATTCACCGCGATGATGGATCTGGGGTAGCTGCGCATGAGCAATATTCACCCCAGCGCCGTCATCGAAGAGGGCGCGCAGATCGACCCTTCTGCGGTGATCGGGCCGTTTTGCATCGTGGGACCGGAGGTTTCTCTGGCCGCGGGCGTGCACCTCAAGAGCCATGTGGTGGTGACGGGCCAGACCGAGATTGGCGAGGATACAGAGATCTTTCCTTTCGCGGTGATCGGAGAGATCCCGCAGGATCTGAAATTCAAGGGCGAAGCCACGCGGCTGGTGATCGGCAAACGCAACCGCATCCGTGAACATGTGACGATGAATTGCGGCACCGAAGGTGGTGGCGGCATCACCCGGATCGGCGATGACGGGCTTTTCATGGCGGGCTGTCACATTGCCCATGACGCGATCCTCGGGGATCGCTGCATCATCGTGAATTCCGTGGCCATTGCCGGGCATTGCGTGTTGGAGGATGACGTGATCGTGGGCGGTCTGTCCGGCGTGCATCAATTCGTGCGCATCGGGCGCGGGGCGATCATCGGGGCCGTGACCATGGTGACCAATGATGTGATCCCTTACGGTCTGGTACAGGCCCCGCGCGGCGAGCTTGACGGGCTCAATCTGGTGGGGCTGAAGCGCCGCGGCGTGTCGCGTGCGGACATCACCGCGTTGCGTGCGGGATTTCAGATGCTGGCGCAGGGCGAAGGCACCTTCCACGACCGCGCCCGGCGTCTGGCGGATGAGACCACCAGCGACTACGTGCGCGAGATCGTTGATTTCATCCTGGCGGGCAGCGACCGTCACTTCCTGACGCCGCGCTGATGCTGGCGTTGATCGCAGGGCGCGGGGGGCTTCCCGCCCGCATCGCTGGGGCGCAGTCACCACCGCCGTTGATCTGTGTGTTGCAAGGCTTTGAACCAGACAAGCTGACGGCGGATCTCACCTTTCGGCTGGAACATCTGGGCACGTTGCTGGGCGATCTCAAGGCCCGAGGGGTGACGGAGATCTGCATGTGCGGTGCGATTGAGCGGCCACCGGTTGATCCGGCAGCGCTGGATGCGGCGACCTTGCCCTTTGTGCCCTTGATCATGAAGGCGCTTGGATCCGGGGATGACGGGGCGCTGCGGGCTGTCATCGCGGTTTTCGAGTCGCAGGGGTTCATGGTGCGGGCCGCGCATGAACTGGCGCCGGATATCCTGGTGCCTGAGGGGGTGCTGTCCACCGCGCAGCCCGATGATCAGATGCAGGCGGATGTGACCCGTGCCGCGGCTGTGCTGGCCGCTCTGGCCCCGCTGGATGTGGGGCAGGGCTGTGTTGTTGGCGCCGGGCAGGTCTGGGGCATCGAGACGCTGGGCGGGACGGATCATCTCCTGCGCACATTGCCCGCTGCGGCGGCCAAGGCGCGGGCGATCTTGGTCAAACGGCCCAAGCAGGGCCAAGATTTGCGCGTGGATATGCCCGCTATTGGCCCCGGTACGATTACCGCTGCCGCGGCAGCCGGTTTGGCCGGGGTTGTGGTGGATGCGGGCCAGGTCATTCTTTTGGAGCCTGAGGCGACAGTGGCCGCTGCGGAGGCGGCAGGTCTGGTCCTTTGGGCGCGCACGCCGGGCTGATGCGGGTTTTCATCATCGCGGGCGAGCCTTCGGGCGACAAGCTAGGCGGCGCATTGATGAAGGGGTTGAAACAGCTTCTGCCAGAGGTTCAGTTCGATGGCATTGGTGGCACCGACATGCAGGCTGAGGGGCTGGTCAGTCGCTTCCCAATGGAAGAACTCAGCGTGATGGGTATTGCGGAAATCCTGCCCAAGTATCGGGCACTGATGGCCCGCATCAACGAGACTGCAGCCGGCGTGGTGAAGGCGGCACCTGATGTACTGATCACCATCGACAGCCCGGATTTTTCGCTCAGGGTCGCGCGCCGGGTGAAGTCCGTCAGCACCATCCGCACTGTGCATTATGTGGCGCCGACCGTCTGGGCCTGGCGTGCCGGGCGGGCGAAAAAGATGGCGCAGGTCATCGACCAAGTGTTGGCGCTCTTTCCGTTTGAGCCGCCGCTGATGACCGTGGATGGGATGGTTTGTGACTTCGTGGGACATCCGGTGGTAGCGGAGCCCAAGGCAAGCGCGGAGGACGCGTTGGCCTTTCGCGCAGAATACGGCCTTGGCGATGCGCCCGTTTTAATGGTTCTGCCGGGATCACGCCGCGGGGAAGTGTCACGGCTGGCCGCGGTTTTTGGGCAATCCGTTTCACCGGTCCTGGCGCGCCATCCCGATCTGAAGGTGGTGGTTCCGGCAGCGGCCCCCGTGGCGGAGCTGGTGCGGGACGCGGTCGCGGACTGGCCTGTAAAAGCAGTGGTTCTGGACCCGCGCGGCAGGACGTTGGCCGCGGCGGGCCATCTCAAACGCGCGGCTTTTCGCGCGGCGGATATTGCTCTGGCTGCCTCAGGGACCGTGTCCTTGGAACTGGCCGCGGCGCGCACGCCGATGGTGATTGCCTACAAAATGAACTGGCTCACCTTTCGGTTGATCCGCGCGATGGCTTTGGTGGACACCGTGACCCTGGTCAACCTGGTTTCGGACACGCGGGTGGTTCCTGACTTCCTGGGCCCTGATTGTCAGCCCGATCGGATCGGACAAGCGCTGCTCGACATCATGCAAGCGCCGGAGGCGCAATTGGCAGCGATGGAGGTCACCATGACGCGCTTGGGCGAGGGGGGCGAGGATCCTGGACTGCGCGCCGCCCGCGCCGTTCTGGCGCGGTTGTGAGCACCGCTGTTGTTAAAAGGACAGGCTGCGCCTGACACGATGCGTTTGGCCCGCGCGGGCCAAACAGTTTGTCGAGAGGGCAGTGCGTGTTGCGGCGATCCGGCTTTCAGCCCTTGTGAATCCAGCCGCCCCCGAAAATGCGGCTGCTGTCGGGATCATAAAAGACGCAGGCCTGACCGGGTGAGACGCCCTCTTCGGGGGTGAGCAGTTCGACGCTCGCCTCGGTTTCGCTGATCGGGCGGATGATGGCATCGGTCGGCGGGCGGGTGGAGCGCACCTTGACGGCAACATGCCATGCGTCACGAGAGGTGAGAGGCGCATCGCCCAGCCAATTGATCTCGCGCACTGGAACCGTTCTGGTGGCGAGCATCTCTTTGGGCCCGACAACCACGGTTTTGGCATCTGCATCAAGCTTCACCACATAAAGCGGGTCCGCCAGACCGCCAATCCCCAGTCCGCGCCGTTGCCCGATGGTATAGTTAATGACACCGGCGTGCTGGCCAAGAACGCGCCCATCGACATGCACGATCTCACCGGGATCGGCGGCTTCGGGACGCAGTTTTCGGATGACCGAGGCGTAATCGCCATTGGGCACGAAGCAGATGTCCTGGCTGTCAGGTTTGTCCGCGACGCTCAGGCCGTATTTGGCTGCCACGGCGCGTGTTTTTGCTTTTGACGTCAGGTGGCCGAGGGGAAAGCGCAGAAATTCCAACTGCTCGGGCGTTGTGGAAAACAGGAAATAGCTTTGGTCCCGGGCGGCGTCGGCAGCTGAATGCAATTCGGCGCCTTGCATGCCAACCTTGCGCTGGATGTAGTGTCCCGTGGCCATGCAATCTGCTTCCAGATCCTTGGCCGTTTCCAGAAGATCCTTGAATTTCACCCGCTCGTTACAGCGGATGCAGGGCACTGGCGTGGCCCCGCCGAGATAGCTATCCGCGAACTCGTCGATCACCGCATCTTTAAAAATGTTCTCATAATCCAGCACATAATGCGGGAAACCCATCTTCTCCGCCACACGGCGCGCATCGTGAATATCCAGACCCGCACAGCAGGCGCCCTTCTTGGCTAGCGCGGCGCCGTGATCGTAGAGTTGCAGCGTCACACCGACCACGTCATAGCCCTCTTCGGCCAGCATAGCAGCGACAACGGAGCTATCGACGCCACCGGACATGGCCACGACGACACGCGTGTCGGCGGGCGATTTGGCAAAGCCAAGCGAGTTCAACTGGGGCTTGTGGTCAAGCGACATGTCACGGGTCTCCGGATATTCTGAGAAAATATAGGAAAATCCTAATTACTCTCAAGAGGCGGCTTCATCGGTCTTTAAGGCGATGAGGTCAAGGTCCGATCAACTGAGTAGACATGGGTATGAGTGATGTATCTGAAGAAAGTTGATGGGCCACGATCTGTGACCTTGGCTGATGGCACGGTAATGACGCTTGCGGACCTTCCGCCCGCGAACACCCGGCGTTGGGTGGCGTCGCGCAAGGCTGCGGTGGTGCGTGGGGTTGCCTACGGGCTGATCACGCAAAGCGATGCGCTGAAAAAATATCAGATCAGCGAAGATGAGTTTCAGGAGTGGGTTAAGGCCGTTTCGGAGCATGGCGAGGATGCTCTGAAGGCAACAGCACTACAAAAATATAGACAACCTTAAGTTGTCGCGATAACATTCTTGCTGACGGTAACGTGTGGTTAACCTTTTTTGTTCACGGTTAATTCCGAGATAAACGTTCATCCGATGCGGAGAAAATTATGCGCGTACTGCTTGTCGAAGACGACCCCACGACCTCGAAAAGCATTGAATTGATGCTGACCCACGCAAACCTGAATGTCTACGCGACAGACCTTGGTGAGGAGGGGATCGATCTAGCAAAGCTGTATGATTACGATCTGATTCTGCTGGATCTGGACCTGCCCGACATGAATGG
This sequence comes from uncultured Roseobacter sp., assembly GCF_947501835.1. NCBI lineage: Bacteria > Pseudomonadati > Pseudomonadota > Alphaproteobacteria > Rhodobacterales > Roseobacteraceae > Roseobacter > uncultured Roseobacter sp. Next base: position 213,870 of record NZ_CANMXR010000001.1, on the reverse strand, counting down.
TCACGAAGTGCTGCGGCAGCTGCGTCTTTCCCGCATCGAGACGCCAATCCTGATCCTGTCCGGTGCGGATGATACCGAGAACAAGATCAAGGGGTTCGGATTTGGTGCAGATGACTATCTGACCAAACCTTTCCACCGCGAAGAGCTGGTGGCGCGTATTCACGCGATCATCCGGCGCTCGAAGGGCCATTCGCAATCGGTGATCGACACAGGGCTGATTTCGGTCAATCTGGATGCGAAGACCGTCAGCGCGGACAACAAAGCGGTACATCTGACAGGCAAAGAATATCAGATGCTGGAATTGCTTTCCTTGCGTAAAGGCACAACGCTGACCAAGGAAATGTTCCTGAACCATCTTTACGGCGGTATGGATGAGCCGGAGCTCAAGATTATCGACGTGTTTATCTGCAAGCTGCGTAAGAAACTCAGCGTTGCGACAGGCGGCGAAAACTATATCGAGACAGTCTGGGGGCGCGGCTATGTGCTGCGTGATCCAGAACCCAATCAAGTCGACGATCCGCAGCGGCTTGCTGTGGGCGCATAAATGCAGCGCTGATGGTCCGGCCCAGGGGGCTGGTGCCGGACCGGAGACGCGACATTTCGAAACTGAATTCGACTGGACCTGGTCCTGACCTGCGCATATCTACGATGATAGGCAGCGGTGAAGGGGCAGGTCTTGGCGTCTTTGAGAAGTATTGAAGAGTTGGACGAGACGTCCGCAAAGGCCGAACTGGCGCAGCTTTCCAAAATACTGCAGCAGGCAAATTTGGCTTATCACGGTCAGGATGCGCCCGAGATCTCTGACGCCGAATATGACGCATTAAAGCGGCGCAATGCCGCCATTGAAGAGCGTTTCCCGGACCTCAAACGCGCCGACAGCCCCTCCGACCAAGTGGGCGCAGCCCCGGCGGAAGGGTTTTCCAAGGTCAGCCACGCGATATCGATGCTGTCTTTGTCAAACGCATTTGACGCCGATGACATTACCGACTTTGACACACGTGTTCGAAAATATCTTGGAACGTTGGAGGACGACACCCTCACCTACACCGCCGAGCCCAAAATTGACGGTCTGTCGCTGTCGCTGCGATATGAAAATGGGCGACTGATCCAAGCCGCGACCCGCGGAGACGGGTCGGTTGGCGAAAATGTGACTGCCAACGCGCGCACAATCTCAGACATTCCCGAAAACATCCCCGGCGCACCGGATGTGCTTGAGGTGCGGGGTGAAGTCTATATGTCGCATCCGGATTTCGAAGCGCTCAACACCCGGCAATCGGAAAGCGGCGGCAAAGTCTTTGCAAATCCACGCAATGCGGCTGCGGGGTCGCTGCGCCAATTGGATGCGCGCATCACCAAATCCAGGCCGTTGCGCTTCTTTGCCTACGCCTGGGGGGCTCTCTCGGAGCCACTGGCAAAGACGCAGATGGAGGCCATCGCGCGACTGGCTGCATTCGGGTTCTCGGTAAACCCTCTGACAAAACTCTGCGCCGGCCCGCAGGAAATGCTTGAGCATTACACGCAGATCGAAGAAATGCGCGCCACCCTTGAGTATGATATCGATGGCGTCGTCTACAAAGTGAACGACCTGACCCTGCAAGAGCGGTTGGGCTTTCGGTCGACAACGCCGCGATGGGCAACGGCGCATAAGTTTCCGGCTGAACTCGCGTGGACTCGGCTTGAAGCCATCGACATTCAGGTCGGGCGCACAGGCGCGTTATCCCCGGTGGCCCGCCTGTCGCCGGTCACTGTCGGTGGGGTCGTGGTCTCGAACGCAACGCTGCACAACGAAGATTACATCGCGGGCAAAGACAGCAAGGGTGAGACCATCCGCGAGGGCAAGGATATTCGCGCTGGCGACTGGGTGCAGGTATACCGCGCCGGCGATGTGATCCCCAAGGTCGCGGATGTGGACCTGAGCAAACGCCCGAACGACGCGGAACGCTTTGTTTTTCCAACGGTCTGTCCACAATGCGGCAGCGATGCCATCCGCGAAGAAGGCGACGCGGTCAGGCGGTGCACCGGCGGTTTGATTTGTCCGGCGCAGGCGGTGGAGAAGCTGAAGCACTTCGTGTCACGCGCCGCCTTTGATATCGAAGGTCTTGGCGCCAAGCAGGTGGAACAATTCTACGCCGACCAATGGATCAAGGAACCTGCTGATATCTTTACATTGCGCGCCCGGTTCAGCGACGGGTTGCAACAGCTCAAGAACCGCGAAGGGTGGGGCGAAAAATCCGCGACCAACCTCTTTGACGCCATTGAAGAAAAGCGGCAGATCCCGCTCCCGCGCCTGATTTTTTCGCTTGGCATCAGACATGTGGGCGAAGCCGCGTCCAACATGATCGCGCTGCATTACGGCAGTTGGGAGAATTTCGACGCGGCGATGCGGGCGGCAGTTGATCAATCCGGTGAAGCCTGGGACGATTTGAACGCGATTGACGGGGTCGGCGCCGTCATGGCCAGCTCTCTGACGCAAACGCTTGCGCAGCCCGCCGAGCGTGCTTCGATTGATCGCCTGGTTGCCGAGCTCACGGTCCAACCTGTCGAACGCCCCGACACCCAAGGCAGCCCTGTCGCCGGCAAAACCGTTGTTTTCACAGGGACATTGGAGAAAATGACACGTGCGGAGGCAAAGGCCCGCGCCGAAAGGCTAGGGGCGAAAGTGTCGGGTTCGGTTTCGGCGAAGACGGATTTGCTGGTCGCAGGGCCGGGCGCTGGCTCGAAAGCGAAAAAGGCTGCGGATCTTGGGATTGAAACCCTTGATGAGGATGGCTGGCTCGCCTTGATTTCAGACATATGACCGGTCGGCCGGAACGTCTTTTTCCGCTCTTCGCTGAATTGCGAACGCTACAAGGCATCGGGCCGAAAACGGCGGCTCACATGGTGGCGCTTGGCGTTGAGGTCCCGCGGGATTTGCTGTTCACGCTCCCGTATTCCGGGATCGATCGGCGTTTGCGGCATACCATTGAGGGTGCCGTGCTCCCCGCCACGTTGACCGTGGCCGTGACCGTTGGCAAGCATATGGCCGCGCGCGCCAAGGGGGGGGCTTACCGGATTCATGTCGAGGATGCCGAGACGTTCTTTCAACTGGTTTTTTTTCATGCGCGCGGTGACTACTGGAGCAAAGCTCTGCCCGAAGGCAGCCGCCGCATTGTCTCGGGCAAGGTCGAAGCCTTTGATGGCATTGCGCAAATGGTGCACCCAGACCACATCGTGCCGGAAGCGGAAGCCGATAGTATCCCTGATTTTGAGCCGGTTTATCCGCTGACTGCCGGGGTCACGCAAAAGCTCATGTTCAAGGCAACACGCGCGGCCATAGCCTTGGTGCCGGATTTCCCTGAATGGATAGATGTAGCACAAAAAACAAAGGCGGGGTGGCCGGATTTCGACGCTGCCGCGCAGATGGCCCATACGCCGACGCGTCAGGAAGATCTGCTGCCGACAGCGCCCGCCCGCGAGCGGTTGGCCTATGACGAGTTGTTCGCGCATCAACTAACCCTTGCATTGGCGCGCGCCACGGAGCGGCGTAAGCCCGGGCGGGTGAGCATTGGCGACGGTCAATTGCAGGCCCGCGTCATCGCCGCCTTACCCTACAAGGCGACGTCTGCTCAGGAGCGCGCCGTTGCCGAGATCAATGCCGATATGGCGGATCCGAGGCGCATGAACCGGTTGCTGCAAGGGGATGTCGGTGCCGGAAAAACGCTTGTCGCATTCATGGCCTTGCTGCGCGCGGTGGAGGCCGCCGGGCAGGGGGTTTTGATGGCGCCAACGGAAATTCTGGCGCGGCAACATTACGAAAGCCTGGTGCCGCTGGCCGAAGAGGCAGGTGTCGTTTTGGAGGTGCTGACGGGACGCGACAAGGGCGTTGAGCGTCGCCGAAAACTGGATGGCCTGGCCCGCGGGGACATTCATTTGCTGGTGGGCACCCACGCGGTGTTTCAGGCGGATGTGGCATTTCGCGATCTCAGACTGGCGATCATCGATGAGCAACACCGCTTTGGTGTGCGCCAGCGTCTGGAGTTGGGCCGCAAGGGCGAGGCGGTTGATGTTCTGGTGATGACGGCGACGCCAATCCCGCGCTCTTTGTCGCTGGCGCAATATGGCGACATGGATGTCTACGTCCTTGATGAAAAGCCGCCCGGCAGACAGCCGATCAAAACCGCCCTGATCAGCACCGGGCGGATGGATGAGGTGGTGACGCGGTTGCGCACAGTCATTGATGCGGGCCGCCAATGTTACTGGGTCTGCCCGCTTGTCGAGGAAAGCGAGGCGGTTGATCTGACGGCCGCCGAAGAACGTTTCAAACATCTGCGTGCCGCACTGGGTGAGGGGATCGTCGGCTTGGTGCACGGCCAGATGCCCGCGGCGGAAAAAGACGCGGCCATGGCGCGGTTTCAGGCAGGTGACACCAAGGTGCTGGTGGCAACCACGGTGATTGAAGTGGGCGTGAACGTGCCAAACGCAACCATCATGGTGATTGAGCGGGCCGAGACCTTTGGGCTTGCGCAGTTGCACCAGATGCGGGGAAGGGTCGGGCGGGGGGATGCCGCGTCCACCTGCTTGTTACTCTATCAATCTCCGTTGTCGGAAAACGGCCGCAAACGACTGGAAGTGCTGCGCGAAACCGAGGATGGTTTTGCAATTGCCGAGACGGATTTGCAAATGCGCGGCGCCGGCGATCTGATCGGGACCGCCCAATCTGGTGTGCCGAGGTTCCGGGTGGCAGATCTGGAACGGCAGGCTGGCCTCATGGCGATTGCACAAAGCGATGCGCGGCATTTATTGTCGGAGGACCCTGGCCTGCAAAGCGACAGAGGTCAGGCGGCACGCCTGCTTTTGTGGCTGATGCGACAGGAGGAAGCGATCCGTTTGATTTCAGTGGGTTAAGCAGTCTGGCGCATTTTGTTCGCGAATGTTCTCTTTAAGTTCTTTACAAAGGATTAAAAATATGAGAACAAAGTAGCAACAAATGTAGGAGGTTCACATGACCACATTTTTACAGATCAAAGGTATCGCAACCCGATCCCATGCGACTTTGCTGCAAGACGCAGCTGGTGCCGCTGCTTTGATCGTGATGCTTGTGGTCGGTCTGCATCTGCCTGCGTTTATCTGATTTCTGCCTGCGATCTCGCGCCGTGCAAGCGCCAGTTTTCTCCCCAAACTGGTCCTAAAGACGAACACTGCCTGTTCTTGGTCTTTAACTGAGGTTTTCCTCACCGCGCTTGCCCGGGTCCCACGTGAGCATTGCTTTACCTCACGCCGCCGTTCTGTTCAGAACGTGCGGCGTTTTTTTGCCTGATATGCTCTAGAATGTATAGGCGAGGCGCAGGCCCCCCCAATGTCTGCCTTTTACGGAAATCGGCGCGGAGAGGTCTTTCATCATGGTGAACGCGCCACCACCCATGTCCCTGCGGTAGACCTGCAAAAGAAACGGCTGCGTATTGCGTCCAGCTTTCAGCCCTACACGGTCATCGAAAATACGGCGGTTGCGGCAATGCGCGGTATTCCAGACCGGATCGTCGCTGGGCGGATGCGAAAACTTGCGATTATGGGTCGGCAGATAGCCGTTGTTGTCCACCGCCGCGCAGAAGACGACTTTGCTGTCGAGCTCCAGCGCTGGCTCCTGAATAGGGGGTAAAATCTTGTCAATCAGCGTGGTGAACTCGGTAAGATACTGCTCGGGATTGGTGTCGGGGATCAGGCGGTAGTTTCGGTCAAACAGTCGAGACATTGAAATATCCCCCTGATCAACCGCGTCTTCCATCAATTCAGACAGGTCCCGCGCCATCGTCTGGATGCGCGCAATAAAGGGTGTATCCGCAGAATCGCCGCCCAGCAGGGCCGTGGTCTGGACAATCGTTTCTGACGTATCGATGAGCCGCAACACCCGTTCATGCGTCGTTTCGATCCCGGATGTTGTGCTTGCGACCGCTTCATCGATCCCAGCGAGCGCGGGGGTGAAATCTTCGATGGCCGATTGCATGCGCTCGGCCTGTTCGGCGATGCGTTTGGCCTGCTGGTTTGCCGAGGCGATGGAGGTTTCCATCCGACCCAGGGCGCTGTCGGTGCCGCCCGCGTTTTCCAATACATCCGCAGCTTCGGTCGCCACACCGGAGGCTTCCTTTCCAAGGTTGGAAATCCAGCTGGTCAGGGATTCGATATTGTCCGATATCTCGACCGCCGCTTCGCGGGTTTTCCGGGATAATTCGTTGATTGCTTCCGCGACAACCGCAAATCCGCGCCCGGCATCACCGGCCCGCGCCGCTTCGATTTTCGCATTGATTGCGAGGGTGTTGACCTGCGTGGCGATATTCGCGATCTGCAGATTATTGCTTTTAACAGCGCTCAAAGTATCGCTCACCGCTTCGGTGCGTTGCGCCAGGTCCTGAACCCAGCCTGCCACATTGCGGGTTTTTTCGCCGGTTGTGCGCATCAGCTCAGCGGATGATTTCACATCATGCGCGGTCTCGTCGGTGCTTTGAGCCATTTGTCGTACGGCGCTGCGCACGTCGGAATTCGCCTGCACCATTTCAGTGGCGCGCGCATCCAGGACCGTGAGACCGCTGCGTTGCGCGCGGGCATGTTCCTCGACCAGGTCGAGAAACCCGGCGATGTCTACAATCTCATACCCCAATGCGGCTGCCGCTTCTGTCAGGCGATCTGTTTGCTGGTTTTCGGAAAATTGTGGTTGCGTGTTCATAGGGCCCCGCGCCGTGCTGCGGGGTCTTATTGACACTATTTTACTTAAAAAGTGCTAATGTCCGTTAGGCACAATCGGCCTGCAGCGCCTGTGTCATGGCTTCGCAGGCGGCTTCGATGCTGAGCAGAATGGAGGCGTGGCGGTTCTTGTAATCGCGCGCAGGTTGCAGCACTTCAAAGCCGTCAAATGGGCTGGCAGGCACGGGGCCATCGTCCTTCAGCATCGCGCGCAATGCGTCCCGCGCGGCTTCCAGCTCGCTCAGGGTACGACCGATGATAGCCCCCCCGGTCACAGCGGCGGCGGCCTGACCCAAAGCGCAGGCTTTTACGTCCTGCGCATAGGCGCTGACGCGTTCGTCTTCTACGCTCAGATCGACCGTCACAGCCGATCCACACAAAGGGGACCGTTTCTTGACCGATGCCATCGGTGCATCCAGCCGGCCCAAATGCGGGATATCGGCGGCGAGCGCCAGAATACGGCCCGAATACAGATTGATCAGGTCATTTTCACCAGACATGAGACACCTTATGGCTTTCCTTTAATACGTTAATCCATACATAAGACCTGGCGCCAGAGAAGCAAAAAGGTTTTCGCGATGTCAAATGATCCTGCTCCCTTCGACCCCGCGACGCTGACCTATGATGCCGCAGGTCTGATCCCGGCCATTGCGCAGGACGTCGACAATGGCGATGTGCTGATGATGGCGTGGATGAACCGCGAAAGCGTTGCACGCACGTTGGAGACCGGTCGCGTGACCTATTGGAGCCGCTCGCGGCAGGCGTTTTGGGTCAAGGGCGAGACCAGCGGCCATGTGCAGGAATTGGTCGAGATGCGGGTGGATTGTGATCGCGATTGCCTGCTGATGCAGGTGCGTCAGACCGGGCCCGCCTGTCATACGAACCGGCGTTCGTGCTTTTACACTGGCGTCTCCGCTGCAGGCGAGACCGAATTGATGCAGCCGATGCCGTCTGGCGCCTAACTCAGACCGACCCTGCGCCGGATATCTGCTGGCGTCTTGCCATCGGCGCGGTATTTGGCAATCGCGCGCGCATCGTCGCGTTTGGCAAGTCGTTTGCCTTGGGTGTCGCGGATCAGGCGGTGGTGATGGTAGATCGGCGTTTCCAGACCCAGAAGCCGTTGGAGCACCACGTGAATTTGCGTGGCCTCAAAGAGGTCCGCACCGCGGGTGACATGGGTGATGCCTTGCGCCGCGTCATCCACAACCACCGACAGGTGATAGGAGGTGCCCATGTCGCGGCGCGCCAGCACGACATCGCCAACGTTTCGGATAAGGGTATCGCGCGCCACCGTGATCTCTCCGGTTTGGCCGTCGGGGCCCGCGCCGGTTTCGGTGAATCGGATACTTTTGATGTCCAGCGCCTTTTCCAGATCGAGGCGCAGGGCCATGTCGGTCGGGCGTGCTCCGGGGCGCGGCGCGTGCCGACAGGTGCCGGGATAGATCAGCCCATCCGGGCCGTATTGCGCAGCGCCACCTTCCTGTGGGGCGGAAGCCGCTTCCTGAATGTCGCGCCGATTACAGGTGCAGGGATACAGCAGCCCCTGATCCCACAGATCGTCCAGCGCCTGTGCATAGAGGTCCATATGATCGGATTGGCGCCAGACCGGCGTCTCCCACTGCAGCCCGAGCCAGGCCAGATCTTCATAAATCTGCGCTTCCCACTGGGCGCGCGATCTGCCCTGGTCGATGTCTTCGATGCGCAGCAAAAACCGCCCCCCGGCGGCCATATCGGCGGCCACCATCGCCGCATAGGCATGACCCAAATGCAACGGCCCCGTCGGCGAGGGGGCAAACCGGGTGGTGCGCGTCACGCTTTTTCGAGCACGTAGACGTTGGACTTCAGGTTGATCCCCGGCAGATGCGGCCCGTGCTCGCGAAACAGCAGACAGGCGGCGCCGCAGTCGGTCCATTCGTTGAGACGGGCCTCGTTGGCGCGATCCTGGAGCGCATGATCGTTGAGCGAAAACACCAGTTTGCCACCGCGTCCCAACGCTTTCATCAGCGTGTCGAGCAGCGAGATGGGCGCGGCACCCGCCCCGATCACGCCAATGGCCGCAATCGCGGGGTAGGCCCCTTGTGCGAAAGGCAACGGGGCATCGGCTTCGATCTGATGAAGCTCCCGGTAGAGCCGCTTGGCCTTTGCCTGCGCCAGCATCTCCTGGGAAAGATCGAACCCGTCGATCGCTGCAAATCCGGCCAGTTTCAGTGCCAGCCCGGATAGCCCGGTGCCACAGCCGAAATCGAGGATCGGCTCGGTCTGATTATCAGTAAATTTTGCCAGCGCCTCGGCACAGCGTCCCGGCGTGGCATAGCCGTTTTTGCCGACCTCGGCCTCGTAGCTGTCTGACCAGTCGTCATATAGTGCACGGGTTTGTGCCGCGTCGCGGGCTGCGTAAGCCTTGTCTAAAAATCCTTGTCCCATCTGCCTAGGATAACCGCCCGGATCAGGCGGCGTCCAGTGCCTCGGGGTTAAGCCACTGCTGCCACGCCAGTTTCGCGCGATCCGTGTAGGCTTTGTACCGGTCTTTGCGCCCGCGCCGACCGCCCTTGAAACCATCAACCGGGGGGAAGAGACCGAAGTTCACGTTCATCGGCTGAAAGATCTTGGCCTCGGCGCCGCCCGAGATATGGGTGATCAGCGCGCCGGTTGCGGTGCTGGGGGGCGGCGTGTCTACGGGGTGGCCCAGGATCTGACCCGCCGCCAATCGCCCGGCCAGAAGACCCATCGCGGCGGATTCGACGTAGCCTTCCACGCCCGTGATCTGCCCGGCAAAGCGGATGTTCGGACGCGACCGCAGCCGCATCTGACCGTCGAGCAGCGTCGGGGAATTCAGGAAGGTGTTGCGGTGAATACCGCCCAAGCGCGCGAAACTGGCGTTCTCCAGCCCCGGAATACGCTTGAAAACCTCCGTTTGCGCGCCGTATTTCATCTTGGTCTGGAAGCCCACGATATTGTAAAGCGTGCCCAGCTTGTTATCCCGGCGTAGCTGCACGACGGCATGAGGCTTTACGTCCGGCGCATGCGGGTTGGTCAGGCCGACCGGTTTCATCGGCCCAAACCGCAGAGTTTCACGCCCCCGCTCGGCCATCACCTCGATGGGCAGGCAGCCGTCGAAATAACCCGCCGTTTCGCCCTCGTGGAACTCGGTCTTGTCAGCCGCCATCAGCGCATCGATGAAGCCCTCGTATTGATCGCGATCCATCGGGCAGTTGAGGTAGGCGGTGCGTTCCTCCTCCGTCTCACCCTTGTCATAGCGCGATTGCATCCAGGCCTTGGACATGTCGATGCTGTCGAAATAGACGATGGGGGCAATTGCATCGAAAAACGCCAGCGCGTCGGCCCCCGTTTCTGCAGCGATGGCCTGGCCCAGGGCGGATGACGTCAGCGGGCCGGTCGCGATGATCCATTGACCATCGGTCGGCAGCTCCGTGATCTCACCATATTCGATGCGGATGTTCGGATGCGCCATCAGCGCGTCAGTCACCGATTGTGCAAAAGGATCGCGGTCGACAGCCAGCGCGCCGCCCGCGGGCAAACGGTGTTTGTCCGCCGTCTGCATGATCAACCCGTTCGCCTGACGCATTTCCCAATGCAGCAACCCGACCGCGTTTTGCTCGTCATCATCAGAGCGGAAGGAATTGGAACAGACCATCTCCCCCAAGAGCCCGGTCTGATGCGCGAAGGTGCCCACCTTGGGGCGCATCTCGTGGATCACCACCGGCACGCCCAGATGTGCCGCCTGCCATGCTGCTTCGGATCCGGCCATGCCGCCGCCAATGATATGAAGTTCTGTCGCCATGGGCGTCATGTAAGGCAGCGACCGGGCGCGCGCAACATGAGAGGTGATGCTTTCGCTGTCAGGGGGGGGAGGGGGCATTTTGGGGTCGCCGCTGCGGGAATGTCGAACCAGCGAGAGACTGGTTTGGAGGGACCTTCCGCCCACGGCGACCCAAAAGCGTCATGGCGCTTAAGGCCTTGCCGCAGTCTTGCCACGTTCCTGCCCGAATTGAAATACCGCAGGTAGAAACTCTCCGGACCGGATTTGGAAACAATCATCGGACGTTACGGAAAATGTTCGCAAACCATATGCTGGCTTGCCCTTGTGGGCGTTTCGAACAACTCTGCACCGTCAAAGGGGGCTGAACGATGGACGTAAAAATGACCGCCGCGGAAATGAGCGCGTTTCTGGATCAGGTCTTCGAGCAGGTGAAGGGCGAGTTCACCATTGAAGAGGTCAAACCAAATCGGGTGAGGGTGCGGCTGAATGTTCAGCACAGGCACCTGCGCCCTGGCGGTACGGTGTCGGGGCCTGCCATGTTCGCGCTTGCCGATGTATCCGCCTATATCGTCACCATGGCGATGATCGGCCCGCAGGCTCTGGCGGTGACCACCAATTGCTCCATCGATTTCATGCGGAAACCGACGGCGGGGGTCGATCTGATTGCAGAGGTGCAGCTGTTGAAGCTGGGCAAACAATTGTCCGTCAGTGATGTGCTGATCTATTCGGAAGGTATGGCGCAACCGGTTGCGCGCGCGAGCCTGACCTATGCGATCCCGCCCAAACGCCAACCGTAAGGGCAATCTCCGCTGTGAGCCCCGATTGACTGTCGCGGCGCGGATCTAAAGGCTCTCAATCAACAGATGCTTGCTGGGGGTCTCTTGATAAACTCGTCTTCGATCCAGCTCAGAACGCGTCGCTGCCCGCCAAAGGCGACCATCTCACGGGCCTCTTCGAAGCTCACCCAGCGGTATTCGCTGTGCTCATGGTTTAGTGAAACCGTGGCGGCGCTGTTGATGAAGGCAACGAAGACCGGCGCAATCGTAATCGCATCGCGGTCCGCTTCATAGAACTGCTCGCAGGTGTCCGCCGAGCATAATGTTTCAGGCTGCAACCCCGTCTCTTCATCAAGTTCGCGCAAGGCCGTTTGCCAGGCTGTTTCGCCTTCCTCGATGCTGCCTGCCACCTGACACCATGCGCCGATCAGCGTCTGCGTTCTCTTCAGCAGGAGAACTTCGTGCCGCGCTTGGGTTCTTCGGATGGCGAAGAGGGATGCAATGAACGACCTGATTGGAATTTCTGCCATGATCTCCGCCTCGCGTTGTATGTTTTGCCGACCTTTTTAGGGGATCGCACGGGCTTGGCAAAGCGCCGGTTTTCCAATGGAGCAGGCAATCGGCGCGGAAAATAGTGGTGCAAAAAAAGGCCGGGACAAAGCCCGGCCTTGAGGAAGAGGTCTGGGGGCGTACCGGGGAGGTTACGCGCGCCAGAACACCTTGACCGCCTCGTTACGAGCCTGCCTCGGTGTCAGTCCCACATCGTCCAGCTGCCAGACAGTCAGCTGTTTCAGCGCGCGCCTGGTGCGGCGGCGTGTGGCCCATTTGGACACGCAGACAGCAAACTCTACCGCGATGATGGCCACTGTGGGCATCGTCTTGGCCTCGTTCAGATAGGCCATGGAGTCGGGTGAAGGTGTCATTGCGTGTGTCATGGGAATCTCCTAAATTGTATTGACACAATAAGACGTTTCCGCCATGCTGTATTGATACGATAACGGGTACAAAGACGCTAGGAAAACATTGTAATGGATACAATTTGGCAACCTGAACTGATCGCCGGGCAGGGACCCAAATACCGCGCCGTTGTCGCAACGATACGTGACGGCATTGAAAAGGGTGCGTTACAGGTCGGTGACAAACTGCCGCCGGTGCGTGATCTGGCGTGGAAATTGAGCATCACACCCGGCACGGTCGCCCGCGCCTATACGATATTGACGGACGAAGGTGCGCTGCAGGCCGAAGTGGGGCGCGGGACCTTTGTGGCGCCGCCGCGGGCTGCGCGCGTCTTTGATGCGCCGATCGAGATTGACGTGATCCCGCACAGTGCCGAGGAAGACAGTGATCAATACAATGTCAGCCTGTTTTCCCCGCATCTGCCTTGTGTCGGTCAGGACAAGCTGATCCGCCATCTGATGGCCGAGGTTGCGGCGAACCCGCCCTCCGGCATCATGCATTATCCAAGCCGCGACAGCGCGCGTCCGGCGCGCCGGGCGGTGCTGCGGTGGTTGGAAGGCACACCGCTTGGGCCGCTGGGGGAGAAGGATATCGTGCTCTGTCACGGCGGTCAGAACGGGATACTGATGATCCTGCAATCGATATTGGAGGGGCGCAAACCCACGGTTCTGATTGAAGAGCTGGCGTATCCCGGATTTCGCCGTGCCGCCGAGATGTTGCGGGCGGATGTGGTGCCTGTCCCGATGGACGCGGAGGGCATTATCCCCGACGCGCTTGAAGCGGCCGTCAGGGCGCATGACGCGCAGGTTCTGTGCACATCGCCGGAGGTGCACAACCCCACGGGCGGCTTCACACCGGTGGCCCGTCGCGAGGAGATCGCCAAAATCGCCCGACAGTACGATGTGCAGATCGTCGAGGACGATTGTTACCGGATGGGCGTGAACCGGGCGCCCTCTTACCGAATGCTGGCCCCGGAGCGGGGGTGGTATGTGTCCTCCATCGCAAAGACGGTCACGCCCGCCTTGCGCCTTGGGTTTGCGATTGCGCCCGAAGGCAAATGGTCGATCCTGCGCCGTACTGCGGAGCACAGCTTTTTTGGACTGGCCACGCCGTTGAGCGATCTGGCGGCCTTGCTGCTGGTGCATCCGCAGATTGACGATCTGACACGCGAGACCCGACGCGCCTTCAACAAATATGTGCAAAGCGCGGTCAATATTCTCGGCGGCCACGATCTGAGCTGGCGCGAGGATGTGCCCTTCCTCTGGCTGCGCTTGCCGATGGGCTGGCGAGCAGGGGCGTTTTGTCAGGCCGCCGAAGCGGTCGGCGTTCAGATCAGATCCGCCGAGGAGTTTGTGTGTCGTGAGGCGCGCGCGCCGCATGCCGTGCGGATGGCGGTCAATGCCGGCGTGTCGATCGGGAGCTTCGAGGCAGCCATGACGCGCCTGTGCCAGCTGCTGGACAACCCGCCGGAGCAAATCAGCGTCTGAATTTTGGGGTAAAATAATACCTATTTTATAAGTATATGTTTTGCAAAGATTAAATCGACATTCCCTCGCTTGACGTGACATTTCCCTCCTTTATAACGCCCCAATCGAATTGAGGCCCGTGCGCTCCCGTACCGGTCTGTCACCTCAAACGGGGAATCGTCCATGAAAACCTTCTCTGCAACTCCCGCAGATATCGACAAGAAATGGATCCTGATCGACGCCGAGGGCGTTGTTCTGGGCCGTCTTGCCTCGATCATCGCGCAACGTCTGCGCGGCAAACACAAAGCTTCCTTCACACCGCACATGGATATGGGCGACAACGTGATTGTCATCAACGCGGATAAGATCCAGCTGACCGGCAAGAAGCGTGAAGAGCACCATTACTGGCATACCGGCCATCCGGGCGGCATCAAATCCCGCACCAAGGCGCAGATCCTCGAAGGTGCACACCCTGAGCGTGTCGTGACCCTCGCGGTCAAGCGCATGCTGCCGGGCAACCGTCTGAGCCGTCAGCAAATGACCAACCTGCGCGTCTATGCAGGTGGCGATCACCCACATGAGGCGCAAAGCCCCGAAGTTCTGGACGTGAAATCCATGAACAGCAAAAACACCCGGAGTGCATGAGCATGGCTGAAGAAATCAATACACTCGAAGAGCTCGGCCAGGCCGCTGGTCTCGAGGTCGCAGCGCCCGAAGCCGAAGTTGTTGTCGCGCGCGAGCCGGTCCGTGACGATCTGGGCCGTTCCTACGCCACAGGCAAGCGTAAAGACGCTGTTGCCCGTGTCTGGATCAAGCCGGGCTCCGGCAAGGTCACCGTGAATGGCAAGCCGCAGAACGATTACTTTGCACGCCCTGTGCTGCAGATGATCCTGGCGCAGCCCTTCTCCATCTCCGGGACTGAAGGTCAGTTTGACGTGGTTGCCACCGTCAAGGGTGGCGGTCTCTCTGGTCAGGCGGGTGCGGTCAAGCACGGCATCTCCAAAGCGCTGCAGCTTTACGATCCCAGCTTGCGCGGTGCGCTGAAAGCGGCCGGTTTCCTGACCCGAGACAGCCGCGTGGTTGAGCGGAAGAAATACGGTAAAGCCAAAGCGCGGAAGAGCTTCCAGTTCTCCAAGCGTTAAGCTTCCAATACTCTTATCGAAAAGGCCGCCCTTCCGAGGCGGCCTTTTTTGCGTTTTATGGCGCAGATCACCCGCAGGATCACATCGCGCACGTTGCATTTTAGTGGCTATTTCCGGCAATTTCCCGCGATTTTGACCCTTGGTGTTTCAAATTCCGGGAAATTCCCACTACATTGTTAATCCTTAGATGGTTTATCACGGCGTCATTATGGTTCTTAGATCTTTCATAGCTTTCGACAATGACAGTCTCATTGTAACCTCCAGCAACAATGGCGGCATTGTCGGCAATCCGATTGTCAACAATTCCAGCACGCCGAATGGCACGGTCTTTCAATACACCGCCGGCAGCGGCACCGAGATCGAGTTGAATGATACCGGTGGCGGCTTTGGCAATTTCAACGACGACAATGCCGCCAACCATGTGATCACGGACGGGGGCGGCATCGTCGCCGATGGGACGGGGGTGGAATCGGAATCCATCATCGAGGTGCGCGCGCTGAACAGCATGGGCAACCCGACCGGACCCCGAATATCGATTTACGTGTTTTCGCAAAACGGCAATTTCAGCGACGTCTGGGGATATGCGACCAGCGCGCCGCTTCAGGACGGTGTGTCCTATGTAAAAGTGGACGGGACGAATTCTGGCACCTCGGGCTATGAAAACTACATCACCTGTTTTGCCGAAGGCACGCTGATCGACACAGCGGATGGCCCGATACCGGTGCAGGACATCACCGTGGGTCAGGCCGTTTGGACACGGGAGTCAGGCGATCTACCGGTGCGCTGGGTTTCCACCACCGACGTTTCCGGACAAGGTGCCTTTGCGCCCGTCTGCTTTGCACCTGGTGCGATTGGCAACGACGCGGAACTGCTGGTGTCCCAGCAGCATCGCGTCTGGGTCGAAAACGCCATGGCGGAGCTGTTGTTCGGGGAGCGTGAAGTGCTCGTTGCGGCGAAGCATCTGTGCGGCATACCCGGCGTGGATCTCAGCCCGCAAGAGCGGATCAGCTACACTCATTTCATGTTCGACAGCCATCAGATCGTGCGGGCCAATGGCGCGTTGATGGAAAGCTTTTTCTATGCCGATAGTGCGGTAGGAGCCTTGGAGCGCGCACAGCGCGAAGAGCTCAAGAGCATTTTTCCGGCTGTGCAAAACCGGTATGAGCAATTCGGGGCCACGGTCAAGATGACCCTGAATGCCCGCGAGGCGGCAGCCCTACGGCCCTATCTGGTCGCGTAGAACACCGCGCAATCACTCGTCCGGGTTGATCAATCCAAGACCGCGCAGGTAAATCCCGATACCCGTTTCCAAAAGGTCATCCGGCGGGAAAGGTGACGCGCGTCCCGGCGAATTTCGGGCGAAGAGTTCAACGACCCCGTGGCTCAAGGCCCAGATATGAGCCGAAAACATGGAGGCGGGCGGGCGTTTATCCTCCGGGATGTGTTGGCTGAGCCCGGTTGCTGCTTTCTCCAGAACCCCGCTGGCGCGGTTTGCAACGGCCGCCAGTTCCGGCGTGCGGTTGATCGAGATACCGCTTTCGAACATCGCAATGTAATGGCCCGGGTATTTGCGCGCAAAGGCCAGATAGGCCCGCCCGGTCGCGGAAAAGGCCGCCAGGGCCGACGGTTGGCCCTTTTCATAGGCGTATTCCATCAGGTCTGCGAAGATTTCATAACCCTGCAAGGCAGCCTCAGCGATCAGGTCTTCGCGCCCCTCGAAATGGCGGTAGACGGCGGCGGGCGTGACACCTGCCTGTTTGGCCGCCTCCGAGAGGGTGAACCCCATTGGCCCGCGCGCTTCGATCAGCTCCAGCGCCGCGTCGATCAAAGCCTGCCGCAGATTGCCATGATGATAGCCCCGTTTAGGCATCCCAGATTTCCGGACCACCGCAGACGGATTTATCAATTTTTCCAATGGCCTGCGGGTTTTTCCTGTCGTAGTCCAAGCCATGCAGCACGGTTCGAATGGCATTGATCCGCGCGCGGCGTTTGTCGTCCGACCGCACAACGGTCCAGGGCGCGGTTTTGCTATGGCTGCGCGTCAGGGTCTCACCGATCGCATCCGTATAAGCATCCCAGCGCTTGAGGCCCTCCACATCGATCCAGCTCAGTTTCCATTGCTTGAGCGGATCAGCTTCGCGTTTCAACAGGCGGCGTAATTGTTCGGCACGCCCCACATTCAGCCAGAATTTGAACAGAACGACGTTGTCATCGGCAATCAAATCCTCGAAGGGCCCGACCTGACCGAAAAACTGCTCGCGTTGCGCGTCGGTGCAGAAATCAAAGACCTTTTCGACAACGCCGCGATTGTACCAGCTGCGGTCAAAGAAAACCATTTCCCCCGCGCTTGGCATATGGCCGGTATAGCGCTGGAAATACCATTGTGTGGCCTCGGTTTCCGTTGGTTTGGACAGGGCAACAATACGCGCGCCACGTGGATTAAGGTTGGAGCGGAAGCGACTGATTGTACCGCCTTTTCCGGCGCCGTCCCGACCTTCGAAAACGATCACGATCCGGGCGCCACTGGTTTTAGCCCAGGACTGCATTTTCACCAGCTCGATCTGCAGGGTCGCCAGCGCTTTTTCATAGGGTTTGCGCGCCAGGCGCTCGCCATGCGGATAGGTTGGTGACAGGATATCGTCCTTTTCCCCCCGCTTGATCGCATCTCGAATGTCTTTGGGCGCTTCGGTCTCGAAAAAGCGGCTGATTTCACCGTCAAAGGGCAGAGTCATGGGGCCTCCGGAGGCGGGTGTCTGTTTTAATATGGGATGTTAACAGGCTTAACGCAAACCCGCGCGCGCCGCCACGCGGTCAATCGCGGCAACAATTGTCTCAGGTTCCGCATGGTGTGGCATGTGTCCCACACCTTCCAGCCGGGTCAGCGTCGCATTCGGCAGCAATTGCGCCAGCGGCTCGGAATGCACCCGCAGCGGCACAATCGTATCTTCGGTGCCATGCAGGATTTCCACCGGCAGCGTCAGATCGGGGTAGCGCTTTGCCATATCGACGATATAGGGGCGCAGATTGTTCACCTGCTGGGCATTGGCGCGCAGGGTAGTGCGGCGCAAAGACATCTCCGGACCGATGTGTTCCAGATAGCCCGCAGGCATCTGCTGCGGTGTGAAAATGGACGCGACTGTGTCTTCTATTCTGGAATGTGGTGCAAAGGCGGTGATCAACGGGATCACCAGAGCGCTGCCCAGGCGGGAAGAGTTGATCTGATAGAGCGCGCCAAGATCGCCGGGCCAGGGGTTTGAGGCGGCACCCAGCAGAACAAGCCCTGCGGTCTCCTCGGGGCGTTCCAACGCCCAGGCCAGCGCCACGGCACCGCCGAAGGAATGGCCCAGCACAATCGGGCGTTTCACCCCGACGGCATCCGCCGCTGCCTGCAAAACGCGCGCTTGCAAGGCGGGTGGTTCCGCTGATGTGTTCCAGACGCCGCCATAGCCGGGGTGTGGCCGGTCGCTCCAGCCCAGTCCGGGACGGTCCAGCGCAATGACCCGGTAGCGGTCTTTCAGCCGACCCACCAGATCAAAGGTGTAATCCCGCAGTGACCCGCTGGCGCCGTGGATCAGTACCAGATCGGGCCCGCTCCCGGACATGGTCAGGTGCACCTGTGTGCCGTCCACCTCGATGATCTGGCCGCTGGGGGGGTAGGCGTCGGCGGCCTGTGCTTCGCGCGCATTGGCGCGCCATTGCACTGTGCCGACCACCGCCAGGGTGACAAGGAGGCCCACCATCAACATCCTAGGTCCCAATGCGCGACATCTCGAAAGGGGTGGATTGGTAAATCTCGTTGATCCAATTGCCGTAAAGCAGATGCGCATGGCTGCGCCAGCGGTTCAGGGGCATCTGGGTCGGGTCATCGTCGGGGTAGTAATTCGCGGGCAGGGTGATTGCGCTGCCGTCGGCGACATCGCGGTCATATTCCTGTTTCAGCGTGTCGCGGTCATATTCGAAATGGTTGAAGATATAGAGCGCGCGGTGCGCCGGATCCTCGACCAGACAGGGGCCCACCTCATCGCTGCCGAGCAGGGTCCTGAGGCCGGATGCAGTGTCAATTTCATCCTGGCGCATTTCGGTCCAGCGCGACACCGGGATCACGCAGTCATCCGAGAACCCGCGCAGATAGGGCGAGGCCGGTTCCAGATTGCGGTGCCGGAAACAGCCAAAGGCCTTGGCCCCCAGCATGTGTTTATCGACCCCGTGAAAGTGATTGATCATCGCCATGCCACCCCAGCACACGCCAAAGGTCGACTGCACATTGGTCTGGGTCCAGTCCATGACCTCGAGCAGCTCATCCCAATAGGTGACATCCGGGAAGGGCAGATGCTCGATGGGGGCGCCGGTGATGATCAGCCCGTCGAATTTCTCGTGTTTCACCTCCTGAAACGGGCGATAGAAACTCGCCATATGCTCGGAGGCGGTGTTCTTGGTCTTGTGCTCGGACATGCGAATGAGGCTCAGCTCGATCTGCAAAGGCGTCGCTCCGATCAGCCGTGCGAACTGGTTTTCCGTCTGAATCTTCTTGGGCATCAGGTTCAAAAGACCAATCCGCAGGGGCCGGATGTCCTGTGTGGCCGCCTGATCCTCGTCGAGCACCATCACCCCTTCGCGCGTCAGCACGTCATAGGCAGGCAGGTCGGCGGGTATCTTGATCGGCATGGGTTTTTTCCAGAACTTGGTCAGGCAAGGCAGATAGTCGGTTGTCAGGGGGGGCTCAAGAGGGGCGCGCTCACAGGTCGGTGACGCGCGTTACAAGCAGCTTGCAATCAGATCGTCAAAATCCTGCGGTGTCTTTAACGCAGCGACCTGATCTGCGGTGACCGTGACGCCCCAGCGCGACATCGCCTCATACCGTGGTTGCCTGTGGGCCAGCGCCCGTGCATAGGTGAAACGGATAAAATCATCAGGATCAACATCGGCCTCAACGCATTTGTTTTCATTCAGATATTCCTGCCAAACCTTCATCAGAAACGCAGGTTGATAGGCCATGGGTTTGGGCGCGCGGTCAAAGCGGCGGATGAGTTCCTGAGTATGCGCTGCGTCGCCCTTGATCCAGATCAGCAGGCAATGCGCGGACAGATCGCGCATCAGCGCATCCTCGTCATCTGCGGCCTCCACCCATTCACAGATCGACCCGCCGGAATCGCAGATAAAATGCGGATAGCCGTAAAGCGCCTCGGCCCGTTCGGCGAAATGTGCGGTATCATAGAGCGCGGAGATCTCCGCCTGACGGAACTGCTCCTGCCGCCGGGCGTATTCGTCCATCGGCAGTCCGCCTTTGGCCGGACTGCCGGGTTTGCCCAGATAGGTGGCCACGGGGGCCAGATTATCAAAGGTGATGTTGGAGCCGATATAGATGCTGTCGCTCATCAGCAGGTCGCGCAGAAAGGGCACCTTCATCGCCTCGGCCTTGGCGTTGTCGGTGATGTATTCGCCCATGTAGCGGGTGCCGATGCGATAATCGATGGAGTAGTGGAACCAGTCCCCGCTGGCGCGCAGCAGATTGGACATATGGGTTTTGCCCAATCCCGACATCCCGTAGACCAGCACGGATTTGCGCGGGGCGGCCCGCCAATCGGCGGCAGAAGAATAAAGCATGGGGTGCGGACCTTGCGGCAAATGACGTTAGGCAAGTCCTAGCGGCGTGGTCCGGGACGGTCAATCAATCAGCCGCGAGGGGTCGGGTTTTGCGCAGCCTGTGCCAGAGCCTGCCGTCCAGGATGATCAGACCCAGCGCCAGCAGGCCAAAACCTGCATAGGCGTTTGGATTGAGCGCTTCACCCAGGATGAGCGCGCCGAGGACAATCCCGACCGGAGCGATCAGCAATGTGACCAGCAGCAGGTTACCGCTGCCTGCGCGGGCGAGCACGTAGTAGTAGAGCAGATAGGCCCCCGCCGTGGCGATCACGGCGTAATAGGCGATGGCAAGAAGGGTGTCCGTCTGCAGATCAAACCGCATCGGCCCTTCCACGATCAGCGCCAGAGGCAGGGTAACGAGTGTCGATCCGGTCAGCATGCCCGCTGCCGCCACCTGCGGGGCGAGACCCGCCAGCATCTTGCGCGCCCAGACACCGGCCAGTGCGTAGGAAACGGTGCCGCCCAGCACCGCGAGCTGCGCCAGTGACCGCAGATCAAAGTCGCGAAGGTTTTCAAGCCCGATGGCCGTGGCCACGCCTGCAAACCCAAGGGTGACGCCGATGACCTTGCGGGGGCTGAGGCGCTCGTCGGCAAAGAAGATTGCGGCGAGCAGAACGCCAAAAACGGCCGTTGCGGCGTTCAGAATGGAGGTCAGGCCGCTTTCAATGTGAAGCTGTCCCCAGGCCATCAGCCCGAAGGGAATGACGTTGTTGAGCAGCCCCATGATCAGGAAGGCCCCCCAAAGGGCCGGATCGCGCGGGACGGGAAGCCGCATGACGGCAACCACCAGCCATAGCACGAGCATCGCCCAGAAGGTGCGATGCGCCACAGAGGTCAGCGGGCCAATTTCGTCCAGCGCGATCCGGATGGAGACAAAAGACGCGCCCCAGATCAACGCCAGTAATACCAGCGCCGCCCATGCTCTCGAAGATATGGTTGTCTGCTCAATCATCCGGGCACCTTACGCAGACGCCTTTGATCCGGCCACCCGGATCATGCGCAAAAAAACCCCCGCAAGCGCGTGCTTGCGGGGGCCTCTGATCCATGTGTTCGGGGGATCAGAAGTTGTAGCCGACCTTTACGCCGAAGGCGATGGCATCGTTGCCGTCAAATCGGGCCGCAGGGGCCAGTGCGCCAACACGTGTCACCGTATCACCGATGCGCACGTAGCGGATGCCAGTGGTAATCTTCATGTTGCCTTTGTTGTAGATGGCCGCAAGACCGATGCTTTCCTGACCATCAGAGGGGCCAAGGTTGGTGAAGAAGCTGCCGTTGGTTTCTTCATACCCAAGCGTCGCAGCGATGGACCACGTGTCATTCAGGCGGCGGCCGATCCCCAGCGTGTAGGTGTAGACATCGTCTTCGTAGCTGAGCAGTGAACCACCTGATGTCAGGGTCTGGTAGTTTGCTGGTGTAAGGGCGAAATCGGACCAATCGACCCAACGTACGCCGCCAAACAGCAAGGTACCCGGCGCGATACCGGTCTGGAACGCCAGATTGACCGACTGCGGTGTTTCAAATTCGGTGACCGAGGCGTTGGGACCGCCGAGAAGCGAAACGGAGGTTTCAACCGTGTCGTTTTCATGGGCGATTTCAGAGTTATAGGTCAACGAGACGCGCAGGGCGATGTCGGGACGTTCATAGGCGACACCGGCGACATAGCCCACACCATAGTCACGATCTGCTTCGACTTCGTAGCTGGCGACAAATGGGATACGAGCGTCCGCCTCGGTGGACTGCAGACGCAAACCACCATAGACGCTGAACCCGCTGGGCATGTTGTATTGCAACAGACCAGTCAACGCGTAAGACTGGAAATTCGCCTGCGCGCCGGCTGCAAAGTAACCGGTGCCTGCCAGATAATCGACATCAGCCTTGAAGGGCTCATCCAGGATCAGGGCATACGACCAGGTGTTGTTGATGTCGGCCTTATAGGCGGCGGAAAACACCGTGTAGGATGGCGAAATGTCACCGGAACCGCTGCCGTTCGACAAAAACGGGGTGACGGTATTGCCCGACAGATCCGGCGAGACGGTGGCGAAGCTGAATTCACCATACCGTCCGGTCTCAAACAATACGTCTACGGATTGGCCGGTGCGGTCCAATGCACCGGCATGGGCGGCACCCGTCGCAAGACATAGGACCGTTACACTTGTAAGATACGATTTCATTGATCTCCTCCCCAGAAGATTCGCCTGAGTTGGATAATGCGTAGGTGCAAACAGGCGCGGGCACTTAAGCACGATTGCTCTTTCGGTCAATTATTGACGCTAGGGCATATTGCGTTGTGACCTCACGTAAAATCAATTTCTTTGTCGGGTCTCCGACCAAATGTTCAAGTAGTTGCCGGCGAAAATGATCAAAGCCCCCAGAACGACCCAGATCTCGATGGGCTCATTATAAAGCAGCATACCGACGACCGCGATGGCGGGCAGGCGAATGAAGTCAATGGGAACGACCACCGTTGCAGGTGCAATCGCAAGCGCATTTGTCATGCAGTAATGCGCCATGAGACCCGCCGCACCGATCAGCATGACAAAGGGCAACCCTTGTGAGGAGGGCAGCGCGATATCCCCGTCGTACCCGGCGGCGACGATCCCGAAAACCAGTTGCATGGTTGTCAGGTAGAAGAGGATGCAGGTGATGCTCTGTGTGCGGGTCAGGCGTTTGGTGAACATGATGGTGAGCGCGAAGAAAATGGCAGAAGAGGCGGCCGTGACAACACCCGCATTGATGCCGGCCATATCAGGGCGCGCCACGATCAGGATGCCGACGAAGCCCATCACCGCCGCCAGACCGCGCATGAAGGTAAGCCTTTCGCCCAACAGGAACGGCGATAGCACGATTACCCAGAGAGGAGAGGTAAATTCCAGGGCGAAGACCTGCGCCAGGGGAATGACTGTCACTGCGTAGAACCAGAGGTTCTGGCCGGTGAAATGCGCCATGTTGCGGATGATGTGTACCGGCATATTGCCGGTATTGATCTGGCGCCATGTGCCGGTGACCGCCGCCAAGAATACCACGATCAGCGTCCCGAAGAGGCTGCGGTACATCATGATCTCGAAGGTATCGAGCTCAGATGCCAGCTCCCGGCCTGCCACAGCCATCGAGGAGAAAGACGCGATGGACCCCATCATCCAAAGCGCCGCCTTGAAGGTGGGGCTCATACCGCGTGCTTCTTCTGGCCGAAAATATCCTCGCCGAAGGCAAAAATCCCTTTGGAGATTGTCATTCCCACTCGATGGTCCCGGGTGGTTTCGACGTGATGTCATAAGTCACCCGGTTGATACCCGGCACCTCATTGATAATCCGCGTTGCCGTTTCCCCCAGAAACTCGTGGCTGAACGGATAGTAATCCGCCGTCATCCCATCCACCGACGTCACCGCCCGCAGCGCACAGGCAAAATCATAGGTGCGCCCGTCGCCCATCACACCGACCGTGCGTACGGGCAGGATCGCGACAAAGGCCTGCCATATCTCATCGTATAGGCCATGTTTTCTGATCTGATCAATGTAGACCGCGTCGGCCTCGCGCAGGATGTCCAGCTTTTCGCGGGTGATCTCGCCAGGGCAGCGGATCGCAAGACCCGGTCCCGGGAAAGGATGTCGGCCAATGAAGCTGTCGGGCAGGCCCAACTCACGCCCCAGCGCGCGGACCTCATCCTTGAAAAGCTCCCGCAGCGGCTCGACCAGTTGCATGTTCATGCGTTCCGGCAGGCCGCCCACATTGTGGTGCGATTTGATGGTCACGGACGGCCCGCCGGAAAAGCTCACCGATTCGATGACATCGGGGTAAAGCGTGCCCTGGGCCAGGAAATCGGCGCCGCCCATTTCCTTGGCACGTCTTTCGAAGACTTCGATGAACAACCCGCCAATGATCTTGCGCTTGGTTTCGGGGTCGCTGACACCTTCGAGCTTGCCTAGGAAGAGATCGGATTCGTCTACGTGGATTAAAGGCAGGTTATAGTGTTCCCGGAACATGCCGACGACCTGTTCGCTTTCGCCTTTGCGCATCAAACCGTGGTCCACGTAGACACAGGTGAGTTGCTCGCCGATCGCTTCGTGGATCAGCACCGCGGCGACCGACGAATCGACGCCGCCTGACAAGGCGCAGATGACGCGGCCTGTTCCAACCTGTTCACGAATGCGCTGGATGGCTTCCTCGCGATAGGCGCCCATGGTCCAATCGCCTTTGAACCCGGCCAGACGCACGAAGTTCTCATAGAGTTTTGCGCCATTGGGGGTGTGGTGCACTTCGGGGTGGAATTGCACCGCGTAGAAATCCCGCGCCGTGTCTCCGGTGATCGCGAAGGGGGCGTTGGGCGAGGTGCCATAGACTTCAAACCCGGGCGCGATTTCACTGACATGATCGCCATGGCTCATCCAGACCTGTTCGCGGTCTGCTTCGAACCAGCCTTCCAGAAGCGCTAGTTGGCGCGCTTCGGGCGTCACATAGGCGCGTCCGAATTCCGCTGTGCCGTGCCCGCGTTCCACCTTGCCGCCAAGGCAATGCATCATCACCTGCTGTCCGTAGCAGATGCCAAGGATCGGAACGCCCAGTTCGAAAACACCCTTGGGGGGCATTGGTGCGCCATCAGCAAAGACCGACGAGGGCCCGCCAGAGAAGATCACCGCTTTGGGCGCAAATTCAGTCAGAAATGCTTCATCAACCGAATTGAAAGGATGGATTTCGCAGTAGACATTGAGTTCGCGCAATCGTCGCGCAATCAATTGCGTGACCTGGCTGCCAAAGTCGATGATGAGAAGGCGGTCATGATCTTGTGTGTTCATAGGTGCTGATTAGGGGCGGCGCGGCCAAGTGGCAAGGGTCGGAATGGGGGCCAGCCCCCATACCCCCGGGATATTTTCGGCCAGAAGAAGCGGGCGGCGCGGCCAATGTCGCTTTTTTCCCTGCAAGGCCGCTATACGCATGAATGCAACCGTCGAATAGGGTAGCACCTGCTCAATAACCTACCGGGAGACGAAAGATGGCGGAAGCAGCAGAGCGTAGAGGTCGACGCGGGCGTGGTGGCGGCGGTGCGGCCCGACGCGCAGAGCGCAGCGCTGTGTCCTTTGAGACCGCCCGTTTCATCGAGCGCAACATTCCCAACTTCGAAGTCCTGAGCGAGGAAGCGTTGGCAATCATCGAAACCAATGCCGAGATCGTGCTGGAAGAGGTTGGCGTCAATTTCGTGGAAAATCCGGCGGCTCTTCAACGGTGGCGGGAGGCCGGCGCGGATGTCGATGGGGAGCGGGTGCGTATTCCGCGCGGGCTGGCGCGCCAGCTTTGTAAAACGGCACCTTCCAGCTACACGCAACATGCGCGCAACCCGGCGCGCACCGTGGAGGTCGGGGGGCGCAATCTGGTGTTGGCCCCGGTCTATGGCCCGCCCTTCGTGCGCGACGCCTTGGGGGGGCGTCGCTATGCGACGATGGAGGATTTCCGCAAATTCGTGAAGCTGGGCTATATGTCCAAATGGCTGCATCACTCCGGCGGCACGGTCTGCGAACCGACCGATCTGCCGGTGAATAAGCGCCACCTCGATATGCTGCAGGCGCATATGACGTTGAGCGACAAGCCTTTCATGGGCTCGGTGACGGAGCCCTCGCGCGCCCAGGATTCGGTGGACATGTGTGGGCTGCTGTTTGGTGAGGATTTCGTGCAGCAGAACACGGTGATGACCTCGCTGATCAACATCAACTCGCCGATGACTTTCGATGACGTGATGATGGGCGCGTTAGAGGTTTACGCCACGAACAATCAGGCCTGCATCATTTCGCCCTTTATTGTTGGCGGGGCGATGGCGCCGGTATCGGTGGCCGGGACCTTGACGCAGGTGCTGGCGGAGGTGCTGGCCGGGATCGCCTACAGCCAGCTGATCCGTCCGGGCGCGCCGGTGATCATGGGCGCGTTCGTGACGTCGATCGACATGAACTCGGGTGCGCCGACATTTGGCACGCCAGAGGCTGCGCATATCACCTATGGGGCAGGGCAGTTGGCGCGGCGTCTTGACTTGCCCTATCGCTCAGCCGGATCGTTTTGCGGATCGAAGTTGCCCGATGCGCAGGCCGCTTATGAGACCTCGAACAGCCTGAATATGGGGCTGTTGGCCGGGGTGAATTTCATGCTGCATTCCTGCGGCTGGCTTGAAGGCGGTCTGGTGTCGTCCTTTGAGAAATTCGTGATGGATGCCGACCAGCTTGGCACGCTGCATCATCTGGCGCAGGGCGTGTCCATCGATGAAAACGCCCAGGCGATGGACGCCATTCGCGAGGTCGGACCAGGGGGGCACTACCTTGGGTGCGAACATACGCAGAAAAACTTCCAGTCGGCGTTCTGGAAATCAGACCTCCTGGATTACAAGCCATTTGAAACCTGGGAAGATGAAGGCGCACGCGACACGCAAACTCTGGCCAGCCTGCGGGTCGAGAAGATGTTGGGTGACTATCAGCAGCCCGCGTTGGATCCTGCGATCAACGAGGCGATTTCCGATTTCGTTGCGCGTAAGAAATCCGAAGCCCCTGACAGCTTCATGTAGCCCTTTCAGGCAGCTTGCGAGGCGCGCAGCACGCGGGCTTCGCCCAGCATCGCGATCAGCACATCGACGTGACGGATCAGGCTGTAGCTGGTGTCACCGCTGGTCCGTTGCGTGTTCAGATCTGCTTCGATCTCGATCAATCGGAACAGGGCAGAGCCATGTCTGGGTAGAACGCCATATCCCAAAAGGCGTGGCAGATGGACCGACCGCCGGTAGTCCTCAGCACCAATACGCGCCGCGCGCATCAGCAGTGGTGGACGTCGGATGGCGTGCAGCATTGAGAGCAGATCTTGCATTTTTGTATTCCTTTGTACCGTCTTTCCCCTGAGGACATTTCTGTCCTTCTGGCGTCGATACTACATGGACAATTTGCCTGTTGCGCAGGCCGGTCGATCCACGCTCGGAGGGTTTAGGAACTTGTTAACACTTTGAAGTGGAGGGGTTTTGTCGGTGGATCGCGCAAAGGCGCTGGGCGCGCGCGGCCCTCTGAACCCGCCCGGTCCATACTGTTGCGTTTGGCAATATTGGGGCGTTCGGAGGTTTAAATACTGTTTATAATTTAGAGACAATACTCGCTAAATCAGAAACTGTTAACGAACGGGTAACTAATTCCTCTTTAGGTTGTGTTGTATATTTTGGGATCAACCATAGTACAATATGACGCCGGTATCGATCAAATGAAAGAGATGGGACACACGCCATTGCAACCCTGCGATCCGAATACGGCTGTATTGCCCGATTGGGTCCCGGCAGCGGCGCAGGTCTACCTCGCTCATACCGAAGCAGGACTGCCGATCAGAGCGCTCGCGCGTGCGGCAGGCTGCCACGCCTCAACGATACTGCGCCAGATCCGGCGGGTTGAGACACGGCGTGATGATCCACTGGTTGATGCCGCCCTCAAGGCTTTGGGTGCTGCGCATTTTGTTCCCCGTTCTAACGCTGCTCTAGAGAACAAAAAGGACCTATCGCGCATGAGTTTTCAAGATCGTATCACGGCTCCGACGGATGCTGGAAACAACCCGCCCAGCGAAGCCTCTCTGCGCGCAGAAGGTGTGCGTGTTCTGCGCAGACTCTGTGAAAAGGGTGCCGTTCTGGCGGTTGCTGCGGAGATGGAAAAAGCGGTGATCGTCCGTGACGGCGCAGGTTCACAGGCCACGCGCACAGGCGTTGTGTCGCGCAAGATTGCCGAGGCCATGGCGCTGAAGGAATGGATTTCGGCCCAGACCTCCGGCAAGATCACCCGCTATACCATCACGCCGGCAGGGCGTGCTGCCCTTGAAGATCTGCTGGATAGTGATGGTAACACGACGGCTGGCGGATTCGCCGAGGCACCGGTCGATTTCGCGGAACAGCATCGCAGCTGGGGCGTGAAAACGGTACCGGATGTCGATACCGGTCGCCCGCGCCGGATGCGCTATAATCTCGCGGAGAGCCCGCTGACGGCCCTGGCCCGGCGGCGCGACAAGAACGGCGAAAACTTCCTCAGCGATGATCTGGTCACCGTTGGCGAACGGCTGCGCGAGGACTTTGAGCTGGCGCAGATGGGGCCGCGGGTCGCGCAGAACTGGGACCGTTTTCTGACCTCCGGCGGGCGCGGCAGCTTTGTGCCCGACAGCGGTGTCGGCGATGGCCCGTCAAATGCGCGCAAACGTGTGGCGGATGCGCTGGCAGATCTGGGTCCGGGTCTTTCGGATGTTGTGCTGCGCTGCTGCTGCTATCTGGAAGGGTTGGAAACAGCGGAAAAAAAGCTGGGCTGGTCCGCGCGGTCCGGCAAGATCGTGCTGCGCATCGCGCTGATGCGGCTCAAGCGCCACTATGATGAGACCATCGGTCCGGGTGGACCGCTGATCGGTTAAACGGCAGAAAATCAGGCAAGAAAACTCACTTGAAAGGGCGTCCTCGTGGCGCCCTTTATTTTTTCAGTGTCGGTTTTTGCAAGGCAGCCATGCGGCCTGCGACGCGGGGGGCTGTTGAAACACCGCCCTTAAGATGTCTACATAGGAAGCAACGAGGGGTGCCAAGGGTGCCTGCTGTTAAAGGAGCGACCCATATGGCCCCGCGGGACCTCAAAATTCCAGAACAGCGCCATCCCGAAAAGGCGCGGCGCCCCGATAATCCGCAACCCAAAAAGCCCAGCTGGATTCGCGTCAAGGCGCCCGGCGGTCAGGGCTATGCCGAAACCGCCCGCATTATGCGCGAGAACAAGCTGGTGACGGTCTGCGAAGAGGCGGGATGCCCGAACGTCGGCGAATGCTGGAGCCAGGGCCACGCGACCATGATGATCATGGGCGAGGTCTGCACCCGTGCCTGCACCTTCTGCAATATTGCGACCGGCAAACCCCCCGAAGCGCTGGACGCATTTGAGCCAGGCCGCGTCGCCCATGCAGTGGAAAAGCTGGGCCTGAACCATGTGGTCATCACCTCGGTGGACCGCGACGATGTCGAAGACGGCGGGGCGGATCATTTCGCCCAGACGATTCGCGCCATCCGGCATCGCAGCCCGGACACAACCATCGAAATCCTGACACCAGATTTCATCAAATGTGCCCCGGAGGCGCTGGAACTGGTCGTCGAGGCGCGCCCGGATGTCTTTAATCACAACCTCGAAACCGTGCCCGGGCTCTACCCCGAAGTGCGCCCCGGCGCGCGGTATTTTCATTCATTGCGCCTGTTGCAGCGGGTGAAAGAGCTCGACCCGTCGATGTTCACCAAATCCGGGATCATGGTGGGCTTGGGTGAAAACAAGCAATCGGTGATGCAGGTGATGGAAGACATGCGTGCGGCCGACATCGATTTTCTGACCATCGGTCAGTATCTGCAGCCGACGCCGAAACACCATGCGGTGGACCGGTTCGTGCACCCAGATGAATTTTCCGCTTATGAAAAAGCGGCCTATGGCAAGGGGTTCCTGATGGTCTCCGCTACACCGCTGACGCGGTCCTCCTATCACGCGGGCGATGATTTTGCGCAGTTGCGCGCAGCCCGGAATCGTAAGCTGGGCATCGCCTGACCGGGCGTGACGTAACGTCCGGTGGGGAAACGCGGCGCCGATTTCCCGTACAGAAAATCGTAAAAGTTGTATAGGGCGGAGGAGCAAGTTCCTTTTTCGAAAGCCTATGATATGACCGATAACCATTGGGCTGTGTTTGCCCTTCGTGACATAAAGAAATCTCTCGACCGCAACCGATATGATGTGGCCTGCCATCATATTGACGATGCCATCCACGCGATTTTCGCACGTGATGCGCAAAGTGAAAGCCCACGTCGTACGCGACCGATCCCGATGGGCGAATCGTCCAACATCTGACGGGCTCTGCGCTCAGGGGATCGCGGGCACCGCTTGTAGGTAAGCAGCCAGTGCCGCGCGGTCTTCTGCGGGCAGCAGTGCGAGGTTTTCAATCACCTCGGCCATCTCGCCGCCTGCGCTGTCGTAATCCGGTGTGAATCCGCTGGTGAAATACGCAACAAGATCCGCCTCCGACCAATCCAGATCGGACGGCGTGATATTTGGGATGCGACCTTTGCCGGATGGATTAGGGGCACCCGCGAGCCACCTGCCGGTGTTCAGCCCGCCCAAGGCATTGCGTTCCGTGTGGCATTCGGTGCAATGCGCCAGCGCTTCGGCCAGGTAGCGCCCGCGTTCCACCTCCGGGCTCAACGTGCCGGTGATATGATAGTCGTCGCTGACAAAGAGATGTTTCCAGACGCCAAGCGTGCGGCGGATTGAAAACGGAAATCCGACGTCATGGTCGCGGCTGGGGGTCTGCGCGGCGGGCAGGGTTTTCATATAGGCAAAAAGATCCACAACATCCTGCGCGGTCATCTTGTTATATGCCGCATAGGGGAAGGCGGGGTAATAATGCGCCCCCTCGGGGGACACACCTTTGGTCAGTGCAACGGCAAACTCATCCTGTGTCCACTGTCCGATGCCGGCCTGCGGATCCGGCGAGATATTCGGCGCGTAGAATGTGCCGAAATCGCTGGGAAACGCGTGGCCTCCCGCCAGCACCAGCTTGTTTTCCGCGCTGGCATCGGGTGCTTTGTGGCACGAGGCACAGCCCCCCGCCGCAAAGACCATCGCGCCAGCCTCGACATCCCCTGCGGAGGTGCTCGCGAAATCCGGCGGTGTCCTGTCCGGCGTTGTCACGCCCCAGAACACCAGACCGGCGGCGCAGGCTGCCAGCGCCAGACCCGTGACCAACTGCATCGCTGCGATCAGTTCTTGGGACCGCGATAGGCCTTGTGGCATGTCCCGCAGGAATCGCCGAGCGCCTTCATCTGCGCCTGAAGCGATGCAAGATCTGTGCCGGCAGCGGTCACCATATCAGCTGATGCTGCCTCGAGACCGGCGGCAGCCTTTTCAAAACCCGCAGCATCCGTCCAGATGTCCGCCTTGGCGCGGGTGCCTTCGACTGTGCCCTGAACGGATCCTTCGAGCCACAGAATGCTACGGTCCAGTTTCGCAACGGCTGCGAGGGTCGAGGCCGCCGCCGTGGCCGCCGCAGCGTCATAGGGGGTTTCGCCCTTGGCCATCGCGCCCAGCAGGCCGGTGTTATAGCCCACCAATGTCATCTGCGCTTTGCGAGCCTTGATGGCATCTTCGAGGGCTTTGTTTGAATGACCGTCGCCGATGGCCGTACCCGCAACGGCGGTCAGCGCCAATGCAGCCACGAGCGGTAGGGTGAGGGATCGTTTCATTCTCTATCTCCTTGCAGGACAATGGATACGTTAAAGCGAGCCCCTGCGCACATCAGGCCTCTAAGATACTATACGCTTAGATTGGGTGATTTATTCAACGCCCAGATCACAATTCTGCGTGACCTGAGCCGATTGATCACAAGGGGCGCATTATTTTTCCGCGAAGCGGACCTTGCCGATGTAGGGCAGGTTGCGGTTGCGTTGCGCAAAATCGATGCCGTAGCCCACGACGAATTCGTCCGGAATCTCAAAGCCGGTCCAGTTCGCCTTGAAGTCCACCTCGCGGCGGCTGGGCTTGTCGAGCAGGGCGATGGATTTCAACCGCGCGGGCAGGCGGCTTTCCAGCAGATGGGTGACGTGGTTCAGTGTGTGGCCGGTGTCGACGATATCCTCAACCACCAGCACATCGCGGCCTTCAATGGCGCCGCGCAGGTCTTTGAGAATACGCACCTCGCGGGTGCTTTCCATGCCATCGCCGTAGCTGGAGGCTTCCAGAAAATCGACCTCGATGGGCAGGTCCAGCTCGCGCACCAGATCGGCGATGAACACGAAACTACCCCGCAACAGGCCCACAACAACCAGCTTGTCCGTCCCGGCAAATTCGGTCTGGATTTCGCGACAGAGGTCTTCGATACGTGCGGCAATCGCCTTGGCAGAGATCATTTCGTCTATGACATAAGGACGCGTGGGCATGTGTTAGACCTTGATATTGAGCGGCGGACATAGGACATGGATGGCTAACCTTCACAAACTGACAAATCAATGCCTACGCACTCCGAGACCCGAAAACTTCCCTACACAGCGCAGCAAATGTACGATCTTGTGGCCGATGTGGCGCGCTACCCTGAGTTTTTGCCATGGTGTTCTGCGGCGCGGGTGAAGTCGGTCACGCCGCATGGGGACGCCGAAATCATGGAGGCGGATCTGGTGATCAGCTTCAAGGTCTTTCGCGAAAGGTTCACCAGCCGCGTGGAACTCATGCCGGGTGACAAGAAGATCGACACCGAATATCTGGACGGTCCCTTTCGTTACATGAAATCCAACTGGGGGTTTCGCGATGTTGAGGGGGGCTGCGAGGTCAGCTTCTTTGTCGATTTTGCCTTTCGGAACATGATCCTGCAGCGTCTGATCGGCGTTGTGTTCAATGAAGCGATGCAGCGGATTGTGCGTGCTTTCGAGGCACGTGCCGAGGCGCTTTACGGCAAGGAAACCGCCTGAAATGCCTGGCGGCGCAATGACGGGGATCACCGATCAACTGATTGATTTTGCAAGTCATTCAGCGGATAGCGCGGCGCGCGATATGATGCGGCTGTCGCTCTTTGATTGGGCGGCCTGTGGCATTGCCGGTGCCGATGATCCTGAATTCACAGGGTTTCGCACCGCGATGATCGTGCAAGGGGGCGCAGCCGAGGCGAGTGTTTTGGGCGGGGGCGCGGTGCCTGCTGCCAACGCGGCGCTGATCAATGGCACCTTGAGCCACGCGTTGGATTTCGACGATACCCATTTTGCGCATATCGGGCACCCTTCCGTGGCGGTGGTGCCTGCTGCTCTGGTGCTTGCGGAACAACAGAATCTGGATTTTGAAACCTTTCTGGAAGCCGCTTTGATTGGGGTCGAGGCCTCCATTCACGTGGGCCTTTGGCTGGGGCGTGATCACTATGAGGTCGGGTTTCATCAGACCGCAACGGCAGGTGCCTTTGGCGCAACGCTGGCAGCGGCGCGCTTGCTGGGGCTGTCACCGGATCAGACGCGGCATGCCCTGGGCTTGTGCGCCTCGCTGGCTTCCGGTGTCAAAGCTCAGTTCGGCACCGGCGGCAAACCTTTGAACGCCGGGCTTGCGGCGCGCAGCGGGGTGGAGGCCGGTTTGTGGGCGCAAAGCGGGGTGACTGCAGCGGCTGATGGTCTGGCCGGTCCGTTGGGATTTGGCGCGACCCATCACGGTGCCGGTGACACCACATCTTTGGCCACGCTTGGTCAGACGCCCTGGCAAATACTGTCGATAAGCCACAAGTTCCACGCCTGCTGTCACGGGTTGCACGCGATGCTAGAAGCGTTGAGTTCTGTTAACACCGCCCCTCAAGGCATTGAAAAAATAGATATTAAAACACACCCGCGCTGGATGTCTGTTTGTAATAAGCCCGATCCCGAAACCGGCCTGGCGGCGAAATTCAGCTATCGGCACACCGCTGCCATGGCGCTGTTGGGCAAATCAACGGCGCAGCGTGAGATGTTCACCGAAACAGTTGCCACTGATCCTGAGCTCAGAGCGATGCGGCAAAAGATCAGTGTGGAGGCCGACGCGCAATTGTCCGAGATGCAGGCGGAGGTGGTGATCACGCTCAGCACGGGTGAAACGTTCCACGCGGCGCATGATCTGGCCGCGCCGATCACCCGAGAGCTGCGCGCAGAGAAATTGCGCGCGAAGGCGGCGGGCCTGTTGGGAGACACTCGGGCGTATCCGCTTTGGCAGAGCGTTCAGAACGGCGACATGGCCGGTTTTACGGCCGCATTGCGTGGATCAGAGCGCGGATAATATCAGTCGCAACGCGTGATCCCGCGCGGCCCTGCGCACCTTGTCGCGGCCCAAGGCGCCAAATTCAACGGTTTCGGTGCGCACTTGTGATCCATCCGCCAGCCCGAAACAGACGCGCCCTTCGGGTTTGTGATCCGATCCGCCCGGACCGGCGATCCCGGTCACGGAAATCGCGATCTGAGCGTGGGAGGCCGCCAAAGCACCCTGCGCCATTTCTGCGGCCACCTCTTCGGAGACGGCGCCATGGGCCGCCAGTGTGTCGGGTTTGACGCCCAGTAATTCCGTTTTGGCCGCATTTGTGTAGGTCACGAACCCGCGTTCGACGACCGCGGAGGAGCCCGGAATATCCGTGAGCGCCGCGGTGACCATACCACCGGTGCAGCTTTCTGCGGCAGCAATCATTTTGCCGAGAGATGAGGCTTTTTCAATGAGTTCTGACACGAGGCTCATGTCAATAGGCCGTGGTAGAGACCCGCCAGAACCAAGACCCCGAGGGCCGCGAAGAGGCCCGCGATCACATCGTCCAGCATCACGCCCAGGGCATCACCGCGCCGGTCCGCCCAGCCCACGGGCCCCGGTTTGAGAATGTCGAAAAACCGAAAGAGCAAAAAGGCGGCGATCCAGCCGGGCCACATGGCCAGCACGTTGATCCCCATCGACCAGGCGGCGTAGGAAAGCGGCAGGAGCGCGATCCACTGGCCAACAAGTTCATCCACAACGATCTCCGAGGGGTCGTGATTTTCGCTGCCGCGGGTCATCTGCGCGGTTGCCCACCAGCCTTTGAGAAATGCCGCGACGACCCCCAAAAGTAGCAACGGAAACCCGCCCAGAATATGCAAAAGCCAAGCCCAGGGCAGGGCCACAAGGGACCCCCAAGTGCCCGGCGCCGGACGGATGTAACCCACCCCCAGAACGGTCCCGATCAGCTTCGCCATCCCCATCATGGTTTCACCAGAGCGGCTGTGGCGATGCAGGCAATTCCTTCCCCGCGCCCGGTGAACCCGAGCCGTTCCGAGGTGGTGGCCTTCACCGACACGCGTGCGGGATCAAGCCCCATGATATCGGCAACACAGCCCCGCATCTTTTGCGCGTGCGGGCCGATCTTTGGGAATTCGCAGATCAGCGTGCAATCCACGTTGGAAATGTCAAAACCCATGTCCCGCGCGAGGGCCACGGCATGTTTTAAAAACACGTCGCTGGCGGCCCCTTTCCACTGCGGATCGCTCGGGGGGAAGTGCTGGCCGATGTCTCCCTCCGCCAGGGCACCGTAAATCGCATCGGTGATTGTGTGCAGCGCCACGTCGGCATCCGAGTGCCCGACAAGCCCCTGATGATGCGGGATTTTCACGCCGCAGAGGGTAACATGGTCACCTGGCCCGAAGGCATGCACGTCAAATCCATTGCCAAGTCTAATGTCCATCACGGGTCCTCAGGATGCGTTCTGCCCGCTCGAAATCCTCGGGCAATGTGATTTTCAGATTGTCCTCGCTGCCGCGCGTGATGGCAACCGTAAGACCCGCGCGACGAGCAAGGGCGACATCATCTGCGGCCCCATCCGGGAAGGCCCGATGCGCCGCCAGAATGGCATCGAGATCGAACCCCTGAGGCGTCTGCGCGCGGTAGAGCGCGCTGCGGTCCACTGTCTCTGCCACGGCGCCACTTTCACCGCGCCAAAGTGCATCGACAACGGCGACCGCCGGGGCCGCCGCTGGCCCGGAGCGCAGCGCGTCGATGACACCATCAATAACGGCACGTGACACGCAAGGCCGCGCGGCATCATGGATCAACACCTGATCACAGGCCCCCTCCAGTACCTGCAAGCCTGCCAGCACCGAAGCACTGCGGGTATCGCCCCCGGTGACAATTTCGGCATCCGGCGTCGTAGGCCAGTAGTCGGTGGCGATGTCATCGGCATGCAGCACCAGAACCAGGCGCTCGATGCCCGGATGTGACGCGAATGC
This sequence comes from uncultured Roseobacter sp., assembly GCF_947501835.1. NCBI lineage: Bacteria > Pseudomonadati > Pseudomonadota > Alphaproteobacteria > Rhodobacterales > Roseobacteraceae > Roseobacter > uncultured Roseobacter sp. Next base: position 177,660 of record NZ_CANMXR010000001.1, on the reverse strand, counting down.
CTGCAGGGCAAACTGCGTGCTGGTTTGGCCCGCCAGGGGCCGCCATTGCTTGGGCGTGCCGCCGCCCGCGCGCGCGCCGCGACCTGCCGCAACGATGACCGCGCCAATTTTCATATGCCTTGGGCCTTGTTCATATCCCGTGTCTAGGGCTTTGCAGAAGCGGAGGCAATTGGCGGGAGGGTGTGATTAAAAAATAGGCAGTGGGCCATTAGTCGCGATCGCAAGAGCGCTGATATATTGAGAGAAACCTGCTACATTGATACACCAATGACACTTGCCTAAGGATTAAGCATTTGCCCGCAGTTGCCCCGCCCTTCGATCTGACGCCGCCGGTGATGCTGGCGCCCATGGCAGGAATCACCGATTTGCCGTTCCGGAATTTGGTCGCGTCCTTCGGGGCGGGTCTGGTGGTTTCGGAAATGGTCGCAAGCCATGATATGTTGAATGCGCGCCCCGGCAGCCGCGAGAAAGCGGAACTGGGTTTGGGTCATGTGGGCACTGCGGTGCAACTGGCGGGTCGGGAAGCCGCCCCCATGGCGGAAGCCGCGCGGATGGTCGAAGGGCAGGGCGCGCAGGTGATCGATATTAATATGGGGTGTCCCGCCAAGAAGGTGACACAGGGTTATTCAGGCTCTGCCCTGATGCGCACGCCCGATCATGCGCTGACCCTCATCGAGGCGGTGGTGAAGGCGGTCAAGATACCGGTGACGCTGAAAACCCGCCTGGGCTGGGATGACCGGATGCGCAATGCGCCGGAGATCGCGCGCCGGGCGGCGGCAGCCGGGATCACGATGATCACCATCCACGGACGGACGCGGTGCCAATTCTACAAGGGTGCCGCCGATTGGGCCGCGATCCATGAGGTGAAAAATGCAGTCGCGATTCCGGTGATCGCAAATGGCGACATTATCGACAGTAGATCGGCCCGGCGGGCCATGGCGCTTTCGGGGGCTGACGGGATCATGGTGGGCCGCGGCGCGCGCGGCAAGCCATGGCTGTTGGCAGAGATCGCCCATGCGCTTTTTGGCACAGCAGCGCCAAGCATTCCGAGCGGTGCCGATTTCGCGGCCATGGTGCAGGCCCATTACGAGGCGATGATCGCCTTTTACGGTCCGGAATTGGGGCTGCGGGTGTCCCGCAAACATCTCGGCTGGTACATGGACACCTGCAAAACCCCGGATGATCTGCGGCGCGCGGTTCTGACGGGCGCGCGCGTTGATGAGACGCTTTCGCTGATCGGGCAGGCCTGCATGCCCAGCAATCTGGTGGCTGCATGAACTCGGACCGTGCGATTTGGGCAAGCCTGCCAGTGCCAACGCTGATCATCGGACCGGATGACAAGATCGTCGACATCAATTCCGCCGCCGAAGGCTTTTTGAATGTCTCGGCCAAATCCGTGCGTGGCATTCCCGTCTGGGATCAGATCGCGGTGAATGATCCACTGGAGACCGCCTTCGTGCGCGCGCGCGATACCAACACGCCGCTTTTTGTGAATGATGTGGATGTGGGCAGCGGTCAGCGCGCGCCGATGCAATCCGATTTGCAGGTGGCGCCCTTGGTCGGGCATTCCGAGCACATGATCCTGATGATCTCACCTCGCGAGCTGGCCGGGCGTATGACGCAGAATCATTCGGTCAAATCGGCGGCCAAATCCGCCATTGGCATGGCCGAAATGCTGGCCCATGAGATCAAGAACCCGCTGGCGGGCATCACCGGGGCCGCCCAGTTGCTGAGCATGAACCTTGGCGCAGATGATCTGGAACTCACCGATCTGATCGTCGAGGAAAGCCGCCGGATCGTGAAGCTGCTGGGGCAGGTGGAGCAGTTTGGAAATCTCTCGATGCCGGATTTCCAACCGGTCAACGTACATGACGTTCTGGACCGCGCGCGTCGGTCCGCGCTGCTTGGGTTTGGGGCGCATATGAAGATCATCGAGGATTATGACCCCTCCCTGCCACTGGCGCTGGGGGATCCTGATCAACTGCTGCAGGTGGTGTTGAACCTGTTGAAAAACGCCTCCGAGGCGACCGAAGGCGAGGCGGGCACCATCAGGCTGCACAGCTATTACGAGCATTCGTTTCGTCTGCGCCGAGCCGATGGGTCCGGTCAGTCACTGCCCCTGCAGATCGAGATCATCGATGACGGCCCGGGCCTGCCCGAAAGCATCAAGGGCGATGTGTTCGATCCGTTCGTATCGGGGCGTGAAAACGGAACGGGGCTCGGCCTCGCATTGGTGAGCAAGATCGTGTCGGACCACAGCGGCTGGATTTCAGTCACCTCTGTGCCCGGTAGAACAGTATTTCGGATTTCCCTGCCGCGCGCACCCAAAGGTGCGGCGCAAGACTTGTGAAGGAGAGCTAACGATGGACGGTACGGTATTGGTTGCGGATGACGACAGAACGATCAGGACCGTTCTGACACAGGCCCTGACGCGCGCCGGGTGCAAGGTACATGCGACCTCCAGCCTGACCACGCTGATGCGTTGGGTGGGCGAGGGCAAAGGCGATGTCGTGATCTCCGACGTGATGATGCCTGATGGGAACGGCCTGGAGATGCTGCCCAAGATCGCGGATGACCGGCCCGGTCTGCCCGTCATCGTGATTTCAGCACAAAACACCATCATGACCGCCATTCAGGCAGCAGAGGCGGAGGCCTATGACTACCTGCCCAAACCCTTCGACCTGCCGGACCTGATGAAGCGAACAGCGCGCGCGCTGGAAACACGACCGCAAAACCGACGGCTGCCCGAGGACGCCAATACCCGCCCTGACGAATTGCCGCTGGTGGGCCGTACGGCGGTGATGCAGGCGCTTTACCGGGTGGTGGCGCGGGTGATGAACACGGATCTGCCGGTGCTGATCTGGGGCGAATCCGGGACGGGAAAGTCCCTGATCGCGCGCGCCATCCACGATTTCTCGGACCGGCGCAATCTGCCCTTCATCACCGCCTCGATTGAAGAGCTGCAGGATCTTGAGGGGCCTGCGCGGCTGTTGGCCCGGGTGAAGGGGGGCACGCTTCTGGTCGAAGAGATTGCCGATCTCCCCGCTGAGTTGCAAGCGCGGCTGGTCCATATGATGGACACGCCCGGTGAATATTCCCCGCGGTTCCTCGCCACCAGTCAGTCGGATCTGAACGCCGCGATGGAGGCGGGGCAGATGCGCAAGGACCTCTATTACCGGCTGAGCGGTGCCACCTTAACCGTGCCGGCGCTGCGGGAGCGCGTCGATGACATTCCCATACTCGCAGATCACTTTCTGGCCAAGGCGGAGGCGTCGGGGGCGGCGCCACGTGAGCTGTCGCGTGAAGCTGCCGAGATTTTCCGCAACTACAGCTGGCCCGGCAACGTGCGCCAGCTGGAAAACGCGGTCCGTCGCCTTGGTCTGACCAGCCGCGCCGCAGAAATCTCCGCCAGCGAGGTGGAGCAGGTCTTGGGCGCGCAGCCGGATCTTGAACCGATGCGCGCCTCGGGAAACACCGAAAAGCTGGGCGCGTCAGTGGAGCGTCATTTGCGGCGCTACTTCGACCTGCACGGGAATATGCTGCCGCCCGCGGGGCTCTATGCGCGGATTTTGCGCGAAGTTGAGGGACCACTGATCGAAATTGCGCTCGAAGCGACCGGCGGAAATCAGGCGAAATGCGCTGATTTACTTGGAATAAATCGAAACACCCTGCGAAAAAAGATCACCGACCTCGATATTGAGGTGACACGGCGCCGAAAATTGATGTAAAACTGCCACACAAAGCGTGGCCGATTGGGGACACCCCTGCTCAGGACCACAAAATAGAGCGGTACGGTGCCTTGGCGCCACATCATAAGTGAGGGCATCGGGTGAACCCCCGTGTAGAAAGGTCACTATGGCTGCGGCTGGGGCGTTTGCGCCGGATGCGCCGCATGCGGAACTTCACAACCCTGGGCCTTGTCGTTCTGGGGCCGCTTTTGGCCCTCTCGACCTATCTCGTGCTCGGTCCGGTGGGGCAAGCGGGCAATACGCTCGGGCTGCGCCTGATCCTGCTTGCCGATCTGGTCTATATCCTCGTTGTCGCCGCTCTTGTGCTGGCCCAGGTCGGGCGATTGATCGCGGCGCGGCGGGCAAAATCAGCCGGGTCCCGGCTGCACCTGCGCCTGACTGGGGTTTTCGCCTTGATGGCCCTGATCCCCACGGTGACCGTAGCGATTTTTGCCGGTCTCACGATAAGCGTGGGGCTTGAGGGGTGGTTTTCGGACCGGGTGCGCGAAGTGGTCGGCAGCTCGCTTGCCGCCGCACAGGCCTATGAGGCTGAACAGCAGGTCGATCTTGCCGAGGATGCGTTGGCCCTGGCGCGCAGTCTGAACGAGGCGCGCCGCACCGGTATCAATGTATCTGACAGTGAATTGCTGGGCGAAGGGCAGCGGCAAATTCAGCGCGGACTGCGCGAGGCCTATCTGATTGACGGTACCGGGGACATTCGGGCGCGGGGCGACCGGTCTTATCTTTTCGATTTCGAAAAACCGACACAGCAGCAACTGCTTGATGCGGATGAGCAAGAGGTGCTGGTCATCGAAGATTGGGCCAACAGCGAATTCCGCGCCATCGTGCGCCTCTCCGCCTTTGTTGACCGGTTCCTTTATATCAGCCGGGATGTCGATGGCGAAATCCTGTCGCTGCTGGATGAAACGCAGGAAACCGTGCGGCTCTACCAGCAGCTCGAAAGCGAACGCGGGCGGCTGCTTTTTGACTTTGTGCTGCTGTATCTGGCCTTTGCGGTGATCCTGATCCTGGCGGCGATCTGGCTGGGCCTGTGGTTCGCCGAACGCCTGTCGGTGCCCGTGGGGCGTCTGACCGGGGCCGCGCAGCAGGTCGGTGCGGGCGATCTCGATGTGCAGGTCCGCGAAGAGGAGGGCGATGATGAGATCGCCATGCTGGGGCGTTATTTCAACCAGATGACCAAGCAGTTGAAGGCGCAGCGCGAAACGCTGGTGGAAAACACCGAACAGATTGAACGCCGGCGGCGCCTTTTTGATTCCGTGCTGAGTTCCGTGACCTCCGGGGTCGTTGGGCTCGATCCGCAGGGGCGGGTCACCTTCGTGAATAAATCCGCTGAACGATTGCTGGATTGGCAGGCGGGGCAGGAATCGCTCTCGCTCAAGGTGGCGGTGCCGGAGTTCGGGCCGATTTTTGAGACGATCACCCAGCCACATTACGAAGTGGCGCAGGGCGAGGTCAAAGTCACCCGGCAGAGGCGCTCGGAAAACCTGCTGGTGCGCATGGCCAAACGGCGCTCGCAGGACGGTGCGTTGGAGGGCTATGTGGTCTCCTTTGACGATGTCACCGATCTGGTTAGCGCGCAGCGGATGGCGGCCTGGGGCGACGTGGCCCGGCGGATTGCGCATGAGATCAAGAACCCGCTGACCCCGATCCAACTGTCCGCTGAGCGGATTAAGCGCAAGTTTTCCCCAAAGGTGGGCGAGGACAGCGAGACGCTGGAGCAGATGACCGATGTGATCGTGCGGCAAACCGGCGATCTACGCCGCATCGTTGATGAGTTTTCCAAATTTGCCCGGATGCCGGAGCCGGACCGCAAGGCGTTGAACCTGACGGAATTGGTGCGCGATGCGGTGTTGTTGCAGCAGACCGGACAGCCTGATGTAAAGATCGACGCCGCCCTGCCGGATCGTGCGGTGACCGCTGATCTTGATGCGACGATGATCAGCCAGGCCTTGACAAACTTGATCAAGAATGCCGGGGAAGCCATTGAAACCCTGAGTAAAAAGGGCGTGCCGGATGGGCATGTTCCGACCATTCAGATCCGGTTGAGCGTCGATGACGATCGCGCCCGGATCACGATTGCGGATAATGGGATCGGCCTGCCCGAAGACCGGGCGCGGCTTTTTGAACCCTATGTGACAACCCGAAGCGAGGGCACCGGTCTCGGCCTGCCCATCGTGAAAAAGATTATCGAAGAGCACGGCGGCAGCCTGTCGCTCGAAGATGCACCGGCCTTTGACGGCCAGACCCACGCGGGCGCCATGGCAGTAATCACGCTGCCCTGTACAAGCGGCGCCGCAGAAACCGAACTCTCCCCAGTGCTGGAAGGAAATGACCCATGAGCGATATTCTCATTGTAGACGACGAGCGTGACATCCGGGAACTGATCTCGGACATCCTGATTGACGAGGGGTTTGCCACACGATTGGCCGGGAATTCGGATGATGCGATGGCGGCGATCAACGCCGAAGCACCCGCGCTGATCATCCTGGACATCTGGCTGAAAGACAGTCGCATGGATGGCATCGATATCCTCAAGACTGTCAAACGCGACAATCCGGATGTGCCGGTGGTGATCATTTCGGGGCATGGCAATATCGAGATCGCGGTGGCGGCGATCAAACAGGGGGCCTACGATTTTATCGAAAAGCCCTTCAACATCGATCAGCTGCTGGTGGTGATCCGGCGGGCGATGGAAACTTCACGCCTGCGCCGCGAAAACCAGAGCCTGCGGCGGCGCGATGTCACCAAATCGGAGATGATCGGCACCTCGGCGGCGTTCCGGGCGCTGGTCAGTCAATTGGATAAGGTGACCAAATCAAACGGTCGGGTGATGCTGACCGGCCCTGCGGGCTGCGGCAAAGAGGTGGCCGCGCGCTACATCCACGCCAATTCCAACCGCGCCTCGGCGCCTTTTGTCACGGTCAACTGCGCCGGGGTGGCACCGGAGCGGATGGAAGAGGTGCTCTTTGGCCGCGAAACCGCAGAGCGCGGCGTGGAACCCGGGTTGCTCGAAGAGGCCCACGGCGGGGTGATCTATTTTGACGAAGTGGCCGATATGCCGGTGGGCACCCAGTCGAAAATTCTGCGCGTTCTGGTCGATCAGCAGTTTCAGCGCGTGGGCGGCAATGACAAGGTGCGTGTGGATTTGCGGGTGATCTCTTCGACCAACCGCGATCTGGAGCAGGCGATTGTGGCCGGCACTTTCCGCGAGGAGCTCTATCACCGTCTCAATGTGGTGCCGATTGCGGTGCCGTCGCTGGAAGAGCGGCGCGAGGACATTCCCGCACTGGCGGCGCATTTCATTGCGGAAATGAACGCGGTGCAGGGTCTGCCGATCCGCGAGATCAGCGAAGATGCCGAAGCGCTGATGCAGACCATGATCTGGCCCGGCAATGTGCGTCAGTTGAAAAACCTGGTGGAGCGGGTGCTGATCCTGGGCGATGAGAACGGCGCCATCGAGGCCCGCGAACTGCCCGGCGTTGAAGAGGGCAGCGATGACGAGAACCGCGTGGTCTTGTCTGGAGCGCTGGCGACGCTGGCGTTGCGGGAGGCGCGCGAGGCGTTTGAGCGTGAATACCTGCTGACGCAGATCAACCGCTTTGGCGGTAACATTTCCCGCACGGCGAATTTCGTCGGGATGGAACGCTCAGCCCTGCACCGGAAGCTGAAATCGCTGGGCGTGGTGACCTCGGCAAAATCCGGCACCCGGGTCGCGCATGTGGATGAGGAAGCGGACGCCGCCGAGTAAATCAGCCCGTTAACTCGCCCAGAACATCGACCCCCTGCATGTTCAGGAAATGCAGCATGTCGATGAAAATCCAGTTTTCCGCGAGTTTGTCACCATCCCGGCGATAGACGTCGACCACCCGCATATCGGCGCGGGCCTCATTGACGGGCACCCCCATGAACCCGCCGGTGTTGCTGAGCGTCAGGTTGGGCCAGCCGAAAAAGCCGCCATAGGTGCCTTCCGCCATGCGGCAGAGATGCCCGTTGAACGACCGTCCGGCAAGGCCGGTGCGGAAGGGCTGCTGATGCTGGGCGATGTATCTGTCGATGGTGTAGGTGGCGCCGATGCCCGCCGGGCCCCACCAGATCATGTCATCATTCCAGTCCTGCGCCAGTTCTTCCTGCGGTATCAGTGGTTCCTTGGCGGCATTGGCGTGATCTATGGAGCCAATCATGTGATTGATGCGTGCCAGGGTACGGGTGCCCTCGGTGGGGTCCTGCGGCTGGTGCAGCAGCCCATCATGGGTGATCGGGCCGGGCTGGACGAGGTGCACCCCGGTTTGCGGCGCCCGCAGCGGGTTGAGGCCCGCCTGTAGCATCAGGTGCAGCAGATCCACAAAGAGCGCGCTTTGCGTAATCTGGCCGCCGTCGACCTTGTTGAACTCCGCATAGCGCAGAAAACCCATCTTGCCGGTGGCTGGAATATTCAGAAACGGCGCATCGAAAAGACCCATGAGATGGCCCATCGAGCAGGTCCACTGGCCCTGGAAACCGTCCATTTCATTCAATCCGGCAAAGAAGATGTCCTCGCGGCGCTGCACCCTGGAGAACGCGTTCAGAAAGGGCACCCAGAAGGTTTCGGCAATCGCTTCAGGTCCTGTCTGCTCATGAAAGGGGTGCATGCCGTACCAGTGGCATTCCGGGTGCAGGCTTTGCCGCAGGATACCGCCGACCGTGTCTGGCGTCGCCGCGGCCAGCGCCTGGTAGTGGCGTTGCACCAGAGATTTGGCATTTTGCAGATCGGGCAGGGGGAGATTCGTCATGTTCATGAGGCGCAGCTTTGACAAGGGCGTCCGCAGACTTCCAGCCCAAATGCGACGTGATCAGCCCGGTTGGTTCACAATTTGCCAGGTGCCGTCCTGGTATTTGATGGCGCAGCTTTGCGGGGTCAGGCGGGGCAGCACCCGGGTCGAGGCCTTTGGCGCCGCGCGGAAGACGGTGTTGGGACAATTCGGAACGGTGGTCGGGGCATAGCCCTTGTCGAGCATGCATTGCTGCTCAGCGCGCGCGCGCAGGTTTGCGTTCACATCCACGGTATAGATGTCGCCCCGTTCAAAACGCCCGTGCCGAATATAGCAGTTTCCGGCGCCATCACAGTAGCGGCGCGCGGGAATGAAGATGGGCGGCTCCTGCCGGATCTGGTTGTTGACCGGCACATCCGACAGCGCGGAGATTTCGCATTGAAGCTCATCGGTCTGCAGGCGCGAGACCTCAGCGCCTTCCTTGTAATAAATCGACAAGGGCGCGCAGGACGCCAATACCATCACCCCGACAAAAACCGCAAAAGAGAGTCGCTGAGAAACCATGGTGATATTGTGGCGTGGATTGCGGCCAAGGACAATTGAATTGACCCCCCTTGGGCCATCTGCCATTCAGAGTGTCGCGAAACGGCTCGAAGGACCTCATACGCATGAAGGTGATTATCTGTGGCGCAGGTCAGGTGGGATGGCAGATTGCGCGTCACCTTTCCGGCGAACGCAACGATGTCACGGTGGTCGATAACAACCCCGATCTGGTGCGGCGCGCGACCGATACGCTGGATGTGCAGGGGATCGCCGGGTTTGCGAGCTATCCGGATGTGCTGGACCGTGCCGGGGCCCGCGATGCGGAGATGGTCATCGCCGCGACCTATTCGGATGAGGTCAATATGGTCACCTGTCAGGTGGCGCATTCGGTGTTTGGCGTCAACCGCAAGATCGCCCGGCTGCGCAGCCGCTCTTATCTCGATGCGATCTATTCGGATCTCTACCGGCGCGATCATATGCCCATCGACGTGGTGATCAGTCCCGAAAAGGAGGTCGCCGCCGCCGCCCTGCAACGGCTGTCAGCCCCAGCCGCCTTTGACACCGAGATTTTCATGAACGGGCAGGCGCATCTGATGGGCATCACCATCGAAGAGGAATGCCCGGTGGTGAACACGCCCTTGCGGCAGCTCACGGATCTTTTCTCCACGCTGCGGGCCACGGTGGTTGCAGTGCGGCGCGAAGGCTCGCTCTTTGCGCCTGAAGCCAAGGACCAGCTCTTTGTGGGCGACGATTGCTATGTCTTCACCCATGTTGACGACATCCCGCGCACGCTGGAAATCTTTGGCAAAAGGGTTGCCAAGCAGGAACGTGTGGTGCTGGTGGGCGGCGGCAACGTGGGGCTGGCCGTGGCACAGACGCTGGAAGCCCGCGCCAAGCGCGTGCGCGCCAAAGTGATTGAGAAAAACCGCATTTGTGCTGAAAAGGCTGCCGAAGCGCTAGAGCGCACCATTGTGCTCAATGGCGACGGGCTGGATGCGGCCCTTTTGGCCGAGGCGGGGATTTCACGGGCGGATGGCATGCTCGCCATCACCGACGACGACAAGACCAACATGCTGGCCTGCGTGCGGGCCAAGGCCGAGGGCTGCCCCTATACGATTGCCCTGATCAACGACCCCACGCTGGTGCCGTTGATGACCCCGCTGGGCATCGACGCCTATATCAATCCGCGCGCCACCACCGTCAGTTCGATCCTGCGCCATATCCGCCATGGCCGGGTGCGCGCGGTCTATTCCATTGGCGACGCCGAGGCCGAGGTGATCGAGGCGGAGGTTCTGTCAACCTCGCCGCTCGCGGGCAAGCGCATATCAGACGTCGATTTCCCCGAAGGCGTTCTGGTGGGGGCCATCAAGAAGGGCGACGAGGTGATCCGCCCGCTTGGCAGCACCCGGATCGACGAAGGCGATGTCGTCGCTATTTTCGCGCTGGCAGGTGATGTGCCGGAAGTGGAGCGGCTGTTGCAGGTCTCCATCGACTTCTTCTAAGCCATGTCGCAGGCGCCACATACCAAGCAACGCAGCGGCGCATTTGTCCAACTGATGGACCTGCCGCTGTTTTTGCTGATTTTTGGCGTCGCCTCTGTTTCCATGCTCGTGCCTGCTTTGCATGGTGGCGTGGCGCGCAATCTCGATACCGCGCGGATGTTCTTTTACTGCGCCATTCTCGGGCTCACGATCTTCACCCTGATTGCGATCGCCCATGCCGGGCGCAGGCAGCGCAACGGCGCGCTGGGGTCTTTGATGTCGCTTTTTGCGACTTTCGTGTTCCTGCCTGCGTTTCTGGCCATTCCCTTTTTCGAAGGCCTGGGCACGACCACATTTCTGAACGCCTACGTGGAGATGGTCAGCGCCGTCACCACCACCGGGGCCACGCTGTTTGAACAGCCCGAGCGCCTGAACAGCACCCTGCACCTCTGGCGGGCGCAGGTCGGCTGGATGGGCGGGGCGGTGATGTGGATTGCCGCCTCTGCGATCCTGGCACCGCTTAATCTGGGCGGTTTCGAGGTGACGGCGCAGGCGGAACCCGGGCAACGCGAGGCCCGCTCCAGCCTCATCGACCGGGCGGACCCGCGCGAGCGGCTGCTGCGTGTCACCGGGGCGTTGCTGCCGATCTATCTCGGGCTGACGGTGCTCTTGTGGGTTCTGTTGATGATCAGTGGCGATGCGTCTCTTGTGGCGCTGAGCCATGCGATGTCGGTCATGGCCACCTCGGGCATTTCACCGGTGGGCGGGGCCGAATTTGCCAGATCGGGGGCGACGGGCGAGGCGCTGATGCTGCTCTTTATGTTCTTTGCCCTCTCGCGTCTGACCTTTTCGTCCGATACGATCACCGCGACGCAGGGCGGGCTGCGCACGGATCCTGAATTCCGCCTGGGCATCGTCCTGATTGTCGGCGTGCCGCTGATCCTGTTTCTGCGCCATTGGCTGGGGGCCCTGGATGTGGCGGCCGAAGATGATCTGGAGCAGGCCTGGCGCGCGCTATGGGGCTCTGTTTTCACGGTGATGTCGTTTTTGACGACCACGGGGTTTGCCAGCGCGGATTGGGCGCAGACCCAGGCCTGGTCGGGGCTGGAAACACCGGGCTTGATCCTCATGGGGCTGGCGTTGATCGGGGGTGGGGTTGCCACCACGGCCGGGGGGGTAAAATTGCTGCGGGTTTTTGCGCTCTACCTCAATGGTCTGCGCGAGATGGAGCGGCTGGTGCATCCTTCCTCAGTCAGCGGCGCCGGGTCGGACACCAGGCGGCTGCAACGCAACGGGGCGTTTATCGCCTGGATATTCTTCATGCTTTTTGCGCTGACGCTGGCGGTTCTGACCGTGCTGCTGGCGCTTTTGGGGGTGTCTTTCGAGGATGCATTGGTGCTGAGCATTGCCGGGTTGTCCACCACCGGGCCGCTGACAACCTTCGCGGCGGATACGCCGATTTCGCTGGTGCAACTGAGCCCCTACGCGAAGGCGGTTTTTTGCGCAGCGATGGTCCTGGGGCGGTTGGAAACACTGGCGATTATTGCGCTTTTGACCCCGGATTTATGGCGGGACTAGGGGAGTTTCGCCGATAGGTCCGTAACGGACTGTTTTTTGGGGTGGAATCTCCGCGTTTAGCGCTTCATAATTGGCGCGAGGGGCGGGCTCGATCTGCGGGCTCCGGCAAGAAAAAAGGCGAGTGCTAAAATGGCGTCGGACAGACAGAACCTTCAGGATGCGTTCCTGAACCATGTACGCAAGACTAAAGTTCCTGTGACAATCTTCCTGATCAATGGGGTGAAGCTGCAAGGTGTGATCACCTGGTTCGATAATTTCTGTGTGCTGCTACGGCGCGACGGACAGTCCCAGCTTGTCTACAAACATGCCATTTCGACCATCATGCCCAGCCAACCGATCAGCCTGTATGAGGGCGAAGACGCTTCTTGAGCAAAGCGCCATTTCAAATCGAGAATGACGAGGCAGCGCGGGTCACGCGCGCCTGGGTCCTGCATCCTGACATCAAATCCGACCCCGAACGTCGCCTGGCCGATCACGCACTGGCAGAGGCCATGTCGCTGGCGCGCGCCCTGCCGGAGCTGGAGGTCGTGGGCGGCGAGATCGTGCCGCTCAAGACCGTGCGGGCGGGCATGCTCTTTGGCTCCGGCAAGATCGCCGAGATCAAACAGATGTTGGAAGCGCAGGAGATTGAGCTGGTTCTGGTCGATGGCCCCGTTAGCCCGGTACAGCAGCGCAACCTCGAAAAAGCATGGGGCGTGAAACTGCTTGATCGCACCGGGTTGATCCTGGAGATCTTCAGCGACCGTGCGGCGACGCGCGAGGGTGTGCTGCAGGTGGAGATGGCCGCGTTGAGCTATCAGCGCACGCGGCTGGTGCGCGCCTGGACCCACCTGGAACGGCAACGGGGCGGTCTGGGGTTTGTTGGCGGTCCCGGCGAGACACAGATCGAGGCGGACAGGCGCGCGATTGATGACCAGCTGACCCGCTTGCGACGTCAGTTGGAAAAGGTGGTAAAAACACGGGCCTTACACCGGGCCGCCCGCGCCAAGGTGCCCTATCCGATTGTGGCGCTGGTGGGCTATACGAACGCTGGCAAATCCACGCTCTTCAACCGCCTGACAGGGGCAGAGGTGATGGCCAAGGACATGCTTTTTGCCACGCTTGATCCGACCATGCGGCGGTTGCATTTACCGGACGGGCCAGAGGTGATCCTGTCGGACACGGTCGGGTTCATCTCTGATCTGCCCACCGAACTGGTGGCCTCCTTCCGGGCGACGCTCGAAGAGGTGCTGGCGGCGGATGTGATCTGCCACGTACGAGATATTTCGCACCCCGAAACCGAAGAGCAGGCGCAGGACGTGCGCGAGATCATGGCGTCGCTGGGCGTGGAGGACGACCGTCCGAGCTTTGAGGTCTGGAACAAGCTGGACCTGATGACCCCTGAGGCTGCCGAGGCCATGCAGGCCCGTGCCGCGCGCGATGATCATGTCTTTGCCATCTCGGCGCTCACCGGCGCAGGGGTGGACCCGCTTCTGGCGGCAATCACGACGCAGCTGCAGGGAGCCAAGCGCGAAACGGAGCTGAGCCTGGGATTTGCTGACGGGAAAAAGCGGGCCTGGCTGTTCGATCACGAACTGGTCGAGACGGAACGCCAGACCGACGAGGGCTTTGAGATCACCGTGCGCTGGACCGCTCGGCAAGAAGCGCAGTTCGCGCGTCTGTGATGGCCTCGTAGGGTGGGCCTATGGGCCACCTGCGTCGGCAAACCGCCAGGCACCGGGCGCCAGTTCATTCAGATGCCATTGGCCGATCTGAACCCGGATCAGGCGCAGACATGGCAGCCCGACATGCGCGGTCATGCGCCGAACCTGCCGGTTTTTGCCCTCCCTGAGCATGATCCGCAGCCAGGCATCGGGCACGGTTTTGCGGAACCGTACCGGGGGATCGCGCGGCCAGAGGGGATCAGGCGGGTCAATCTGGATGACGTCGGCGGGTTTTGTCACGCCGTCCTTCAGGCGCACACCGCCCCTGAGCGCATCCAGCGCCTGTGCGTCGGGCGTGCCTTCGACCTGCACCAGATAGTTTTTCGCCATCTTATGCTTGGGGTTGGCAATGCGCGCCTGCAGCTTGCCATCATCGGTGAGCACCATCAGCCCTTCGCTGTCCTTGTCCAGCCGCCCGGCAGGGTAAAATCCCGGCACGTCGATAAAGGCGGATAAGGTTGGGCGCGGCGTGCCTTCGGTCCCCTTGTCGGTGAACTGCGACAGTACGCCGAAAGGTTTGTGAAACAGGATGACGCGGGACATCGGGCTATTGCTGCGGTCTCAATACGGTGACACCCACGGCAGCCGCTCGCGCGAGACCTTCATCCAGTGACATCGGAATATATTCGCCGCGCCGCCAAAGCTGCGCCATGTCGTCATAGTGCCGCGACAGGAAGTGGCCCGACTGGCCAGTTGAGGTGATGAAAACGGAGCTGTCCGGGTCGGCGAAATCATAGACCCCGCGATAGGCCGCGCCATGCACGTTGTGGAAAGGGTTTTCGCCCCGCCCGCTGGTCAGACCGCGCTGCAGCGTGTTGTCGCCGCCGTTGGTCGACTGGCGGATGTTCACAAAAAACCGCAGGATCGGAATGCTACCCAGGGCCGCGTGATCATGTGTGGCCTGATGCGCGTCGCCCCAGCGCAGCGATTCAAGCTGTGGCCCCCAGGTCTCCTCAATCCAGATGAGCGCATCATCCAACGCCAGCCGCGCCATGTCGGCGCAGGTTTCCACCGGCGCGGATTGGATCACGTCACACCACACCGAGGCCCCGTCGATGTCGCGAAAGGCACGTTCGATGAACAGTGGCTCCACATGGGTCAGCTCGCTGGCCAGCGGTCCCAGCTCATCCCGCACCATGCGGTCCTGCAGGCTGCGCAGCCATGCCGCATAGATCAGCGGCTCGGGCATGTGTTCGTTCATCTCACCTGACCATCCTGCAAGCAGGGTCAGGGCACGCTGGCGTTGCCGCAGCGGCGTCCCCTCGGGGGCGGCCTCGCCGGTAAACCATAGCTCGGCACCGATTAGCGGCAGGAGCGAGCGCGCGGTGAAGCTGACCGTGTCCAGCTGCGCTTCGATGAAACTGTCGCGGGTATGGACTTCGCGGGCCTGCATCAGGCGCTGCCATCGCTGCACCCGTTGTGTGTCCTCCCAGTCAAAGGAGACGTGGTTGGGAAAGGGGCGGTCTACAAGCTTGTTGTTGGTATTGCCCAATATCCCGCCGTTGGGGGCAATGAATTCCGGGTTGGCGGCGTAGGGCAAGCGCCCCTGCCAGCGGTTGGACTCGATCCAGCCGGGGCTGGGCAGGCGGCCCTGGCTCTGGTGGCGCGCATCCCGACGGGGCATCGCGCCAATCATTTTCATGCCGATCTCATTGCGGTCCGCCAACATCAGGTTCTGCGCCGGTGCGATGTAATCTTCGGCTGCGGCAACCCCTTCGCGCACGGATTTTGCCCCCATCAGCTTCATCGCTGCGGTCATCGACGTGTCGTTCGGGCTCAGCACGGTCCAGGCGAGGGAGGCGACATGCCCAGGCGGGGTAATGCTGGCCAGATTGTAATGGGTGCCCGGCAAAACCGGCCCATTGTCGGTCCAGCGCAGGGTGATGGTGATGGGGGTGGAATCCTTGATGTTGATGATGGACCCGCGTTTTTCAAAAGTCTTGTAGCCATCCGGCGTGCGGTATTCTTCGGGGTTGTCCGGGTTCAGCGCTTCGACATAAACGTCCTGGTCGTCCATGCCGGCGGCAGTCAGACCCCACCCCAGCGCCTCACTGCGACCGCTGAGCACGATGGGCATGCCGGGGATGGTCGCGCCGATGATGCTGCCTGATTGCAATTGCATGCGTGCCAGATACCAGATGGAGGGGGCGGAGAACCCCAGGTGCGGGTCATTTGCCAGCAGCGTCCCGCCAGAGGCGGAGCGCGAGGGGGCAGCAGCCCAGGCATTTGATGCGCCTGCAAAAGCATGCCGCTGGAAGGGCGACAAGGGGTGCGGGTCGAGCGGTATGCTCTGCGCAAACCGGGACACCCCCGGCACAAGCTGGGAATACTCGGGCAGGGCGGCCAGCCCGCTGCCCGGCGCGTCGGGCAGAATATCGGCCAGCCGGTTCGCATCCGGCAAGGCCAGCGACATGCGCGCCCGCAGCACCTCCTTGTCGAGATGTCCGGAGAGCCGCAGCCCCATCAATTTGATGATCGCAATCGAATCCGATGGCCGCCAGGCTGAGACCGGCGCGTTGAACAGGAACATTTCCGGCGCGCCCCGCCCCAGGGCGCTGGCATTGATCTCGTCCAGCCGGGCATTCACACCGGTGGCATAGGCGCGCAGCATCAGGTTGGTGCGTTCGTCCTGCGCATCCACCGAGGCACCGGCCAGCGCATAAAGATCCAGCCGCCGCATCAGCTTGTCGATATTCACCGTTGCGGTGCCAAAGACTTCGGACAATCGACCCTGTGCCGTGCGGCGCAGCATCGTCATCTGCCACAACCGGTCCTGCGCATGAGCATAGCCAAGCGCGTAGAAGACATCGGTATCGGCCTCGCCGAAGATATGCGGCACGTTGGCATTGTCGCGCACAATCTCGACAGGGGCAGTGAGATAGGGCAGTTCGAGGACCTTGTCATAGTCCGGCAGCGACCGTGACGCGAGGTAGTAGACCAGGACCACACCCAACACGACAATCACCACCAGAGTGGCCGCCAGCCGCACCAACCATCTAAAGATCAGATTCATTCATGCCCCGTGTGAAAAGTCCGACGTTTTGTTGACCCTTGGGTTCTGACTGTTAGGTAGGAGAACAGCGTAACGCAACACGGAAAAAGAGAAGGGCAAACATATGGCCAAGCTGGCATTTTTAGGACTGGGCGTCATGGGAGGCCCAATGGCGGGCCATTTGCAAAAAGCAGGTCACGATGTGACGGTCTACAACCGCACCGCGTCCAAGGCCGAAGACTGGGTGGCGGCCCATGGTGGCGCGATGGCGAAAACGCCCCGCGAAGTGGCCGAGGGCGCTGATTTTGTCATGGCCTGTGTGGGCAATGACGATGACCTGCGGTCCGTCTGTCTGGGGCCGGACGGGGCCTTTGCTGGGATGGCATCAGGGGCAGTCTTTGTTGACCACACAACTGTTTCTGCCGCAGTGACGCGTGAGCTTTATGCCGCTGCCAATGACAGTCAGGTCAGCTTTGTCGATGCGCCGATCTCCGGCGGGCAGGCCGGTGCCGAAAACGCCGCGCTTTCGATCATGTGTGGCGGGGATGCGGGCGCTTATGAGCGCGCGCTGCCGATCATGGAGGTTTATTCCAAGATCTGCCGCCGCATCGGTGACAGTGGCGCAGGCCAGATGACCAAGATGTGCAATCAGATCGCCATCGCCGGTCTGGTGCAGGGGCTGAGCGAAGCGCTGCATTTTGCCGACAAGGCGGGGCTCGATGGCCGTGCGGTGGTGGAAGTGATCAGCCAGGGCGCCGCTGGCAGCTGGCAAATGAACAACCGCTATGAAACCATGCTGGACGATCATTTCGATCACGGGTTTGCCACCGACTGGATGCGCAAGGATCTTGGGATTTGCCTGTCCACCGCGGATGAAACCGGTGCAAGCCTGCCAGTGACCGCATTGGTGGATCAGTTCTACAAGGACGTCCAGAAAATGGGTGGCGGGCGCTGGGATACCTCCAGCCTCTTCAAACGCTTGCAGGCGTCGGGCTGACGCAACGCCAAAAGCGCCCCTTGATCGCAGGGGGCGCTTTGACATTGACGGCTCAGGGAATGATCCGCGAGTATTTGGTGCCTTGCAGGGTTGCACCGACCAGCAGGCCCGCGCGGCCAAAGACGGCGGCCAGGACCGGCGCAAAGGTGGTGGTCGAATCCGCCTTGAACCCGTCCCCCTGATCCGAGATCACATATCTGACGTCGCCCCCCACGGCCCAGCCCGGCGAGCGCCGGAAATTGGTCAGTGCTTCCTCAGTCATGAAGAACAGCACGTGGGAATATTGCTGTCCGCCAATCTGCAAGCCACCAGACAGCTGGGTGGTGGAATAGTAATCGACCGTCACGTCGCCCACGCGCAATGCGCCGCGCCCGTATGCGCCACCAAACCCGAAGCCGGCCTCTGTCACCAGGGGCATCACCAACATGCCGTTGGCCTTTTCCGCCAGATTACGTGTGTTTGGGAAGCTGCGGTACATTTCCTGCAGCGTGGAGTCGACGCGGGCGTCGATGGTTGCCGCCCCGCGCGACCCGATGCCATTGCCGCAGGCCGCCGTCACCGATACGCCCGCAAGCGCGCCAAGGGTGAAGACCCTGCGTGAGAGTTTTGGATTTTCCATGTTATCCGCCTGTAAAATGTTGCTCGTGTGTCGGTTGATCCGACTTATGCGCGAACATACGCCGATTGCGTGGCGCTGTCACTGAAAAGGTCACAGGCTGCGCGGCTTACCGCTTTGCGTTCAGCAATCGGGCGGCGGCAGGGGCGAAATAGGTAAGAATGCCATCGCAGCCCGCGCGTTTGAAGGCCATCAGGCTTTCCATCATGGCCTTTTCGCCATCAATCCAGCCATGTTCGGCGGCGGCCTGGATCATGCTGAATTCACCGGACACTTGATAGGCATAGGTCGGCGCGCCAAAGGTGTCTTTCACCCGGCGGCAGATGTCGAGATAGGGCAGGCCGGGTTTGACCATCACCATGTCCGCCCCTTCGCGCAGATCCCGCTCGATCAGGCGCAGCGCTTCGTCTGAATTGCCCGGGTCCATCTGGTAGGTCTTCTTGTCGCCGATCAGCGCGCCTGAGGCCCCCACTGCATCGCGGAACGGACCATAGAAGGCCGAGGCATATTTGGCCGCATAACTCAGGATCATCACGTTCTGATGGCCATGGGTTTCGAGAGCGCTGCGCATCGCGCCAATGCGCCCGTCCATCATGTCGGAGGGGCCAATAATATCGGCCCCCGCCTCAGCCTGCGCCAGCGTCATCTTGACCAGGGCCTCGATGGTGCGGTCGTTGACGATTTCGCCGTTCTCCACAAACCCGTCGTGCCCGTTGATGTTATAGGTGTCGAGCGCCACATCCGTCATCACCGCGATCTCAGGCACCGCCTGTTTGATCGCGCGAATGGCGCGGTTGGCGTGGTTTTCCGGATCCCAGGCGCCCGCGCAATCCTCGGTGCGTTCTTCGATTCCGGTGTAGGGAAAGATGCAAATCGCCGGAATGCCCAGATCTGCGGCCTCGCGCGCCGCCTTGACGATCTTGTCGACGGACCGGCGGTAGACACCGGGCATCGAGGGGATCGGCTCCTCGATCCCGTCTCCCGCGCGCACAAAAACCGGCCAGATAAAATCATCCACGCTGAGGCTGTTTTCACGGGTCAGGGCGCGCGTGGCCGGGCTTTGCCGGGTGCGGCGCAGGCGGGTCATCGGAAAGGGGGCTTGAGTGGGGCGCATGGGCGATGTGTCCAGTTTGTGTGACACTTCATGCTTGCCACGGATTTTTCCGCAAGCCAAGGGTAGGAATTGCCGAAATCCAAGGCTAAGAGGGGGCGTCAAAACAGGTAAAGCGTTTCCCTTGAGTTTCTATCAAAGTGTCTTCGAACTAATTGACATGCGGTCCTTCTCGAACCTGTGGTTCTGGATTGCCTTGGCCGTGCTCTGGTCGACGGCCAGCCATTGGGTTCTGGGCGTTCCCTACGATATGGTGCTGCGCGCGCGCAGAAATGGCGGGCAGGCCGAGCAGGACCTCGAAGACCTCGTGCGGATCAACACCAACCGGCTGCTTTTCATCGCCAGCGTATCCGGTCTGTGGCTTCTGGGCTTTGGCTGCTTTTTACTGACCGGGCTCTGCGTGCTGGGGTTCTTCTATGGCGTCGAGATCGCCCAGGCGTTGTTTTTACTAGGGTTTCCAATGTCGATTGTCGGCCTGATTTCGCTGTCGACGTCGCGCCTGATCCAGCATGAAGCGGCGAGTGGCGAGCAGTTGCGGCGCAGGCTGACGCGGCACCGTCTCTATGTTCAGATCACCGGCATGATTTCGATTTTTGTAACGGCCCTCTGGGGGATGTATCAAAACCTCGCCGTGGGTCCATTGGGCGGTTGACACCGGCGCCCCGAACGCCAATTGAAGCAGCCCATGGCTGAGCAAACGCATATCACCGTCTCCGGCGTGCCCGAAGGGTTTGACGCGCAGTTTCTGCTGTCGGAGCTGGCACGTCGGGACGGGCCGATCCTGCATGTGGCGCGCGATGACAAGCGGCTCGCGGCGTTGCAGGCGGCGCTGCGCTTTTTTGCCCCAGATATGCCGGTGGTGGTGTTTCCCGGCTGGGACTGCTTGCCCTACGACCGGGTGTCGCCAAATGCGGATATTTCCGCGCAGCGCATGGCGACGCTGGCGGGTCTGGTGCACGGCATGCCGGATCGCTTCATCCTGCTGACCACGCTCAACGCCGCCACGCAGCGGGTCCCGGCGCGCGCAACGCTCAAGGATGCGGCGTTTTCGGCCCGTGTCGGGGACCGGGTGGACGAAAGCGCTCTGCGAACCTTCCTTGTGCGCATGGGGTTTGTGCAGAGCCCCACAGTGACCGAGCCGGGCGACTATGCCATCAGGGGCGGGATCATCGATATCTTTCCGCCCGGCGATCTGGGGCCTGTGCGGCTTGATCTCTTTGGCGATGTGTTGGACGGCGCGCGCCGCTTTGATGCCGCCACACAGCGGACCACCGAAAAGCTCGATATTGTTGAATTGGCGCCCGTGTCCGAAGTGATCCTGGACGAGGCCGCGATCACGCGGTTCCGGCAGAATTACCGGATCGAATTTGGCGCCGCGGGGACGGATGATCCGCTCTACGAAGCGATCAGCGCCGGGCGCAAACATCAGGGCGCGGAACACTGGTTGCCGTTTTTCCACGAGGCGTTGGAGACGCTCTTTGATTATGTCCCGCAGGCGGTGATCACGCTGGATGATCAGGTTACGCCAATCCGTCTGGCGCGGTGGGACAGCATCGCGGATCAGTACGAGACCCGGCGCTTGGCGATGGCGCACCGCTCCAAGATGGACAGCGTCTATAAGCCCAGCCCGCCGGACGGGCTATATCTGGACGATGCGGCATGGGAGGCGCTCACGGCCAAGCGTCGGGTCTCGCAAATCGCGGCGTTGCCCCAGCCCACGGGCCTTGGCGTCACCGATGCTGGCGCGCGGATTGGCCGTAACTTTGCGCCGGAACGCCAGCAGGAATCTTTAAGCCTTTTCGGTGCATTGGCGGCACATATTAAAGTCAAATTAGACGACGGTCCGGTGCTGATCGCCAGCTATTCCGAGGGCGCGCGCGAGCGTCTGACCGGGCTGATCGAGGACGAAGGGCTGGCCGAGGCGATCCCGGTGCCAAACGCCACCCGCATCGGCAAACGCGGGCTGCATCTGGCGGTCTGGGCGCTGGAACACGGGTTTGAAGCACCTGGTCTTACCGTGATCTCGGAGCAGGATGTGCTGGGTGACCGGCTGATCCGGGGGGCGAAGAAAAAGCGCCGCGCAGAGAACTTTCTTACGGAGACGCAATCGCTCAGCCCCGGCGATCTGATCGTGCATGTGGATCACGGGATTGGCCGCTACAAGGGGCTGGAGGTTGTCACCGCAGCCGGGGCCGCACATGAATGTATCCTTTTGGAATATGCCGAAGGGTCAAAACTTTACCTGCCGGTGGAGAACATCGAGCTGCTCTCGAAATACGGGCACGAAGAGGGGCTGCTTGACCGTCTGGGCGGCGGCGCGTGGCAGGCCAAGAAAGCGCGGCTCAAGGAGCGCATCCGCGAGATTGCCGACAAGCTGATCCGGGTCGCAGCCGAACGCGCGCTGCGCAAGGCGCCGGTGCTGGAGCCGCCCGCAGGTATGTGGGACGCGTTTTCCGCGCGTTTCCCCTATCAGGAAACCGATGATCAACTGCGCGCCATTGGTGATGTCATTGATGATCTGACCTCCGGCAATCCGATGGACCGGCTGGTGTGCGGCGATGTTGGTTTTGGCAAAACCGAAGTGGCCATGCGCGCGGCCTTTGTGGCTGCCATGTCGGGCGTGCAGGTCGCGGTGATCGCGCCGACGACCTTGCTGGCGCGGCAGCATTACAAGAGCTTCGCCGAGCGGTTCCGGGGCTTTCCGATCAACGTGCGCCAGTTGAGCCGTTTCGTCTCAGTCAAGGAGGCCAATGCCACGCGCGACGGCATGGCGCGCGGCACCGTGGACATCGTGATCGGCACTCATGCGCTGCTGGCCAAAGGCATCCGCTTTCAGAACCTCGGGCTGCTGGTCATCGATGAGGAACAGCATTTCGGCGTGACGCACAAGGAGCGTCTGAAACAGCTGCGCACCGACATCCACGTGCTGACGCTCACCGCCACACCGATCCCGCGGACATTGCAGCTGAGCCTCACCGGCGTGCGGGACCTCAGCATCATCGGCACGCCGCCGGTGGACAGGCTGGCGATCCGCACCTATGTCAGCGAATTCGATACGGTGACGCTGCGCGAGGCGCTCTTGCGCGAACACTATCGTGGCGGGCAGTCGTTCTATGTGGTGCCGCGTATTTCCGATCTGCCGGAGATCGAGGAGTTCCTGAAGGAACAATTGCCCGAACTGACCTATGTGGTGGCCCATGGTCAGATGGCAGCGGGTGAGCTGGATGACCGCATGAACGCCTTTTACGACGGCAAATTCGACATTCTGCTGGCCACGACCATCGTCGAATCCGGGCTCGATATCCCGACGGCCAATACGATGGTGGTGCACCGGGCGGACATGTTCGGATTGGCACAGCTTTATCAGATACGGGGCCGCGTTGGGCGCTCCAAGACGCGCGCCTATGCCTATCTGACCACGAAACCGCGTGCCAGGCTGACGGCCACGGCGGAGAAACGGCTGCGGGTGCTCTCAAGCCTCGACACGCTGGGGGCGGGGTTTACGCTGGCCAGCCAGGACCTCGACATTCGCGGGGCGGGTAACCTGCTGGGCGAAGAGCAATCGGGGCAGATGCGCGATGTGGGCTTCGAGCTTTATCAGTCGATGCTGGAGGAGGCGATTGCCAAGATCCGCGCGGGCGAAATGGAAGGGCTCTCGGAGGCCGATGACCAATGGGCGCCACAGATCAATCTTGGCGTGCCGGTCCTGATCCCCGAAGACTATGTGCCCGATCTGGACGTGCGCCTGGGGCTTTACCGGCGCCTGTCAAGCTTGACCACGAAAGTTGAACTGGAAGGGTTCGCCGCAGAACTCATCGACCGCTTTGGCAAGCTGCCGCGTGAGGTCAACACGCTGATGCTGGTGGTGCGGATCAAAGCCATGTGCAAGCGTGCTGGCATCGCCAAGCTGGATGGCGGCCCCAAGGGCGCGACCATCCAGTTTCACAACGACAAATTCGCCTCCCCCAAAGGTCTGGTGGAATTCATTCAGGACCAGCGCGGCATGGCAAAGGTCAAGGACAACAAGATCGTGGTGCGCCGCGACTGGAAGGCGGATGCCGATAAGATCAAGGGTGCCTTTGCCATCGCCCGCGATCTGGCGGAAAAAGTTGTGGCGGAGAAAAAGGCCCGGAAAAAGGCGAAAGCCAGCTGATCATTCAGCGGGCAGGCGCGCCTCGATCCGTCCCATGTAGCGCATCAGCACAAATGCCATTGTCGCCATGAGCAGAATGGCCCCGACCAGCGGGCGGATCGTCCCGTCGAAAAGCAGCCCGATGGGCGATGCGATCGCGGCGGCCAACACGGTTGAGACGGCACCGATTACACTCGCGGCCATGCCCGCGATATGTCCCATCGGTTCCATCGCAATGGCGTTGAGATTGCCGATGGTCAGCCCCGCCTGAAAGAACAGATAGGCCTGCCAGAAGGCAAAAACGGCAAAGGTGCTGGTGCCGAAGGTTTCGTTCTGGACCAGCACCGTGGCAGAGAGCACGATCTGGATCGACAGGGCGATGGTGATCAGGCGGCGCATGCCCAGACGCACCACCAGCATGGCATTGAGAAAACTCGCCCCCGCAGACACCAGCGCGATGCCACCGAACCAGAAGTGGAAGGTATCCTGCTTGTCGTAGACATGTTCGTAAATCGGCTGGATCAGCATCAGGACTGAGAACAGCATCGACATGCACAGGGTCTGCACAAGGATCGACAGCCGCACGATGGGATGTGTGAACATGTCGCGTACCGCGTCGAGCAGCAGGCGCATCCGGAGCGGGCGACGGTTTTCCCGCGGCAGGGTTTCCGGTAATCGCAGGATAAGCCAAGCCGCTGAAATCACGGAGAAAACGATAAACGCCATGAAAATGCCGCGCCAGCCGCTTGTGGTGATGATCACATAGCCCAGGGTGGGGGCAAACCCGGGCACCAGCGTGAAGATCATCATCACGATGGAGACAATCTTGGCCATTTCGCGCCCGGAAAAGAGATCCCGAATGACGGCAATGGACACGACGCGCGGACCGGCGGCGCCAAGCCCCTGCAGGATGCGGGCCGCAATGACCACCTCGAAACTGGCGCTGGCCCAGGCGATGGCAGAGGCGAGGATATAGACCGCAGCACCACATACCATCACCGTCTTGCGCCCGAAGGCATCGGACAGCGGGCCGGTGAAAAACGTCCCGATGCCCATGCCAAGCACGAATGCAGTCATGATCAGCGGTGCGCGGGTCGGATCGTCGGGCGTTAGCTCCTGCGCGATGTTCGGCAGGGCTGGCAGCATCGCGTCGATTGAAAACGCGATGGTGGCAAACATCATCGCCATCAGGGCAATAAACTCAACCCGCCCAATTGCGGGCTGTGATACTGGTTCCGACACGATAAAACTCCTAGCCGAAAGCGAAATAGAGCCTCGGTTGATCGGGTGTAACTCAGAGTTGTATTACAAACAATGTCACAATTTTACACAATGCGGCCTGCGCTTCTGTGGGGATGAAAATTGCCGTCAGGCGGCGGCAGAAAGCTCGCTGATCACCTTCGCCCATAGCTCAGGCGGTTGCGCGCCCGGCACCGCGTGTTTGCCCGCAACAATGAAGGTCGGGACGGAATTGACGCCCATGGATCGGCTGTGCGCATCACGCTTGCGGATGTCTTCTTCATCCGCATCAGAGGTCAAGAGTTTGCGGACCACGGCGGCATCCATCTCGATACCATCGGCAATATCCGCCAGCACATCGTGGTCGCCGATATCCCGTGCATCGACGAAATAGGCTTGAAATAATGCGGAAACGGCGGCTGTTTGCCGTCCCTCGATGCCCGCCCAATGGATCAGGCGGTGCGCATCCAGCGTGTTGGGGGTGCGTTTCATCCCCTCGAAATCGATCTTCAGCCCGGCCGCTTCGGCGTGCTCGACCACGGGCGCATAGGCGCGCACGGCGCCTTCCTTGCCGCCAAACTTGCCCTCCAGATAGGCGCGGCGGTCCATCCCGTCGAGGGGCATGTCGGGGTTCAGCTGAAACGGGTGCCACTCAATGACAAAGGGATGATCCGGCGTGTCGGCCAGCGCCTTGTCGAGATGGGTCTTGCCGATATAGCACCACGGGCAAATCGGGTCGGACATGATGTCGAGCTTGATGGTGTTGGTCATTTCGTCGCCTCGAAACCGGCCCGCAGGGCGCGCCGCAGTATTTTGCCATTGGCCCCCATGGGCAGCTCCGGCAGGTGAACATATAGGCGCGGTTGTTTATATCGTGCCAACTTATCAGACACATAGGTGTGCAACTCGTGATCGTCCAGTGCCGCGGGGCCGGTGTAGAAAGCCGCAATCACCCGCGCGTCGGTTTTGATCTCGACATCGGTGACCGCGACGGCGGTGATATCGGCGCGCGCGGTCAGCACGGATTCGACCTCGATGGGAGAGACCCGGTAGCCGCCCGCGTTCATCATATCGTCGTTTCGACCCAGATAGGTGATCTGCCCATCCTCGGACATCACCCCCTGATCGCCGGTCAGGAACCACTCCCCCTGCCATTTGGCTGCGGTTTCTTCGGGGGCGTTCAGGTATCCCAGCATCAGGCCAGGATCGTCGCGATGCACCGCGATGGTCCCTTCGGTGCCCAGCGGTACCGGCCCGTCCTCGCCCATCAGCGCCACGCGCCGCCCGGGTTGGGGTCGCCCCAGCGTGTCCGCGGAGGTTGGCAGACCCGGTGCACTGGAAATGAAGGTCGAGCATTCGGACATGCCATAGGCTTCGAAGACCTGCGTCCCCGTGAGCGCGGTCCAGGCCTTGGCAATGCGGGGCGGCAGTTTTTCCCCGGCGCTGAGGCCGTGGCGCAGCGCACGGCTTTCGAAAGGTGCGTTTTGCTTGAGAAGTTGGCGGTAAACCCCTGGTGCGGCTGCGAATATCGTGGCGCGATGCTTTGTGAGTAGGTCGGGTAAGGCTTGGGCTCCGGTGCCTGCAGCGGGGATCAGGGCGGTGGCACCGACCGTCCACGGGTCCATCAGGCCGGTGCCCAAGGTGTAGGTCCAATTGAATGCGCCCGCGTGCAGCAGCCGGTCATGTGCCGTCAGCCCGTACCAGCCGTCAAACATCATGCGCCGCGCCCAGATGGCACGGTGCGCGTGCAGCACGCTGCGCGGCACACCCGAAGTGCCCGAGGTGTAGATGATATAGCCCAACCGGTCGGGATCTCCCATGTGGAAGTCTGCTGGCGGCAACGCCCTGAACGCGCGCAGTTGGTCAAGACCGCAGATTGCCGGGTCCTCCGGGCAGGCTACGTCAGGATCGCGCAAAATCGCTTTGGGGTTGGTTTCCGTAATGATTTTAGCGGTTTCAGGTTCGGTCAATGCGGAGGAGGTCGGAATGGGCACCAGGCCCGCAGTCAGCGCGCCCAGATACGCGATGGGGAAATCAACGGTATTGCCCAGCCGCATCAGCACCTTGTCGCCGGGCTTCAGACCAAGACCCAGAAAACCGGTGGCGGTGCCGCGCACCGCAGCTTCGAGTGCCGAGAACGTCCATGTTTCAACGTCATCCTGACCGAGGACCAACAGCGCTTCTTTCTGTGGGTCTTGGTTCGCGGCGGCCAGAACGTAGGCTGCCATGTTGAAGGGCCGGGGGCAGGGCGCGGGGGGCCCTTCGTCGAAAACTGAAAGCATGATGGCGTGCTAGCGCGACGCTCCCTGCGTTGCAAGCCTGCCTGCTTGGCCTTATAGCTTTAGGATGACAAACGCAGACCCAAAAACCCTGATCCAGATTGCACGCCAGACCGGTACAGAGGAACACGGCGCGCCCGTGGACCTCGGCCAGCGCGTGCGTGAGTTGCGCAAGGCACGGAACTGGACATTGGAACATGCCGCCAGTCAGGCCGGGCTGGCACGCTCAACGCTGAGCAAGATCGAAAACGGCCAGATGTCCCCCACCTATGACGCGCTGAAAAAACTGGCTGTGGGTTTGGAAATCTCGATCCCGCAGCTTTTCACGCCGCCGCAAGCGGGCCAGATCAACGGGCGTATGGCGGTCACGAAATCCGGACAGGGCGCAGGCCAGGCAACGGTGACCTACGAGCATGAGTTGCTCGCTGAAACCTTGACCAAGAAGCAGATGTTGCCTTACCGCGCACGGGTAAGGGCGCGGAAGATGGAGGAATTCGAAGGTTGGGTGCGCCACGACGGCGAGGAATTTCTATATGTGTTGACCGGCGTGATCCGGCTCTACACCGAATTCTATGAGCCGGTCGAAATGCGCCGGGGCGACAGCGCCTACTACGACGCGACCATGGGCCACAACGTGGTGTCGGTCAGCGAGGAAGACGCCAATATCCTCTGGGTCACGTCACTGACCTGAGGTCAGAGGATCAGCTTGGATCGTACCACCATGTTTCCGGCATGAAATTCGGCCCATCGCCATAGATGGGCAGGACGTCGGGGTATTTCATTTCCTTGATGTGCGCGATCTGACCGGTGGTGAATTGCCAGAACGGGACGACATAGCGTCCGGCGGTGAGCACACGGTCCAGCGCCCGCACGGCGGCGACAAATTCCTGCTTCTCCTTGGCGGCCAGCATGGCATCGATCATCCCGTCCACGGCGGGTGACGCGACCCCCATCAGGTTGCGCGATCCCGGTTGGTCCGCGGCCTCTGACCCCCAGTAAAACCGCTGTTCATTGCCGGGCGACAGCGACAGTGCCCGCCGGTAGTAGGTCATGTCGAAATCAAATTCATTTGTGCGTGCCGTGTATTGCGCGCTGTCGGTTGTTTCGATGGCGACATCGACACCGAGCCGTTTCAGGCCGGAGACATAGAGGTCGGCGATGGCGATGTTCTCGCTGCTGTCTTGCGCCAGCAGGATGGTGAACCTCAGTGGCTGACCCGATGTATTGCGCATCTGACCATCTTGCGGGGTCCAGCCCGCCTCGGCCAGCAAGGCCATGGCCGCCCGGATGCCTTTGCGGTTGCGGGCGGAGCCGTCGGATTGTGGCAACGCGTAGCCCTCCAGGGTGCCGGGCAAAAGCTGGGCCGCAAAGGGCGTGAGCAATTCAGATACCGCGCCCCCTGCGGGCCCGGCCTGCATTGCCAGACCGGAATTGGAGAAATAGGAGGTGATCCGCGGCTGCGCGCCGCCGGTCAGCGTGTCGTTGATGTATTCGAAGTTGAAGGCCTGGATCATCGCCTCGCGCACGCGCCAGTCATCAAAGGGGGGCCTGCGCGTGTTCATCACAAAACCGGTCATGCCGGAGGGTTTCTGATGCGGTATTTCCGACTTGATGACGTCACCACGGTCGATGCTGGGGAAATTATACTGTGTCGCCCATTTTTCGGCATTGAACTCGCGCAGCGCTGAGATGTCACCACCTTTGAAAGCCTCGAAAAGGACGGTGGCATCGCCGTAGAAATCCAGCTTGATGCGGTCGATGTTATGGGTGCCGCGCCGGAAGGGCACGTCCGTACCCCAATAATCCGGATTGCGGGTCAATTGCACAAACCGTCCCGCTTCGTAATTGGACACCACGTAAGGCCCGGTCCCGATGGGCACGTCGGCCAGCTGTGCATTGGCAAAATCGCGTCCTTCCCATTGGGCACGGCTGAGGATCGGACGCATGCCAGCCAGCAGCGCCAGCTCACGATTGTCGGTGTTGAAGGTGATGCGCAGGGATCTTGGGCCGGTCTGGGTAATGCTCTCGATCTGGTCACCCAGCCCGTGGTAGCGCGGATGCCCGTCGGTGCCGAGCAGTTCGTAGGAGAAAATCACATCATCCACGGTCACGGGCGTGCCATCGGAAAACCGGGCCTCTTCGCGCAGGGTGAAAGCGACCCAAGAGCGGTCCTCGGGCACCTCAACCGATTCGGCCAAAAGCCCGTAAAGGGTGAAGGGCTCGTCCCAGGAACGGCCCATCAGGGCCTCGTGCGTAAAAAAGCTCAACTGCCAGGGAACGGTGCCCTTGCGCACGAAGGGATTGAGGCTGTCAAACCCGCCGGTGTTGCCCAGCGTGATACTGCCCCCCTTGGGCGCGTCGGGGCGCGCATAGGGCAGAGACACAAAATCAGGTGGCAATGCCGGGGACCCATACATAGATATCCCGTGTTGCGGTTCAGCAACCGCGGCATTGACCCAGAGAATCGCTGCCCACGCGATCAAAATCCGCAAAAGAGCGCGGAAAAAAACAGTACCCATTTTGGAGACAATCTCCTGCTGCCCTTGTTTTCTTGGGTCTCAGACTACCGAGGTATTTACGTCTTATCAAACTTTTAGCTTGGACTGCGGCGTGAGATTGCTTATAAAGAGATCACTGCTCGATAGGTTTCTTGCCTGTATGAAACCTGCCTCAATAACTTAACGCCTGCCTTGTGCAGGCGTTTTTTTTGGCCCCGCAACTTTGCCCATCTTCTGGTCAGGGTTGCAGCCCGCCCCTGGGCGCACAACCACCGGATCGGTCGGACCTGCGAAAAGAGCGTTTCCTTTGCAGTCGCAGCAATGCATGATGTGTGCAACGCAGCATTAGCTCAGACTGGAAGGACCAAGTTTCATGGCATATGAGATTTCATTGGCAGGGAAGACCGCCGTTATCACCGGATCAAATTCCGGCATTGGGCTGGGGATCGCCTGGGAACTGGCCCGCGCGGGCGCGGATGTGGTGTTGAATTCCTTTACCGACGCCGAGGAAGATCACGCGTTGGCGCAGCAGGTGGCGGATGAGGCGGGTGTGACCGCGCGCTACATTCAGGCGGATATGTCGAAGGGTGACCAATGCCGCCGTCTGATCGAAGAGGCCGGGCGCTGCGATATTCTGGTCAACAACGCCGGGATCCAGCATGTGGCCGCCATCCCGGAATTCCCGGTGGAAAAGTGGGATGCGATCATTGCCATCAACATGTCGTCGGCTTTCCACACCACGGCCATCGCCTTGCCGATGATGCGGTCGGCTGGCTGGGGTCGGGTGATCAACATCGCCTCCGCGCATGGGCTCACGGCGTCCCCCTACAAGGCGGCCTATATCGCTGCCAAACACGGGGTGGTCGGGCTGACCAAGACGACCGCTTTGGAGACCGCCAAGGAGCCGATCACCGCCAATGCGATCTGCCCCGGCTATGTGCTGACCCCCATCGTTGAAAAGCAGATTCCGGACACGATGAAAGAATACGACATGAGCCGCGAAGAGGTGATCGAGAACGTGATGCTGACGCGTCAGCCGTCGAAGGAATTTGCAACCGTGGAGCAAATGGGCGGCACCGCCACCTTCCTGTGTTCAGATGCAGCTGCACAGATCACCGGGACAACCATCAGTGTCGATGGCGGATGGACGGCGTTGTAAGAGGTTTTAAGCCTCCGGCGGGGATATTTCCGGCCAGAAGAAACCAATGGGTGAAGGAGCGGAGATGGCGGTCAAGAAAATCAACCTGGCCCTGCAGGGCGGTGGCGCGCATGGCGCCTTTACCTGGGGGGTGCTGGATCGGTTGCTTTGCGAAGAGGATATTCATATCGCGGCCATTTCCGGGACATCGGCGGGCGCACTGAACGGCGCGGCGCTCAAGGCCGGTATGATCGAGGGCGGCCGGCAGGGCGCGCGGGATCGGCTGGATTGGCTCTGGCGCGAGGTTGGCGCCCGTCCGGATTTGCAACTGCCCGCCTGGATGCTGCCGTTTTCGCTGGGTGATTTCAGTCAGGCGCTGGAGTATTCTTGGCCGGTGATGGCGGCGGATGCCTGGTCGCGGGCGGTGTCGCCCTATGCGTACGGGCCGTTTTACAACAACCCCCTGCGATCAATTGTCGAGCAGTTCGATTTCGATGCGGTGCATGAGGAAGGCGGGAAAGGCCCCTGCCTCTTCATCTGTGCCACACGTGTGCGTAACGGCAAGGTGCGGGTGTTCAAGGACAGTGAAATCGGCACCGATGCCATTCTGGCTTCTGCCTGTTTGCCGACGGTGTTTCAGGCGGTTGAGGTGGAGGACGCGGAGACTGGCATGCGCGAAGCCTTCTGGGACGGGGGCTATACCGGTAATCCGGCGCTGTTCCCGCTGTTTAATCCGTCGCTGCCCGATGACATTTTGATCATCAACATCAATCCGCTGGAGCGGACGGAATTGCCGCGCACGGCGCAGGCGATCCAGAACCGGATCAATGAGATCAGTTTCAATTCCTCCTTGCTGCGGGAGTTGCGCGCCATCGAGTTTGTGCAGCGTCTGCTGGAGCGTGGTGCCCTGACGACCGACCAAAAGAGCCGCGTGTTGATCCATATGGTGGCCGATGATGCGTTGATGAACGAGCTGTCGGTGGCGACCAAGCTGGTGCCGACACCCTTTACCCTGTCACGCCTGAAATCTGCCGGTCAGAAGGCGGCGGATGCCTTCCTGACACATCACAAAAACGACCTGGGCAAGTGCAGCTCGGTCGATCTGGTGGATATGTTCCAGTAGGTTACGCGCCGTTTTCGGGAGGCTCGGAGGGGTCTTTGCCGTTGGGATAGACGAGGCCTGCGGAGATCACCAGTTTGGCGGCGTCTTCGACGGTCATGTCCAGTTCGATGATGTCTTTCGACGGGAAAAACAGCAAAAAGCCGGATGTGGGGTTTGGCGTTGTCGGGACAAAAATGCTGACCATGGGTTCGGCATTATTCGCCCGCGCGGCGATTTCGCCCTTGGTGCCGGTTGAAATGAACCCGATGGCCCAGATGCCGCGGCGCGGATATTCGATCAGGCAGGCCTTTTCAAAGCTCCGTTCGGATTGCGCAAAAACGGTTTCCGAGATCTGTTTGATGCCGGAATAGATCGACCGCACCACGGGGGTGCGCTCCACCAGGCTTTCGGCAAAGCGGATGAAGGACCGGCCGATGAAACCTTTGGCCATCCAGCCGACAATCACCGTGAAGATCAAGAAGATCACAACGCCGATGCCGCGGATGTTGATCTGGATTTCCGGATCGAGGCCGAGCCAATCCTGCAACACGCGGTCGGGTTGGTAGGATCCGGGCACGAGCGGCAGCACAAAACCGTCGATCCAGCCCACAACCGACCAGATCAACCAGATGGTCAGCCCCACGGGGGCAATGACAACAAGACCGGTCAGAAAGGATGCGCGCAAAGCGCTGAACAAGCTGCGTCTTGGGGTGGCCGGCTCTGGATCAAACGGAGTATTCATAACGCATCTCTACTGACGTGCCTCGTAGGTAGGCGCAATCCCACTGCTTCACAATGGCTTTGGCGGATCACGTGTTCAATTTCCCGTATCGCGGGAGAGGGCCATCAGTTCCGCTGCAATTTTAGCCGCAAGCCGGGCATTGTTGCGCACCAGTGCGATGTTTGCGGTGAGCGAGCGGCCCTCGGTCAGCTCAAAAATACGCTGCAACAAATAGGGTGTCACGGCCTTGCCCCGGATGCCATGGGAATCGGCGTCTTTCTGAGCTTGCGCGATGATGGGGGCAAGGGTCGGTGCGGGGATCTCATCGTCCAACGGGATTGGGTTCGCGACCAATTGACCGCCCGGCAACCCCAACTGGCCCCGCATATGATGCGCCCGGGCAATTTCTGCGGGCGTGTCCATGCGCAGCGGCGCCTTGAAAGGGGATGTGGCGCTCCAGAAGGCGGGGAATGCGTCTTGCCCGACGGCGATCACCGGCACGCCCTGAGTTTCCAGCACTTCCAGCGTCTTATCGACGTCCAGAATGGCCTTAGCGCCCGCGGCAACCACGGTCACCGGGGTCTGTGCAAGCTCCATCAGGTCGGCGGAGATGTCGAAGCTGTTTTCCGCGCCGCGGTGCACACCGCCAATCCCGCCCGTGCCGAAAACCTGGATACCGGCCAGATGGGCCGCGATCATCGTTGCGGCCACGGTTGTGGCGCCGGTGCCGCCGGTTGCCATGCAGGCGGCCAGATCCGCGCGGGAGAGTTTGGCCACCCCCTTGGCCTGGGCAAGGAGCTGCAGTTGCGCATCGTCCAGACCAATGTGCAGCGTGCCATCGATGACGGCGATGGTTGCGGGCGTGACATCCGCGGCGCGAATGTCATTTTCCACCTGTCGCGCCACTTCCAGGTTTTGTGGATAGGGCATGCCATGGGTAATGATGGTGCTTTCCAGCGCAACGATGGGTTTGCCCGCGGCCTTGGCAGCGGCCACTTCGGTTGAATGGATCATCGGCAGGGCAGTCATAGGGCGGTCTCTCCAGATACATAGGTGGCGGCGGCCTGCAGCGCGCGGCGCAGGGCGTCTTCGGCATTGGCACCGGTTGCGTCGGCGGCGATATGGGCGGCCATGAAGGTGTCGCCCGCACCGGTCACGCGGGTCACCAGGACTTGCGGTGGGGTTTGGGTCAGCAGGCCGTCTTGTCGGCCTTCGGTTGCGTCCGCCCCCCCATCGGTCACCAGCACCCGCGCAGCACCGCGTGCGAGCAGGCCTTCTGCTGCACCGCGCGAGGTGTCGAAACTGCGCTGGCAAAGCAGGCTGGCCTCTTCGAGGTTCACATATAGCGTGCCGCGCCCCGATTGCACAAAGGGCGCGAGGCGTTCTGCCTTGCCGGGCGAGGCGGGGGCGACACGCAGGTCCGCCTGCGCCAGCAACGGGCTGCGGGCGATGTCGCTGAGCAGATTGAGGGTCAGGTTGCCATCCAGTGCGACCAATCCTGTGTAGGGGGCGTCCACCGTGGCCAGCCGCCCATCCGACAACGGCGAGAGGATTTTGGCCCCTGCGGCTTCCAACGAATGGGCATCCGCGATGGCTGCGATCAGCCCATTGGCGCCCTCGACGGCCATATAGACATCGGTGGGCAGATCATCAGACCGATACACCGTCTCGGTAATCATCCCGCGCGCCGCACAGGCAGAGATCAACTCATCCCCTTCCGCATCCCGGCCAATGGCCGTGAGCAGCGCCGGGGTCAGCCCGAACCGCGCCAGCGTCATCGCGATATTCATGGCCACGCCGCCCGGCAGACGGGTGATGCGCCCCGGCACATCCGACCCCTGACGCATCGCGCTGGCCGATCGGCCAATGACGTCCCAGAGCACGGAGCCGATGCAGAGAATATCAGGTGTCATTGTCATGAATGTCTTGTGACCGGGAAACCCAGCGGGTTCAAGGGCGTGTCAGCCGGGCACTGCGAATGTCAGCGCCGCCCAGAGAGTTTCCCAGACCGGCGCGCGCTCGGAGCTGCCAGCGGCATCGCTGGGGCGCAGGACAACGGCGTCAAAGAGGTAGCTGTGACCGGGGGTGACCGGGATGGTGGCCTTGCCATCGCCATCCGTGCGG
Source organism: uncultured Roseobacter sp. (assembly GCF_947501835.1). Classification (NCBI taxonomy): domain Bacteria; kingdom Pseudomonadati; phylum Pseudomonadota; class Alphaproteobacteria; order Rhodobacterales; family Roseobacteraceae; genus Roseobacter; species uncultured Roseobacter sp. Next base: position 142,909 of record NZ_CANMXR010000001.1, on the reverse strand, counting down.
GTGAGGGTGACGGTGACCTGATTGTCCGGCGCGAGGTCAAAGACTTCGATCTGCGCGTCAGGGCGTGGCGCCCCCTGGTAGTCAACGCGCACCTGCATCTGACCGTCGAAGCCCGGATCATAGGGGTTGGTCAGCGCGACAAACTCCGTGGCCAGCCCATAAGCGCGGTCCGCCCCCAGACCGTCACCGACGGCCATCAGGGATTTGGCATGGCGCGTGTAGCTTTCCCGGAAATCCTGCTGGGGCCAACCGGCGGCCGCGTGATCCGCTGCCGCATTCGGGAAATCCTTGTGTTTTGCAAAGGCCAGGAATTTTTCCCACGTCTTATAGGTCAGCGAGGAGGGGGCCGTTTCATGCAAAATGACCAGCAACCCTTCATCTGGCGCGGTCGTCGCCAGGGCGGGCGTGTCGCCAATGCGGCCTTCGACGGGGAGCAGTGCATTACCTTGGGCCATTTCAAACCGGGTAAAGCGATTTTCGAACCACGCCAGCGCGATGCCTTTGAAATTTTCACCATTGCGCAGGTTGGCCACGAGCGCCGCGCCCGGTTCAACTTGATATTTTTTTGGCTCAATCCAAAACTCATGGCTAACCGCTGACGTACCAGTTAGCAGTAGCATAATTATTAAAAGTCGAGAGAGCATGATGACTTCATCCTTCAGAACCCTTGTGACAAAGCTGTTGCTTTTGCTGGCGTTGTCAACCGCTGGTGCCTGGGCATCCCTATCGCGCGTGATGGCGCATGAACTGGTACCGACCATTGCCGATCTGACCGTTGTGGATGGGCAAAGCGTGGTGCTGGATTTCCGGATCAATCTTGAGGCCTTCCTTGCCGGGGTCGATCTGGATGTCGCGGAGAACACCGATGATGATGCCGCCGGTGAGACCTATACGACCCTGCGGGGTCTCTCAGGCGCCGATCTGGCAGCACGGGTGCCGCAGTTGGTTGAATTCTGGAACACGGTGCCCCTGGCCGAGAGCAGTGCGCCGCTCGCATTCGGAATAACGAGCGTGGAGGTGCCGGACGACCTAAGCGCAGAGCTGCCGCGCATATCATTGCTACGGTTGACGGCGCAAATGCCCGATGCGGCCAGTACGATCACCGTGAATTGGCCCAAAGGATCCGGTGCGCTGGTGCTGCGGCAGCAAGGGGTCGAGGAGCCCTTTACCGGCTATCTTACCGGGGGTGAAAGCAGCCCGGCGATTGCCTTTGGCGGTGGTGGCGCACAGAGCCTGATGGGGGCGTTCCTGGCCTATATCCCTGTGGGCTTCGATCACATTCTGCCCAAAGGCCTCGACCATATCCTGTTTGTGCTGGGGCTGTTCTTTCTCAGCACCAAATTAGGCCCGCTGGTCTGGCAGGTCAGCGCCTTCACGCTGGCACATACCGTGACGCTGGCCCTGGGGGCTCTGGGGCTGGTGAAGATTAACCCGGGGCTTGTGGAGCCTTTGATTGCGGCGTCGATTGTGTTTGTGGCGGTTGAGAACATCTTTACCTCTGGCCTCAACCCATGGCGACCGGTGGTGATCTTTGCGTTTGGGCTGTTGCACGGGTTGGGCTTTGCCTCCGTGCTAGGCGAGTTCGGCCTGCCGGAAGGTCAGTTCGTGCCGGCATTAATCGGCTTCAACATCGGGGTCGAAATTGGCCAGCTGACCGTGATCGCGATCGCCTTTGCTGTGGTCGGATGGTTTGCGCGCAAGGAATGGTACCGATCGCGCATTGCCGTCCCGGCGTCCTGTGTGATTGCCGCCGTCGGCGCCTATTGGTTTGTGGAGCGGGTATTCCTGTAGCGGGTCAGCCCATGGCCGCGATCAAAACGCCAAGGGCCTGGCTCGGGTTCTCCGCGTGCCAGATTTCGTCACCGAGGCCAACGAAGTCGGTGAAAGGGGCGAGGGTGCGCATCATGTTTTCGTCGAGCGCCCCTTCGGCCACCACGGGCACTTCGATGACCTCGGACCACCACTGGAAGAGATCGATTTCGGCAAAACTGCCATCGCCGAGGCTGGAGGCCTGCACCGGGCCGAAGCTCACATAGTCGGCACCTGCTTCGCCCGCGGTCATGCCATCGTGGCGCGAAGTGGCGCAGAAACAGCCGACGATGGCCTCGTCGCCAAGCGCTTTGCGGGTGTCACGGACGGATCGGGCGGCATCCGTCAGGTGCACGCCGTCGAGGCCCAGACGGTCAGAGAGCAAGGTGTGATCGCTCAGCACCAGCGCGATGTCGCGGGCATGGGTGATCTCGCGCAAAGCGTCCGCCGCACGGGACAGGCGATCTTCATCCCGGGTAGCCATGGAAAGGCGCACACAGGCAACAGGATGTACATCCAGCACCGCGGCCAGCACGTCGGGAAAGCTGCTTAACTCAAACTCGGCGGGGGTGATCAGGTAAAGCTGCGGCTGTTCGGGCGTGTCCATGAGCGGGGTCCTTCGGAAGTCTGCGCAGAGCAGTAGCGCAAGCGTTGGGAAATGAAAACTTTAATGCCTTCGGCGAGGATATTTTTGGCCAAGAGAAAGCGCGCGTGGTTGCGAGCGGGCAGGGGGCGACGTATGAGGCCTTTATGAGCGAGCCTGTTGAACAACCGCAGATCCCGGCCTTTGTGCTGGTGCGCCCGCAGATGGGCGAAAACATCGGTGCTGCTGCGCGCGCGATGTGGAATTTTCGCCTCGACAGGATGCGCATTGTTGCCCCCCGCGATGGCTGGCCCAACCAGAATGCTGTGGCCATGGCCAGCGGTGCCGGGCGGTTGCTGGACGAGGCCCAGGTGAGTGAGGATCTGGCCACATCTATTGGGGACTGTGCGTTTGTTTTTGCGACGACGGCGCGGGCGCGGGATCTGACCAAACCGATCTTCAGCCCGGAAGCGGCGATGCGCCTTGCGGCTGAGAAAATTGCCCAAGGTCAACGGGTTGCCGTACTTTTCGGGCCGGAGCGTGCCGGGCTGGAGAACGAGGATATCGCGCGGGCCAATGCGATCATCTCCGTGCCGGTCAATCCGCAGTTTGCCTCCCTGAACCTCGCGCAATGTGTGCTGCTGGTAGGGTACGAATGGATGCGCGCCGTGGGTGATGTGACGCATCACATCACCGAGATGGCGGGTACGGATTGGGCCGAAGCCATCGAGGTTGAGCATCTTGCCAACCATTATCAGGACCGGCTGGAAGAGGCGGGGTTCTTCTTCCCCGATCACAAGGCCCAGTCGATGCGGACGAACCTGCGCAACATGTGGAGCCGGATGCCTTTGACCCGTGCGGATGTGCAAATGATGCACGGCATGATGCGGCAATTGATCCGGTGGAAAACGCGCGACGACTAGACGCGCTGGACCTGCCCGGCCACAGGTTCTAGGTATGCAGCGCGAAGGATGACAAGGACGCAGACATGAGCAGCAAGCGCAAGCTCTTTGAAGAGGTAGACAGTGCCGATGCCGCCCGGCCGGTGACGCAGCCGGGACTGATCGATCAGGGCCATGGGGGTGCGCGCGGGGCCATTCGCGTCTGGCTGATGATGCTCTTTGCGCTGGTGTTTATCATGATCGCCGTGGGTGGGTTGACCCGGTTGACCGACAGCGGTCTCAGCATCACCGAATGGCGCCCGATCACCGGGGCGCTGCCGCCGATGTCGGTCGCGGAATGGGAAGCGGAATTCGCCAAATATCAGGCCATCGACGAATTCCGCATCCAGAACCAATGGATGCAACTGGATGATTTCAAAGTCATTTACTGGTGGGAATGGGGTCATCGTCAGCTTGGGCGCGTGATAGGTGTGGTCTGGGCTTTGGGCTTTGGCTGGTTCGCGATCCGGCGTCAGATCCCCACGGGCTGGACCCCGAAACTGCTCTGGCTCGGCGCGCTTGGCGGCGCGCAGGGGGCCATTGGCTGGTGGATGGTGTCATCGGGCGTGACACAAGGTGAAGGCACCACGGATGTGGCCAGCTACCGTCTGGCGACGCATCTTGGCCTGGCCTTCGTGATCTTGGGGTTCATTGCCTGGTATGTGATGGAATTGGGGCGCAGCGCCCGGGACCTCATGCAAGCGCGGCGCGCGAAAGAAGCAAAGCAATGGGGCCTGTCTACGGGGCTTTTGCATTTCGCCTTTCTGCAAATTCTGATCGGTGCGCTGGTTGCGGGCATCGATGCCGGGCGCAGCTACACCGACTGGCCGCTGATGGGGGGGCAGATCCTGCCTGCAAGCGCCTTCAATCTTGAGCCTCTTTGGCGTAATTTCTTTGAAAGCCCGGGGCTGGTGCAATTCATCCACCGCGTCACAGGCTATCTGTTGGCAGCTTTTGCCGTGGTGGTCTGGCTGCAGGGGCGCAAGTCGTCACATGCAAACACGCGGTTTGCCTTTAACGCTGTGCTTGCGGCGACGGCCCTGCAAATCGTCATTGGCATCGCGACCGTCCTTTATGGGGCGCCGGTGTACATCGCTCTGGTTCACCAGCTGATGGCCGTCATTCTGTGGGTCCTGATCCTGCGCGCGCGCTTCCTGAGCGGCTATCCCATTGCCACATCCCTGAGAGGACCTTCCACATGACTGCCTACGAAAATCTGATGGCCTTTGCCCGTGAAACCCAGGCGCTGTCGCTGATCGCCGGGCGTCTGGAATGGGATCAGGAAACGATGATGCCGCGCGGTGCGGCCCCGCAGCGGGGGGAAGAATGCGCGGCGATCGCCAGCGTCCTGCACGCGCGCCGGATCGACCCCAAGGTTGCGGATTGGCTGAACGCGCTGGAAACCGAAGAGCTGGACGGCGTGGCCAAAGCGCAATTGCGTCACATCAGGCGCAGTCATGACCGCGCCAGCAAAGTGCCGGCAGCCTTGGCCGCGACAATCGCCCGCGTCACATCACAAGCGCAGGGCACTTGGGCGGAGGCGCGCGCGGCGGATGATTTTGCGGCCTTCGCGCCAACGCTTGAGGAGGTGATCAAGCTGAAACGCGAAGAGGGACAGGCGCTCGCCAATGGCGGTGACATCTATGATGCCATGCTGGCCGATTATGAGCCCGGGACCACCGGCGCGCAGTTGGAGGCGATGTTCGGCGCGTTGCGTCCGGAGCTTTCTGCACTGCGGACAGCGGTTCTGGCGGCGGAGGCCCCGGCGCAACTGACCGGCACTTTCGATGAAGCGGCGCAGATGAAACTGACACGCAAGCTGGCGAAAGCTTTCGGCTACGACATGACGCATGGGCGCGTCGACAAGGCCGTGCATCCGTTCAGTTCGGGGTCGGGCCTTGACGTGCGCATTACCACCCGGACCAACCCCGAGGATCCGTTCAACTGCTTTTATTCGACAATTCATGAGGTTGGCCATGCTGCCTATGAGCAGAACATTCATCGCGATTATCTGCTGACGCCCCTGGGCGAAGGGGTGTCGATGGGGGTGCACGAAAGCCAAAGCCGCATCTACGAAAACCAGATCGGGCGCAGCCGCGCCTTTACCGGGTGGCTTTACGGCGAGATGCGCGATGCCTTTGGCGATTTCGGTATCGCCGATGAAGATGCGTTTTATGCCAGCGTAAACCGTGTATCGGATGGCTATATCCGCACTGAAGCGGATGAGCTGCAGTACAACCTGCATGTTCTGCTGCGTTTTGATCTGGAGCGTGCGTTGATGTCGGGGGACTTGCAGGTCAGTGATCTTGAAGCTGCCTGGAACGACCGATTTGCGGCAGACTTCGGATTTGCGGTCGACAAGCCCTCTAACGGTGTGCTGCAGGATGTGCATTGGTCTGTTGGTCTCTTTGGCTATTTCCCGACCTACAGCCTGGGCAATGTCTACGCCGGTTGCCTGCATGAACCGATGCGCGCGGCCCTGCCAAATCTGGATGGACAACTGGCGCAGGGCGATACGTCCGGAGCCACGACCTGGCTGCGAGAAAACGTGCAGACCCATGGAGGGCTTTATGAGCCACGGGAAGTCATTGCCAATGCGCGCGGGGCTGAGCCTTCCGAGGCGCCACTGCTGGCCTATCTAAAGGAAAAATTCACCGGCATTTACGGTCTTTGAACGTCAGAGGAGTGCCATGCGCTCCGCCCGCTCCATATCCGGATAGGGGCGGTAGAGCGCGAACTCTGCTGTCGCGATCAGATCGTTCACCGCGCGATGCTTTTCCGCGACATCGTCGTCATGCGCACCGGTCAACCGGAAGGCGTCATCCAGTTGCGCCAGACCATCTACTTCGATCTCCAGCATGAAATCGCGGTAACAATCCGCGGCCAGGTTCAGTTTGCGCCGCATCAGGCGCCACTCACCGATCACCCCGGCAGTGCTCAGATGCCCCAGCCACTCGTCCAGCGCCTTGGCAAAGAGCAGGGCCTTTGCATCGTCTTTCAACGTGATCATGCAGCAATAGATATTCATCCGGTCACCTCGCGCAGCTTTTGCGCAATGGTGCCGTCAAACTGTTGAAAAGCGGTTAAGCCTCGTCGTCCGTGCCGGTTTCGGCATCGCCCTGATCGGCGATCCAGGCGACGCTGACGACCTCTTCGCCCTTGCCTGTGTCGAAGACTTTGACACCGCCCGCTGATCTAGAGCGGAAGGAAATCCCATCGACAGGCACCCGGATCGACTGGCCCTTGGAGGTGGCCAGCATGATCTGATCGTCCATCTCGACGGGGAAGCTTGCCACCAGCGCCCCCCCGCGCATCGCCTTATCCATCGCCTGCACACCCATGCCGCCGCGCCCGCGCACGGGGTAATCATGGCTGGAGCTGAGCTTGCCCGACCCACTTGCGGTCAGCGTCAAGATCAGGTTTTCCGCCGCTGACATCTCGGCATAGCGTTCGGGGCTGATGGTGGCGTTGGCGTCGGTCTCTTCCTCGTCCGAAGTGCCGCCATCGGCATCATCGGCCAGCCCGGCCATCGCCCGCCGCATTTTGAGATAGGCGGCGCGTTCGTCGGAGGTGGCATCAAAATGGCGGATGATGGACATGGACACGACCTTGTCCTGACCGGTCAGCTTGACGCCGCGCACGCCCACCGAACTGCGGGAGTTGAACACGCGTACATCCGTCGAGGGGAAGCGGATCGCTCGCCCCGAGGCGGTGACCAGCATCACATCTTCATCCGGCGAGGCGATGCGCGCGTTAATGAGGGTGGTGTTGGCGTGTTCGTCCTCGAACTTCATCGCGATCTTGCCGTTGGATTTCACATTGGTGAAATCGCTCAGCGCGTTGCGGCGGACCGTGCCCGCGGAGGTCGCGAACACAATCTGCAACTCGGACCAATCCTCCTCGTCGCGGTCAATCGGCAAGATCGCCGCAATCGACACACCAGGTGGAATCGGCAGGATATTGACGATGGCCTTGCCCTTAGACGTGCGCCCGCCCTGCGGCAAGCGCCAGGTCTTGAGCTTGTAGGCCATCCCGTCGGTGGTGAAGAACAAGAGCTGCGTATGCGTGTTGGCGACAAAGAGGGTGGTGACCACGTCCTCTTCCTTGGTCTGCATTCCGGCCAGACCTTTGCCGCCGCGGCGCTGACTGCGGAAATCGGCCAAGGGCGTGCGTTTGATATAGCCGCCGGAGGTCACGGTCACGACCATGTCTTCGCGCGCAATCAGATCCTCGTCGGCCATGTCGCCGGACCAGTCGACGATCTCCGTCCGCCGCGGCACGGCGAAAAGCTCGCGCACTTCGCGCAGCTCATCTGCGATGATGCCCATGATCCGGTCGCGGGAGCCCAGAATTTCGAGGTATTCCTTGATCTTGCCGGCCAGCTCTTCGAGCTCATCGGTGACTTCCTTGACGCCGATCTGGGTGAGACGCTGCAGACGCAGCTCCAAAATGGCGCGCGCCTGCGCCTCGGAGAGGTTATAGGTGCCATCGTCGTTCGCCGTGTGGGTCGGATCGTCAATGAGCGCGATGTAGTCAAGGATTTGTGCGGCAGGCCAGCGGCGGGTCATCAGTTTTTCTCGCGCTTCGGCGGCGTCGGCGGAGGCGCGGATGGTGGCCACCACCTCGTCGATGTTGGTCACGGCGACAGCCAGACCACACAAGATATGGCTGCGCTCGCGCGCCTTGCGCAAGAGATACGCGGTGCGGCGCGCCACGACATCCTCGCGGAAGTCGATGAAATAGGTGAGGAACTTGCGCAACGTCAGCTGTTCCGGCCGCCCGCCGTTCAGCGCCAGCATGTTGCAGCCGAAATAGGTCTGCATCGGTGTGAAGCGATAGAGCTGGTTCAGCACGACCTCTGCCGTGGCATCGCGTTTCAGCTCGACCACAACCCGCACGCCATTGCGATCGGATTCGTCCTGTACATGGGCGATGCCCTCGATCTTCTTGTCGCGCACCTGTTCCGCGATTTTTTCGATCATCGTGGATTTGTTGACCTGATAGGGGATCTCGTCCACGACGATGGCCCAACGGTCCTTGCGCAGCTCTTCAATGCGCGTTTTTGCCCGCACAATGACCGATCCGCGGCCCTCAAGGTACGCTTTGCGCGCGCCGGACCGGCCCAGCATGATGCCACCCGTTGGGAAATCGGGGCCCGGGACGTATTCAATGAGTTGTTCGGAGGTCAGATCGGGCTCTTCGATCAGCGCCAGCGTCGCATCGACCACTTCGCCAAGGTTGTGGGGCGGGATGTTGGTCGCCATCCCCACGGCGATGCCGCCCGCGCCATTGACGAGCATATTGGGGAAACGGGCAGGGAGCACGGTCGGCTCCTGCTGCTTGCCATCATAATTGTCCTGAAAATCGACCGTATCCTTGTCGATATCCGCCAGCAGGTAGGCGGCGGGCTTGTCCATGCGCACTTCGGTATAGCGCATCGCGGCAGGGTTATCGCCGTCCATCGAGCCGAAGTTGCCCTGACCGTCCAGCAGCGGCAGCGACATGGAGAAATCCTGTGCCATGCGCACCAGCGCATCGTAGATCGCGCTGTCCCCGTGCGGGTGGTATTGACCCATCACATCCCCCACGGGCCGCGCGGATTTGCGGTACGCCTTGTCGTGGCTGTTGCCGGTTTCATGCATCGCAAAGAGGATCCGGCGGTGCACCGGCTTCAATCCGTCGCGCAGATCCGGGATTGCACGGCTGACAATGACCGACATCGCATAATCGAGGTAGGATGTGCGCATCTCATGCTCGATGCTGACCGACGGGCCATCGTAAGTGGGCCGTTCAGGTGTCATTTCATCATCATTTTCAGGGGGTTGTGGTGTGTCGCTCACGTATGCTGCCCATCTTTGCCGCAGGGTCTATATCTTGTGGATTAACCTTATCAGAGGGGACATATAAGGTGCAATCCCTCAGTTTGCGCGCAGTTGGCAGCCGCAAGCATAAAGTGCTAGTACATTGTTTTCATTGAAAAGTAATTTGTTCGTGGCATTCTGGTGAAATGTAGCAGTCAAGAGGACAAGAAATGCCCCTATCTGAGACCGAACTGATGTTGAAAGGGTACGGCCTGACCACGGCGGAATTCTTCTATCACATGCCCGACTACACGCATGTGCTGAATACCTTCGTCTGGCAGGAATATGACATCGCGCCGGACCATCCCAAACTGTTTGAATTCGTCGAATTCTGGCAGTCGGAAATCGAAGGTCCGTTGCATTCAGTGCGCTTTACCCACCGCAAGATGATCGGCGCGGGTGAATGGCGCAATGTCACCGGTGAGTTTACCCTGCACTAGACCATTCAGGCGGAGCAGCTTGCCCCGCCCAGCACGCAGAACTTTGCGCAATGCGGATGGTTCAGCGCCACATCCCGTTCGGCCGCTTCCAGGGTTGCGCCCAGTTCGAACTCGGGCGAATAGGGCAACAGGGTACAGGCCAGCACGACAGGCCGCGCATCGCCTTTGCGTTTGACCACCATGCGGGACGACGCGCACATCAGCGCATCGGGAGATTTATTCAGGATGCTCCAGCAGGAGGTCGTGATCTCCGGCACCTCGACCGTTTCGTCCATTTCCGGGAACAGCACGGTCATGGCAGGATCCTGCGGGTCGATGTCAAAGCCGTGACGGGTATAAAAAGCGGCATAGCCTGCGCGGCTTTCCGCCTCGCTGTGGGCCATGATGGAGCGCCCAGCCACGGCCATCCGGAAACCATTGTCCCGCAGCCACTTCATGCCCGTCAGCGTTTTATCGAACGCGCCCACGCCACGCTCCGCGTCATGCAGGCCAGCGTCGTAGTGATCCACTGAGATCCGGAGGGTCAATTTGCCGGGAAACGCCTTGTTCAGCGCCACCAGACCGTCCTGCATGGCGCGCCGCATCATCGGACGCATGGCGTTGGTCAGGATCAGGACGTCATAGCCACGTTCCAGCGAAACCCGCGTGATTTCAATCATTTCGGGGTTCATAAATGGCTCACCGCCGGTGAAGGCAATCTCTGTGACGGGCCAGTTGCGGTCCTCGATCTGGTCCAGATAGTCGGTGACTTCCGCCGCAGAGATATAGACCAGCTTGTCGTTGGTGGGGCTGCTCTCGATATAGCAGTTGACGCAGGCGATGTTGCACAATGTGCCGGTGTTGAACCAAAGTGTCTTGGGCGCGGAGAGGCTGACGGTCGCGCGCTTTTCGCCCTTTGCAGTCCATTTGGGGTCGATGAACTTGCCTGCGTTGGCCGGTGCCAGATCTTTCATGAAGTACGTCGCCCTTCGTCTCTTATTGCCGTGAATGTGTGCTAGGGGATACATAAAGGCAAGAAAACCGCTTTTCGCTGGTGAGCACGCTCTTGTGATCGTGTGTAAATCAGGGCATGTTTGCGCTAACAAAAAACTGCGGCTGAGGGACGCCGCACAGCAGGATGATTTCACATGGTATCGCGCGTAATTCCGGTCGATCCTTTCGACCTTGTGATTTTTGGCGGCACGGGGGATCTGGCGCGGCGGAAAATTTTGCCCGGTCTGTTTCGTCGGTTTTGCGCGGGTCAGATGCCGCAAGAGGCGCGTATCATCGGGGCCGCCCGGGCGGAGATGGATGACGCAGGCTACCGCGATCTGATCGCCGATGCGATCGGTGAATTCAGCGATGGGCATAAAGTGGACGCCAAAAATCTGTCTGCATTTCTGGAAAAGCTCTCATATGTGGCCATCGACGCACGCGGGGAAAACGGGTGGCGCGATCTGGCAGCGCAGATGCGGCATAAGGTCGTGCGCGCGTTCTACTTTTCCGTCGGGCCCAGCCTTTTTGGCGATCTGGCGGAGCGGCTCAACAATCACGGGCTGACGGATCACGACAGCCGTATTGTGGTTGAAAAACCCTTTGGCCGTGACCTGACCACGGCACGGCAGCTCAACAGCGACTTGGCGGCGTTTTTCGACGAGGGGCAGATTTACCGGATCGATCACTATCTTGGCAAAGAAACGGTGCAGAACCTGATGGCGGTGCGCTTTGGCAACATGTTGTTCGAGCCGCTCTGGAACAGCCAGTTTGTCGATCACATTCAGATTACGGTCGCTGAAACCGTGGGCGTCGGTGGGCGCGGCGAGTATTACGACAAATCAGGTGCGATGCGGGATATGGTGCAAAACCACCTGATGCAGCTTTTGTGCCTGATCGCGATGGAGCCGCCGGCGCGATTCGACCCTGACGCGGTGCGCGACGAGAAGCTGAAAGTGATCCGCGCCCTGGAACCTGTGGAGCCGCATCACATCGTGCGCGGTCAGTATGGGGCAGACCCGGAGGACCCGGAGGAGCACCCGGATTACCGCACGGCAGTCGAAAATCCCAAGTCAAAGACCGAAAGCTTCATCGCGATGAAGTGCCATATCGCCAACTGGCGGTGGGCGGGCACGCCGTTTTATCTGCGCACGGGCAAACGCCTTTGCGCGCGTTCCTCCGAGATTTCGATTGTTTTCAAGGACACGCCACATTCGATCTTTGGCGAGGAGGCGGGGCGGCACCGCAACGTTCTCTCCATCCGGTTGCAGCCGAACGAGGGGATCAAGCTGGGCGTGACCATCAAGGAGCCGGGGCCTGGTGGCATGCGCCTGATGGATGTCCCGCTGGACATGACCTTTGCCGATGCGCTGGGGCCGGATGGCGCCGAAAACGTTGACGCCTACGAGCGCCTGATCATGGATGTGATCCGGGGCAATCAGACCCTCTTCATGCGCGGTGATGAGGTCGAAGCCGCCTGGGCCTGGACCGATCCGATCATTGATGGATGGACAAACCGCAACGATGTGCCCAAACCTTACGACAGTCACAGTGCAGGCCCGGATGCATCGCTACAGCTGATGCGTCGGGATGATCGGGAATGGCGGGAGGTAACCCCATGAACTTCATAGAGAATGCAGACCGTGATATGGCGGTGATGAACGTGGCACATGCGCTGACCAGCGATTTGCGCAAATGCCTTTTGCAGCATGAGTTTGCCAGTTTCGCCGTGCCGGGCGGCACCACGCCAGGCCCGATTTTTGACGCGATGAGCTCGGTGGAGATCGACTGGCACCGGGTGCATGTGATGCTGACGGATGAGCGCTGGGTGCCCGAGACACATGCCAGATCGAACGCGGCACTGGTGAAGTCACGCCTGCTCACCGGGCACGCGGCGCAGGCAAAGTTCATTTCCTATTACCGCGATGGCATGAGCGCGGCGGAGGCTGCGCCTGAGGTCTCCGCGGAGCTTGCTGACCGGGTGCCGATTTCCCTGCTGCTGCTTGGCATGGGCGAAGACATGCACACCGCATCGCTCTTTCCCAACGCGCCAGGCCTTGAGGCGGCGATGGCACGCAATGCCCCGCTTATTTGCGCGATGGCGCCTGACAGCCAGCCCGAAGCGCGGGTGACGCTGAGCGCGCAGGCGCTGGATGGGGCGATGGACAAACATCTGGTGATTTTCGGCGATGAGAAACGTGCCGCCTTTGAGCGGGCGATGACCCTGCCAGCGCTGGATGCACCCATTGGCGCGGTGATCAAGGGGGGGACGGTGCATTGGGCCGCTTGACCGATCAGTGGGCCGCCTTGAATGCGCGTTATGACGCCACCAAGACGCGACCGATCCTGTCGCTCTTTGAGGCGTCGGACCGGGCGGCTGATTTTAGTGCGCAGACCGGCGACATGCTCTTTGACTACTCGAAAACCAACATTGACGCTGAGACACGCGATGCCCTGATGGCTTTGGTGGACGCGGCGGGCGTGGCGGCAAAGCGCGACGCGATGTTCTCTGGTGAGGCGATCAACGATACCGAAGGGCGCGCTGTCCTGCACACCGCGCTGCGCAATCTGGACGGCGGGCCGGTGCTGGTGGACGGGCAGGACGTGATGCCCGGGGTGCACGCGACCCTAGAGCGCATGCGGGGCTTTGCCGATCAGATCCGGAGCAGTGGCGTCACGGATATCGTCAACATCGGCATCGGCGGGTCGGACCTCGGCCCGGCCATGGCGGTGCAGGCGCTGTCGCCCTACCACGACGGGCCGCGCTGCCATTTTGTCTCCAATGTCGATGGTGCGCATATCGCCGATACGCTGCGCGGGCTGGACGCCAAAACCACGCTGATCATCGTGGCCTCGAAAACCTTCACCACGATTGAGACCATGACCAACGCGCGGACCGCCAAGGCCTGGATGGCGGATCACGGCGGCAATCCGGCGGCGCAGTTTGCAGCCCTCAGCACCGCCGAAGAGAAGACACGGGATTTCGGCATTCCCGCGGATCGGGTCTTTGGTTTTGAGGATTGGGTCGGGGGGCGCTATTCCATGTGGGGGCCCGTTGGCTTGTCCCTGATGATTGCGATTGGCCCCAAGGGGTTTGATGCCTTTCTGCGCGGCGGGCAGGCGATGGACCGGCACTTTCGGGCCGCGGCATGGTCCGAAAACCTGCCGGTGCTGCTGGCGCTGGTAGGCATCTGGCACGCCCAGGTCTGTGGCTATGCGAGCCGCGCGGTTCTGCCCTATGATCAACGCCTGACGCGTCTGCCCGACTATTTTCAGCAGCTCGAAATGGAAAGCAACGGCAAGGGCGTGCAGATGGACGGCTCGGATGTCGAGGTGTCCAGCGGCCCGATTGTCTGGGGTGCTGCGGGCACCAATGGCCAGCATGCATTCTACCAGTTGATCCATCAGGGTACGCGTGTGGTGCCCTGTGAATTCATGATCGCGGCGGAGGGGCATGAGGCCGATCTGGCGCATCACCATCAATTGCTGATCGCGAACTGCCTGGCGCAATCCGAAGCCTTGATGCGCGGGCGCAGCCTGGACGAGGCGCGCGCGAAAATGGCGGCCACCGGGTTAAGCGGCGATGAATTGGAAAGACAAGCGCGGCATCGGGTCTTTACCGGCAACCGCCCCTCCGTGACGCTGGCGTACCCCTTGCTGGACCCATTTGTCCTGGGACAGATCGTGGCGCTTTATGAGCATCGCGTCTTTGTGGAAGGGGTCATTCTCGGCATCAATTCCTACGATCAATGGGGCGTGGAACTGGGTAAGGAACTGGCAACCTCGTTGCAGCCGGTCATCGACGGGCAGGCGGGCACCGACGGCAAGGATGGCTCCACCGCGGCGTTGGTGGATTTCATTCATCGGCATCAGGCGTAACACTTTGGAACAGACGGTCTGCCCCCGCTTTCAAACGTCGCGGGTGGCGCCGTCCACAGCCTCGAACCGCGCGCGTACCGGCGCGGGGATCTCGTAACGCCCGGTGCCATCCGGGTTCAGCAGCACCAGCACACAGTCGAATGTCGCCCGCAGCGTGCCGCCGGACCAGAGCATCTGCGCCAGCGAAAAGGATGTGGTCCGAAACCCCGTGCATCCGCAGGTGACGACATAATCCTCGTCCATGCGCATTTCCTGCCGGTAGTGGATCTGGCCTGAGCGGATCACGATCCGCGGGTCGGTGCCCGCGCCCATATAGCGCGACAGCCCCCAGTCCTGCGTGTATTTGATGCGCAGCCGCTCAAACCAATGCATGTAAACGGCGTTGTTGACGTGATTGAGCACGTCGAGTTCGGAAAACCGCACCTTGTCCGCCATGGCCAGCGGCGCCTGGGGCGTGATGCCAAGCTTGGATTGGTCTTCGGGCGACAGCGGCGTGTGGTAGAGCAGGGTCATACAGTGCCCCTAAGCCTTGTCGCGATGTTTGCCAAGACTTGTCAGCGCAGGGTTGCGGGTGCACGATGCCCTCAAGGGTCGCAAAACGCCGATGGCGCAAAAGACGACCCGGACCTAACGGGAGACGACCATGCTTGGCCAGATGATGACCGCGCCCCTACTGATTTCTTCACTCATTGATCATGCGGCGCGCTACCATCGCGACACCGATGTGATTTCCGTCAATACCGGTGGTGGTGAAGAGCATACCACCTGGGGGCAGGTGGGGCGCAATTCCAGGCAATTGGCGTCGGCGCTGACCCATCTGGGGCTGGCCCCGCAAACCCGCTGCGCCACCATCGCGTGGAACAACCGCCGCCATCTGGAGATCTATTTCGGCGTGTCGGGGGGTGGCTTTGTCTGCCATACGATCAACCCGCGGCTGTTCCCGGAACAACTCGTCTACATCATCAACCACGCCGAGGATGAAGTGCTGTTCATCGACAGTACCTTTGTGCCGCTGGTCGCCGCGATCCGCGATAAGCTGAGCAGCTTGAAACACATCGTTTTGCTCGAAGCCGAGGTCGGTGAGGCTGCGCGCATCTTGCCCGGAATCATCGCCTATGATGATCTGCTGACGCAGGGCGATGCGGGCTACCTCTGGCCGCAGTTCTATGAGTTTACCGCCTCAAGTCTCTGCTATACCTCCGGCACCACGGGCAACCCCAAGGGGGTGCTGTTTTCACATCGCTCGACCGTGCTGCACAGTTTCGCCTGCAATCTGGCTGATAGCATCGGGTTTTCGGCCATGGATGTCGTACTGCCCGTGGTGCCGATGTTCCACGTCAATGCCTGGGGCTCACCCTATGCCTGTGCCATGGTCGGCGCACGGGTGGTCTTGCCCGGACCGGGCCTGGATGGGCCATCGCTTGTGGGTCTGATCGATCACCATAAAATCAACGTGGCCCTGGGGGTGCCTACCATCTGGCTGGGGCTGCTGGGGGAGGCGGAAAAGGCGGGCAGCACGCTGGAAAGCCTGCAGAAAACCGTTGTGGGAGGCTCAGCCTGCCCGCCCTCCATGATCACGGCCTTCCGCGAGCGTCACGGCGTGGAAACGATCCACGCCTGGGGGATGACAGAGATGTCGCCCATCGGGTCGGTCAATCAACCGCTGGCCAAACACATGGACCTTGAGCTGGATGCCCTGCACCGTCTGCGCGAAAATCAGGGCCGTCCGCCCTGGGGCGTGGAGCTGGCGATTGTCGATGATGCGGGCAATCCGCTGCCGCATGACGGTGAGACCCAGGGCGAGTTGGTGGTGCGCGGCCAGTTTATTCTGGACGCCTATTTCCGCTCCACACGCGAAGAGACCCTGCAGGAGGGGTGGTTCAACACCGGCGATGTGGCGACCCTTGATCCCGATGGCTATTTGTCGATCCGCGACCGGTCCAAGGACATCATTAAATCGGGTGGGGAATGGATCAGTTCGGTGGAGCTGGAAAACATCGCCATCGCCCATCCGCAACTGGCGGATGCAGCTGTGATCGGCGCGCGGCACGAAAAATGGGATGAGCGCCCGGTGCTGGTCGCGGTCAAATCCGAGGGTCAGGAGCCTGAGGTCGCTGAGATACTTTCAATCTACGAGGGCAAGATCGCCAAGTGGCAGATCCCGGATACGGTTGTCTTCACGGATGTTCTGCCCCGCAATGCCACGGGCAAGGTTTTGAAGCGTGACCTGCGGGACACGTTTGGAAACGTATTGATGCAGTAAGTCAGATTTAACCCCTGTCTGGCAAAATTGGCGTAGAAGTATCTCAACCACAGATTTAATCGCCAACCAGAGTGCGCCTTTTACGTGTTGCGCTTGATCCGACCGGGAGACATTCCATGAAACTGACAGCCCTCATTCTTGCGGCAGCATTGCCGACCACTGCACTGGCAGGGCCGGATCGGCTGTCCATTCTGCTGGGATCAGAGCATTTCAATGCCTCGGAGGATTTCCGGGAGTTCAACCCCGGCGTTTTCCTGACCTGGGAGCAGGAGACCTTCGATTACAGCGTTGGCCTGTTTCAGAACAGCTATTCCAATGTCTCCGCGCTGGTCTCGATCGGGTATGACGTGGAACTGGCAGATGAATTCGAAGTGGGTATTTTTGGTGCTCTGGCGCTCTACCCGGGCGAAGGGGACCGTTTCAGCCACGCCATTGGCGATGTGGTGCCGCTGCTGGGTCTGCAGGCGCGGTATCGCAACTTCTTCACCCAATTGATCCCGGCGGATGGCGATTCCGCAGATGGTGTGCTTACCTTTGGTGTGACCTTCGCACTCAACTGATCGGAATGGGCTGGAGCGGGTAACGAGAATCGAACTCGTAACTTAAGCTTGGGAAGCTCGCGTGATACCTTTTCACCATACCCGCGCCCTGACGGCTCAGATATTGCTTTCGATCTGGAGCGTCAAGGGGCGCAGTCACGCCGCCGGACGGCGGGCCTGAAAGTAGTTGATTTCGGCCGGGACCCGCAGGCCATCCGCCGTTTCATAGGCCGCAAAAGCAGCTTGAACATGATCGGCAATCGCGGCGCTGTCGGTGGCATTCCCCTGAAAATAGTCAACTGTTCGCGCAGCGGGACCAACGCTCGTCGCCATGCGTGCCACTTCTGCAGGGGTGCCGGGTGGCGTCAGGTGGAGACTGGCGACCTCCGCCTTGATCTCATCAAAACCCGCCTCTGACAGAATCTGCGTGACACGGTCCACGTCCCGAAAGGCAAAGGGGCCCGGCGCATCGGGGTCCACCGCGGGCGGGGCGCCGAGCCGCGCCTTGGCCGCCTGCGCTGCTGTGGTGAACCAGGGATTGTTTGGGATCTGGCCCCAGGCGGCAAACGTCACAGGCCCCCCCGGTTTCAGCCCCTTGATCAGATTGGAAAATGCCAACACCGGATCGGCAAAGAACATCACGCCGAAACGCGAAATCAAATGGTCAAAAGACGCAGGCTGAAAACCATGCTCTGCGGCGTCTGCGACCTCAAAGACCACATTTGATACGCCCGCGGCACGTTTCTCTGCGTGGGCCAGCATTGTGGGCGAAATATCCGCACCGAACACAGATCCGGTGTCGCCGATCATTTCGGCGGCTTGCAGCGTGCTGGCGCCGGTGCCACAGCCAATGTCCAGGATGCAGGCGCCGGGCCACAAGTCTGCCCGCGCAAAGACACCGTCCAGAACCGGTTGCATGAACGTATCAAGCATTTCCTGTTGCTCGACCCATTTTTGCCCCGCTGAATGGGTCCAGAATTCCGCCTGATCGGCGTTTGCAGAGGTCATGCGCGCCGCCTTCTGCGCCGCCCGCCGCCCGCACCATCATCCGCGCCACCGCCGCCGGTGTTGAAAGTGGCCTCCGGCAGGGTGACGATGGAGTTGAGAATGGGGAAGGGCTCCACCGCATTGGGAATGGCCGAAGCATTCACGAAATGCTCCTGAAACCGGGGCTCGATGGCGGTTTCGACCTTGTGGATGGCGCCGACGGTGGCTTCGATCTCGGCGCGCGCGCCGGTATTGAGCAGCGCGATCCGCGCACCGGTGCCCGCGGCATTGCCTGCTGAGGTGACCTTGTCCAGCGGTGCGTCCGGGATCATGCCCAGCACCATCGCATGTTTGGTCGAGATATGCGCCCCAAACGCCCCGGCGAGCACCACCCGGTCCACCTTGTCGACGCCGAATTTATCCATCAGCAGCCGCGCGCCTGAATAGAGCGCGGCCTTGGCCATCTGTATCTCGCGGATGTCGCGGTTGGTGATGGTGATCAGCGGCCCCCCTGACGCGGTGCCATCATAGACCTGGTAGGAATAGGTGCGCCCGTCCAGAAATACACGGTCCGACCCGGTCTGTTCCGGCGAGCCGATCAATCCTGGTGCATCGACGATCCCATGGATGCGCATCTCGGCTACCATCTCGATGATGCCGGACCCGCAGATGCCGGTCACACCGGTGGTCGCGATCATCTCGTCAAAGCCCTCTTCATCCGACCACAGATCCGAGCCGATGACCTTGAAACGCGGGGCCTTGGTGGCGGGGTCAATCTCCACGCGTTCGATGGCACCCGGCGCAGCCCGCTGGCCGGAGCTGATCTGCGCGCCCTCAAAGGCGGGGCCGGTGGGCGAGGAGCAGGCCAATACCTTGTCCTTGTTGCCCAGCAGAATCTCCGCGTTGGTGCCAACGTCCACGACCAGCACCAGATCGTCGGATTTGTCCGGCGCTTCGGAGAGGGCCACGGCGGCGGCATCGGCACCCACATGGCCAGCAATACAGGGCAACAGGTAGATGCGCGCGGAAGGGTGGATGTTCAGCTCCAGATCATCCGCCCGCAGGCGCAGCGCATTGTTGGTGGCCAGCGCGAAGGGGGCCTGGCCCAGCTCAAAGGGATCAATGCCCAAAAGCAGATGATGCATGACCGGGTTGCAGACAAAAACCGCATCGACGATCAGTTCCTTGTCGATCGCTGCTTCGGTGGCGATCTGGGTGAAAAGCCCGCACATGCCCTCGCGCACCGCGTGGGTCATTTCTTCGGCTCCCTTGGCGTTCATCATCGAATAGGAGACGCGGCTCATCAGGTCTTCGCCGAAGCGGATCTGCGGGTTCATCACGCCCGAGGAGGCCAGCACCTCGCCGGTTTGCAGATCGCAGAGATGTGCGGCGATGGTGGTGGAGCCCAGATCGACCGCCAGCCCGTAAACCGTGCCATCGTAGTAGCCGGGCCAGATGTTCATGATGCGCGGGCGGTTTTCGCGATCGCCCAGATGCACCGCCACGGTGACCTTCCAGTCGCCTTTGCGCAGAATAGGCTGCATCGATTGCAGGATATGCAGATCGGCGGTGACGTGCTCCAACTCCCATTGGCTTTCAAGCGCGTCGCGCAGTCGTTCGAGATCGCCCGAGGGGTCGTGCATGTCGGGCTCTGCGACCTCGACGTAATAGAGCTTGGTGGAGGGGTCGAGCACGATCTCGCGCGCCTCCGCGCGCTTGCGCACCACCTGTTTGTGCACCTGGCTTTCGGGGGGCACGTCGATCACCACATCGCCCTGAACGGTCGCTTGGCAGCCCAAGCGGCGGCCTGCTTTCAGACCGCGTTTGTCCTGGTAGCGCTGTTCCACCTTGTTCCACTCCGACAGCGCCGTGTCGTGCACGGTGACGCCATGTTTGGAAAACTCGCCATAGCTTGGGGTGATCTGGCACTTGGAGCAAATGCCACGCCCGCCGCAGACGGAATCGAGATCGACACCCAGCTGGCGTGCCGCCGTCAGGATCGGGGTTCCCGCCGGGAAACGGCCGCGTTTGCCGGAGGGGGTAAAGACGACGAGGGGGTCGTTGCTCATAGTTTTCAATTGCCTGTCATGATCTGGTTCCAGAATAGCGCGGGCAGAGCAGCGAAATCGCTCTCCCGCGTCACTTAATACGCTTCTGGCGGCATTACCCGCCTGAAATTGTCATATTGATTATGAAGTCCGGTTGAACCTGGCTTTCTGTCAGCCTCAATGTCGCTCTTTTCTGCTGTCTGCGGCGGCAGTAGTGCCATGCAAAAGGGGGCGTGCTGAGCGGGGAAATAAGCCACCCGGCGGATGTGCGGATTTTGCCCCTTTCCATTTTCGGCGCGGCGTGAAATAGGAAACTGCCAAATGAGACACTCCGCGAGCGAGGTTGCTATGGAGATTCGTGAGGCCCTTACCTTTGATGATGTGCTGTTGGTGCCGGGGGCGTCATCCGTCCTGCCGTCCACCGCAGACACCCGCACCCGCGTGACGCGGGCGATTTCGATGAACATTCCGCTGCTGAGTTCCGCGATGGATACGGTCACCGAAGGACGCATGGCGATTGCCATGGCGCAGGCCGGCGGGATCGGCGTGGTGCACCGCAACCTCAGCATCGAAGAGCAGGCGCGCGAAATCCGCCGGGTCAAGCGGTTTGAGAGCGGCATTGTCTATAACCCGATCACCCTGCGGGCCGATCAGACGCTGGCAGATGCCAAGGCGTTGCAGGATCGCTACCGCGTCACCGGGTTCCCGGTTGTGGACGCGCAGGGTCGTGTCGTTGGCATCGTGACCAACCGCGACATGCGTTTTGCCAGTGATGATAATACGCCCGTATCGGTGATGATGAGTTCGGACAACCTCGCCGTTCTGCATGAACCCGCGGACCGCGAAGAGGCCATCAGCCTGATGAAGGCGCGGCGGATCGAAAAGCTGCTGATCACGGATAAGGAGGGCAAGCTTACCGGGCTCCTGACGCTCAAGGACACCGAACAGGCCGTGTTGAACCCAACCGCCTGCAAGGATGCGCTGGGGCGTCTGCGGGTCGCTGCCGCTACCACCGTGGGCGACGCCGGGTTTGAACGGTCCGAGGCGCTGGTGGACGCCGGTGCCGATATGATCGTGATCGACACCGCACATGGTCATTCCGAAGGGGTCGCCGCGGCCGTGCGCCGCGCCAAGGCGCTGTCCAACGAGGTGCAGATCGTTGCGGGCAATGTCGCGACCGGAGAGGCCACGCGCGCCTTGATCGACGCTGGTGCCGACGCGATCAAGGTGGGCATCGGACCAGGCTCGATTTGCACCACCCGCATGGTGGCGGGCGTGGGTGTGCCGCAGCTGACGGCGATCATGGATTGTGCTGCTGCGGCGGGCGATACGCCAGTCATTGCGGATGGCGGCATCAAATTCTCCGGCGATTTCGCCAAGGCCATCGCAGCGGGCGCGTCCTGCGCCATGGTTGGCAGCATGATCGCGGGTACTGACGAGTCCCCCGGCGAGGTGATCCTTTACCAGGGCCGCAGCTTCAAAAGTTATCGCGGCATGGGCAGCCTGGGCGCGATGGCCAGCGGCTCGGCAGACCGTTATTTCCAGAAAGATGCGGCCAGCGACAAGCTGGTGCCCGAAGGCATCGAAGGGCAGGTGGCCTATAAGGGCAGCGCGGGCGCAGTGATCCACCAGCTGGTCGGGGGGTTGCGCGCGGCCATGGGCTACACCGGGTGCGCGACCGTGGAGGAGATGCGCACTAACTGCCATTTCGTGAAGATTACCGGCGCGGGGCTGAAGGAGAGCCACGTGCATGATGTGCAGATCACCCGCGAAAGCCCGAACTATCGGGCGGGGTAACGGGATGTTTCTGGTGACTGACCCGCGTCCGTTCCGATGACCCCTGCTGCGCGGGTCGCAGCGGCGATCGAGATTCTTGATGTGATCGCCGCAGGGGCCGCTGCCGAACAGGCCCTGACCCGCTGGGCCGGATCGAAAGACCGCGCAGCCTCGCGCAATAGACCTACGCATCTTGATGTTCCGGTGAACCTTCAGGATGCCGCAGGGTTAGCGATCACCGCGCAATTCCCCGACACAAAGCGCCGCTTTGAATAGTGCGCTGGTTACTTGGGCCGTCAATTTTCAACGCTGATAGCTGTCTCCGCATTCCAAACGCCTTGCCGGTCATGGCTCTTTGAGCGTGCCGACAAAGACCGTCGATACTACTCATACATGTGCCGTTTGGCAGGCCAATAATTCATGATGGCTAAGGCTGGCGTTCATCGTCGCGCACTACTTTTAAAGTCCACAGTCAGGTGCGCGGACCCGGTTGTCGGCGGTCAGCTGCGCCAATGCGGGGTTTGAAGGCTGGCGACTAAGCCATCAAGAGCGTCGAGGTCAACGGTCTCGGCGGTATCCAACAGCTTTCCTGCAGCGGCGAGTTCGTTGCATTGAGCGATCGCCTCTCTGACAGCCATTTTGTCTGCATCAGTTTGGTCACGCCAGCTATCCCAATCGGAAACCTCTTGCTTTGTCAGAGCCAAAAAGTCCCTTGCCAAGTTTGCACGGACGAACCAAAGGCCCTTGGCGTCACCTTGCCCAAAATCCTCCAGACGTGGGAGGTCGCGGCCGAACTGCTCCCACACGTGCCACGGGTACAAGAATTGTTCCTTTGGCATGTCGTTCACATCAAAGGTGATCGACAGATGCTTTCGATGTTCTTCATCCAATTGGGCGTCGGCCATCTTCCACTCTTTTGTGGCGGCATCCTGATATTCACAGATCCAATGATCTTCGTAGGTTGGTGGGTGGAAATAGCGCGCGAAACCGCAACGAACACGGGCTGCAATGCCATGATGACGAAGCAGGGAGCAGGTCAACAGGGCATAGTCTCGACATGTTCCAATGGTCCGAGAAGACGTATGCCGCGCTTGCGTAAGGGGTTTCTTTCCGAAGGCATGAACACTCGTCAGTCTTTCGG
This sequence comes from uncultured Roseobacter sp., assembly GCF_947501835.1. Classification (NCBI taxonomy): domain Bacteria; kingdom Pseudomonadati; phylum Pseudomonadota; class Alphaproteobacteria; order Rhodobacterales; family Roseobacteraceae; genus Roseobacter; species uncultured Roseobacter sp. Next base: position 119,670 of record NZ_CANMXR010000001.1, on the reverse strand, counting down.
AGACCGGCAAGGTCGCACGCGATGCTCGCGCAATGTCCTCAGGCGGCTCAGCATATAGATGCGCGCCAAAGTAATCATGCAAGAGGATGCCCTGCACCGTGGATGTGACCGCCGATAAGACGCCAGGGACGACATCAAACGATCTGACGCATTCTTTCGGATCGCTCCATTCTCCGTGTCGACGATAGAATTGAGACGCGTTTTGCTGGTGCATGGGGACCCTAATACGATGCACAACATGTTACCGCTGACATCCCGCGCTGAAAAGGAGCGTTTATATAAGGCTTGTGCCTTCACACGTCATCAGATTGGGGGCAACACTACCTCTTTTGGCATCGGGTTGACGGTTGAGGCCCGCTCAGATCAGACATCTAGGGTCCCTCGCGGCCTTTTAGTGAAGGCATTCGCTGCGGGCGCAAATCGCGGCGCGTTGACCTCAAAAAAACATGGGGCAGGATGTGCTTATCTTACGTCAGCGCAGCCCTGCGGTTGTCCATAAAGTGCTTCGGCGCGGGATCCTGTTCCGTTGGCATTTTACCAATCCATAGCGGCCGATGCATGCCGCTTGGCCGATAGAATTTCTGGCGCATTGTCAAATTGGCGGGTGATCTACCGTTTCCACGCTGGTCCCGCCCATTGCTCCTGTATATGGAGTTTGCGATTGGAATTTAGCTGAGTTGGATGAGAGTTTCGTGACACCTGCAGCACGTATAAGCGCCGCGATCAACTTGGTAGATCGTATTTTGGACGGTGAACTGGCAGATCGTGCTCTGGCCGGGTGGGGGCGCAAGAACCGGTATGCTGGTTCGAAGGACCGCGCTGCGATCGCAGATCTGGTATATGATGTTCTCCGGCGCAAGCGAAGCCTGGCAGCGCTCGGTGGCGGTGAGACGGGAAGGGCTTTGTTGCTCGGATATGTGAGGGACGCAGGGCTGGCGCCTGACTCCCTCTTTGGTGCAGGTCCATATGCTCCTTCCGAGTTAACAGATGCAGAACGGTCCAATGGGCGTTGGCCCGAAGCAAACAGCAGCGAAAGCGCAGATTTTCCAGAGTGGCTCTGGCCCGATATTCAGACCTCCCTGGGCGAGCGTGCGCAACAGGTTGCCGAGCAGATGCGAAGGCGGGCTCCGGTTCATCTTAGGATCAATCTGGCGCGATTGGATAGAGATAGCGCAATTGAAGAACTGTCTTCGGAAGGGATAGTTGCCCGTTCACATGCTCTTTCTCCCTCGGCTGTCGAGGTCATCGAGGGCGCAAGGAAGATCAAAAATGCGCCTTCCTATCTCGACGGGAAGATCGAGTTGCAAGATGCCTCATCGCAAGCGGTTGCGGACATGGTGCCGCTTGAGACCGGTGAAAAACTGTTGGATTTCTGTGCCGGAGGTGGAGGGAAGACCTTGGCGATTGCAAGCCGCGTCGAAGGCGTTTTTTTTGCCCATGATGTGGATCAAAGAAGGATGAAAGATCTGCCTGCACGTGCCGCTCGGGCCGAGGCGATAGTAAACCTGCTATCGGGGCCGGAGGTGAAGCAGAAATCCCCCTACGATACCATTCTCATAGATGCACCATGCACAGGCAGCGGCTCCTGGCGCCGTGACCCTCAGGGCAAATGGTTGCTGACACGCGAGAAGTTACGTCGCATTTTGGAAATTCAGCAAGAAATCTTGGATCAATCAGCCGCATTGGTCAGATCACAAGGCCATTTGGTTTATGCGACATGTTCCTTGCTGGAGTGCGAAAATGATCACCAGGTTGATGCGTTCCTGTCGCGCCACCGTGAATACTCTCTCAAAACCCAAAAACGGTTCACACCGCTGGATGGTGGAGACGGATTTTATTGCGCGGTTCTGCGTCGAGATTGATATGACCGCGTATCCGTCTGAACCGGAGGTGGTTTGGCGCTCTACCTGATTTAGAAACCTGTTTTATAGAGCGGGTTATGACGGACTGTTTCACTCGACAAAACGCTTCTATTGCCACTTCACCAGCGCATACATTTGCACGCAACCTATGCGCCCCTTGTTCCCCAGGTTAATGCCAGTGGCGGCGGTACTGGGGCGCAATGTCACCACAGATGAAATCGTTTCCGCCCGCATGGCCAATCTGCCTATGCGCGCGCATTGGGAGGATGCTCCAATCGAGCGGGTGGCAACCGAAACGGTTCGCAAGCATGCCCCGTCGATCTGGTGCTCAGCGGTGCGCCTTCGGAATGACATTCTAGACGCCGCGAGAGAGCTTGTTCATTCCTCTGGCTGGTTGGTTTATGCGACCTCATCGGTCCTGCGGTGTGAAAACGAGGGTCGGATTGCGGCCTTCCTGCATCGAAATACCCAATAGAAATGCGCGCTTGAACGCCGGTTTGGCGTAACGGACACAGGTGATGGTTTTTTTACAGCACACTTGACGCGCGTGTGAGGCTGTTCATACTCAACCAAAACGAGCATTGCCGTACGTGGTTAAGCCGAGCTTAACAAATAGGGCGTGTAAATGCTGAAGCGATTCGAACCATGGGGACACGATTTTGCCGCGCAGCGCACTTACACCATCCAGATTAGCTCGCGTTGCGCTCAGGGCGCAAAAGCGCCTGGGCACCCTCGTTCTGGTGGCCGTCTTGTTGGGAATTTTGGCCTTGGCTTCGCCAGATCTGTTGCTGCGCCGGGCCTTGTTTGCGGGATGTCTGACGCTGCTTGGGATGAGCTGCGTGTTGATGTGGATGGCCAAGAGTTTCGAGCGCCGCAGTGCCGCCACTGTCGCGGTCTTATCTGAATTCATCAGCAAAGACGCCTCGCCCAGTTTTCTCGCAACCAAGGACGGCGAAATTCTCTCGGCGAACCTCGCGGCACGCAAACGCTTCGAAGCGGATATTGAGGAAACCGTCGGCGGCACCTTGAAAAACACATTGGCCAATCCCGCTGGCATCCTGTTTCGGCTGCAAACACGCTCAGATACCGAAGGATCCGCGCGTGAGGATTTGGTCACGCGCCGCGGGCATCTGCGGTTGTCGGTGCATCATGCCGGATCGGAGGCCTATCTTTGGCGCCTTGAAGATGTGGCAAGCGCGCAGCAAAGCGCCGAAGGGCCCACGCTGCCGATGATCCTTGTCGGGCGTACCAATGCGGTATTGTACATGAACGAGCAGGCCCGCAAGCTTGCGGGTGGGCGCATCAAGACACTGGATCGGCTCTTCAAGCAATTGCCGGTTGTGCCGGGAACCGTTTGCGACATAACGGGCGTCGAGGGACCAACACGCGCGTTGGTCAGTGAGGTCGACGCTGGCGCCGGACGCCGCGCGCTCTACCTGCTGCCGCCCGGCGCGGAGACCATGTCCAAAGACGGCTGGAACGTATTTCAGGACCTGCCCGTCCCCTTGCTCAAGGTCAGCCCCGATGGCGACGTGCAGGCTTACAACCGGCTGGCTGCGAGCTTGATTGGCGTCTCGCTCAAGGATCAGGTGCATTTGTCGGATCTGATGGAAGGTCTGGGACGGTCGATCACCGGATGGCTGTCGGAAACGCTCGCCGGGCGCGCGGCACAGCAATCGGAGTTCCTGCGTCTCAAGCGCACGGATAAGGAAGTCTACGTGCAGGTCACGCTCAACCGCGTCACCGAGGAGGGCAAGCCCGCATTGATCGCGGTTCTGAACGATGCGACCGAGCTGAAATCACTGGAGGCACAATTCGTCCAAAGCCAGAAAATGCAAGCGATCGGGCAATTGGCGGGCGGTGTGGCGCATGACTTCAACAATCTGCTGACGGCGATTTCCGGCCACTGCGACCTGCTGCTGCTGCGCCACGATCAGGGTGACCCGGACTTCAGCGACCTGGTTCAGATCAATCAGAACGCGAACCGGGCTGCGGCTCTTGTGGGTCAGTTGCTGGCTTTCTCGCGCAAACAAACCCTGCGGCCTGAAACCCTCGACATGCGGGATACGCTGTCAGATCTGACGCATCTGCTGAACCGCCTGGTGGGCGAAAAGATCACGCTGACGCTCAGCCATGATCCGGTGCTTGCCCCCATTCGTGCGGACAAGCGGCAGCTGGAACAGGTGCTGATGAACCTTGTGGTCAATGCGCGTGATGCGATGCCGCAAGGGGGGCAGATCCGGATTGTGACCGAATGCACGGATCTCAATGAGGCGCTGGAGCGTGACCGCGTCACCGTACCCGTGGGACGCTATGTCACGGTGCAGGTCTCCGACGACGGTGTGGGTATTCCTTCAGACAAGCTGCAAAAGGTGTTCGAGCCGTTTTTCACTACGAAACGCACGGGCGAGGGGACGGGCCTTGGTCTGTCGACGGCTTATGGGATTATCAAACAGACCGGCGGCTATATTTTTGTCGACAGTGTGGTGGGCACGGGGACGAAATTTACCCTCTACTTCCCTGTGCTGGAAGCCTCCGAAGTGCCGACACCGGTCGAAAAGCAGATAGAAGCCAAACCTGCCGCGAAACATGGGGATGGCGTCATCCTGCTTGTTGAGGATGAGGCGCCCGTGCGCGCCTTTGCCAGCCGGGCGCTGCGGCTGCGTGGCTACACGGTGCTGGAAGCGGATTCCGCAGAGGCGGCTTTGAAGACGTTGGAGGATGCCTCGCTAAACGTCGACGTCTTTGTCACCGATGTGGTCATGCCGGGTATGGATGGTCCAAGTTGGGTGCGCGAGGCCTTGAAGGAGCGTCCCGGCGTGCGGGTGGTGTTTGTGTCAGGCTATGCCGAGGACAGTTTTGGCGAGACCCAGATCAAAATCCCGAATTCGGTGTTTCTGCCGAAGCCCTTCTCCCTGAATGATCTTACCGACACGGTGCATCAACAGCTGCACTGACCGCGACTTCCAAATCCAGTCGGATTGTCTGCGGCATGCCGGATTTGTAACCAAGCGCGCCGTTATGATCTTGCGACAGGTGATCGCTGCTTACGGTCCTAGCTCCGCTGCGCTCGATATTGAATGCAGAAAAATCGTTTATAATTCAGATTTCTAGACGGTAAAATTAAAGTGCTCTCATGTAGTATAAGCCTTGCGCTCGACGAATTGGACAACCTTAAACCACTCCTTAACCAGATTCGGAAAAGGATGGTTTAGTGAAATTTTGATTGAAATGTTCTCTTTTTGATCTCATAAGGAACGGAATGAGAACATCCCGGCTTCGTCGTCTCGGTATCATTGCCGCGTATCGCGAAGTATGACACTAAGAGGAAACGCAAATGGCAACGGCAGATTTATTGAGCATGGATAGCAAGAAGACAGCAGACAAACAAAAGGCGCTTGATTCCGCGCTGGCACAGATCGAGCGCCAGTTCGGTAAAGGCTCCATCATGAAACTGGGTCAGGAAGGCGCTGTTCAAGATATCAAAGCCAGCTCTACCGGCTCGCTTGGTCTGGACATCGCGCTGGGGATCGGCGGTCTGCCGATGGGCCGGATTGTCGAGATTTACGGGCCGGAAAGCTCCGGTAAAACCACCCTCACGCTGCACTGCGTGGCGGAGCAGCAAAAAGCGGGTGGTGTCTGTGCCTTTGTCGATGCCGAGCATGCGCTTGATCCGACCTATGCCAAGAAGCTGGGCGTTGATCTGGATGAGCTGCTGATCAGCCAGCCCGACACTGGCGAGCAGGCGCTGGAGATCACCGACACGCTGGTCCGCTCCGGTGCGGTGAACATGGTCATCGTGGACTCTGTGGCTGCCCTCACACCCAAATCCGAGCTCGAAGGGGACATGGGCGACAGTTCCGTCGGCGTGCAGGCCCGCCTGATGAGTCAGGCCATGCGCAAACTCACCGGATCGATCAGCCGCTCCAACTGCATGGTGATCTTCATCAACCAGATCCGCATGAAGATCGGCGTCATGTTCGGCTCGCCGGAGACGACGACGGGCGGCAACGCGCTCAAGTTCTACTCCTCTGTGCGTCTCGACATTCGCCGCATCGGCGCGCTCAAGGACCGCGATGAGGTGGTCGGCAACCACACCCGCGTGAAAGTTGTGAAAAACAAGGTCGCAGCCCCCTTCAAGCAGGTGGAATTCGACATCATGTATGGCGAAGGCATCTCCAAGATGGGCGAATTGCTTGATCTGGGCGTGGCCGCCGGTGTGGTTGACAAATCCGGCTCCTGGTTCAGCTATGGTGATGAACGTATCGGGCAGGGCCGGGAGAATGCCAAAGGCTTCCTGCGCGAAAACGTGCAGATGGCGCTGGAAATCGAAGATAAAATTCGCGCCGCACACGGGCTGGATTTTGATATGCCCGAACATGAGCGCAAAGAAGACGACGATATCCTCGAAGCATAGCAGACTTTCCACCGGCACATGAGCAGGGCGCACCGAAAGGCTGCGCCTTCTTTACGTTTTAAGCGGTTTGAGACGTGGACAGCCGCGCGCGGCGGGGCTATTTGGTCAAGACCAGTTATTTCACGCTCAAAGGCCCCGGTTCATGCAAACCCTGAACGATATCCGCTCCACCTTCCTGTCCTATTTTGACAAGCAGGACCACGCGGTGGTGCCATCGAGCCCGCTGGTGCCGCGCAACGACCCGACGCTGATGTTCACGGCCGCTGGCATGGTGCAGTTCAAGAACCTTTTTACCGGTCTGGAAACGCGGGATTACAAACGTGCGGTGACCGCACAGAAATGCGTGCGCGCCGGTGGCAAGCACAACGATCTGGACAATGTCGGCTACACCGCGCGTCACCACACATTCTTTGAAATGCTGGGCAATTTCAGCTTTGGCGATTACTTCAAGGAAGATGCGATCCCCTTTGCTTGGGATCTGCTGACCAAGGATTTCGGCATCGACGCAGACCGGCTGCTGGTCACCGTCTATCACACCGATGACGAAGCGGTGGAAATCTGGAAAAAACATGCCGGTCTGTCGGATGACCGGATCATCCGGATCGCCACGGATGACAATTTCTGGTCGGCAGGCCCGACAGGCCCCTGCGGACCCTGTACCGAGATCTTTTACGATCACGGCGATCATATCTGGGGCGGCCCTCCCGGCAGCCCCGAAGAAGACGGTGACCGGTTTGTCGAAATCTGGAACCTCGTCTTCATGCAATATGAGCAGTTCGAGGATGGCACCCGTCGCAATCTTGCCGCACAATCCATCGATACCGGCATGGGGATCGAACGTGTCGCGGCGCTGCTACAGGGGACCAACGACAATTACGCCACCGACCTCATGCGCAATCTGATCGAAGCCTCTGCGGATGCGACCAGCACGGACCCCGATGGCGCGGGCAAAACGCATCACCGGGTGATTGCGGATCACTTGCGGTCGACGTCCTTTCTGATGGCCGATGGGGTGATGCCGTCCAACGATGGGCGCGGCTATGTGTTGCGGCGGATCATGCGACGTGCCATGCGCCACGCGCATTTGCTGGGCGCGAAAGATCCTTTGATGCATCAACTGGTGCCCGCGCTTGTCCAGCAGATGGGGGCCGCCTATCCGGAATTGGGTCAGGCGCAGGCGATGATCCAACAGACCCTGTTGCACGAAGAAACCCGGTTCCGGCAAACGCTGGATCGCGGTCTGCGATTGCTCGACGACGAGCTGTCACGCTTGCCAGAAGATGCGAACCTCCCCGGGGAGGCAGCCTTTAAGCTCTACGATACATACGGCTTCCCACTGGACCTGACACAGGATGCTTTGCGCGAAAAGGGGCGCTCCGTCGATATCGAAGGGTTCGACGCAGCGATGGCAGAGCAAAAGACCAAGGCGCGGGCGGCGTGGTCCGGTTCCGGCGAAGCGGCGGATGCCGCGATCTGGTTCGATCTGGCGGATCAGCACGGTGCCACCGATTTCCTCGGCTATGACACGGAGATCGCCGAAGGTGTTGTCTTGGCGATCATCGAGGATGGCGCGGAAATCGATGCGCTGGAGACTGCGGGCGGCGGTGCCTGGGTCATTTTCAACCAGACACCTTTTTATGCTGAATCCGGCGGGCAGGTTGCGGACCACGGATACGTGCGCATCCTCGAAGGCACGCATGAGGCTTATGAAACCCGTTTTTCGGGGCATGTAAGTGATGTGCAAAAGCGCGGCGAAGGATTGTTTGCGCACCATCTGACCGTGGATACGGGCGCCCTGAAAGTGGGCGACGCCGTGCAGCTGGAAGTCACCCATACGCGTCGAACCGCCATCCGCGCGAACCACTCAGCCACGCACCTGCTGCATGAAGCTCTGCGCGCAGCACTTGGCGATCACGTGGCGCAACGCGGGTCGCTGAACGCGGAAGATCGTTTGCGCTTTGATTTCAGCCATACCCGGGCGTTGAGCCAGGATGAGCTGATGAAAGTGGAAGCGGATGTGAATACCTACATCCGGCAGAACGCGCCCGTTGAGACACGGATCATGACACCTGATGACGCCCGCGCATTGGGTGCACAGGCGCTTTTTGGTGAAAAATATGGTGACGAGGTGCGCGTTGTCTCCATGGGCACGCAGGAGGGTTCCGGAAAGGGATCGGAGGGCAATACCTACTCGCTGGAGCTTTGTGGCGGGACACATGTGCGCCAAACCGGAGATATCGGTGCCTTCGTGACACTGGGCGACAGTGCCAGCAGCGCCGGTGTCCGTCGGATCGAAGCGCTCACCGGGGCCGCGGCCCTGTCCTACCTGCGCGCACAAGACCACCGGTTGGCGGAAGTGGCCCTGGATTTGAAAGCTCAGCCTGCCGATGTGCCCGAGCGGGTGCGCAGCCTGATGGAAGAACGCCGCAACCTCAGCAACGAGGTTGCACAGCTGCGGCGGGAATTGGCGATGTCTGCTGGCGGCGGCATCGCGGCACCAGAAGCGCATCAGATCAATGGCGTCGCTTTCATGGCACAGGTTCTATCCGGCGTCACCGGGAAAGATCTGCCCGCTCTGGTGGACCAGTTCAAAGATAAAATCGGGTCGGGTGCTGTCCTGTTGATCGCCGATGCAGATGGCAAGGCCGCCGTGGCGGCAGGGGTTACCGAGGATCTCGTTGAAAACCTCTCCGCGGTGGATATCGTCAAAGCTGCTGTGCTTGAGCTTGGCGGCAAGGGCGGCGGGGGTCGCCCTGATATGGCGCAGGGCGGCGCCAAGGATGTTCAAAACGCCGATGCCGCCATCGCAGCGGCAGAAGCCGTACTGAAAGGATAAGGACCATGGGAGCACTTTGGATCGCACATGTCACCGTGACAGACGAAGAAGCCTACGGCAAATACGCCGCCCTTGCGACGGAGGCCATTGCCAATCATGGTGGGACATTCATTGCGCGGGGCGGTCGGTTCGTGCAACTGGAAGGTCAGGCGCGTCCACGCAATGTCGTGGCGCGGTTTCCAGACGTTGAAACAGCTGAAAAATGCTATAACTCAGATGTTTATCAGCGTGCATTGAACCATGCGCGCGACGCGAGTGAACGCGAATTGATGATCATCGAAACCACCGAATAACCAAGTATCGCGGCACAGCCCGCTTCTTCTGGCCCTAAATATCCTGGGGTCCGGGGCAACGCCCCGGTTCAGCCTTACCCTGCTTTCGCCATCCGCTTGCGTTCATGCGGATCGAGGTAGCGTTTGCGCAGGCGGATGGCATTCGGCGTCACCTCAACCAACTCGTCATCATCGATATAGGCAATTGCCTCTTCCAACGACAAGGTCATCGGCGTCGTCAGACGTACCGCCTCATCGGTGCCGGACGCACGCACATTGGTCAGCTTCTTGCCCTTCAGCGGGTTCACTTCCAGATCGTTTTCGCGGCTGTGCTCACCGATGATCATGCCGGTGTAGACATCCGCCTGCGCACCAATCATCATCTTCCCGCGTTCTTCGAGGTTCCACAGGGCATAGGCCACCGAGGTGCCGTTTTCCATTGAGATCAGCACACCTGCGCGACGCCCCGGGATGGGTCCTTTATGCGGTGCCCAGGCGTGAAAAACGCGGTTCAACACGCCTGTGCCGCGCGTATCGGTCAGAAATTCACCGTGATACCCGATCAGTCCGCGTGAGGGCACATGCGCCACGATCCGGGTCTTGCCCGCGCCTGCGGGTTTCATCTCCACCAACTCGCCCCGGCGCACCCCGGTGATCTTTTCGATCACAGCACCGGAGTATTCGTCATCCACGTCGATCGTCGCTTCTTCGATGGGCTCGTGACGCTGGCCATCAATGTCCTGAAACAGCACTTGCGGGCGGGAAATGCTCAGCTCGAAGCCTTCGCGGCGCATATTTTCGATCAGAACACCCATCTGCAATTCGCCGCGCCCGGCAACTTCAAAGGCTTCGCCGCCCGGCGTGTCGCTAATCTTGATCGCGACGTTCGATTCCGCTTCTTTCATCAGGCGTTCGCGGATCACGCGGGATTGGACTTTCTTGCCGTCGCGCCCGGCCAGGGGGCTGTCGTTGATGCCAAAGGTGACGGTGATCGTGGGCGGATCAATGGGTTGCGCGGGGAGGGCCTCGGTCACTTGCGGGGCCACGATACTGTCGGCCACGGTGGCTTTGGACATACCAGCAAGGCTGACGATGTCACCGGCTTCGGCCAGATCAATCGGCTGTTGCGTCAGGCCACGAAACGCCAAAATCTTGGTGACGCGGAAGTTCTCGACCAAATCGCCATCCCGCGACAGCGCTTTGACGGTTTCCCCTGCTTTCAACGTGCCCGCCTCGACGCGGCCCGTCAGGATGCGCCCGATGAACGGGTCCGCGCCCAACGTGGTGGCCAGCATGCGAAACGGTTCATCCCGCTGCGCGACCTGCGCCGGACCGGGTACGTGATCGACGATCAGATCAAAAAGGGCGGAGAGATCAGTGCGCGGGCCGTCCAGCTCCATATCGGCCCAGCCGTTACGGCCGGAGGCATACATGGCGGGGAAATCGAGCTGATCGTCATCGGCACCGAGATTGGCGAAGAGATCAAAACACTCATCCAGCGCGCGGTCGGGTTCGGCATCGGGCTTGTCGACCTTGTTCAGCACAACGATGGGGCGCAGACCCAGGGCCAGCGCTTTGGAGGTTACGAATTTGGTCTGCGGCATCGGGCCTTCTGCCGCGTCAACCAGCAGGACAACCCCGTCGACCATCGACAGGATACGTTCAACTTCGCCGCCGAAATCTGCGTGGCCCGGCGTGTCGACAATGTTGATCCGCGTGCCTTTCCACTCCACCGATGTGGCCTTGGCCAGGATGGTAATCCCGCGTTCGCGCTCCAGATCGTTGCTGTCCATGGCGCGTTCTGCCGTGGCCTGATTTTCACGGAACGTGCCTGATTGCTTGAGCAGTTCGTCCACCAGCGTGGTTTTGCCGTGGTCAACGTGAGCGATGATTGCGATGTTGCGCAGGTCCATGACGAGAGCCTTTATTGGGAGATCACGCGGCAAAGGGCGCGTTTGTTGGGGGCGCATACCGCGCCTCCTGCCGGAAAGCTAGGGGAAATCTGAAAAGAGCGCCGCGGCTTAATGCACGGCGCTTTTGGAAAAGAGATGGATGATCAGAATGCCGACAATGATCAGCGTCAGACCCAGCACCGCGGGCAGGTCCAGGCGCTGTCCGAAAACGATGAAACCGATGATCGCAATCAGGACAATCCCCAGGCCCGACCAGATTGCATAGACGATCCCCACGGGCATGAATTTCAGCGCCAACGCCAAAAGATAAAACGAGATGCCGTAGGCCACGACCACCAGTATGGAAGGCCAAAGCCGGCTGAATTGCTGGCTGGCCTGCAGGGCGGTGGTGCCAATGGTTTCTGCGACAATGGCAAGCACGAGGTAGAGGTAATGCATCGGCATGGGTGCGCCTTTCGGTCAGAGCGGCAATTGGTGGGTGTCTTTGATCTGTTCCATGACGAAACTGGCGGAAACGTCTGACAGGGGCACACGGCGGATCAGCGTCTGATATAGTCTGTCGTAATCTGCCATATCGGCAACACGCGCGCGGATCAGGTAATCCAGGTCGCCGGTCATGCGGTAGACCCCGAGGATTTCGGGCATCGATTTCGTGGCCTTTTTGAAGGTGTCGAGCCAGTCCGGCGCGTGAGCATTGGTGCGGATCATCATGAAAACCATCAGACCCAGCCCCAAGGCCTCGGGGTTGAGCAGCGTCACCCGTGCCGAAATCACGCCCGCCGCCTCCAGGGCTTTGATCCGGCGCCAGCAGGCATTGCGGCTGAGATGCACCGCCTCGCCAAGTGCGTCGAGCGAGAGGCTGGCATCCTGCTGCAGAAGTTCCATGATTTTGCGATCGATGTTATCGATTGTCACCATGAATTGTATTTTGTTGGGAAAATTTCACGACGTCAATCAAATTGGCGCAATCATTGGGATAACTTCTCAGCACGGTCTTGATACAACAGACAAGCCAAACAGGAGGTCCCAAATGTTCCAACGTATCTTTCTCTCTCATCCGGCGACGGTGGATGAGACGTTCTTCCAGCACATGCGGTTTGCCCTGACCTTCGCGTTTTCGCTTTTTGCGGCGGCGGGTGCGGCGCTTGTTCACGCGTTCATCCCTTGCCTTTTTGAAAAGACCGCAAGCCGGATCATCACGCGGCTTCATGGCCGTATCCACAACCGGGGCAGCTAGGAGAACCTCTGGCAGGTTTTGCGAGGGCGCATAAAAAAGGCCGGCTGTGATGCACCGGCCCTTTTCCCAAGAAAATTGCTGAGCTACCCCGCCAGCGCTTTGTTCAGGTTCTCGTCGACCTTCTCCAGGAAACCCATGGTTGTCAGCCAGCGCTGGTCCGGTCCGACCAAAAGCGCCAGATCCTTGGTCATGAACCCGCTTTCGACAGTGTCCACGACAACCTTCTCCAGGGTTTCCGCGAAATGCGCCAAGGGGGCATTGTCGTCCAATTTCGCCCGGTGCTTCAGACCGCCGGTCCAGGCGTAGATCGAGGCAATGGAATTGGTGGAGGTCTGCTCGCCCTTTTGATGCTGGCGGTAGTGGCGGGTGACGGTGCCATGGGCGGCCTCGGATTCCACCACCTTGCCATCGGGCGTCATCAGCACCGAAGCCATCAACCCCAAAGAGCCAAAGCCCTGCGCCACGGTATCGGATTGCACATCCCCGTCGTAGTTTTTGCAGGCCCAGACATAGCCGCCCGACCACTTCATCGCAGAGGCGACCATGTCGTCGATCAGCCGGTGTTCGTACCAGATCTCGGCCTCCTTGAATTTCTCGGCGAATTCCTCGTCGAAAACCTGCTGGAAAAGCTCCAGAAAGCGGCCGTCATATTGCTTGAGGATCGTGTTCTTGGTCGACAGATAGACCGGCCAGCCCAGTGTCAGACCGTAGTTGAAGGAGGCCCGCGCGAAATCAATGATGGACTTATCAAGGTTGTACATGGCCATCACCACGCCGCTGTCAGGCGCATCAAAGACATCGCGCTCGATCTCGGTGCCATCTTCGCCGACGAACTTCAGGGTCAGTTTGCCTTTGCCCGGGAATTTGAAATCCGTGGCGCGGTATTGGTCACCGTAAGCGTGGCGTCCGACGACAATGGGCCGGGTCCAGCCCGGCACAAGCCGCGGCACGTTCTTGCAGATGATCGGCTGGCGAAAGATCACCCCGCCCAGGATATTGCGGATGGTGCCATTGGGCGAGCGCCACATCTGTTTCAGACCGAACTCTTCCACACGGGCTTCATCCGGTGTGATGGTGGCGCATTTCACGCCGACACCGTGTTCCTTGATCGCATGAGCCGCATCGACCGTGATCTGGTCATCGGTCTCGTCGCGGGCCTCGATGCCCAGATCGTAGTATTTCAGATCGACATCCAGGTAGGGCAGGATCAGTTTTTTCTTGATGAAGTCCCAGATGATGCGGGTCATTTCATCGCCGTCGAGTTCGACGATTGGGTTATCCACCTTGATCTTTGTCATGCCGGGCTCCTGTGAGGTATGTCGGTTCGGTTTGCGCGCGGTTTAGCGTGTTCGGCGGGCTTTGAAAAGATGGTATGCAAATGTATACCGTTTGAATTTCAGAATGGGGTCAGCGCCTATTGAGCCATGTGCCCAAGAGTGTCACACCAGCCAGTCCCGCCAGGGTGACACCGCCGATGACCGAGAACAGCGCCCAGGGGACATCTTCGGCGCTGCAGTCCAGACGCGGCCCCATGATCGCCAGAACACCGACCGAAAAGAGCATGTAGATGACGCTGGAAAATCCGGTAACGCGCCGGGCGGGTGTGGTCTTTTCAAAGATGAAGGGGCTGGCGAAGACCGCGAGGGTTATCAGGAAGAAGGGAATGAAAACCTCGATGAACCGGTCCGGGGTCTGCAACGCATGGCGGGCCGCCCCGATGAGCGCCTCGCCCCGGCCTGAGAATTCAACACCCCTGAAGGCATCAATGCAGGGAAATTCAAAGGCATAGGCCCCCACGGAAAAAAGACCGCCAATTGCTGCCGACAGGCCAAAGATCAACGGGAGGCTGGCGCGAAAATCGGACATATCAGCTTTCGGCGAAGAAGGTGTTGAGCTTGGGTTGCAGCCAGCTCCAGAGCCCCGGCGCGCCGCGTTTTACCGGTGTGCCTACGCGGGCTTCAAGCTGTGCATAGGAGACGTTGTAGTCTTTCCACGATCCGCCGCCATTGGCCAGATTGCCGATGGGGGTCTGCACCCGGTCAATGGATTTGGCAAAGATGGCATCGGCGCTTTCTGCAGCCTCGAACTCTTCCCAGAGCGCGCGAAAGGTCTCGGCCTGATCGGCGGGCAGCAGGCCGAAAATCCGATCCGCCGCGGCGGCCTCCTCGGCGGCCATCGCGTCGGCATCCACCTCGCCGTGTATCGGGTTGTCGCCCGCGTCGATCTCAACCAGGTCGTGCAGCAGCAGCATTTTCAGTACCCGGTCGATCCGGACGTCGGGGCCGGCCTGATCGGCAAGCACAAGCGCATAGAGCATCACGTGCCATGAGTGTTCCGCGGAATTTTCAAACCGGCTGGCATCATGCAGGCGCGAGGCGCGCAGGACCGACTTCAGCTTGTCCGCCTCGCTCAGGAAAGCGATCTGGGCGGACAGCCGGTCATCCATCTTTTGGTGGCTCCAGCGTGCGGGCCATGTCTTCTTTGAGGGTCTTGAGCAGTTCACGGGCGCGCTGCTCGGCACGTCGGACCCGGACCGCCGTCAGATAGGCCTCTTCCATCGTCTGGGAGGAGCCGCCAATGGTGTCGGCGATGCGCTGGACAAAGGCATCATCGCCCGTCGCATTGATAATCTTGAGGCTTTCCAGCGCCAGTTCGTCGGCAACGTCTTCAACAATGCCCATGAGATCACCGCGTCGTTTCTGTCAGACGCCTTTTGACATAGGACGTCGTGGTGTCGATCAGCGTATCCAGGTGCGGTTCTTCAAAGAAATGCCCGGCCCCTTCGACCTGTTCATGGGTGATGGTGATGCCCTTCTGCTCATGCAGCTTGGCCACCAGCGATTCTGTATCACTAGGCGGGGCCACGCGGTCCGCCGTGCCGTTGATGATCAGACCGGAGGACGGGCAGGGCGCGAGGAAGGAAAAGTCATACATGTTGGCGGGGGGGGCCACGGAGATGAAGCCGGTGATTTCCGGGCGTCGCATCAAAAGCTGCATGCCAATCCACGCCCCGAAGGAAAAACCGGCTACCCAACAGTGCTTGGAGTTGTTATTCATGGACTGCAAGTAATCCAGCGCGGAGGCCGCGTCAGACAGCTCGCCAATCCCCTGATCATATTCCCCCTGGCTGCGCCCGACACCGCGGAAATTGAACCGCAGAACGGTAAAGCCCATATTGTAGAAGGCATAATGCATCCGGTGCACAATCACGTGGTTCATCGTGCCGCCGAATTGCGGATGCGGATGCAGGATGATTGCAATCGGTGCGTCGCGTTCTTTTTGAGGGTGGTAACGGCCTTCGAGGCGGCCTTCGGGTCCTGGGAAAATGACCTCGGGCATGAGCGTCCCTGTTTCAATGTCTATTCGTGCCTTGCGAATTCTTGACTGCTCCGCTGGGGCACCTTAGAACGGTTCTAATTCGTGCGCACTTCGTTCCTCGGAGTGCGAAACTCGGACTTAGGCATTTTATTTGTCCGCGTCAATCAATTGCGGCTGAACCCACGATCGCAAGGAGCCTTAACGTGAAACTTTCGACAAAGGGCCGGTACGCCATGGTGGCGCTTGCAGACATCGCGCTGCAACCCGAAGGGCAATTGGTGACGCTGGGCGACATCGCCGAACGGCAGTCGATTTCCCTGCCGTATCTGGAGCAGCTCTTCGTGAAACTGCGCCGGGCGGAGCTGGTGTCTTCGGTGCGTGGTCCCGGGGGCGGCTACAAGCTGGCGCAACGCTCCTCGGATATTCGCGTGGTCGATATCCTCTCGGCGGTGGATGAAACCGTCGATGCGATGCACAAGGGGGCAGGAGCCTCCGGTGGGGCCTCGGGCAGCCGTGCGCAGTCCCTGACGAACCGCCTCTGGGAAGGGCTCAGCGCCCATGTCTATGTGTTCCTGCATCACACCCGCCTGTCGGATGTGGTGGCCAACGAGCTTGCGCCCTGTCCAGCGGTGCCGAACCTCTTTGACGTTGTAGACGAGGCATGAAGCGCGTCTATCTCGATCATAACGCTACGTCCCCCCTGCGCGCAGAGGCGCGGCAGGCGATGATCGATGCCATAGATGTGATCGGCAATCCTTCCTCCGTGCATGCAGAAGGGCGGCAGGCCAAGGCGTTGGTCGAACGGGCACGGGCGCAGGTGGCGGAGCTTGTGGGATGCAGAACAAACCAAGTAATCTTTACCGGGAGTGCGACAGAGGCTGCCGCTTTGGCCGTTGCACAGAAGAGCAGACACGGCGGAGTCTTTGCCGCCCTGCCCACTGAACATGATTGTTTGCGCGTGTGGGCGGATGAAGAATTGCCAGGTCTTTTTGACAAAGACGGCAATGTGGACCTTTCCGAGTACAATTTCATAGATTGGGTGTGCGGAAGGGTTGGTGACTTTTGGGATCACAAAGATGGTTCCGTTGCTTTGCTGGCAATATCCGCCGCCAACAGCGAGACGGGAGTGGTCACTCCTCTTTCGCGTGTGTCACCGGATGGACGGATTAATACGCTAGCGCTTGGGGTGATACCCTATTCGGTTGTTTGTGATGTGACTCAGATGGCGGGAAAAATGCCTGTGCTCTACGAGAAAGATACTCGGAAAGCGTCAAACGGTGAGAAGCGGCCCTCCTACATGATCCTATCAGCGCACAAGCTGGGCGGACCGAAAGGTGTCGGCGCGCTGATCAATTTCACGGCTGATGATCCGGAGGCTATCCTTCGCGGCGGCGGACAGGAAATGGGCCGTCGGTCGGGCACCGAGAACGTCATCGGCATTGCCGGATTTGGGGCTGCAGCGGAGGCTGCGGCACGAGATGTAGCGGCGGGGCGTTGGGATGAAGTCGAAAAACTTAGAAAGATTCTAGAAAACACTCTTGCAGGGGGCGCGAAGGAGACTATTTTTGTCGGGAAAGGCGCAAACCGCCTGCCGAATACCTCCTGCTTTGCCACGCCCGGCTGGAAGGGCGAGACTCAGGTGATGCAGATGGATCTCGCAGGTTTTGCCATCAGCGCAGGTTCGGCCTGTTCCAGTGGCAAAGTGCGTGCCAGCACGGTGCTCCGTGCCATGGGATACGACGATGAGACCGCCAGCAGCGCCATTCGGGTGTCGCTGGGTCTGGAGACAACAGAGCAGGACGTGGCACGGTTCGCCGAAGCCTGGCTTGAACAAGAACGTAAATTTCGTGCCCGCGCGGCATGAGTTTGGAGGGAAAGATGGCAGCACTGGACAACACCATAGCGGACCAGATTCAGGTCAAGGAAGGCGTCGATCAGGAAACCGTTGATGCGGTGCGCGAGGTCGGTGGCAAGTATAAATACGGCTGGTCCACGGACATCGAGATGGAATATGCGCCCAAGGGTCTCAGCCCTGATATCGTGCGCCTGATTTCCGAGAAAAACGAAGAGCCGGAGTGGATGACCGAATGGCGGCTGGCGGCCTATGAGCGCTGGTTGCAGAAGAAAGAGCCCAAGTGGGCGATGGTCGATTATCCGGAGATCGATTTCCAGGACCAATACTACTACGCGCGTCCGAAATCGATGGAGGTCAAGCCGAAGTCGTTGGATGAGGTCGATCCCAAGCTGCTGGAAACATATAAGAAACTCGGCATTCCGCTGAAGGAGCAGATGATCCTCGCAGGCGTCGAGGGTGCTGAGGAACTGGGTGACGAGCCGCGCAAGGTGGCCGTAGATGCGGTGTTTGACTCTGTCTCGGTCGGCACGACGTTTCAGGACGAGCTTAAGAAGGCGGGCGTGATTTTCTGCTCCATCTCCGAAGCGATCAAGGAGCATCCGGAGCTGGTGAAGAAATACCTTGGCACTGTCGTGCCGGTCAGCGACAACTACTATGCAACACTGAACTCGGCAGTTTTCTCGGATGGCTCGTTCGTTTACGTGCCACCGGGCGTGCGCTGCCCGATGGAGCTCAGCACCTATTTCCGCATCAATGCGGAGAACACCGGGCAGTTCGAACGCACTCTGATCATCGCCGACAAAGGTTCCTATGTTTCGTACCTCGAAGGCTGCACCGCGCCACAGCGCGACATCGCGCAGCTGCACGCAGCAGTGGTCGAAATCATCGTCGAGGAAGATGCGGAGGTGAAATACTCCACCGTGCAGAACTGGTACCCGGGCGATGAGAATGGCAAGGGCGGCATTTATAACTTTGTGACCAAGCGGGCCGATTGCCGAGGTGACCGCGCCAAGGTGATGTGGACGCAGGTGGAAACCGGCTCTGCCGTGACCTGGAAATACCCTAGCTGCATCCTGCGCGGGGATGATACGCAGGGCGAGTTCTACTCGATTGCCATCGCCAACAACATGCAGCAAGCCGACACCGGCACCAAGATGATCCACCTGGGCAAGCGTACCAAATCGCGTATTGTCTCCAAGGGCATCAGCGCGGGCAAGGCGCAGAACACCTATCGTGGGCTGGTATCAATGCATCCCAAAGCCAAGGATTCGCGTAACTATACGCAATGCGACAGCCTGCTGATCGGCGGGGACTGCGGTGCTCATACAGTGCCGTATATCGAGGTGAAGAATAACTCCTCTCGCGTCGAGCATGAGGCGACGACCTCCAAGGTGGATGACGATCAGCTCTTCTACTGCCGCTCGCGTGGCATGGATGAGGAGGAAGCCGTGGCCCTGGTGGTCAATGGGTTCTGCAAGGACGTACTACAGGCGCTACCGATGGAGTTCGCCATGGAAGCGCAGCAGTTGGTGGCGATTTCGTTGGAAGGGTCGGTTGGATAAATGGTTAAACCCCGCTCGGAAAATAAACCGCCTAGTCTCCTCGGTTTTGCTTTCTGGATACTGAAATCTGTTGTGGAAAAGGCGATACTTGTAGGAACGTGCCTCCTTCTGGGTTTCATTGCGGCAATTGCAAGTTGGTGGGCAACCTCTGTCTTCACAAGCGATCAGGGTACCGCAATTTTGGTTGCGTTTGTCGCGGGTATCGCGGCTTTCGCAATTTCGTGGATTTCTGTCCTATTTATTACTTATCGGGACGAAACATCTGGCCGGAACAAGCGCTCTAATCAAACAATCATGAGAGAATAAAGTTGTGATCCTCACCACCACAAACACAATCGAAGGCCATCCGATCACCGCCTACAAGTGCATCGTCGTGGGCGAGGCCATTATAGGCGCGAGCATCGCGCGGGATTTCTTTGCCACCACGTCGGTAGAAAGGTCAGTACGGTAATGGCACCGGGGGCGTCACATAACGGAAACGATATCCGAGTTCGGCTAGGTAATCCCGGGCGACTTCTTCCTGAGACGCGCGAGTTGACGCTACTCATCCTCGGGCATCTCATCGTGTTTTTCATGTCGATGGGCCACGATGAAATCGTTGCTGAACTTGTCGAAGATGGATGGTTGATCGGGCAATACGCGGAGCGGTTTGAGATCGTCATCGGGTTTGTCCTGTTTTTATGCTGGAGCGCGCTCACACTTAGGCTGTTCACCGTGCTTCAACGTGCGCGCGCGTCCAGCGGTTTGTGCCCGGCCTGTGACGAAGCCAAGCGATAAGACTGGAAACGATGATGATCCTGACCACCACCAACACCGTCGAAGGCCGCCCGATCACTGCCTACAAGGGGATCGTCGTGGGTGAGGCAATCATGGGCGCGAATATCGTGCGCGACTTCTTTGCCTCTGTCACGGATGTGATCGGCGGGCGCTCGGGCGCCTATGAAAGCAAGCTCAAGGATGCCCGCGATGAAGCCATGCATGAGATCGAGGAACGCGCGGCTGCGCTGGGGGCCAATGCGGTTGTGGGTATCGATCTAGATTACGAGGTGATCGGGGACAGCATGCTGATGGTTTCCGTCTCCGGTACGGCTGTCACGATCACCTGAAGAACATCGCACAATACACTGAATAAGAACACTTTCCGCCCCGGTGGAACCCGAATGAAAAGGATAAGAAAATGCTGAGCATCAAGAACCTGCATGTGAAACTCGAAGAAGAGGATAAGCAGATCCTCAAAGGTGTCGATCTGGAAATCGAAGCGGGCACTGTCCATGCGATCATGGGGCCCAATGGCTCCGGCAAGTCCACGCTGTCATATGTTCTGTCCGGCAAGGATGGCTATGAGGTAACCGAAGGCGCGGCCACGCTTGAGGGCGCGGATGTGCTGGAGATGGAGCCCGAAGAGCGCGCCGCGGCTGGCCTGTTTCTGGCGTTTCAATACCCGGTCGAAATCCCCGGTGTGGGCAATATGACCTTCCTGCGCACGGCGGTGAACGCGCAACGCAAAGCCCGCGGCGAGGAGGAAATGTCTGCCTCTGACTTCCTCAAGGCGGTGCGTGCCCGCGCCAAGGAGCTGAAGATCGACGCGGATATGCTGAAACGGCCCGTCAATGTGGGCTTTTCCGGTGGCGAGAAAAAGCGTAATGAAATCATGCAGATGGCCATGCTTGAGCCCAAGATGTGCATTCTGGATGAAACCGATTCCGGCCTGGATGTGGACGCGATGAAACTGGTCTCCGAAGGCGTGAATGCTCTGCGTTCCGAAGGGCGCGGTTTTCTGGTGATCACCCACTATCAGCGCTTGCTCGATCACATCAAACCGGACGTTGTGCACATCATGGCGGACGGCAAGATCGTAAAATCGGGGGGGCCGGAACTGGCGCTCGAAGTCGAAAACAACGGCTATGCCGGCATCCTGGCTGAGGTGGCGTAATGGCCGAAGCTGCAACACAAATGACAGCGACCGAGGCCCGGCTTGACGCTTTGAGCCTGCCGCAGGGGGGATGGTCCGAGGCCGCGCGCAAAGATGCTTTGGCACGTGTGCGCGCCATGAGCCTGCCGGACCGGCGCGATGAGTATTGGAAGTACACCCGCCCGGAAACGCTGGTGCAGCCGGGCGCCGTCCCGGCAGCCCTTTTCGACAATGATGAAGCGCCGATTTTTGGCGAGATGGACCGGCTGAACATCGTCTTTGTCGACGGTGTCTTTGATGCGGAAGCCTCCGATGATCTGTCGCTCGAAGGGGTGACCATCGAACGCCTTGCCGACACGAGGTCGGATATTCACTGGGCGCGCGATCTCTACGGCGTGCTGGAAGCCAGGGGGCAGGACCCGGTTGTCCGACCGCTGGCTGCGCTGAATACCGCTTTCGCCACGGACGGCGTGCTGATCCATGTCACGGGCAAACCGTCGAAGCCGATCAATCTGACGTATCATCACCGGTCAGAAACCAGCGATGCGGTACTGCACCACGTGATCCGTTTGGATGCGGGGGCGGAAGTCACGGTTCTGGAAAACGGCCCGGCCGCGGCGCGCTTCAACAAATGTATGGAGGTTGATGTCGCGGACGGGGCACAATTCCATCACGTCCGGGCGCAAGGGCGCGATCATGAGCGGCGCGCGGCCACGCATCTCTTTGCCCGGTTGGGCGAGGAGAGCACCTTCAAATCGTTTACGCTGACCGCCAATGGCGTGCTGACCCGCAATGAATGTGTGATTGAGCTGACCGGCGATAATGCGGTGGCCCATGTGGCGGGTGCCTGTGTTGGTGACGGGGATTTCCACCACGATGATACGGTGTTCATCACCCATGATGCGGTCGGCTGCGAAAGCCGCCAGGTCTTCAAGAAGGTGCTGCGCAATGGCGCAACCGGCGTGTTCCAGGGCAAAATTCTGGTCAAGAAAGATGCCCAGAAAACAGACGGATATCAGATCAGCCAATCCCTCCTGCTGGATGATGACAGTCAGTTTTTGGCCAAGCCGGAGCTGGAGATATACGCCGATGATGTGGCCTGTTCCCACGGCTCCACCTCGGGGGCGATTGACGAGGACGCGCTGTTTTACCTGCGCTCGCGCGGCGTGCGCGAAGCTCAGGCGACGGATCTTCTGACATTGGCCTTCCTTGCGGAAGCGGTGGAAGAGATCGAAAACGAGGATCTGCGCGAAGAGATCAATGACCGTCTTGCGGCCTGGCTGGAACGGCATCGCGGCTAATGGCGGTCACGCGCAACATCACGGCGACCTATCGCAACCCGGGCAAAGTATTGCGCGGGTTGTTGTCGCTTGGACCGCGTGAGGACCGCGCTCTGGCGTATCTGATGGCGGGTTGCGTGATTGTCTTTATCGCGCAGATGCCACGGCTCGCCCGCGAGGCGCATATTGAAGGCACCGAGTTGAACATGCTGCTGGGCGCCTCGCTCATGGCCTGGGTTTTTATTGCGCCGCTGATGCTGTATGGCCTTGCCAGCCTGTCGCATCTTGTGGCCAAGCTTTTTCGCGGGCAGGGGAGCCATTATGGCGCGCGGCTGGCGCTGTTCTGGGCATTGCTCGCCGCGTCCCCGCTGATGTTGCTCAACGGGCTTGTGGCAGGGTTCATCGGGCCGGGATTGGAATTGCAGATCGTGGGGCTTGCGTGGTTTTTGGTGTTTGGCTGGTTTTGGATCGGCGGGTTGATCGCCGCAGAAAGGACGCCTGAGTGACTGTGGCAGTGGATTGGCCGCAACTGGCCCTGCTGACCCTGCGCGATCCCAAATCCGCAGCGGTGCAGATCATGAGCTGGCAGATCGGACGCACCGAGCTGTGGATGGCCGCAGCATTGGTGGCGATCATCAGCACGATCATGTCGTCCCTGTCGAACTACCTGATCCCGGTCCCCGATCCACTGGCGGGTATGGTTGCGAGCCCCTTTACGCTTTTCATGATCGTTGCGGGTGGTTTTGTCATCACCGTGCATGCGATTTACTGGACCGGGCGCGCGATCGGCGGCAGCGGTGACATGGACGATCTGCTGGCGCTGCTGGTGTGGATGCAGGTCCTGCGCGCGGTCGCCCAGGTTGCCGTTCTGCTCACCGTTCTGTTGGTGCCTTTTCTGGCTGGTTTCCTGGTGCTGCTCATCGGGATTGCGACGCTTTGGGTGTTTTTGAATTTCATCAGCGCCGGGCTTCAGCTCAATTCTCTGGCCCGCGCCGTTATGGTCCTGCTGGCGGCGGTTCTGGCGCTGTCTGTGGGATTTTCCCTGCTTTTTTCCATGATTGGCGTCAGCGCCCTCGGAGTACCCGCGAATGTATGATGTCACCGAAATCCGCAATGATTTTCCAATCCTTGGCCGTGAGGTCAATGGCAAGCCTCTGGTCTATCTCGACAATGGAGCCTCTGCGCAAAAGCCGCAGGTGGTGATTGATGCCGTCACCAACGCCTATGCCAACGAATACGCCAATGTGCACCGCGGGCTGCATTATCTGTCCAATCTGGCCACGGATAAATACGAAAGCGTCCGGGGCGTGATTGCAAGGTTCCTGAACGCAGGGTCCGAAGATGAGATCGTGCTGAACTCCGGCACCACCGAAGGCATCAACATGGTCGCCTACAGCTGGGCGATGCCGCACATGGAAGCGGGCGATGAGATCGTGCTGAGCGTGATGGAGCACCACGCGAATATCGTGCCCTGGCATTTCCTGCGCGAACGGCAGGGCGTGGTGCTGAAGTGGGTGGACATAGACAGCACTGGCTATCTCGATCCGCAGGCTGTTATCGATGCGATTGGGCCAAAGACGAAATTGGTGGCGATTTCCCACCTTTCCAACCTCTTAGGCACGCGGGTGGATGTGAAAACCATCACACAGGAAGCGCATGCCCGCGGGGTGCCGGTCTTGGTGGATGGCAGTCAGGCAGCGGTGCACCAGCCGGTAGATGTCTCCGACATCGGCTGTGATTTTTACGCCATTACGGGCCACAAGCTTTATGGCCCGTCCGGGTCCGGTGCGATCTATGTCAAATCAGATCGTATGGCCGAGATGCGACCCTTCATCGGGGGCGGCGATATGATCCGTGACGTCAGCAAGGAAACCGTCACCTATAATGATCCGCCGATGAAATTCGAAGCGGGGACACCCGGGATTGTCCAGACCATCGGGCTTGGCGTAGCGCTGGAATACATGATGGGCCTGGGGATGCAGAATATCGCAGCCCATGAAGATCACTTGCGGGACTATACTGTTGAAAAACTGGGTGGATTGAACTGGCTGCAGGTCCAGGGCACGACGCCGGACAAGGCTGCGATCTTCAGCTTCACGATGGATGGGGCCGCGCATGCGCATGACATTTCCACGATCCTCGATAAAAAGGGTGTCGCGGTGCGGGCGGGGCAGCATTGTGTCGGGCCCCTGATGGCGCATATGGGTATTCCGGCCAGCTGTCGTGCGTCGTTCGGGCTCTACAACACCAAGGCAGAAGTCGATGTTCTGGTGGATGCGCTGGAGCTTGCACATGATCTTTTCGCCTGAGTGAATTAAATCACGGAGCTTCCCCGCGATTTCCCTCCAATTTGGGTGATTTGGTTGGGTGCGCGGATTGGTATGTTTCGATGATGTCGCTAAACGCTACGATCTCCGTTGGCACATCCGTTTTGCCGTTGCGAGGGGACAATCATGCCGCTATACCGCGCATCAGTGGACCCTTAGCTCAGCTGGATAGAGCGCTGCCCTCCGAAGGCAGAGGCCAGAGGTTCGAATCCTCTAGGGTCCGCCATGAAATCAATAACTTTGCCATTCGTCCTCTCTTTAGTATCTGTTCCGCGTAACAAAACACAGTTTGGTACGCCTTCACTGCAACGGATACATAGGTTGTTGTTATGAATGACCTCTCAAGCTCTGTTTCTGTTCATGTCTTCGACTGCGTGCTGCACCTGGGCGATCGCATCAATGATCCCCTTTTCAACTTCCTTGACCGCCCTGTAACATCTTTCGAATGGACAATCGCATCGTCCGGCGCTTCCACGCGCGCCATGGTCACCGCTCACATAATTGTACTTTCTTCCAAAGCCCCAGAAGCTAGATTGCAGCGCATGAATGCAATGTTAAACCGAGCCCGACAGGCAAGCACCTTCCGTCCTTTCCGGAAAGCTTGAATGGGATCAGCAAATGTACACGTCAGGGTGAAATGTTGAGAGCTTTTCTAGCGATTGCCGCGATCCTGACCTCGCTTTGGGTTCTCGAAAGCGCGCGGCAGGACGTTGATATTTCACGCTTCGATATCGGCCAAACACCTGTCACCGAATTTTCCATCGCAGAGAGCGACGGGCCGGTGGTGGTAATAGCGCACGGCTTTGCCGGCTCGGCCCAGATGATGCAGGGGTACGCGCTGCCCCTGGCGCGGGCCGGATACCGGGTGGTCGTGTTTGAATTCCTCGGTCACGGGCGGCACCCGGACCCGATGTCCGGCGATGTAAACGCGATTGACGGCACGACGCGCGTGCTCGTGGAGCAAACGCAGGAGATCATTGATGCTGTGACGCCGGGCGATCACCCGGTCGCGCTGGTTGGTCATTCCATGGCGACTGATATTCTGGTGCGTACAGCCACGACGCGGCAAGATATTGGCCCCATTGTCCTGATCTCCGCCTTTTCGCAGGTGATTGACGCCCAAAACCCCCAAAATCTTTTGCTGGTGACCGGGGCCTGGGAACCCGGGCTGCGCGGTTTTGCGCAAGAGGCGTTGCAAATGGTGGCACCGGATGCGGCCGAGGGCGAGACGGTCACAACGGGGGATGTCACGCGCCGCGCCATTGCTGCGCCTTTCGCCGAGCACGTCTCTGTCTTGCAGAGCCGCGCGGGGCGGCGCGAGGCGCTGGCCTGGCTTGATCGGGCCTATGACCGGCGCTCGGACGTCGGTATCCTGCCTACCGGCTGGGCAATCCTCGGTCTGCTCTGCGGGCTGGTGCTGCTCTTCGTGAGCCTCGCAAAGCATCTGCCAGCACGCGTTTTTCCCACGCCGGAGCTGAGCCGCACGCGGTTTTCAATCCTGGTGTTACTGCCGATGGTGCTCACGCCGCTGATCGCCGTGCCCATGAACCCAGAGTTCCTGCCCGTCCTTGTTGCCGACTACCTGGTTTTGCACCTGATGATTTTCGGTGCGGTGCAACTTGCCTTGCTTTGGATGTGGGGCGTACGGGCAGGGGGGCTCTGCATCACCGCGTTTGTTGTGCTTCTGTTTTTCTGTGTGCTTTTTGGGGTGGCCCTTGACCGATATGCCGCGAATTTCTGGCCAACGCCTGAGCGGCTTGCCATCATTGCCGCGATGCTGCTGGGTGCGGTGCCCTATATGCTTGCGGACGCAATGCTGACGACAAATGCCACGCGTCTCAGACGCCTTGGATTGCGCATGGGTTTGCTGATCTCGCTTTTCGGCGCTGTTACGTTGGACTTCGACAGCCTGTTTTTCCTGGTGATGATCGCGCCGGTTCTGGTGCTGTTCTACCTGGTTTTCGGGACCATGGGCCGCAGTGCCGCAACCAGGTCAGGGCCGCTGGCATCGGGTCTTGCACTGGGTATCGTGCTGGCCTGGGCGCTTGGTGTCAGTTTCCCACTTTTCCAAGTATAAACTTATCTCGGGCGGTTTTTGGAATAGCTTCGCGCGGCATGCAACCTGCCATGAGCCTCAGCAACTGGCGCATTTGGCCGAACAGATTAACAGTGATTGACAGCATCCCTGACGAAGGGTCCTTTGTCCATAAAGTTAAACGGGGTTCCGAAATGTCCAAAAGCATCCGACGCGTCGAAGAGGCCGCGCGCGCGGCATCGCTGCAGATTGAAATAGAACGCATGCCAGACAGCACCCGCACCGCCAGCGAAGCCGCCGAGGCCTGCGGGTGTTCCGTCGCCCAGATCGTGAAATCTATGGTCTTCGAAGGGGCCAGTACGGGCAGGCTCAAGCTTTTGCTGATCAGTGGAAAACATGACGTTGATCTTGGCAAAGCCAAGGTGCTTTTCGGCGAAGAGCTGATCCGTGCCGATCCAAAACGGGTGCGGTCGGAAACCGGGTTTGCCATTGGCGGTGTCTCGCCCCTTGGCCATCTGTCGGAAATCGAGACCTGGATGGATACCGAGCTGCTGGGGCATGACACCATATGGGCCGCCGCTGGCGCGCCGAATGCGGTTTTCAGTGTCGCGCCAGAGGGGCTCCTGGCCGCAACTGCGGCCAAAGTGCTGGACCTGAGCGGCTAACCTTTCACCCGGCTTTGCGGTGCTGCGTCAACATCCTGCAACATGGCCATCAATTCGCTCGCCCAGCTGTCCTTGATCCGGCGCGCCAACTGCGACAGCGGACGATGCAGCGGGGTCAATATTGAGTACTCGTACCGGATCGCATCTTCCATCGGGACAAAGACAATCTCTCCCCGACCGATCTTCAATTCGCGTTCCGTGACAACCGTCAAGGGATCGACAATGGACAGACAATGACCGGAGGTGATGAACGGCATCAGCGGCAGGAAAAACTGACTTGCATTCACAACATTGAAGCGCGCACCAACCTGATCAAACGCCCGGGTGAGGGTCCGTGACAAGGGATGATTTGCATGCAGCGTGCCCATGGGTTGGTTGTCCAGGTCGGCGACGGAAATCACTGCCTGGCGCGCCAGCGGATGGTCCCGGTGCAGCGCACAAAAGCAGCGCGCATCGATGATTTCCGCATGGTATTGCGGGGTCTTTCCAATCGGATCGTCAAAATCTGCAAAACCGAAATCGATGCTTTGGGTGCTGGCCAACTCGCGGATCTGAGGAGAGCTGCGAGAGGAAAACGTGATCCTGAAATCCGTGGTTTCCGCGACTGTGCGGCTGATGAATCGGGGAAAAATGAACGCCGACGGTCCGGGCATCGCAGCAACGTTCAGACTACCGGATTGCGCGTTGCGCAGGCTTTTCATGGTGCCGGACACGGTTGTCAGCCGGTCAAGTATCTCGGAGGATTCCGCCAGCAGATATCGCGCCTCCGGCACGGGCACAAGTTGGCGTCCCCGGCGTTCGAAGAGCTTCAAATCAAGCGATTTTTCCAGATTCTTGATGGCAAGGCTGATGGCGGGCTGGGTCCGGCCCAGTTTCTTGGCTGTTTGCGAAATGGACCCGGATTCCATGACCTCGCGGAAGACGGTGAGTTGGGTGAGATTCATCTGATGTTCCATAAGGAATACTTTGTGAAAGTTAAATATATTAAATTTGTTTTTATGTGATTTCCCGTTAGGCTGGTCGTCGCAATAATCGGGAAAACCGATACAGAAAACCTCAACCGGGAGACCACAATGACATTCACAAAGACACTGGCAGGGATCGCCCTGACCGCTGCGTTGGCCGTGCCTGCACTTGCGCAGGATCCTACGTTTTTCCGCATCGGTACGGGCGGGGCTGGCGGAACCTATTTCCCCATCGGCGGCACCATCGCAAATGGTATCTCCGCGCCTCCCGGCTCGCGGGCCTGCGACGAGGGCGGCCAATGCGGCGTGCCCGGGCTGATTGCGATTGCGCAATCGACAACGGCCTCCGTTTTCAACAACGCCGCCGTGCAGAACGGTGAGCTGGAAGCGGGGCTGGCCGCGGCCGATGTGACACGCTCGATGTATCTGGGCGAGGGCAAGTTTGAGGGCAAACCGCACCCCAAGCTGCGCATCATCGCGAACCTCTTCCCCGAAGACCTGCATCTGGTGATGCCGCAGGGCAGCGAAATCAGCAATCTGGGGGATCTTGCGGGCAAGCGTGTGGGCATCGCTCAGGCGGGGTCCGGCACGCAGGTGGCCGTGCTGCAGATGCTCGACGCCTGGGGCGTGAATCGCGACAATATGGAAGAGGCGGAACTGAACAACAGCCAGTCTGCCGAACGGCTCGCGGATGGTCAGATCGACGCCTATTTCTACGCTGCGGGCTGGCCGGTTGCCGCGATGGTGCAGCTTGCGTCCACCAAGGGCATGAGCCTGCATTCCTTCTCCGAGGAAGATCTGGCCAAGATCAACGAAATCATCCCTGCCTATATCCCGTCGAAAATTCCGGCTGGTGTCTATGAAGGCGTGGATGAAGACATTCTGACGCCTGCCGTCTCGGCGATGCTGGTTGTCTCCTCGGATCTGAGCGACGAGTTGGTTTACGGTCTGACCAAGGCGCTGTGGAACGACAACACCCGCAAGCTGCTCGACAACGGCCACGCCAAGGGCAAGCAGATCACACCGGACACGGCGCTGGATGGCGTCGAAGCCTTGGGTGTTCCGCTGCATCCCGGTGCCGAGAAGTTCTACAAAGAAGCTGGTCTTCTGAAGTAATCACCTGACCTTTCCTGGTCAAAACCCATGCCGGTGCCCCAATGATGCGGGGCACCGCATTCTCCGAATGCAAGCATTGCCAAGGGGGCATTCCAATGTCGGACCCATCTCAGACCGATCAGCACGACCTGACCGACGCGGAACTGGCCGCGATCGAAGAGAAATTTGACGAAGGGTCCGCGACCCGATCCGTCGGGCCGACCACCGGGCATATCCTGCGCGCTGTCTCGCTTGTCTTTGCCCTCTATCACTACATCACTGCCGGGTCTGGTCTGCCTGCGGATCACTGGCACATGGGCTGGCATCTGGCCGGCCTCTTCATTCTGACCTACGCGCTTTTCCCGATTATCGGCGCAAGAAGCCTCTATGCGCAGAAGCTCAGCGCCTTTCGCATCGGCAACATCCCCCTCTACGACCTTGTTTTCATGGCGCTTGGTGTCGCCTCCGCCCTCTACGTCGGCCTTGCCTGGCGCGGCGTGCCGAGCTTGGGGATCGAGGAGCAGACCTTCCGCATGGGCAACCCCAATGGCTATGACGTATTTTTCGGCGTGGTCATCATTTTGCTGGTGCTCGACATCGCGCGGCGCACGCTGGGCTGGGTGCTGCCGCTGATCATCTGCGTCTTCATTTCCTACGCACTGCTGGGCCCCTATTTCCCCGGCCTGCTACAACATCCCGGGGTGAATTTCAAAACCTTCGTCTCCTCGATGTACTTCCCGCAGGAAGGCATCTTTGGCGTCACCCTATGGGTGGTTTCGACCATCGTGTTCCATTTCGTCCTCTTCGGGGTGATCGCGCAGCGCACCGGGCTGGGGCAGCTCTTCATCGATAATGCCACGATCCTCGCGGGCCGCTATACGGGCGGTCCGGCCAAGGTCTCGGTGGTGTCATCCGCCTTTTTCGGCACGATTTCCGGCTCTTCCGTCGCCAATACCGTGTCGACCGGGGCGCTCACCATTCCCAATATGAAACGCCTCGGATACCCTGGCCATTTCGCGGGGGGCGTCGAAGCGGCGTCTTCTGCCGGGGGGCAGATCACGCCGCCGATTATGGGGGCTGCGGCCTTCATCATGGCGGAATTTCTGGAGCTTCCCTACACCACCATCGTGATTGCCGCGATCTTTCCCGCGCTGCTGCACTATGTGGGCGTCTTTACTGTTGTGCACCTGATGGCGCGCAAGCTGGACCTCAGAGGTCTGACCAAAGACCAACTGCCCAAGCTGGCTGCGGTCTGGCGCGAAGGCTGGGCCAATATCGTGCCGTTGATCGGTCTGCTGGTGGTGCTGTTTTCGGGCTATACACCCTTTATGTCCGCCTTCTGTGGCATTTCGCTGGCCGTTGTTGCGGGGATGTCGCGGCTCAGGGAGCCGCCGACGCTGGTCTATGCGGCCGCCTTCATGGCCTTTGTGCTCTGGAAATTTTCCGACGGCGGGTTTGACCTGACAATGACCATCATCCTCTGCGCGGGCTCGGCCATCGCCACGCTCAACCCACAGGTGCGGATCAGGATCCCGGAGATGGCCGCCTCGATGGAGCTCGGCGTGAAATACGCACTGGCCGTGGGGGCCGCCTCCGCCGCTGTGGGCATCGTGGTTGGGGTGATCAACACCACCGGCATCGGCTTTCGCATCGGCTTCATGGTGACCCAGGGCGCGGGCAACCTCGCCACCGACATCTTTGGTTTCATGACCCTGGGCGGGCTGTTGGAGCTCTTTACCGTGCAGGATCTGCAGCTCTTTATCTCTTTGGTTTTCATCGCCATCGCCTGCATTCTGATGGGCGCGGGCATCCCTACCACGGCGCTCTATATCATGCTGGTGTCGGTCGCTCAGCCCGCGCTGGCGCAGCTTGGGGTGCCCCCCATCGCGAGCCATATGTTCGTGCTTTACTACGGGGTTGTGTCCGAGATCACGCCCCCGGTCTGTACCTCCGCCTATGCCGCCGCGGCTATTGCCAATTCCAACCCGTTCCGCACCGGGCTGTCGGCCTTCTCGCTGGGGCTGGGCAAGGTGGTGGCGCCCATGGCTTTCGTCTATGCGCCGGTGCTGCTCTTTGTTTCCTCGACGGGTTTCGACCTGTGGGAGTTCACCTATACGGCCAGTTCCTGCATCGCCGGTGTCGTGGCCCTGTCGGCGTCGGTCGTCGGCTACTGGCTGGTGCCGATGGGGCGGGTGTCGCGCATCCTGATGGCGGTTGCCGGGCTGGTCTTTGTCGCCCCCTCCTTGTCGGCGGATCTGGTGGCTCTGCTCATCGCGTCACCGGTCATCGTGACACAGATCATTGCCCGGCGCGCCGCTGTGGCGCCTGCCTGATCCTCGTGCAGCCACCTGTGACCATCATTGGCGCCGGGATCGTCGGCATCTGTTGCGCGCTGTCCCTGCAGGAGCGTGGTGTGCAGGTGCGTCTGATCGACCGTGGCGCACCGGGGCAGGAGACCTCCTTTGGCAATGCCGGGGTGATCTCGCCCTGGTCGATTGTACCGCAAGCGGTGCCGGGCATCTGGAAAAGCATTCCCGGAATGTTGCTGAACCCGTCGGGGCCGCTGTCGGTGCAAGCGCGTTTCTGGCCTCGGATGATCCCCTGGGGGCTGCGGTTTCTCAGCAAATCAAGCGCATCAAGCACGCGCCGTGTCGCGGATGCGATGGAGCTACTCTGCGGGCCTTCCGTGATGCTCTTTCGTCGCCACCTGTCGGGCACAGGCCATGAGGATCTGGTTGTGGACAGCTGCTATGTGCACGCCTTTCGCAAAGCTGAAAAAGCCAGTCTGGCGGATCTGGGATACGCGATCCGGCATGAAAAAGGGGCGGAGATGGAAATGGTCGGGGCGGACGCACTGCACCGGTTGGAGCCCGCGCTGTCGCGGGATTTCAAAGCCGCTATCCTGATCAAGGGGCAAGCGCGTGCGCGGGCGCCCGGACGGATCGCAAAGGTGCTGGCCGAAAAGATCCTCCAGCAAGGCGGGTCATTTGTCAGTGCCGAAGTCACAGCGCTGGAGCGGGCAGGGGATGACGGCTGGTGGGTACGGACCACGGGCGAGGATATTTCGGCCCAAAGGATCATTCTGGCCGCAGGGGTCTGGAGCGCTGCGCTACTGAAACCCCTTGGCCTCTCCGTCCCGCTGGCTGCGGAACGTGGGTATCACGTCGAATTTCCACATGCCGCGCTTGCGCTTGAGAATTCGGTCATGGATGTGGATGCCAAGATCGTTGCAAGCGCGATGGAAGGGGGCATACGGGTCGCGGGATCTTCTGAATTCGCCACACCGGATGCGCCGGCCAATCCGCGCAAGAAGGCGCTGCTGGCGCGGCAGGCGAAAGCGATGCTGCCTGATCTGGAGATGCGGGATGTCAGGTTCTGGATGGGGCGGCGCCCCTCATTTCCCGACAGCTTGCCCGCTCTGGGCGAAATCAATGGCACACCGGGTCTTTTTGCGGCCTTCGGGCATTCGCATTACGGGCTGATGATGGCGCCAAAAACCGGCGAATTGGTGGCGGATCTGGTTGCTGGTGTGGTGCCCAATCTGGATCTCAGCCCGTTTGATCCCGGCCGGTTCTGAAACATCCCTGTTGGAAAGGAACATCCCATGGTGACATATGCGGGCGGGCAGAACATCTGTGGCGCAACCATTGGCGTATTATGTCTTGAAAGCTATTTTCCCAAACCGCCCGGCCATATCAAGAACCCTTCAAGCCTCCCATTCCCGGTGCTCTATGAGATGATTGAGGGCGTGAAAGTGCCCGATTTGTTGCATGATCCCAACCCCGCCTTGTTGGAGCCGTTTCTGGAGGGCGCGCGCCGTCTGGAGCGGAGCGGGGTGCGCGCCATCACCGGCAGTTGCGGGTTTCTGGCACTTTTCCAGAAAGAACTGGCCGCTGCGGTCGATATTCCGGTGTTTGCGTCAAGCCTGATCCAGGTGCCTTTGGCGTTTCACATGACCGGGGCTGCGGCACCCGTTGGCATATTGACGGCGGATGCCTCGGCCCTGACGCCCGGACATCTTGAAGCCGTCGGCGCGGGCACCGTGCCCATCGCCGTTGAAGGGCTCGAACAAAGCGCAGAATTTGCCGCCGTTATTCTGCGCTACGAGCGTACTGCGCTGGATTTGGATAGGGTCGAAGAGGAGGTGCTGGCTGCGGCGCATCGGCTTAAATCCCGCGCGCCTGACATCCGTTCGCTTGTGCTGGAATGTACCGATCTGCCGCCTTATGCGGCGCGGTTGCAGGGCGCTTTGAAACTGCCGGTCTTTGATCTTACCACCCTGGCCACGATGGCACATGATGTCACAACGCGGCGCGGGTACAGTGGTTTTATGCCGTGGTAAGCGCAAGGCGGCCTGATGTGCGCCAGTCATGCCATTTGACTAGTGGTCGCCCAGATCACCGGGCCACACACCGGTCCATTCATGGTGTCCTCTGGCGTTCAGAATGGCCGCCAGTTTGATGCCTTCGTCGGTAGATACGAGCAGGGCAGAGGAGGTGAAAGGCGGTGCTGCGCGGAGGTTCTTGCGCATCAGATTGGTCTCGTAAGTCCCGATCCAGGTGCCGTCCATGCAGTTTTCCAGCCCCAGGGGCCGCCGGTAGATATTGTCGAGCTGCATGATGTCGCAGGCCGTCAGGTAATGGTCGAAATTCTTGCGCAGCTCATCCTCTGTCGACAAAAACACCGGCCCATCCTTGGTGACCATCGAAATGGGCAGGATGATCAGGCTGCGCCATGCCGCGAAATCCCGCTCGATAAAACACGCCGACATCCGGTCCAGCAAATCCTGGAACTCCTGCACGTGAATGGAAGAAGGCGGTTTCGATGACGGCAAGGTATTTGGGACCCTATCAGAGATGACCTAAGTGCAGCGTTACGGTCATGAGCGGTGCCCAGAACCGCATCAACGATAGGGTCTGCGGATTGCTATTCCCTTAACCTGCGACGCTGTTTTTCTTTTTCGGCAGGATCGCCTCGGCCAAAGCGGGCGAGGGCAACTGCAGATATTCCACCAGCATGATGTTCATCGGCTGGTCCTGCACATGAGACACGAAAAAGCGAATGAAGCTCTTGCCGAGCATCGCACCGCCTTCGCGGTAGTGCGACCATTGCACCCAAACCGATTTCCGATCACCACGTGTAAGCGATTGCGCAATCACATCGCAGGCCGTGTGCGTATAGCCTGCACCCTGCAACAATTGCCGGTATTTCCCGTGAGCGTCGACCATCTCCTCTGCTGAGTTCATGACGATCATATGGTCCTGATAGTAAACTGCGGTCGGGAAGGAGAAATGCGCCGCGATCCGGTGCAATTCGCCGGACGTAAAATGCCCGGCCAGTTGTTCAAAATGAGTTTCGAGCGTCAGTTTCATCAGGTTCCCCTCCGCTTTTCAAACCCAGCAGTTTCTACCTGCGCCTGCACCACAGACAGAACGTCCCGCAGGCTGGGCACACCTTGAAAATGCATCTGCGAGCCGCTTTGTTCCATCAGGTTGCCCATCCAGCGCGGGTTGAACCGCGCATATGTCATGACCAGCGGGTCGCTTCCTGACAGCAGAGAGACAACCTCGCGGAGGCTCTCCAGGTTTTCCGCGCTGAGCGGATCGACCGGCCACAACAGCGCATCCACCGTCATGTTTGCCGCTTTGGCTCTGAAATCCTCAACACAGGCAAAGTGCAGGACCAACCATCCTGAGTCCTGCATAAATTCAGGGGCATTCGGAAAGTCGTCGCGCGCGTTCCAAAGAAGCAGGCTATGTGACGGGGTCACAGGGGTGCGAATATGCATTTTCTGCCCCTCCTGACGGGCATGGGTCTTCAAAAGTGAATGGATCTAATTTGTTTGTTCTGATGATGATGTGTCCTGGGCGAGGGACAGGTCTTCCAACCGCGCGGCCAGCAGCAGCAATTCGGCCACGCGGTGCCCAGGACTATGCTGGGTGACACAATTTGCGGCCTCATCCACGAAGGCGGCCGCAGCCATCATGCACATGCGGTAATTGTCCGGATACTGCCGTTCCGAGGCACGTGTTGCGAGCTGAGACAGCAAGGTGTCGAAGTCACCCGGTGAATGTGTCATGCGTTTTCCTTCTGGTCTTCAAGTCCAAGATTTCAGCGCGGGATCGAAAACGACCGCTGGCTGATGATCTTTTTGGTTCAGCCTGCCCGAGCGGCAGCTGATCGGCGCCTTGTGCGAAAAGCGTGACGGAAAAACCAGTTTCAAAGGGTATGTAACAGGTTACATCACCTCGTTAGATATTGAAAATATTTGGATATTTACGGCGTCCGCCTAGAGGCGCGGGGTCATCGCCTTTGCCAGCGTGACATAGTTTTCGATGAAGGGCGCTGCGGAGTCTTCCTCTGAACAGAGGCGCGGGATCGTGACTTTGGCAAAATGTTCCGGGCTGATGTCGGGCCAGTTGACCTGTTGGCTGCGAATGACATCCGCGGCCGCGTCAGGCCTGCCCAATTTGTTCAGCAAGACCGCGCGGCGCATGAAGGTATAGGGGATCTGAAAAATCAGGGCGGCTTCGGTCTCCGCCTCAAGTGCGGCGCTGTATTCTTCTCGGTGCAAATGCAGCCATGCGATCCAGGTCAGGGTCAGCCAGCGGATCGGGTTATCGGGGGAGAGATTGGCGTCAAACCCGATGGCCTCGGCCAGCGTATCATCCGGTGCCACACGACAGGTATAGGGGATCACAAGCGCCAGAAAACGCGCCAGGTCGTGGCTCCGGTCCAGGGCGACGACGCGGCGCATGGTTTGTTCGCTGTCATGGATATGGCCGCTGTGCCATTGCGATTGGGCAACGTTGAACATTACATCCGGGTCGAGCGGCGCCAGTTCCAGCGCCCGCTGCGCATGCCAATGGGCCTGATCACGCAGCGCAGGGGTGTCGGACGGGCCGTAGACATTTGCCAGATAGGCCAGTTTATCCGCCAGCACGGAATGCGCCGCCCCAAATTTCGGGGATTTTTCCAGCGCCATCTGCATCAACTCGATGCGTTCCAACTCCCATTCGACCGCGTTTGTGGCGGGGCCGGGCACCCATGTCGCCATGACAAAGAGCTGTTCGGGGCTCAGCCGGTTGGGGTCGCGGCCCTCCAGCACGTTCTTGGTGACGCCAAAGAGCCGCACGCGCAGCTCATTGCCGATGGTTTTGGCCAGCGTCTCTTCGAGGCGCTCCCCGCTTTGGAGGGCGACGGATTTGGCCCAGACGGTGCGGCTGGTCTGTGCGTTGATCAACTCCACGCTGGCCTGCTTTTGATCATCCACCTCCAGAATCGCACCGCGCAGGACAAACTCCGCATGGGGGTGCAGCTTGGCATCTTCAGGTGCCGATAGAACCGTGATCGCCTTGTTGCGCGCTAGCACCCGGCGTAGGATCAACCCGGCCTGCTGGCCGGATTGGTCACTGCCTTTGAGATCGTCGATCTGCACCGCGATCGCGTTTTCCGCCGGGTCCTGTCGCGGCGCGTAGAACTCCAGCCACCCGATCCAGAGCAGCGTGGTGGCAATCGCCGTGACAGCAACGGTCCACCAGCTGGTTTTGCGCTGGCGTGTCGCGCGTGGCTCCGCCGCGATCTGTGCGGTGGGCGTATACGTGGCACGGTAGGTGATGTTTGGCCGGTAGGTGCCAACCGGAATGTCGATGCGGATGTCGGTATCCGCAAACGTGCTGGCCTCAAAAACGGCGATGGCCGTGCGCAGCCTGCCAACCTCGACCCGCACGATGCTGTCGGTCGAGGGGTCGAAATCTTCTGACTTGTCGAAGATGTCCAAAGCGATGGTATAGGCCTTGAGCTGGTCGCCCTTATCCAACACCTCGGCCTTGGCCAAATGCTCCAGCAGCCGCAACCTGCGCTCGCTCTTGCCCATGGCGCCGGAGGCTCTGATGCGTTCGATGTAAGCGTCGACGTCCTGCAATGTGATCGTCGGGGTCATGTGGCGGATACTCAGCTAGAGTTTAAAATGCCGTGATCGCAACATCCTAGCTTCAATCCATCACGCGATCAACTTATTGGAGAGCGGATGCAAGAAATCCCATTCATGCGTGTATGGTTGCGTCCAACCCTATGCGTTTACGTCAAAGCCGGGGATGAAGTGGCGCCTGAATAATCGCAGGCGCCACCGCGGTTTATTCCGCCGGTTCGCTCACCGTTTTTGTGCGGCTTTCCTTTTCGGCGGCATAGTTGGTCTGCGCCGTCTCCACCGCCTTGGCGTGGATTTCCGCCAGTTCAGGCCGCATTTTCTGCGCGCGCATCGCTGCGTTCATCGTCGACATATGCTGCCCCTGGAAATGCGGGAAGACTTCTCGGGCGATCAGCTCGTAGCTGCGCCGTGTCGCGTCAAAATTCGCCCAGTTATGCGCCAGCATCAGATAGGCGCCAAAGCCGCCGTTGCTCTGTTTCCAAAGCCGGTCGATCTGTGCCCGGCACATCTCCGGCGTGCCGATGGCGCCAAAGCCGCTGTCATTGATGAAATCAATCATCTCCTTGGCATTCTGGCCGGGCATGGACATTTGCGGGAAGGCGGCAATTTCCTGGAAATAGTTGAACCAGTGTTCAATGCCGTATTCCACATCGCGGTGTGCCTGTTCCATCGTTTCCGCGATGTGACAGAGGCCCACCAGCCGCCATTTGGACCGATCCGGCATGTGACCGTAGTGTTTGGCCTCTTCCTCGATCACATCCCAATGCAGGGCCAGCGCATCAAACCCGGCGGCGGTGGTTGCGCCGATGGAGATCATGCCCGTGCCGTATTTCCCTGCCAGTTTCGGTCCGGTGGGCGAGGCCACAGCGGCGGTGGCAAGGTCGAAATTGGAGTAGGGGCGCAGATGCAACCGCGCGTCCTTCAGCACCCAGCGATCGTTTTCGAAATTCACCGGCTCATCGGAGCGCAGCAACCGCGTGATGACATCGAGCCCGTCCGCCAGCAACCCGCGTGTGTCCTTTTGCGACAGCCCGATCATCGCGGCATCCGTGGGCAGAGAGCCAGGCCCCAACCCCAACATCGCCCGCCCGCGTGTCAGGTGGTCCAACTGCACGATCTTCTCGGCCACCCAGAGCGGGTTGTGATAGCTGACGGACACAACCCCGGTGCCCAGCTTGATGCGGCGCGTTCGGGGCGCGGATGTGGCGATCATGATCTCCGGACTGGCGGAAATCTCTGATCCTGCGGAGTGATGCTCGCCGAACCAGACCTCGTCATAGTCGCACCGGTCGAGCCATTCGACCAGTTCAAGGTCCTGTTCTAGCGCCAGTGTAGGATTGATACCCGGTTTGTGGAACGGGGCCAAAAAAATGCCGAAACGCATACGATCCGTCATGTGGTTTTACCTCCCTATGTGCCGGGGCGTTGTGCGCCCGGCATTAGGACAGGGTAAACCAAGCAGGCCTATCCACCAATTCAATTTTAGGTAGCAGGTACCGGCACTTCCGCGCTGGCAGGGTCAGGCCGCTTTTTTCTGCCGACGCCGGGCAATCATCCCCAGCCCGCCCAGACCCAGCGCCAAAAGCGGCAACGTGGCGGGCACAGGCACGGCGACCGGCGTGAAGGTATAGGTCAAATAGGCCGCTTCCCAGGACCCATTGTCGGTGCTGCCGTAAAACCCGATCAATTCAGGGGACCATTCCAGATAAAGCATCTCGCCCTTCATCGTTGACCCGTAGAAATCAAAGACTTCATCATAGGGCAGCGAGATGTCGACATCTTCGGGTGTTGCCTGAGCGCTTTCGTTGTTGTTGCAGGAAAAATTGCCCAGATAGCAGTTGGTCGCGATGCCACGGTTCTCTGACCCGCCGCCGTTTTCGATTGTGGCGGTGAAGCTGAAAACCTTGCCGATATCGTCATATCCAAAAGGACCGGGCGTGCGGAAAATGTCGTTCAGACCCCACACATCAGAGGATGATTCCAGAGAGTCATATTCTGTTCTGCCGGAGTCCGTATCGACGATCAGGCCGATCCATTCGATCTTTTCCAATCGCACGTTTTTTTCAAAGGAATGGACGGTGCCCGCCGTGGCTGAAACACCAAGCGACAGAAAAAACAGGGAACTCAGAAACCGGAACATGACACATGCCTCATAATTAAGGAAAAATTAATACTTTAGCACTTGGACAGGGTTTGTGCTCCGGTTTCAAAGGAAAAGATGGATTGGCGCTTCCCTCAGCGGATTTTGCGCCCATAGGTTGCGGGACCTCAGCGCCGCTCCCCCTCAAGCGGTGGCAAGTCCTGCATCGGCCCCGTTTTTCAAAGCGCTTTATTGGCCGTTAACCTTTTGATTCGTCTCCAGATAGCGGCGAATTCCATCTTCGATTGAATTTTCTTGCGCGCCTCGGAGGCCGAATTCACTATCAATCCTTTGAATGCTAAGAGATTGCTGCCCAAAGCGGGCCGACGCGGCGAAAAATGGCACTCATCTTAAAGTTGCACTGCTGCTAGGACACGAGGGCCGCGAGCTTGTACCCGACCCCATGTACCGTGCGGATCAGGTCCTCATTCTGCGTTGCGCCGCCAAGTTTCTTGCGCAGGCGCACGACATGGGCGTCGATGGCCCGGTCGGTGATCTGTACCGAGTTGCCATAGACCGTCGTCAAAATCTGCTCCCGGGTCAGAACCTCACCCTGCGCATCGGCAAGCGCGCGCAGCAGGGCAAATTCGGTGCTCGTGAGCCGCAGTTCGCTGTCATTGTGAATGTTGCGCACGACCGAGCGGATCAGATCGATTTCCAGTGCGTCAAAACGCAGCGCCTTGGCGGAAGTTTCAGGGCGCGACCCGCCACCTGCGTAGCGCCGCATCACCGAGCGCATGCGCGCCAGCAATTCCCGTGGCTCATAGGGTTTGGTGACGTAGTCATCCGCGCCCAGTTCCAGCCCGACAATCCGGTCATAGACCTCATCCCGCGCGGTCAGCATGATCAGCGGCGTTTCCATCTCGCTGCGGATGCGCTTGGCCACCTCAAAACCGTCTTCATCCGGCAGGATAAGATCGAGGATGATCAGATCAAAACTTTCGGTTTCCAGAATTTTGAAGAGCTCAGCCGCGGTGGCCGCGGTCGCAGATTGATACCCGTGACGTGCAAAGAACCGTTCCAGAAAGGAGGTCACCTGCTGGTCGTCATCAACCACCAGAATTTTCTGTTCCATATCCCTACACTCCCACACCCGCAGCTTTAGCGTATTTTAACTTGTGGCGGGCCGCAACTCGCGACAGGCTGCGGCCATGACAGAGTCCAGAGCCCATGTCTCGATGCACCGCCCCCTGCGCGCAGCCCTGTCAGCTTTGGCATTGGTTCTGGTCACCGTCATTCTGGGCGGTGTTCTGGGCGCGCTGACGCAGGCGCAATTCAAGGAAGTCCGGCAAAGTTGGCTCGACTATTCAACCGGAACGGAACGCAAAGGCATCCTGATCAGCGAAGTGCGCGCCTTACTGGGCTATGGCGGCCTGATCCACAATTACAAGAACTTCGTGCTGCGCCAGGAGGATCGCTACCTGGGCGAGACACAGCGGCAACTTGTGGAATTCGATGAAGTCCTGTCCCGGTTCCGGGCGCTTGACCTCTCGGGGGACGAAGAGGCCGCGCTCAGCGCGATCGAGCGGACGATTGCGGAATACAACGCCAATCTGCCGCTCGCGATCCGCGCTGCGGACGAGGGCTGGTCTGCAGAGCGTACGGACGCACAGGTGCGGGTCGATGACAGCCAGGCGATTGCAGGGCTGGCACAATTGGAGCGTATCTGGTCGGAGTTGCAGGCGTCGAGCACGCGGCGCTTGCTGGCGGCCGTGGGGCAGGGACAGCAGCTGATCTGGATCGGGTTTCTATCGATCGCAGCGCTGGTGATGGCGGCTCTGCTCGTGGGGTGGTTGCTGATCCTGCTCTTTCGCGATTTGCGCCATGCGGTGGCGGATCTGGCGAATGAATTGTCGGAACGCAAAAGGCTGGAGGCCTCCGAGGGGCGGTTGGCCACGGCTGTTGAGCAGAGCCCCGCGACGATCATAATCACGGACACAAATGCGCAGATCCAATATGTGAACGCCAAATTCACACAGCTGACCGGCTGGACGCTGGATGATGTCCGGGGGCAGACGCCCGCGTTCCTGCAATCCGGCGACACCGAAGACAGCGTCTACCGCGACATCCGCGCCGGGCTCTCAAATGGCGAAGCCTGGCACGGTATCTTTC
Organism: uncultured Roseobacter sp.; assembly: GCF_947501835.1. NCBI lineage: Bacteria > Pseudomonadati > Pseudomonadota > Alphaproteobacteria > Rhodobacterales > Roseobacteraceae > Roseobacter > uncultured Roseobacter sp. Next base: position 77,937 of record NZ_CANMXR010000001.1, on the reverse strand, counting down.
GCAACCGCAAGAAAGACGGGTCAAGCTATTGGGCGGAAACAACCATCCTGCCCTTGCTGTCGCCCGAAGGCAGCATCCAGAACTTCATCGGGATCAGCGAGGACATCACCGAAAAACGGCAGGCCCGCGATCAGGTCGTGCGCGCGCAAAAGCTCGAAGCGGTCGGACAATTGGCGGGCGGTGTGGCGCATGATTTCAACAACATCCTGACAACGATTGTGGGTTCTGCGCATCTGGCGTCGCTGGATGCTTCCGAGGGCAGTGATCTTGCCGGAGAGATTGCCCAGATCAACATCGCGGCGCGCCGAGCCCAAAGCCTTGTGAATGAACTGCTGACTTTTGCGCGGCGCGAACCCGGAGACATGCGCGCCGTGGATCTGGGGCAGATCATCGAGGAGGTGACCGGGCTGCTCAAGGCCTCGACGCCGCCGATGATCACCATCCGTTTCGACCCCGAGGGCGCGCGCCATTTCGTGCGCGGGGATCCGACGCACCTGCACCAGATCGTCATGAACCTGTGCCGCAATGCGGCTGAGGCGCTGGAGGGGTCACAGGGCAATATCGAGCTGAAGCTCTCCGCCGCTGCACCGCCCGCCAACGCCGCCCCCCGCACCGAGGGCTGGGTGCGCCTGACGGTGAGGGATGACGGGCCGGGCATGTCCGCTGAAACCCAGCGCCATCTCTTTGAGCCGTTTTTCACCACCAAACCACTGGGCAAAAGCTCCGGTCTGGGGCTGTCCGTGGTCTACGGGCTGGTCAATGAAATGGGGGGCGAGATTTCCTTTGCCAGCGATCTTGGCGCCGGCAGCACCTTCACCATCATTCTGCCCGGCGCGGAAGCTGCAGAAGAAACTATAGCGTCGAGGGATGGTGCCATCCCGCGCGGCACCGAACGCATTCTACTGGTGGACGACGAGGCCGAGGTTCTGGGCACCTTCCGGCGCCTGCTGACGCGGCTGGGGTATCGGGTCGAAGCCTTCAATTCACCCATGACCGCGCTGGAACGCTTCAAGGCGGACCCGGCCCGATTTGACATCCTGATTTCGGACATGGTGATGCCGGACATGAGCGGCGAAGATCTGGTGCGCGCCGTGCGGGATCTGCGCGACGAAATCCCGGTCATCTATTGCTCCGCCTATAAACCGCGCCGTGTGACCGTGCCGGGCCCTGCACCAATCCTCATCGACAAACCCGTGCAGCCCGCAAAGCTGGCGCAGGAAATTCGCACACTCCTGGACTAATCTGTCGCATTTGAAGGACCTCGTGCAGCCCCGTTTCATATCGCAACATTTCGTCGCAATTAGTTACAAGTCGCAACCCCGCGCGCAACATATCCCGCGAGAATAGGCGTTAACCTCAGGTTAAACGGAACGGTCGGGACCCACCTCGCCAGTGCGCCCCAGCCGCCTCATGTCGCATAAAAACCAAAGGGACAGGACTTAAAAAGTCTCATCTGAGGGTGTTTTCCAAAGCGGTGTCTCACGGCACCGCACCCGTCGCGGCTGCGCATTTCGCAGCTGAATTACAGCTAGGCCATTCATCGCCCAGCAAGAAGGAGAGCTCGATGAAACGGACACTGCAAGCGGTTTGCGTGCTGGTTCTGGGGGCGAGTGCGGGCGCCGCACAAGACGTCACACCTGACCCTGCCATAGAAGTGGACGCCGCCCGTGCCGAACTGGGCAAGCGCATGTTCTACGACACGCGGCTCTCGGGCGATACCTCGCTGTCCTGTGCCAGTTGTCACCAGCCCGACAAGGCCTTTACCGATGGTGAGGCGCTGAGCCAGGCTTATACGGGTGCCGGACATTTCCGAAATGCACCGACACTGGCGAATGTCGGGTTCCGCGACGCCTGGATGCACGATGGCCGTCTGGGCACCAACCTCAACGATGTCGCGCGGGAGATGATCACCGAGACCTACCTGATGAACATGGACATGCGCATCATGCAGGAACGCATGAAGCAGGATCCGGTGTACCGCGAGATGTTCGCCGCCGCCGGCATGTCGGAACCGTCGAACGGGGGCGCGCGTAATGCGTTGATGGATTTCATGAAGACCATCCAGTCACGCAATGCCCCTTTCGACACCGGCGAGATGTCGGCGGCCGCGACGCGCGGGCAGGGTATCTTTGAGGGCAAGGGCGGCTGCGCCGCCTGCCATTCCGGGTCGCGCTTCACCGATGACAAACCCCATAACACCGGCGTGCCGACCAACCCCGACATCTGGAGCGACCCGCTGCGGCACTCCGCCTTTGTCACCTACGCCAAATTCATGGGTGTCGAAAACTACATGAACCTGCGCGAGGATCTGGGCGCCTATGTCCGCACCCACCGTGAAGAAACCAAACGCACGTTCCTCACACCCTCGCTGCGGGAGCTGAAATACACCGCGCCCTACATGCACAACGGCACCTTTGCGACGCTGGCGGATGTGGTCGATTTCTATGACGAGGGCGGCGGCAACGACACGGCAAAGGACGCGCGCCTGAAGCCGCTTGGACTGGTGCCCAGCGAAAAGGCCGACCTGATCGCCTTCCTCGAAAGCCTCTCCGGCGACAGCTTCGACACCGATGCCTACGTCTGGCGCGAAGATGATTACGATTACGAACTGATCGAAAACTGGCGCGAGCAGCCAAACTGATGGAGGGCATCATGACACATAAAACCCGGATCGCCGCGGTCCTCATGGTCACCTGCCTTGCAGGGACGGTCATGGCAGATGGACCGCGTCCATCGGAACTGGCCGCGCTGGAGCCACCCGCGGCCCCCGCTGACAACCCGCAGACACCGGAAAAGATCGCCCTGGGCGAGTTGCTGTTCTTTGACCCGATCCTGTCGGGCAATGGCGAGATGTCCTGCGCCTCCTGTCACCGGCCCGAAGCGGGCTGGGCGGTGCAGGACAAGATCAGCTTTGGCTATCCCGGCACGACCCACTGGCGCAACAGCCAGACCGTGGTGAATTCGGCCTACTATAAGAAGCTATTCTGGGCCGGGGCGAGCGGTAGCCTTGAGCATCAGGCGCGTTCGGCCGCCCGCGGCGGCGTGGCTGGCAATGGCGAAGACGACATGATGGAGGCGCGGCTGGCCTTCGTGCCGGAATACCGCGAGGCCTTCCGCGAGGTGTTTGGCGATGACTGGCCGCTGGTGCGCCATGCCTATATGGCGCTGGCCTCATACCAACGCTCCTTGGTCCAAACCGACACCCCCTTTGACACGTATATGCGCGGCGATGATGCCGCGCTGAGCGAGGCGCAGAAACGCGGGCTGGATCTCTTCACCGGCAAAGCGAATTGTGCTGCGTGCCATAATGGCGCGCTGCTGTCGAACGAGGCCTATTACAACATCGGCGTGCCACCCTACGACGGCTGGGAAGAGGATGAGTTGGCGCAGATCACCTTCCGGTTCGAACTCTACGCCAAAGGCTCGACAGAAGAGATGTACCGCAAGACCAAGGATGATCCGGGTCTCTATTTCCGCACCAAGCAGAAGGCCGACAAGGGCAAATTCCGCGTGCCCAGCCTGCGCTACACCAAATACACCTATCCCTACATGCACAACGGCATGCTGGAGACGCTGCGCGACGTGGTCGTCTTTTACAACGCGGGCGGCGGCGAGAATGAATTTGCCGCGAACAAATCCGAGTTGATCCAGCCTCTGGGGCTGGAAGCGGCGGAAATCGACGATCTGGTTGCCTTTCTCGAAAGCCTGAGCGGTCCGGAAATTTTGGTGGACGATCCGGACCTGCCCGAAATGCAACCCCTGCCAGCGACACAGAATTGATGAGGAAGCAAGCATGACACAGGTCGATCCAAAGATCCGCGCCGCGATCAATGGCGCGCAGGGCGAAGCCGCCAAGGCCGGTACCCGCAAATGCCTGATGAGCCGGCGCGAATTCCTACTCACCAGCGGCATTGCCACCAGCGTGGTCATGGTCGGCGTGCCCGGCCTGCCGCAGGCGCAGACCCCGGCGGTGGTCTCCACCTATCCGCGCAAACTCATCGCCAAGCTCAGTGAACTCAAGGTCGATGAACCCTTTGACTTCGAATACCCCGACGAGGGCGAATATGCCGAATCCATCCTGATTAAACTCGGGCAGGAAGCGGGGGGCGGGCTCGGCCCGGACAAGGACGTCGTGGCGTTCAACTATACCTGCACGCACCAGGGTGGCCCGCTGCAAGGCACCTATCAGGCCGCAGACAAGGCGCTGGGGCCATGCCCGCTGCACCTGACGACTTTCGATCTGACGCGCCACGGGATTTTCATCGCCGGGCAGGCCTATCAGTCCCTGCCGCAGGTGCTGCTCGAACTGGACGGCGACGACATCTACGCCGTCGGCATGTTTGGCCTGATCTACGGCCGTTTTGACAATCTGCAAGGCTGAGGAGCACACCCATGTCCACGCCATATTATGTCCCGGAAACCTCTGTTCCGTTGCCGCCCCCCGACGCCGATGTGATCTCGACCGCCTGCGATTACTGCATCGTGGCCTGCGGCTACAAGGTCTACCGCTGGCCGGTCGCGGGCGGCAAAGTCGGCGGCCCCAAAGCCGAAGACAACGCCTTTAACGAAGATTTCCCCGTCGCCCCCCTCGGGGCCTGGGTTGCGCCCAATCAGCACAACATCGTCCTGCACAATGGCGAGCCGCATCACGTTGTTATCATCCCGGACAAGGACGCCGAATTCGTCAATTACTCCGGCAACTCGTCGATCCGGGGCGGGGCGCTGGCGCAAAAGGTATATAACCCGCAGACACCGACACGCGACCGGTTGAAATCGCCAATGGTGCGGATGTTTGGCGTGCTGATGCCCGTCACCTGGGACTTCGCGCTCGAGATCGCAGCCGAGGTGGGCAACCACGTGCTCGAAAAACACGGCACCAATGCCTATGGGGTGAAAACCTTCTCCTACGGCTACATGGAGAACACCTACGCCATCACCAAATACGCATTGCGCCACGTGCGCACGGCGAATTTTACCTTTCACGACACGCCCTCGGATGTGACCTCGACGCCGGGTTTCCGGGACGCGGGCTTTGACAATTTCGGGCCGAGCTATGACGACTGGGCGGAGGCTGACACGCTGTTGATGTGTGGCACGGACCCCTACGAATCCAAGACCATTCTTTTTACCGATTACATCATGCCCGCGATCCAAGGCGGTCAGAAGGCGATCTTCCTGCTGCCGCGCCGGACCTCCGGGACCGCCTTTGCAGAAAAGAACGGTGGCATGGTGATCGATATTCAGCCCGGCACTGACCTGCCGGTGGTGCTGGCCATCGCGCGGGTGATTGTCGAGAACGGCTGGGAAGACAGTGAATGGATCCAGAACTGGGTCAACAACAAGTGGGAAAGCTCGTCGGGCTTTGGGCAGGGCACGCGCAACACGCCCTGGCAGTGGCGCACCACCTGGGGCAAGTTCCAGACCGCAGGGTTTGAAGACTGGAAGGAATGGCTGCTGAGCCAGGATTACTCCGAGCCGGAAAAGGCCGCCGAGATCGCCCAGATCGACGTACAGAAAATCTACACAGCTGCCGAATGGATGGCGAAACCGAAAGAGGACGGTACGCGCCCCAAAACTTCCGTGATGATCGAGAAGGGGTTTTACTGGTCCAATAACACCGGCAACACGCAGGCGATCTCTGCCTTGGGCATCATCACCGGCTGCGGTGGACGCCCCGGTCAGGTGATCGGTCGGGCAGGGGGCCACCAGCGCGGTGGCCTGCGCGGCGGTGGCTACCCGCGGAACAAATCTCCCGAAAAACTCCCCGGCCGCCGCCGCCGCGCCATGGACACCGACCGTTATCTAATGAGCGGTCACACGCGGCTGGCCCATGTCATCGGCACCACCTGGGTGCAGGCGATGTGCGGCACGCAGTCGCTGCAGGCCAAGTTCGACGAGCTGACCACCCGCAACCCGCATCAGGTGCAGAGCTTCGAGAAGCAGGACATCATCGACACGCTGAAACGGCGCGCGGACTCAGGCGGTATGGTGGTCTGGAACCAGGACATCTACATGGTCGATCCCATCGGTGCGCGCTATGCCGATATCGTTTTCCCGGCCAGCGGCTGGGGCGAGGACACCTTCACCCGCGCCAATGGCGAACGGCGCATCCGGCTTTATCCGAAGTTCTACGACGCCCCCGGTGAGGCAAAACCGGATTGGTGGATCATCGCGCAACTGGCCAGGAAAATGGGCTTCGAAGGGTTCGACTGGAAGGACTCCAACGAGGTGCTGGAAGAGGGCGCGCGGCACTCGCGCGGCTCGCGCAAGGATTTCTTCATGGTCAAGGTCAAGGCGGATCAGGAAGGCAAGACGCTGCACCAGAAGCTGGGCGAGTTTGGCACCAATGGCATTCAGGGTCCAGTTTTGATGGATAAGGACGGCACGCTGATCGAGACCAAGCGCCTGCATGACGTGAACCGCGTGTTGCCCGAAGAGGGACCGATTGGCGCCAATGTATTCAACAAGAAGCTGACCCATTTCAACAGCCAGACCGGCAAGTGCAACATCCAGAAAGCACCATGGGATCTTTTCTCCAGCTATTGGGAATGGCTCAAGCCGCGTGAGGGCGAGATCTGGATCACCTCGGGGCGCATCAACGAGCGGTGGCAATCGGGATATGACGACCGGCGCAGGCCTTACATCGTACAGCGCTGGCCGGAGAACTGGATCGAAATTCACCCGACGGTGGCGGAGGCAAACGGCATCGAGAATGGCGACTATGTGCAGGTCTATTCAGACCGGATTCCGGTGCAGACAGATACGATCATCGGGGTCGAAGGCTCGGATTTCGATTTCGCCGAGCTGCTGAAAAACGGGCATATCGAACTGACCAAAGCGTCGATCACTGCCGTCGCCATTGTGACGCCGGCGGTGAAGGAAAACCTTGGCTACATGGATTTCCTGCACACCAGCCAGCCCGCCAATGCGCTCTCGGGTCGTGTCGTCGATTGGATCAGCGGCAATTACAACTACAAGATGGGGGTCGGCAAGGTGCGGAAGATGGGCGAAAGCCCTTACAAATCGCAGTTCCGGTCGATGTCCTTTGCCCGCCGCGATATCGCGTGATCCCAAGTGCGGGCCTGATCTATTCGGTCCGGCCCGCCGCACATTCTCGGAGACATGATGCAATCTGATACCTTGCTCAATCCGCGCGCAATGCTTTCCGCCATTGATGCGTTTTTGACGTCCGACAACGAAGTCCTTCGTTCGGCCGCGGTCTGTGCCTTGCCCGCCTTGGGGGAGGCGAGCGCAAAGGATGTGCGCGCGGCATTGTTGATGGCACGCCTTGACCCCGACCCGGACGTGCGCAGCGATGCGATGGAGGCGCTGGTGCCTCTGGCAGAGCCCGAAGATGCGGAGGATTTGCTACATTCGCTCGCCGGTGATCCGGTGCGCGAGGTCAAACTGGCTGCCATTCGGGCGCTGGCGCGATTGCAGTCGACGGAGGCTGTCCCCCTGTTGCAGGCGCTGGTGACATCGCGGTCCGAGCATCATGTGGCCTGGGAAGACGTCGGCAGCGATTGGGAAGACTGGCTGGATGTTCAAACGGCTGCCATCCGCGCGCTGGGTGACATGCAGGCCGAAGAGACCATCGACGATCTGATCGTGGCGCTGATGGATGCGTTCGGGCAATCCGTTGACGTGCCTGTTTACCGCGCCCTGGCGCAAATGGGCGAGATTGGCGTTGCCACGCTGATCGAGGTCTTCAATCAGATGAAGGGCGTCGCGCGTCGCCGTGCCGCCGCAGCTTTAGCCAAGGCCGCACCAGAAAGCTTCGAGTCGCATCTGGAAAAGCTGCTGGCGGCAGAGGAGCCCGAATTGCGGGTGCTGGCGCTCAAGGCGCTCGCGCCCGATGATGCCCGCGGCGAAGCGCTTGCGCGCGACGACCCCGATGCCGATGTCCGCGCGGCGGCGCTGCGGCATGCGGTATCTGCCCATCCCGATCTCGCGCGCCGCGGCCTTTCCGACAGCAGCGAGCGTGTTCGGGTTGCCGCCCTGGACTGCCTCGTACCGCCGTTTGAGCCAGATTTCCACGAGGCACTCGTCGACAACATGCTGATGTGGCTTCCGCGTTCTGGGCCTGAGCTGGCGATCTGCGTGATCGAAAGACTGCCAGTGCTCGTGCCCAACCGCGCTTTGGATCCGCTTTTGCAGCTGATTGACGCGCGTGAAAATGACCTGGAGGTGCGCGTCGCGGCGGCAAAAGCGCTCGGAGCAACTGCATTGAACGTGCCGGTGGCGCTGATTGCGGAACGTCTGGAAAATCCCGCGCGTCAGGTCCGCGCCACGCTCTTGGCGGTTCTGCTGCAAAAGGTTGCGACCGATGACGCTGCAATGGATCTCGCGGCGGCCGTGATTGCGGGCGACATCCTGCTGCCCGAGCCCGACGCTGAACAAATGACGGGTGACGTCTCGGTTCCGGACGCTGGCACGCCCAAGGAAGGGGCCGGGTCCAGCCGCATCTGGATCACGCCTGAGGGTGAGATTGTCGAACGCGAGAATGTCGCCCAGCAAAGCGGGCAGAGCACACTGGATGCGATCCAGTTGGACGCGCATGTGACCCTCCCCGTAGCGCCCCCGATGGCAGGAGAAACGCCCGAAGAATCCGGTGCGAAACGTGCCAAACGACGCGCTGTTGAAGGATCCGACGATCTGGCGCCGTCGCTCGCCTGCGACGCGATGCGGATATTCCGCGACTGCGTTGGGGGCAAGCTGACCGAGGCGATGATGGCGCGGGTAGATGACCCCGATGAGACGGTGCGCCGCGCGGCCTGGGAGACGTTGGCGGGCAGGGCGGTGGCCGCCGCATTTCGCAAGACCGCCGAGGCTGGCTTTGCTGACAGTGACCCGCTGATCCGCATGGCGGCGTTTCGCATCCTCTCGCAAGATCCCGATCCTGCCGTGCTGAGCAGGGGGCTCAATGACGCGGACGCCTTGATCCGCGCCGAAGCCGTTGCGCACTTGCCCGCGGGCCAAGCGCTCGACTTCATCGGCGACGCAGCAACCGCTGTCCGACAAAAAGCGGCGCAGAAAATCCTCACGTCAGGACAGACTACGCTTATCCAGGCGGCCATGCGCGCCGTGATCGACGCAGAGCGGTCCGACACCCTCGGGATGCTGGCGCGGCAAGCTGACGCGGCGCAGGAAACAGCCCTCGAAATCCTCGCAGACAGTGTTGACAATCCCCGCCGCGCGTTGATCATCCTGCGGGGGCTCGCCCCGCGCCACGACGCTTCATAATTTGGTCAGACCATGAGAATTGCCTATACGATTGCGCCCGGAAAAGGCGATACAGATCAGCTGCTTTATGGCTTTGCCCGCAAAGCGCTGACCCGTGGCCATCGCTTGTGTGGTGCCGTGCAGGTCAATACCGACAGCTGCGATGGCGGGCTCTGCGATATGGATGTGAAACTCCTGCCGGAGGGACCTGTCATTCGCATTTCGCAAAGCCTTGGCCCTTCCGCGACCGGCTGCAGGCTTGATCCCGAAGCGCTGGAACAGGCCGTGGGTTTGGTCAGCAGCGAAGTGGCCAAGGGGGCCGATCTGCTCATCGTCAACAAGTTCGGCAAACACGAGGCCGCTGGTCGCGGGTTTCGACCGGTGATCGCAGAAGCGCTGAGCCATGATATCCCGGTTCTTGTGGGTCTGAATGCGCTAAACCGTGCCGCGTTCATCGCGTTTACGGGGGATTTGGCCCAAGCGCTTCCAGCTGATGAGGCGGCATTGACCGCATGGTTCGACGCGCAAATCGCGGAACGGAACGCGCCTGCCTGACCCCCGCCACGGGGAACGCTGTGAAAACACATTGCCTGCTGCATTGCCGTTGACGCGCCCGGTGCGATCCGTCATGCGGAGCCGGGATCAGTTAGGTCCTGGCGCATCGCAGCATCGGAGACCGCGTGACCCCCAGCATTGCAACCGACAGCAAGGCGAACCTTGTCGGCAGCCTGTGGATGGTGCTCGCCATGGCCGCTTTCGCAGTCGAAGACGTGTTTATCAAAGCGGCGTCGCAAACGCTGCCCGTCAGTCAAATCCTGATCCTTTTCGGCCTCGGCGGTGCTATCGTCTTTGCCGGTCTGGCCGTGCTCAACCGGGAAAGCCTTTTCACGCCGGATGTGGTATCGCGCCCGATGCGGCTAAGGGTCTTTTTCGAGATCACCGGACGTCTCTTTTTCGTGCTGGCGATCACCCTGACGCCGCTGTCGTCGGCCACGGTGATCCTGCAAGCCACCCCCTTGGTTGTGGTGGCTGCTGCTGCCCTGGTTTTTGGTGAAAAGGTGGGGCCACGACGCTGGGTCGCGATCTTCATCGGGTTGCTGGGTGTGATCGTGATCGTGCGTCCGGGTTCAGACAGTTTTTCGCTGCTGTCGCTGTTGGCCGTTTTGGGCATGCTTGGGTTTGCCGGGCGCGATCTGGCGAGCCGCGCGGCCCCGGCGTCTTTGAGCGCGTCCATTCTGGGGCTCTATGGGTTTCTATCGGTTGTCGTCGCGGGGCTGCTGTTCTTCTTGTGGGAAGCGGCGCCCTTTGTCCGGCCTGATCCCGTGACGTCCGCGTGCCTCTTGGGCGCGGTGCTAGCGGGCGTTGCCGCCTACACCAGCCTGATGAAAGCCATGCGCACCGGTGAAGTCTCTGCGGTCACGCCCTTCCGGTACACGCGACTACTTTTTGGCATTGGCTTTGGTGTCGTCCTTTTCGGCGAGGACATCGGCTGGTCGGTGCTCTTGGGCTGCGGCCTGATCGTTCTGTCCGGTCTTTTCATTCTTTGGCGCAGCAAACAAACCACCGGTCAGGCATAGCCCGCGGTGGAAACACCCGCTTCTGCTTGACAATGCCCGTGGTTCTGACGCAACTGAATCCCAGTTGGTGCTTCGTGATTTGAAGTGAAAAGGGAATGTGCAGTCGATTGCTTTCGACGAAGCACAGCCGCCCCCGCGACCGTGAACGGAAAGGTCTGCCGATACCACTGGACATAGGTCCGGGAAGGTGGCGCAGACCGAAGGCAGCCAGGCTGCCGGGATCCGTGAGCCGGGAGACCTGCCAGCGACACGTGAGGAAACCGGACGGGGTGTTCCGGTGTCGGGAAAGCCCTGATCCCATCAGGCCCATCTCGTCATCTGACCCACGTCCCATGACATATGGGACAAAACACTATGACGACAGACGCAACAGCCTTGACCGGCCCTGCCACAGAATTGCTGATCTGTGTCAAATGCAGGCGCGGTCAGGAGATCCCGGAGGACGAACGCCGTCCGGGGCAACGCCTTTATGACACTTTGGCGCAAAACGAGATGCCGCCCGGCATTCGCCTGAAACCCGTGGAATGCCTGCAAAACTGTGACCATGGCTGCACGATTGCGCTGCGCGGTGGCGACAGGTGGACGTATATTTACGGAAACATCGATGAAGTGTCGCATCCGGACGTCCTGATCGATGGGGCGGCCCGCTATAACGCCACGCAGGACGGCCTGATCCCGTGGCGCGAGCGCCCCGACCATTTTAAACGCAACTGTATCGCGCGCATCCCGCCGCTGGAGAACGACCATGACTGATCTTGCAAAACTTCCCGTGACCGTCATCACCGGCTTTCTGGGCTCGGGCAAAACCACCCTGATCCGCGAACTGATGCAGAACCCCGGCGGCAAGCGGCTGGCCGTGGTGGTGAATGAGTTTGGCGATGTGGGGGTCGACGGCGACATCCTGAAATCCTGCGCCATCCCCGATTGCCCGGCGGAGAACATCATGGAACTGGCCAACGGCTGCATCTGCTGCACGGTTGCCGATGATTTCATCCCCACCATCGAGGCGCTGATGGCGCTGGAGCCGCGCCCCGATCACATCCTGATCGAAACATCGGGTCTGGCGCTGCCGAAACCGCTCTTGAAGGCCTTTGACTGGCCGGATATCCGCTCGAAAATCACCGTGGATGGCGTGATCGCTCTGGCAGATGCCGAGGCCGTGGCGGCGGGTCGCTTTGCGCCCAATGTGGCGGCGGTGGATGCGCAACGCGCAGCGGATGAGAGCATCGATCACGAAACGCCCCTGTCCGAGGTCTTTGAAGATCAGATTTCCTGCGCTGACATCATCCTGTTGACCAAGCCCGATCTGGCCGGACCGGAAGGGGTTGAGAAGGCAAAAGAAATCATCGCCGCCGAAGCGCCGCGCCCCTTGCCGGTGGTTGAGGTTGCCGAGGGGATCGTGGATCCGCGCATCATTCTCGGCCTCGAAGCGGCGGCGGAGGATGACATGGACGCGCGCCCCAGCCACCACGACGGCCCGCATGATCACGACCACGAGGATTTTGAAAGCATCGTGGTAGATATCCCCGAGCAAACCGACCCGGCGGATCTGGTGCGCGCGGTGGAGGTGCTGGCTAATGAGCACAACATCCTGCGCGTGAAAGGCTATGCCGCTGTGGCAGGCAAACCCATGCGCTTGCTGGTGCAGGCGGTGGGTGCCCGCGTCCGGTATCAGTATGATCGTGCGTGGCAGCCGGATGAAGCGCGGCAGGGGCGTCTGGTGGTGATTGCCGAACATGATGATATCAGAGTGGCAACCATTCAGTCCGTGCTGGGCGCCCGCGCCGTCGAGGCCGCAGAGTAACCCCCCATGCACGTCGTTTTCCGCGAAAGCCATGGGTTGGAGGAGACCGAGACGCCAACGGATCTGGGGCAGAGCCCCGCCGATCTGGTGGTGTTGTCGTTCTCTGACAGTGACCTGGGTGCTTTCGCGGAAGCCTGGCGGCGGGGCGGCGGGCCAGAGGGCAAACTGCCCACATTGCGGCTCGCCAATCTGGTGGCGCTGAAACATCCGCTTTCGGTCGATACCTATGTGGAGCAGACGCTGGCGGGCGCGAAGGGCATCCTGATCCGGCTGATCGGCGGCGTGCCGTACTGGTCTTACGGGCTGCAACAGGTCCGCGCACTGGCCGAGCGCAAAGGCATCGCGCTGGCGGTGCTGCCTGCGGATGGGCGCGTCGACGCAAGGCTCGATGATTTTGCCACGCTGCCGGTCTCGACCCTGCGACGGCTCGGCCACCTCTGTGACACTGGTGGCGTTGTTGCCGCGCAGGCGGCGCTGGCGCAGATGTCACTGGCGGCGGGCCTCTATGCGGGGCCGGTCGCAGGCTCCAAAACGCTGCCGGCTCTTGGCGCCTGGACGCCGGAGCATGGCGTGACCTGTCCTGTTGTGACGCAGGTCGCTGATCCGAAACCGCGCATTCTCATCAGCTTCTACCGCTCTTACCTCGTTTCTGCCGATCTGGCGCCGATCCATGCGCTTTTTGCGGCATTCCGCGCCCGGGGCTATGACGTCATGGGACTCTTTGTGCCCTCGCTGAAAGCGCCGCAAGCCGCCGGGTGGCTGCGCCGTCAGGTGGCGCAGATGAAACCGGCCGCCATCGTCAATGCCACGGCCTTCAGCGGCAAGGGTGACGATGGCGCATCACCGCTGGACGTGGGCGATGTACCGGTATTTCAGGTGGCGCTGGCCACCTCGACCCGCGCGGACTGGTCGGAAGCGGAGCGGGGGTTGTCCCCTGCGGATCTGGCCATGCATGTGGTGCTGCCCGAGGTGGACGGTCGGATCATGGGCGGTGTCGCCTCCTTCAAGGAACCGGGCGTGCGTGACCCTGATCTTGAGTATTCCCGCTTTGCCCATGCGCCGGAGCCCGATCGGATCGAGGCGATTGCCGATCGTGTGCACGGCTGGCTGACACTGGCGGCGACACCCGCAGTCGAACGCCGGGTGGCGCTGGTGCTCTCCACCTATCCCGGCAAAGACTGGAACATGGGCCATGCGGTGGGGTTGGATGCGCCCGCCTCGGCGCAGACCATCCTGCAAGACCTCGCGCTGGCCGGTTACGACGTGCAACCAGCGGGTGCAGAGATCACGGACATGCTCCTGGCCCGTCACGAAACATGGCCTGTGGCGGATTACATGGCGGCTCTGAGCCAAATCCCTACCGCGCTGAAAACCGATCTTTTCAACGCCTGGGGCACGCCGGAGAACGATCCGGATGTCGAGGAGGGCGCGTTCCGCTTTGCCGTGACCCATCGGGGCAAGGTGTTCGTGGCGCTGCAGCCGGAACGCGGCACGCCGGATCAGCGCGACGATGACTACCACGATCTGTCGCGCGTGCCCCGGCATGCCTATGTGGCGTTTTATCTCTGGCTACAGGCACGCGCCGACGCCTTGGTGCACATCGGGGCGCATGGGACGTTGGAATGGCTACCCGGCAAATCGGTTGCGCTTTCAGCCACCTGCTGGCCCGAGGCGCTCACCGGTGCGCTGCCAGTGATCTATCCTTTCATCGTCAATGACCCCGGCGAGGCGGCGCAGGCGAAACGGCGGATCGGCGCGATCACCCTCGGTCATGTCCCGCCACCCCTTCGCGAGAGCGGCACGCCCGAGGGCCTGGTGCGGTTGGAGAGCCTGCTGGACGAGTTCTCCAACGCCGATGGGTTGGACCCGCGCCGCCGCGACCGATTGCAGGATGACATCCGCGCCGAAGCGCAGGCGCTGGGTGTCGAGGATGATCTGGGTCTGGATCGCGCCGGGTGCAGCGCCGAAGCGATCACGCGCATCGACCGGTTTGTCTGTGACATCAAGGAAAGCCAGTTTGGCGAAGGTTTGCACATCTGGGGCAGGGCACCGCGAGCCGACACTGCTTTCGATGTCGGGCCCTCGATCCAAGCCGAGCAACGCGCGTTGCTGGATGCCCTGGACGGGCGGCGCATTGCGGCGGGGCCCTCGGGGTCGCCCTATCGCGGTCGCACGGATGTCCTGCCCACGGGCCGCAACCTCTTTACCACCGATCCCCGCGCCGTGCCGACCCGTGCCGCCTATGCGCAGGGCGTGAAGCTGGCCGATGAGCTGGTGCGCCGCCATCTGCAGGATGCGGGGGACTGGCCGCGCGGTCTGATCGTCGATCTTTGGGGGTCGGCAACCATGCGCACGGCGGGCGAGGATTTCGCCATGGCGCTGCATCTGCTGGGCACAAGGCCCGTCTGGGACGCCGGATCAGAGCGCGTTTCCGGCATCGAGGTGCTGCCGATCACCGAATTGGACCGGCCCCGGATCGATGTCACCCTGCGGGTCTCGGGTCTCTTCCGCGATGTCTTCCCCACGCTCTCGGCGCTCTTTGCCCAGGCCGTGCGCGCCCTGGCCGCGCGGGACGAGGCATCTGACTGGAACCCCTATGTTGCGGCAGGCGATCTGGCGCGCGTCTATGGCCCGGCACCCGACAGTTTTGGCGTCGGCATGACTGATGCCGCGCAGACCTATACCGAAGCGGGCCGCCAGGCTGCGGGCGAGGCTTGGTTGAAAGCCAGTGCCTGGGCACTGGACGGCGACAGCGCCGAGCGGCAGGATCACGGCATCCGCGCCCGGGTCGCGCAGGCGGACACATTTGTGCACTCGCAGGACCTGCCGGAGACGGACCTGTTGCTGGCCGCCGATTACGCGGCGCATGAGGCCGGATTTGCCGCGGCACAGGCCATCACTGGCGGGCAGGCGGCGCTCTATCATCTGGACAACACCGATCCCGACCGGCCCCGCGCCCGCGCGCTGCCCGAAGAGATCGCGCGGGTGGTTCAGGCGCGCGCCGCCAATCCAGCTTGGATCGCTGGCATGCGCGCCCATGGGTTCCGTGGCGCGGCGGAGATTGCGGCGACGCTGGATCACATGGCCGCCTTTGCGCATCTGGCGGGCGCTGTCTCGCCGCATCTCTTCGATCTCTATCATGATGCAACGCTGGGTCACGTGGATACGGATCAGTTCCTGCAGGACGCCAATCCAGAAGCGCGCGAGGCCATGCTGCACCGCTTTGCCGAATTGCATGCTGCCGGGCTTTGGCAAACACGGCGTAATTCGATCCTCGCCGGGCTGGAGGCGGCGCAATGACCGCCGCGCCCGATGTCAAAGGCTGGTGCCCCGGTGCCTACAAACCGATGATGTCGGGGGATGGGCTGATCGTGCGGGTCAGGCCGTTCTTTGCCCGGCTTAACGCCGCTCAGGTCTCGGGTCTGTGCACGCTGGCACAGCGGTATGGCAACGGGTTTCTCGACCTGACCAACCGGGCGAACCTGCAAATTCGGGGGGTTGGCGAAGGTGTGCTCGACGCGCTGCTACAGGACCTGGATGATCTGAACCTGCTTGACGAAACACCTGCGCTGGAAAGCCGCCGCAACATCCTGGTGACGCCGTTCTGGTCCGCTGGGGATGAGACGGAAGCGCTCACGGCCAGCTTGTTGAGCTCTCTGGCGCAACTCCCTGATCTGCCTGCAAAGTTTGGATTTTCGGTTGATACCGTTGCCGCGCCATTACTGACAACAGCCTCTGCGGATATCCGGATCGAACGGAGCGCGGGGGGCATCATCGTGCGGGCGGATGGCGCGGATTTGGGCCGCTTGGTGCCTATGGACGCTGTGGTAACGGCTGTTCATGACTTTGCGACTTGGTTTGCCACGCACAAACGGCCCGAGGACCGGCGCATGGCCAGCGTCCTGGCACATACGCACCCGCCTGAGGCATGGCGGCAAACCCCACCGCTTGCCGCCGCATCTCTGCCGATGCCCGGCGCGCATCAACTGGGTGCGCTTTTCGGTGCTGCTTTCGGGCAGATCGATGCTGCTGCGCTTTCTGAACTCATGCGGGAGACGGGTGCGATTGCCTTGCGCGTCACACCCCGGCGGCTCTTTCTGCTCGAAGGGGCGGATATGGTGCACCACGATGCGTTTGTGACCACGCCCGACGATCCGCTGCTACAGGTGGATGCCTGCCCGGGCGCGCCCTTCTGCGCCAGCGCCACCGTCGACACCCGCGCCATTGCGCGGGCGCTGGCAGGGGCGCAAACCGGCAGCCTGCATGTCTCGGGGTGCGCCAAGGGATGCGCGCGAAAGGGCGCCGCCGACACCACAATTGTTGGCCAGGACGGGCGTTTTGACCTTGTTCGGCGCGGCCCTGCATGGGATGCCCCGGAAAAATCAGGGCTATTGCCCCAGGACTTATTGACGGAATTGACTGGCTCCTCATGACTTATGCTTACGAAACGGACGGCGCTGCGATTTACAAACAATCCTTCGCAACAATACGCGCGGAGGCAAATCTGGCGCGGTTTGCCGAGGATGAAGAGCAAATCGCGGTACGGATGATCCATGCCGCCGGGCTGGTCGGGCTGGAAGAGCACATTCGGTTTTCGCCGGGGTTTGCCCGGACGGCACGGGCGGCACTGGAAGCCGGAGCGCCGATCCTATGCGACGCGCGGATGGTCAGCGAAGGGGTGACGCGCCCGCGTCTGCCCGTGCAGAACGCTGTGATCTGCACCCTGCAGAACGATGGCGTGCGCGCCCTGGCGGCGGAGATGCAGAATACCCGATCGGCGGCGGCGCTAGAGCTCTGGCGCCCGCATCTGGCAGGCGCGCTGGTGGCCATCGGCAATGCGCCCACGGCGCTTTTTCATCTGCTGAACATGCTGGAAGACCCCGATTGCCCGCGCCCCGCAGCGATCATTGGCTGCCCCGTTGGTTTTGTCGGCGCGGTGGAAAGCAAGGACGCGCTCTGGGCGGATCAACCGGTGCCCTGCTGCATCGTGCAGGGACGCCTCGGCGGCAGCGCCATCACAGTCGCCGCGGTCAACGCCATCGCGAGCCGTGCGGAATGAGCGCCGGGACGCTTCATGGTGTCGGGCTCGGCCCCGGTGATCCGGATCTGATGAGCGTGCGCGCCGACCGGCTGCTGCGGAGCGCCCGCCACGTCGCCTTCTTTCGCAAGGCCGGCAGGTCGGGGCAGGCCCGGCGGATTGTGGAAGGCATGCTGCACAAGGATGTCATCGAATTTCCGATGGAATACCCCGTTACCACCGAAATCCCAGTGACCGATCCGAGCTACAACGCGACCCTCTCCGATTTCTATGCAAGCTGTACCGAGCATCTGCGCGCATTGGTCGACAGTGGTGAAGATGTCGTAGTGCTCTGCGAGGGGGATCCGTTCTTTTTTGGCTCTTTCATGCATCTCTATACCCGTCTGAGGGATGTCGTGCCGGTGCAGGTCGTGCCTGCGATCACCGGCATGTCGGGGGCCTGGACCGCGACGGGTCAGCCTATCACCTGGGGCGATGATATCCTCACGGTGCTGATGGGCACCCTGCCGCTGGAGATGCTGGCGGACCGCATGGTGCAAAGCGATGCGATTGTGGTGATGAAGATCGGCAGACATATCGAAAAGGTCAAATCCGCGCTGCAACAGGCGGGCAAATTCGAGGATGCCTGGATCATCGAATATGCCAGTATGCCGAACCAGACGGTGCAGAAACTCTCGCAAGCAGGTGAGAAGATCACCCCCTATTTCTCGATCATCGTTGTGCATGGGCAAGGGCGCAGACCGTGAGCGGCTGGCTGGTCATTGCGGGGCTGGGGCCGGGGGATGAAAATCTGGTCACGCCGGAAGTGCGCGCCGCGCTGGATCAGGCCACGGATGTGGTGGGCTACATTCCTTATGTGGCCCGCGTGGCTGCGCGCGAAGGGTTGACCCTGCATGCCAGCGACAACCGCGTGGAACTCGACCGCGCGCGCCATGCGTTGGCGATGGCAGCGGCGGGGCGGCGCGTTGTGGTGGTCTCCTCAGGCGATCCCGGCGTTTTTGGCATGGCAGCGGCGGTGTTTGAGGCGGTTGAAGCGGGGCCGCAGCACTGGCGGGCGCTGGACATTCGCGTGGCCCCCGGCATCACCGCAATGCTGGCGGCGGCGGCCCATGTGGGCGCGCCCCTGGGCCATGATTTCTGTGCCATCAACCTCAGCGACAACCTCAAACCCTGGGCCTTGATCGAAAAGCGCTTGCGGCTTGCGGCGGAAGCCGATTTTGCCATGGCCTTCTACAATCCGCGGTCCAAATCGCGCCCCGAAGGTTTTGTCAAAACGCTTGAAATCCTCAAAGAGGTCTGTCGCGATGCGCGCCCGGTGATTTTTGCACGTGCGGTTTCCACGCCAGAGGAAAAGATCACGGTCGTGCCCCTGACCGATGCCCGGCCTGAGATGGCAGATATGCGCACCATGGTGATTGTGGGTGCGTCAAATACGCGGATCATTGCGCGGGACGGCCCTCCGATTGTCTACACGCCCAGATCGGTTGAGGCATGATGCACCCAGTCCAGCACCGCCTGAACAGAATGCAACTCGCGGCGCTCCGGCACTTGCGGGCGGTCAATCATGATGACGGGCAGCCTGAGCGCGCGCGCGGCGAGGATTTTCGCATAAGCACCTGTGCCACCGGCGTTTTTGGAGACCACAAGCGAGATGTCAAAGCTGCGCATCAGATCCAGATCCCCCTGTGTGTCGAAGGGGCCGCGATCCACCACGATGTGATGATCGGGAAAGGGCGGCGGCGTTTCGGGCGGATCCACAAGCCGCAGCAAATAGAAGTGTTGCGGGTGCGGGGCAAATGCGGGCAGGTTCATGCGCCCGATGGCCAATATGACCCGCGTGGCGGGCCGGTCCAGGGCGGCAACGGCAGCGTCAATACTCTGCACCGACGTCCATTGGTCACCCTCCTGCGCCATCCAGGGCGCGCGCGTCAGGGCGACCAGCGGCACCCCAGCCTCGGCACAGGCGGCAATGGCATTCCGGCTCATCTGCGCGGCAAAGGGGTGTGTGGCATCCACAACATGGGTGATTTTCTCCGCGCGCAGATAGGACACCAACCCGGCAACACCGCCGAACCCGCCGACACGTTGCGGCAGGGGTTGTCTGACCGGGCGCTTGACCCGACCGGCAAAGGAGATTGTGCCCACCAGGCCAACCTCTGCCAGCGCACGACACAGCGCCGTCGCTTCGGTTGTGCCGCCAAGGACAAGCAGGTTTGGCACCATGTCTGAGGCTCCGTGGTTGACCATCATCGGGTTGGGCGAAGATGGCCTCAAAGGCCTGACCGCTGCAAGCCAATCCGCGCTGGATAGCGCAGAAATCGTGATGGGACCGACGCGGCATCTGGCGCTTTTGGGTGATCTGCCCTGCGAAACCATCGAATGGCCGGTGCCTTTTGCGGAAGGCGTGCAGCAATTGTTGTCGCTGCGCGGGCGGCGCGTGGTTGTTCTGGCCTCAGGCGATCCCTTCTGGTTCGGGGCGGGTGCGGTACTGGCGCGGCATCTGGACCCGTATGAATGGCAAAGCCTGCCCACATCTTCAGTGTTTTCGCTGGTGGCCAATCGTCTGGGCTGGGCGCTTGAGACGACGCTCTGCCTGGGCCTGCACGCGGCTCCTTTGACACGGGTGCGGCCACATCTGTCCACGGGCCTGCGCTTGATCGTGCTCTTGCGTGACGGTGCGGCGGTCCGCGACCTCGCTGATTATCTTGGGCAGGCGGGTTTCGGCGAAACCTCGATGACAGTCTTTGAGGCTTTGGGTGGACCGCGCGAACGGGTGACCGATATGCACGCCAAAGCGCTGCCTGATACCACGTTTCAGCACCCCGTCTGCGTGGCCTGCGACATCCTCGGGGTGGGGGCCGCGATGCCTTTGGCCAGCGGGCGCCCGGACACATGGTTCGACAACGACGGTCAGATCACCAAACAACCGATCCGCGCCCTGACCTTGTCCGCCTTGGCGCCACATCCCTTCGAACACCTGTGGGATATCGGCGGCGGGTCGGGCTCCATCGGCATCGAATGGTTGCTCTGCCACCCGACCTTGCAGGCCACAACGATTGAACCGCGCCCGGACCGCGCGGCGCGCATCACCGCCAATGCGGCCAGCCTTGGGGTGGACCGATTGCGGGTTGTGACTGGCGCGGCACCCGAGGCGCTGGCCGGGCTGGACGCGCCGCGGGCGGTCTTCATCGGCGGCGGGCTGTCTGAAAACCTGCTACACTGGCTGGTGGAAAACCTTGCCGCGGGCACCCGGCTGGTCGCCAACGCCGTGACGCTGGAGACCGAAGCACTGCTTTTGCAAGCGCAGGAACACCACGGCGGGGAGCTAATGCGTCTGGAGCTGTCCCGGTCCGA
The DNA here is from genome assembly GCF_947501835.1 of uncultured Roseobacter sp. Classification (NCBI taxonomy): domain Bacteria; kingdom Pseudomonadati; phylum Pseudomonadota; class Alphaproteobacteria; order Rhodobacterales; family Roseobacteraceae; genus Roseobacter; species uncultured Roseobacter sp. Next base: position 56,942 of record NZ_CANMXR010000001.1, on the reverse strand, counting down.
ACCCCTGGGTCCGCGCCGGGGATGGAAGGCGAGCTACCCGATTGTGCAATGGAGCGTGACCCTATGATTGTTGCAGGTTTCGGATTTCGAAAAGATGCGTCCCAGGGCAGCCTGCAGGATGCCTATGACAGCGCCTGTGCTTCGGCACGACCGGAACTGCTGGCAGCCCCGGACGACAAGGCGACGGCCAAGGCGTTCCGCCTTTTCGCAGAGGCGGCCGACCTGCCCATCAAGGCGGTGCCCGCCGACATGCTGGAACAGCAAAACACCGTCACGCAGTCGTTGAAATCCCTGACAGAGAGGGGCATCGGCTCCGTCGCCGAGGCCTCCGCGCTCGCCGCCGCAGGCCCCGGCGCCAAGCTGTTGACGACACGACATATTTCCGCGGACAGGCTGGCAACCTGTGCCCTGGCCATCAGAGAGACATCATGACCGTTCATTTTATTGGCGCCGGTCCCGGCGCGCCCGACCTTCTGACCCTGCGCGGGCGCGATCTGATCGCATCCTGCCCGGTGTGCCTTTACGCGGGCTCGCTGGTGCCGGAGGCGGTGCTGGCGCATTGTCCGCCCGGCGCGGAGATTGTGAATACGGCTTCAATGAGCCTGGAGGAGATCATCGCGGCGATCCAGGCGGCCCATGACCAAGGCAAGGACATCGCGCGGCTGCATTCCGGCGATCTGTCGGTCTGGTCGGCGATGGGCGAGCAGATGCGCAGGCTGCGCGCGGCGGGCATCCCGGTGTCTGTGACGCCCGGTGTGCCGTCCTTTGCCGCCGCCGCCGCCGCATTGGGCACGGAACTGACGCTGCCGGGGCTGGCGCAATCGGTGGTGCTGACCCGCACACCCGGGCGCGCCTCTTCCATGCCTGAGGGTGAGACCTTGCAGAATTTTGCAGCCACCGGCGCGACACTGGCGATCCATCTGTCCATTCAGAACCTTAACGGCGTTGTGCAGGCGTTGATGCCTGCCTATGGCGGTGACTGCCCCGTTGCCGTGGTCTACCGGGCGAGCTGGCCGGATGAACGCATCATCCGCGGCACCCTGACGGATATCGCGACCCGGGTGGATGACGGCATCGCGCGTACCGCGTTGATCTTGGTGGGACCTGCGCTTGCGGGCGAAGGGTTCGATGAGAGCTGCCTCTATGCGGCGGATTATGACCGACGCTACCGACCACAAAGCGCCGAAAGTCCCTGGGCAAGTTGGAGTCATGGCGATGACTGAGATGCCCGGGATCATGATTTCAGCGCCGTCCTCCGGCACCGGCAAGACAACGGTGATGTTGGGGCTGCTGCGGGCGCTGGCAGAGGACGGATTGCAGGTGCAGCCGTTCAAATCCGGGCCCGATTACATCGACCCGGCGTTTCATCACGCCGCCAGTGGTCGGGCGTCGTTCAACCTCGACAGCTGGGCGATGGGGCCGGATCTGCTGGCGGCGATCTCTCGTCAGGCGCTTGGCGCGGACATCTGCGTCGCCGAAGGCTCCATGGGCCTCTATGACGGGGTCGCCACCCGCGGACAAAGCGGGTTCGGCAGCAGTGCTGAGACCGCGCAGCGCATGGGCTGGCCCGTGGTGCTGATCGTCGACGTCAGCGGGCAGGCGCAATCGGCGGCGGCCACGGCGCTGGGGTTTCAGGCTTACAACCCGCAGGTGCCTTTTGCTGGCGTGATCCTGAACCGTTGTGCATCGCCCCGTCACGAGCGGCTCGCGCGGCTGGGCATGGAAAACGCGGGCGTCAATGTGCTGGGCGTGCTGCCGAGGCGCGGCGATCTGACCCTGCCGGAACGGCACCTCGGGCTCATTCAGGCGGTGGAGCACCCGGATCTGGAGGTCGCTATCGCCGGATACGCGACATTCCTGCGCGAGCATGTCGACATCAGCGCCATTCGGGATGCAGCGAAAGGGCAACTGCCAGAGCACGCCGGCGCACAGTTGCCGGTGCCGCCCGCGCAACGGATCGCCCTGGCGCGGGATGCGGCCTTTTCCTTCACCTATCCGCATGTGCTGGAAGGCTGGCGCCGGGCGGGCGCCGAAATCCTGCCGTTCTCGCCTCTGGCCAATGAGGCTCCTGACGCAACGGCCGATCTGATCTGGCTGCCCGGCGGCTACCCGGAACTGCACGGTGGAACATTAGCTGCGGCGGATAACTTCCTGTCTGGCATCAGAAAACATGCAAAAACGCGCCCCGTGCATGGGGAATGCGGTGGCTATATGGCCTTGGGCGATACGCTGATCGACAAGGAAGGCACGCACCACAGGATGGCGGGCCTGCTGGGTCTGGTGACCAGCTATGAAAAACGCAAATTCCACCTGGGCTACCGCCGCGCGGTGTTGGACGCGCCCTTGCCGGGATATACGCCCGGTGCCGCGCTCAGAGGCCACGAGTTCCACTATTCAACCATACTCGAACAACCGGACGCACCGCTGGCGCAGGTGGCGGATGCGGATGGCAACCCGGTGCCTGAGACCGGATCGTACCGGGGCAATGTCTCCGGCACCTTTTTTCACCTCATCACGGCGGAGGAGGGTGCGTGACCGGTTTCGTCAGCTTCGTGGGCTCCGGCCCCGGTGATCCCGAACTACTGACCCTCAAGGCGGTCGACCGGCTGAAGCGTGCGGATGCGGTGCTTTTTGACGATCTCTCCTCGGGGCCGATCCTGAGCCATGCGCGATCGGGTGCCGATCTGGTGGGCGTGGGCAAACGCGCGGGCAGGCCATCGCCCAAGCAACATCACGTCAGCCGGTTGCTGGTGGAATATGCACAGATGGATCAACGCGTGGTGCGGCTGAAATCCGGGGACAGCGGCCTTTTTGGCCGTCTCGAAGAGGAGCTGGTGGCCCTGCGGGAGGCAGGTATCCCCTATGAGATCATCCCGGGCATTCCCTCCGCCTGTGCGGCCGCGGCGGCGGCGGGCATTCCGCTGACCCGGCGGCTGACGGCCCGCCGCGTGCAGTTTGTCACCGGCCATGATGTGTCGGGGCAATTGCCTGAAGATCTGGACCTTGACGCACTGGCAGATCCGTCCGCCTCCACGGTGGTTTTCATGGGCAAGCGGACCTTCCCACGGCTGCTTGAGGCGCTGACCCGGAAAGGGCTGCCAAAAGATACACCGGCGATTCTCGCGGAAAGCGTCAGCGGTCCGGATCAGCAGATCACCCGATCCACCGTGTCGGAACTGGCGGAACAACTGGCGCAGGATGTCGGAGAAAAACCGGCTTTGATCCTCTATGGGCCGTTTGCTGAGAGTTGAAAGTCGCTTTTTTGTTGTTCGGGCCGGAGCATCAGCGATAGGACTAGAAATACGGTGCCACATTCTGTGGCTGAAAAGGGAATTGGGTGAAAGGCCCGAACTGCCCCCGCAACTGTAAGCGGCGAGCGCAACGGAAAGACCCACTGGCCGCAAGGCCGGGAAGGACCCGCGCGCCGTGACCCGCAAGTCAGGAGACCTGCCGTCCCAACCCATAACCCGTTTGCAAACGGATCAGACGCTGCCGGAGGGGCAGCACAGAAAGGACAAAAACATGCATATCGAACCCGGGATCGTAGATGGTGCCAAAATGGCCTTCGCCTATGCCACCGCAGCGGGTGCGGCGGGCTATACCGCCAAGCTCGCGCTGAAGGATCTCAAGGACCACTCCGTCGGATCCTTTGCCGTGCGCACGGCGCTGGCGACCATCGGAACGTTCATCTTCTTTGAGGTGCTGCCGCATTTCCCCGTGGGCGTCTCTGAAGTGCACTTCATTCTGGGCACCACGCTGTTTTTGCTGATGGGCGCGGCACCTGCCGCGCTGGGGCTTGCCCTCGGTCTGCTGGTTCAGGGCACCTTCTTCGCGCCCAGCGATCTGCCGATGTTCTTTGTGAATGTGACCACCTTGCTTGTACCGCTCTTTGCGATCTCGGCGCTGGCGCAGAGGTTCATTCCCGAGCATAAAGCCTATGTTGATCTGGCCTATGCAGACGTCTTCAAACTGTCCGCGATGTATCAGGGCGGTGTTGTCGCCTGGGTCGCATTCTGGGCCTTCTATGGTCAAGGTGTCGGCGCCGAGACGTTCCAGTCGGTCCTGACCTTCGGGGCGGCCTATATGCTGGTTGTGATCATCGAACCGATTGCCGACCTTGCTGTGCTGGCCAGCGCCAAGGCCATGCGCGCGAACAAGGCCACAGGTCTCTTTACCCAGCGCCTCTTCAACGCGGCGTAAACCGCTGCTAGACAACCGTCCCGGATCCCTCCGTGGGGTCCGGGGTTTTTTGTGAGGGTTGCACAGTGATCGACACGCTCTGGCTTATCGGGATCGGCACCGGATCCCCCGATCATATGACCGGGCAAGGGATGGCGGCCCTGCGCGACGCGGCGGTCATTCTGGTGCCGCACAAGGGCGCGGGTAAAGACGATCTGGCAACCCTACGGCACCGGATCATCGACGTCAGCGGGTCGCAGGCCGAGATCATTCCCTTTGACTACCCGGTGCGGGACCCGGACCTGCCTTATGCAGAACGTGTGGCGCGCTGGCACGACCAGATCGCCCGGCGCTGGCAGGCCGCTGTGGCAGGAACCAACATCAAAGGGCCGGTGGCGCTGCTGGTCTGGGGCGATCCCTCGCTCTACGACAGCACCATCCGCATTGCGCAGCGATTGGATCCCAAACCCGATATCCGCGTGGTGCCGGGCATCACCGCCGTTCAGGCGCTGACCGCCGCCCATGCGCTGCCGCTCAATACGGTGAACGGCCCCGTTCTGATCACCACCGGGCGGCGTCTGCGCGACCACGGCTGGCCGGAGGGTGCAGAGCGGGTGGTGGTGATGCTGGACGGCGAGGCCAGTTTCCAAACGCTGGACCGCAGCGATCTGCACATCTGGTGGGGCGCCTATCTGGGCATGCCGGAGCAAATCCTGGATCGCGGCAAGCTCGTTGATGTGGCGGCACGCATCGTGGCGATGCGGGCCGAGGCACGCGCGCGTCACGGCTGGATCATGGATACCTATTTGCTCAGCACCTGCGACTGAACCCGTTGCGCCGCTACTTCTTTGCGGCCGCCGCAGCCTGTTGTTCCGCGATATGCTGGTCCACCGCACTTGACGCCGCCGCTTGAACTGCGGCTTTTTCATTCTCTTCAAGGCTTTCAATATCTTCCATGCCCGGGATTTCGACCCGCACCTCACGCCGCGCAAATTCGATCCCATTGGCTTTGAACTCATTGCGCACACGGTTGTAGATTTCCTTGCGGATGGTGAATTGCGTGCCCGGCTTGGCCATGAATTTACCGCGCATCACGATGCCCACATCATCAAACTGGAACACGCCCTGGCTTTTGAAGGGCTCCAGGAAATCATCCTTGAACAGCGGGTCTTCCAGCATCTCCGCGCCGATCTTCTTGAAGATCTTTTTGACCCGGTTGGGATCGGTATCGAAGGGCACGGTGAACATCAGTTTCATGATCACCCAGTCGCGGCTGAAATTGGTGACCTTTTCGACGCTGCCATAGGGAATGGTGTGCACATTGCCGCGGTGATGGCGCAGCTGCATCGAGCGGATGGAGATTTTTTCCACCGACCCCATGGTGCCGCCGACATCGACATATTCACCCACCCGGAACGCATCATCCACCAGAAAGAAGATGCCCGAGACGATGTCGGTGACCAGCTTCTGCGCGCCGAACCCGATGGCCAGCCCCAGAATGCCGGCCCCGGCAAGCAGCGGCGTGATGTCGATGCCCAGACTGCCCACCGCCAGCAGGCCAAAGATCGTCGCAATCGCCGCCTGTGCGGCCATCAGCACCAGCGGCAGCACCGTGGCCAGACGTGACCCACCGGCACCGCCGCCTTCGCCGGCTTCCTGATCCGAGGTGACTTCGGAGGTGATTTCACGTGTCAGGCGGCGATTGATCCACAAGGAGACCAATTCGTAGACGACATAGCCAAAGGCCGCGACCACGATGAATTCGATGATATTGCCCGCAATTGCCGAGCCGCCGTCGGACGCGCCGACATCGGAGAGGTTGATGTTCCACGCATTGGCGATGATCAGCACGATGGACCCCAGCGCCAGCACCCGGCCGATGCGGATCAGGCTGCGTTTGTTGGACTTATAGGCCTGTTCCGCAATCGGTCCTTCGCCAATCATCGGGGGCTGCAAATGCCGCACCAGACCGCGGATCGCGGTGTCGATCAGCGGTGTCATTAGCAGCCAGAACATGGTTTTGAGGTGTGGCGCGGTGATGAGCAGGCCGAAATACCCATAGCCCGCGACGATATTCGCGATGATCCAGGTGACCGCCGAGGCACAGATGGCGAAGATCGGATAGGCATGGGCCACCTGCGCATCAAACGCGGTGCGGTCCGGGTCGGTGCCCAGCATCATCTTTGTCAGCCCTTCCTTGCCGTACCAGGCGATGGCGATGATGTAGAGGTGCAGGGCGAGGCTAAACCAGAAACCGATCCGGGTCTCTGACAGTGGCACGCCAAACCGGATATTGAACCCCATCAGGAAAAAGCCGAAACCCACCACCAGCGCCAGTGTCACAAAGTGACGGTGGAAGAAGGCCGCCCAGGCATCGTCGATGCTGACCAAGCGATAATCGGGTTGCTTCGGGGCCAGCGCAAAGCGCGAGAGGGCAGCGGCAAAGCGCGGGATCATGATCATGTTGAGCACGGCTGGCGCGGCAATCGCGATCTGATCCAGCGTCAGCAGGAATTGCCCGACCGTGCGGGTGACGACGTAGAACACGACAAGACCCAGAACTTCGCGCCAAAGCCTGCGCACCAGAAACCCCAGTGTACTGCGCAGCGACGCACTGTCGGGCGTCCCCAGCCCCTGGTCGCGCCGTTTGCAGATGGCCAGCACCACGCGTTCCGCAGCATAGCCTGCCGCCAGTGCAATCAGCGTCAGGCCGATCAGCGTGAAAATCCCGGTGATGCCAAACGCCGTGGCAAAATTCGAGAAAGCCTCGCCCTGTTTGACAAAGAGCGTGGGCAGCAAACCGACCGCATCCAGAACCGGCGTGTAAAATGCCTCCCAGGTGTCGGTCAGCCGTTCACTGAAGGTCAACTGTGCCGCGTTCTCCGCAGCTTCTGTCTGCGCAACCGCGTCGAGCCGCTCCAACAGCATCTGTCGCACCTGATCATCCGACATCTGCGCCACCATTTCCCGCACGGCTTCGGGGCTGGTGAGTTCTACCGGCTCCGCGGTTTCTGCGGCCGATGAGGACGTGGGCAATGCAACCTGAGCCTGCACGGTTGTCGCAACAAGACAGCTGGTCAACAGGGTAAGTAGAAGTGCGATTGCGTGTCTCATGGTCATGTCCCCGGTGTAATCTTTTCACTTTGAAAGCGTTTTATGGTCGGTTTTCAGTGCACTGGGTGTAAAGTGCCAATGCAGAAGTGGTTCAATGGTGTCGTTTGCAGGGGCCAGAGAAAATACGGCACGGGCCCTCTTTCAAATCAGAGCCTTACGACGTTTTTAAAAATACACAAGTTTTCTCTCGCTCAGGTTGATCGCCAGCCGGGTTTGGCGGGGCATTGCGATTGGCTTATTTGGATGTTGCGGTCTCAGCGGGATCATTTGGCCGGAGATGACGCAGGATCGAGCAGTCGGGAAAGCCATAGCCCCAGCGCCAGGGTAGGCCAGAGCAGGGGCCGCCGCCCAACCGAACCGCCAGGTACATCCCCTGAGCGATCCCCTTGTAGGTGTAGTCAATCGTCTCCACGCTTAGACCATAGCGCACCGCCAGGGTGTCGCGGTCCTGCGCGCCTTGTGACAAGACGCAGGCACGCAGTTCTTCATCTGCCCTCAGGCGCGCATCATAGCTCTGCCCGGCCTCTGTTGCGCCATTCGCGGAATGATAGAGCCGGTCGTGGGCCACGCAGCAGGCCTCCCAGGGTGGCTTTTCGCCCTGATTTTCGGCCCAGGCCGGGAATTGCGCCGCAGTGGCCGTCCAGATATCCGACATCCCGCCGCTGCAGCCATCGCTGACAAAGGCGGCCAGTTTGGCCTCCGCACGATGGGCAATCAGCGTGCGATGCGCTGGCAATTCCGCTGTCTCGCCAAAACCGGAGAGGGATTGCGCGTTGGCGGGCTGTAGAAGAACGCTCATCAGCATCGCGGCCCAAATGCGCGCAGATTTCATCTAGCCACTCCCTCATCGTCCACATCAGCGTAAATCGTCCCGTGTTGGCGTCTGTGCTGATCAAACCCGACCCTACCGGTTGGCATCATCTTTGTCGTCCGCATTTCGCCTTGGCGTGTCACCGTATGAAAGGGGAAAATAGGGCAGGGATGACACGGTAATTTGTGCCAAGCCCGGCACATTGCCCACGCGCGTGACATTTACCATGTCGTTATGTTGAGCGAATTCGGTTGTGAGACTGCGCAGTTAGCGCCTATGCTCATGCAAAAGCTGATACGTATCCGCGGCTTGCGTCGCCGATGTTCCGGGGGGATCACACATCAGACAGGTACCGAAACTGCCGCAGGACTTGGGGGGTGCCAGGATCGACGTGCAGATACCCCAATAGCCGACATAAAAGCGATTTCGAATTTAAAGGAGAAGACCATGAAAACAACTTTGATGCTTTCAACCGCTGCAGCGATGATGCTGTCGTCCGTGGCGGTGCATGCCGATACATTGCGGCTGCTGACCTGGGGCGGCTACGCGCCTGAAGAGGTGATTGCCAAGTTCGAGGCGGAAACCGGTCACACCGTCGAAGTCACGAAATCCAACAACGAAGAGATGATTGCCAAGCTGCGCGCCACCAATGGCGGCGGCTTTGATCTGGCGCAGCCGAGCCAGGACCGGATCGCCGGGGCGCAGGCCGAGTTTGGCATCTACAAGCCAATTGACATGTCCAAGATCGACAAGAACCTCTTTATCCCGTCGATGTTGGAAGCCACCAAGATCTACACCACGCTGGAGGGGGACGTATACGGCGTGCCGCATGTCTGGGGCACCAGCGGTCTGGTGGTGAATACAGCCGAAGCGGCGGGCGTGCAGGATTATACGGATCTCTGCGGTGCCGATGTTGCGGGCAAGGTGTCGTACCGTCTGAAACGCCCGACGCTCATTGGTTTTGCCTTCTCCATGGGGCTCGATCCCTTTGCCGCTTATGCTGACCCGGATGCCTATCAGGAGGTATTAGATCAGGTCGAAGCCAAACTGATCGATTGTAAGGCCAATGTGAAAACTTATTGGGACGGTGGCGACGAGATCAAAAACCTGCTGCGCTCGGGTGAGGTCACGGCCTCTATGGCTTGGGACACCGGCGGCTGGCAGCTGAACGACGACAACAAGGACATCACCTTTGTGGCGCCCAAGGCTGGGGCGCTGGGGTGGATCGACACCTTCGCCATTCCCTCGCGGGGTCGCGCGGATGACGCCGCCTATGCCTGGATCAACTTTGTCATGCGCCCCGATATTGCGGCGATGATTACCAATACGGCAGGCAATTTCACCGCCTCGCAGGGGGGTGATGCCGGTGTCGATGCTGCGCTGAAGGAAAAGTATCAGGCAAGCTTCACCCCGGAAGCGCTCAACAACATCAAGTGGTACCCTGCGGTGCCGCCCGGGTTGGAAGCGCTGGAAGGGGCCACATTGGATCGCATCAACGCGGCCAAGTAACCCGTTTCGAAGATACGACCTGTGGAGCGCGGATACCGCGCTCCATCTTTTTCGCGAAAGCCTGACCCATAATGTCCGACATCCCCGACCTCGAATGCCGCGCTGTTTCCAAAAGTTATGATGATTTTCAAGCGGTTCAGGATGTAAGCTTCAGCGTTCCCAAGGGCACATTCTTCTCCATTCTGGGCCCCTCGGGCTGTGGCAAGACCACGCTCTTGCGCATGATCGCAGGTTTTCAGAACCCGACCGGGGGTGATCTGCTGATCAAGGGCAAATCGGTGCTGGAGGTGCCGCCCAACAAACGCCCGGTGTCGATGGTGTTTCAACACCTCGCCCTGTTCCCGATGATGAACATCGGGGCCAATGTGGGCTTTGGCCTGCGCCAGCTTGGGGTCAACAAGACCGACATCAAGGCACAGGTGGAGCGGGTGCTGGAACGGGTTGGTTTGGGCGGTGTGGCGGAACGATCCGTCTCATCGCTCTCCGGCGGGCAGAAACAGCGCGTGGCTATCGCGCGCTGCATGGTGCTGGAACCCAGCGTTCTGCTGCTGGATGAGCCGCTGGGCGCGCTCGACCTGAAACTGCGCGAGCATATGAAGGTGGAGCTGAAGAAGCTGCAATCCGAATTCAACACCACCTTTGTCTACATCACCCACGACCAGTCCGAAGCGCTGGTGATGAGCGATCAGATCGCGGTGATGAACAAGGGGGCTTTTGAGCAGATCGGCACGGCCAAGGACCTCTATTACCAGCCCGAGACCGCATTTGTGGCTGGGTTCGTCGGTGAGGCGAACAAATACAGTGCCAAGGTCGAGGCAGCGGCAGCAAACGCCTTGAATCTGGTCACCCGCGACGGCGTTCACCTGCGCGGCGTAGACACCGGCGATGGGCTTGGTCAGGGCGACACAGTGCAGGTATTCGTGCGCCCCGAAGCGATCCGGTTGTCACGTAAGGGCGCGGATATGGACCAAATGGCCAATACCGGCGCCGGGCAGGTGGAAAGCGTGCTTTTCAACGGGGCCAACAGTCACCTGATCCTGCGCGATGCGCACACGGGCAGCGAGCTGAACGTGGCCCTGCCGCAAACCGCCGAATTCCGCGACCTGACAAAAGGGGATCAGATCCATTTCGGCTGGGAAGCGGATCAGACCCGATGCTATCGGCAGGGCGCCTGAGATGACGTCGGACAAATCCAAACTGGGGTTCATCCTGCTGCTGGCCCCTTTGCTGATCTGGCTGATCACCCTGATCGTGCTGCCGCATGTCGGCATGTTTCTGGTGTCTCTGCGGGAAAAGACCGGCATTCGCGAATATGAAACCAGCTTTGCCAATTACGCCGTGTTCTTCAACGAACCGCTCTATTGGAACACCTTTGCCCGCACCGCCTATATGTCGATTGCGGCCACGGCGCTGACGCTGCTGATCGGCTTTCCTGTGGCCTATTACATCGCGAAACTGACCCGCGGGCGCACCAAGACCACGCTCTTTCTGATGTGCCTCATCCCGTTCTGGGTCAGCGAGCTGGTGCGCACCTTTGGCTGGATGATCCTGCTGCGCGAGACCGGGGTGGTGTCGTCGTTCCTGCAATATCTCGGCGTGGTCAGCGGGCCGGTGGAGTTCCTTTACAATGACGCGGCGATCATGACCGGGCTGGTCTATACCTCGATGCTTTTCATGGTCGTGCCGCTTGTCACCACGCTCGACAGCCTCGATGACAGCCTGATCGAGGCGGGCTATGACCTGGGCGGCACCAATTGGTCGATCCTGCGCGAGATCGTCATCCCGCACGCCATGCCGGGGATCGTGTCGGGCTGCATCGTGGTCTTCATGCTGAGCCTTGGCAATTATCTCACGCCGATCCTGCTCGGTGGCAAGGACAGCCTGTGGTTCACCGGGCTGATCTACAACCAGTTCATCACGCGGTTTAACTGGGAGCTTGGCTCCGCCTTTGGCTTTTTGCTGCTGGGGCTATCCTCGCTGATCGTGTTTCTGGCGCTGAAGCTCTCGGGGCAGTCGCTGGGCAAGACGATGGGGCGCTGAGATGATCACAACCATCCCGCAATCGGCCCCGTTTAAGTGGTCCTACCGGCTTTATGTCACCCTGTTTTTCCTCTACCTCGCGCTGCCGCTGGTCACGGTCTGTGTCTTTGCCTTCAACGACAGCGTCTTTCCCTCGCTGCCGTGGGACGGCTTCACATGGGACTGGTTTTTCGGCACCGAAGCGCCCCGCATCGGAGTCTTTCACGAACGCCCCATTCTGCGCGCCATCGTCACCTCCGGCATCGTTGCTTTCTGGGTCTCGGGCCTCTCGGTGATCGTGGGCACCTGCAATGCCTTCCTCTTTGTGCGCCATGATTTCGCAGGCAAGAATTTCCTCTATATCCTGATGCTGTTGCCGCTGATCATCCCGGGCATCATCCTGGGCATCTCCATTCTGGTCTTCAGCAGCTCCATCGCCAACGCGCTGGAGGAGGCCACGGGGCTCTGGTTCGACGGCCTGCGCCCGGGCTTGCTTCTGGTGATCCTGGGGCAGTTTTCCTTCATCACCACCTTTGCCACACTGGTGATTTCGGCCCGTCTGCAAAAGTTCGATACCAGCCTCGAAGAGGCGGCGCTCAATCTCGGCGCCACGAAATGGGGGGCGATCCGTCAGGTCACCCTGCCATTTCTCTTCCCGGCGATGCTGGCGGCCGCCGTGGTGGCCGTGCTGATGAGTTTCGAGAACTTCAACACCACGCTGATGCTGGTGGGATCGGATGCGCCCTTGACGGTAACAATGTTCGACCGGCTCAAGCTCGGATCGACGCCGGTGCTGAACGCGGTCTCACTGCTCCTGATCATCGTCTCGGCCCTTCTCGGCCTCTTGTCTCTGGTGCTGAAACGCTAACGGTCTCCCCAAAGATCCATACCACCTGCATAGATCAACCGCAGGGCCAGAATGGTCAGGATGCCATTCAGCACCAGTTTGAACCACGCCTCATTCATGCGAAACAGCACCCGCCGCCCGACCATGGTGCCCATAAAGCCCGAGAGGATCAGCAGAACGATCAGCCCGGCCCACTGCGCAAAGGCAAAGCCCAGCAGCCCAAAGGCAGCGGTTTTCAGCAGATGCTGAAGGGTCATGAACGTTGCATGGGTGGCCACGTGCTGCACCCGGTTCAATTCAATCGATTTCAGATAGGTGGCGACAAAGGGGCCGGTGGCCCCCACGAACATGGTCAGAAAGCTGGAGATAGCGCCCGTCAGCGCGGCGGATTTGCGCAGGAAAGCCGGGGGGCGGGACACCACGCTCCACAGGATAAACGCGCCCAGCGTGATCTGCAGCGTGCCCGCATCCAGTTGCACGACAAAGGCGCTGCCCAGGGCAATGCCGATCAGCGACCCGATCAGAAACGGCCCGACAGCGGAGCGGTATATCTCCCGGCGAAACAGATAGGTGCGCCCAGCGTTGGAGCCCACCTGGACCAGACCGTGCACCGGAATGACGGCCACGGCGGGCAAGAGCGTAGCAAGGGCAGCCAGCACAACCGCGCCGCCGCCGATGCCAAAGGCCGCCGTGATGAAGGAGCCCAGAAAGCTCACAGCGATCAGGAGAGTTGCAGTGGGCCATCCGAGCCCGGCGTGGATGAGATCGGCGGTCATTGCTTCATGCTACGCGGTCGCATGACGGGCCCGCCGGAGCATCAGACAACGGTGACGGTCATGCTGCCCAGCCCGTCAATCGCCACCTCGATCACGTCGCCTCTGACGACGGGGCCAACGCCGGCGGGCGTGCCCGACATGATCACATCGCCGGCCGCCAGTTCGAAATATTCCGACAGATAGGCAATCATTTCCGGGACTTTCCAGATCAGCTGGTTCAGGTCACCCGCCTGCCGCAGATCGCCGTTGACCTTCAGCGTAACGGCCCCCTCATCGAGATGCCCCACCTGAGACGCGGGATGGATCGGGCCCACCGGGGCGGAGCGCTCAAAGGCCTTGCCGATCTCCCAGGGACGCCCGGCCTTTTTCATCTCGCCCTGCAGATCCCTGCGGGTCATGTCGAGCGACAGCGCGTAGCCGAAGACGTGCTCCAGCGCATCCGCCACCGCGATATTGATCCCGCCCGACCGCAGCATGACCGAAAGCTCAGCCTCATGGTGCACATCCGCGGTTTTCGGCGGGTAGGGGAAGGTGCCGCTGGGGTCGAGATTGTCGGGGTTCTTCTGAAAGAAGAACGGCGCTTCGCGGTCCGGGTCATGCCCCATTTCAATCGCATGGGCCGCGTAGTTGCGACCGATACAATAGACCCGGCGCACCGGGAAAAGCGCGTCTGTATCGGCAATCGGCAAGGCAACAACGGGCGGTGTTTCAATGGCATAAGATGGCATATTGAGACCTGAGGTGGTGAGCGTTCGGGCGCACCATATACCGTTTGACGGTGATCACAATCGCGGGCCTGCCGGTCTGTTTTCCGTGGCTTCACCACAAGAATGGCGCGGGATGAGCTGCAAAACCAATCCCGGCCAGGCTTGGTTGTAGGTGTCAAGCCAAGCAACCGGCGAAAAGGCCGCAGCCAGCGGTGTCGGTTTGTCTTGCGCATCCGTAAAAATGCGCCATGTCTTTTAGGGACATCGGTACAGGGCAACTCATGGTATTGAAGATTTCAAATCTGGCAAAGCACTACGGCGCGGACGCCGTCGCGGTGCTGCAGGATGTCTCCTTTGCCATGTCGCGCGGCGAGACACTGGCGCTGGAAGGCGAATCCGGCAGTGGCAAAAGCACGCTTTTGCATCTGGTGGCCGGGCTCGATGCCGTAAGCGGTGGCAAGATCGAAGTGGACGGCGTTGATATCACGCGCTTTTCTGACGTCCAAACCGCGCAGATGCGTCGCGATTCCGTGGGGCTGATCTTTCAGCAGTTCAACCTGATCCCGAGCCTGACGGTGGAAAGCAATATCGCCTTTCTCGCGCGGCTGGCCGGTCGCCATGACCCTCAGCTGGCGGCGCATCTGTCGGAAAAGATCGGATTGCAGGACCATCTGTCGAAATACCCCGAGGCCCTGTCCGGGGGACAGCAGCAGCGCGTTGCGATTGCGCGCTCCCTCGCGGCCCGTCCAAAACTGCTGTTGGCGGATGAGCCCACGGGCAATCTGGATGAAGCGACGGCGGACGCGGTGTTGGGGTTGATGTTGGAAAGTGCTGCTGAAACCGAAACGGCCATCCTGATGGTCACCCATTCCCCCAGACAGGCCGCGCGCATGCAGCGGCGCCTGACCCTGTCGCGCGGTTCTGTGCGCGGCACCGAGATGTCCGCGGCCTCCGCATGACCTGGCTGGGCCTCACCGCCTTGTTGTCGCATTGGCGCGCCAATCCCTGGCAACTGACCACCCTGATCGCGGGGCTCGCTCTGGCCACCGCCCTATGGTCCGGGGTGCAGGCGATCAACGCCGAGGCGCGCGCCAGCTATGACACGGCGGCGGATGTGGTGACGGGCAGCGGGCTGCGCCAGATGCGCCGTACTGACGGGGCGGTGCTGAGCACAGCGGAATATGTGGCGCTGCGCCGAGCGGGCTGGCAGGTGAGCCCGGTGCTGGAGGGGCAGTTGCGCCTCAATGGTCAGTCGCTGCGCCTGATCGGGCTGGAACCTCTGACACTGCCGCAAACTGCCCCCCGCGACGAAGCCCCAGCAGCAAGTGGTTTTGCGCAGACCGATCTCTTTGACAGCGCTGAAACGGTGGTTGCACATCCCGAGGACGCAGCGCTCTTTGATGGGATGCCCGTGGCGGTCAGGGTCGATGACACCCGCGCTCAGGGCACTGCGCTCACAGATATCGCCACCGCGCAACGTTTGCTGAACACCCCGGATCAGATCACCCGGCTGATTGTGGATGCCGCACAGCCGCTGGGCCTGTCCCCTTTGCCGGACCGCTATGAGATATCCCAGCCCGCGCCCCAGAATGACGTCGCGCGGTTGACGGAGAGCTTTCACCTCAATCTGACCGCCTTTGGTCTGCTCTCCTTCGCGGTCGGGATTTTCATTGTCTATGGCGCGGTGGGGCTGGCGTTCGAACAGCGCCGCGCCGTGTTCCGAACGCTGCGGGCCCTCGGGGTGCCGCTGCGCACCCTGATGGCGCTCCTCGCGCTGGAACTTGGCGTCTTCGCATTGGTGGCCGGAGCGGTGGGCGTGGCGCTGGGGTATCTCATTGCCGCGGCCCTTTTGCCGGATGTTGCGGCCACGCTGCGCGGCCTCTACGGGGCGGAAATCACCGGTCAATTGCAATTGCGCCCGGCATGGTGGCTGTCCGGCCTCGGCATGGCCCTGGCAGGTACGGGTGTTGCGGCAACCGCGGCCCTGATCAAGCTCGCGCGCCTGCCGTTGCTGTCCTTCAACCACCCCCGCGCCATGAGCATGCATGCCGCCGCAAGTGCGCGGTGGCTGGCGCTGCTGGCCTGTGTCCTGCTGGTGGCCGGGCTGGCGCTCGCGGTGTGGGGGCAGGGGCTGTTTGCCGGGTTTGCGCTGCTGGCCTGCTTGCTGATCGGGGCGGCGTTTTTGTTGCCCTTGCTGCTCGGTGGGGCGCTGAACCTGGCAGGCCACCTGCATCAGGGCGCGTTGGCCGCATGGTTCTGGGCGGACAGCCGTCAGCAATTGCCGGGCCTCTCCATGGCGCTGATGGCGCTCCTGCTGGCGATGGCCGCGAACATTGGCGTCTCCACGATGGTATCGAGCTTCAGGCTGACCTTCACCGGCTATCTGGACCAGCGCCTTGCATCCGAGCTTTACCTCAATACCAGAACCCCGGCGCAGGCCGCCGCCATTACCTCCTATCTTGAGGACAAGGGCGTGACGGTGCTGCCGATCCTTTCCGAAGATCTGCGGATTGGCGGGCTCCCTGCCGAGATCTACGGCGTACGCAACCACGCGACCTACCGGGAAAACTGGCCCGTGCTCGCGGCCCTGCCAGCGGCCTGGGACCGGCTGGCCGCAAGCGAGGGGGCGTTGATCAATGAGCAATTGGCGAGACGCAACGATCTCGCCCCGGGCGACCATCTGGAGACCGGTGATCTGATCCTGGGCGTCTACAGCGATTATGGCAATTCAGCCGGGCAGGTCGTGATCTCAGAGCCGCAGTTTGCACAACGCTACCCGCAAAAGCGGGCCCAACGATTTGGGTTGCGCACGCAGGACCCAAGCGCACTGGCAACAGATCTGCGGCAACGGTTCGATCTTGCCGAAGATGCGCTGATCAATCAGGCGGATCTCAAGGCCTTCTCGCTGTCCGTCTTTGAGCGCACCTTTTCGGTGACCGCAGCGCTGAACCTGCTGACGCTCTCGGTGGCGGGGCTCGCCATCCTGATCAGCCTGCTGACGCTGGCAAGCCTGCGGTTGCCGCAGCTCGCGCCGGTCTGGGCGCTGGGGCTGACACGCCGTCACCTGGCCACGCTGGAGTTGCTGCGCGCGGTATGCCTGGCCGCGGCCACGGGGCTGCTCGCCATCCCGCTGGGTCTGGCGCTCGCCTGGGTGTTGCTGACAGTGGTGAATGTCGAGGCCTTCGGGTGGCGGTTGCCGATGTTCCTTTTTCCCTGGGAATACCTCAAGCTGGGGATGCTGACGCTGCTGGCTGCTGTGCTGGCCGCCCTCTGGCCCGCGATCCGACTGGCCCGCACCCCACCGGACCGATTGTTGCGCGTGTTTAGCAATGAACGGTAAGTCCTTGATCATAATCACCATTGCGTGGCTTCTGAGCGCTGCGATCGTCGCCGCACAAAGCTTTGCGGGCCTGGGCAGTGACGCGGAAGGGTTCGATCTGCCTGAACGTGGCACTGCTTTTGAATTCCCCGCCGATCATGGGGCGCACCCCTCTTATCGCATTGAATGGTGGTATCTGACCGCCAACCTGAAGGATGCCGAGGGGACCGACTATGGCCTGCAATGGACCCTGTTCCGCAGCGCGCTGGAACCGGGGGAACGCCCCGGCTGGGACAGCCCTCAGCTTTGGCTGGGGCATGCGGCAGTGACCACACCCACGGCGCATTACGTGGCAGAGCGGCGCGCGCGTGGCGGCATTGGGCAGGCCGGGGTGATTGCGGACCCCTTCGAGGCCTGGATTGATGACTGGCAAATGGCGGGTGCGGAGATGGAGGTCATGACCCTGCGCGCATCGGGCACGGATTTCGCCTATGACATGCAGCTCGAAGCGCAGGGGCCTTTGATCTTTCACGGAGAAGCTGGGTATTCCCAGAAATCCGCCTCGGGACGGGCGAGTTATTACTATTCGCAGCCCTTTTTCGAGATTTCCGGCACCTTGATGCTGCCCGATGGGCCGGTCGAGGTGACCGGACAGGCGTGGCTGGACCGTGAGTGGGCCTCGCAACCGCTGGGCGCGTCGCAGGTCAGCTGGGATTGGTTCTCAATGGCCTTCGACGGGGGCGACCGCCTGATGGGCTTCACCCTGAGGGACAGTGACGGGGGCGATTATACGGCAGCCACATGGATTGACGCGGATGGCACAACGACCCCGTTTCCGGACGGCGCGTTTTCGGCAGAACCGCTCACCACCAGCGCTGTGGCAGGGCGTCAGGTGCCCACCCGCTGGCAGGCTGTCTTGCCGGAGAAAGACGTCGATGTCACGGTTGAGGCGCTGAACCCGCAGGCCTGGATGGCGACCTCCATCCCCTATTGGGAAGGCCCGGTGCGGATCAAAGGCACCCACGCGGGGCGCGGGTATCTGGAAATGACCGGCTATTGAGCAGGGGCGACTGACGTTGGGTTATGCCGCCTTGATGGGCCAGTGCTCTTTTCGCGGGCCGCTGCCATGCGTATTCTGTCCCCAACCACGAGGAGTTTCAGATGAGCCGTCTTGGAACCATGACGCGTCGGGGCCTGATGATCGGGGCCGCAGCCATCGCAGGCGGCGTGGCCTTTGGCACCTACCGCGTGATGACCCCTCACGCGAACCCGCTGGCCAAGGGGCTGGCACCCGATGCGGCCAGCTTTAACCCATTTGTGCGCGTGACACCCCAGGGCATCACCCTGATTGCCCAGCATGTGGATGTCGGGCAGGGGGCGGCCTCCATGCAGGCCGCTCTGATCGCCGAGGAGATGGACATCGCCTTCGGTCAGTTCGAGATCGAACAGGCACGCCCGGATCCTGCCTATTACAACACGGCGATGGCGGATGAGGCCGTGCCCTTCATGTCGACGGACACCGGCAGGGTGGCGGAAACGATGCGCGGCGCGATGGGCGCGATGATCAAACTCATGGGCACACAGGTGACCGGCGGCTCCACCTCTGTGCCCGATAGTTTTGACAAGCTGCGCAGGGCAGGTGCGGTCGCCCGCGAAACGCTGAAAGCCGCCGCGGCGGTCGAAACGGGAGTGCCGGTCGACGAACTCCGGACATCGCAGGCCGCGGTGATCCTGCCCGATGGTACGGAGATTGCCTACACGGCCCTTGCTGCAACGGCTGCGACGCTGGAGCCGGTGACCGATGTGGCGCTGCGCGATGCAAGCGCATGGCAGCTGATTGGCAAGCCGATGCGGCGGTTGGATATCGTCGCGAAATCGACGGGCCAGCAAACCTACGGGATTGACCTCAAGATCGACGGCATGGTGCTGGGTGCGGTGCGCTGCAATCCGCGCAAGGGCGGGGCGCTCAACGGCTTTGACGCCAGCGCCGCTGAGGCCATGCGCGGCGTGCAGCAGATCGTACCGCTGGCCAATGGTGTCGCCGTGATCGCGGAAAACACCTGGTACGCGCTGCAGGCGCTGGAGGTGATTGACTATGACTGGGGGCCGGCGCCTTATCCTGCGGAACAGGACGACCATTGGGCCGCTGTTGCGCAGGCCTTTGCACCTGACGCATTGGACCGGGTCTGGCGCGATGACGGCGATGCATCCTCGGCAGTGACCGACACACCGGATGTCACCGTCGAATATCGGGCACCCTATGTGGCGCACCAGCCCTTGGAGCCATTGAGCGCGGTGGTGCGGGTGACAGAGACACAGGCCGATGTCTGGGCGTCGCACCAGATGCCCCGTTTCGTGCAACAGCGCGTCGCGGAACAGACGGGGCTGGCAGCCGATCAGGTGGTGTTTCACAACCAGTTCGCGGGCGGCAGTTTCGGCCACAGGCTGGAATTCGACAATATCGACCGGGCCACCGAAGTTGCGATGCAGCTCAAGGGCACGCCGGTCAAACTGATGTTCAGCCGCGAAGAGGATTTCGCGCAGGATTATCCGCGCCAGATCGGCATGGCGCGGGCTAAAGGTGCGGTGCAAGACGGGCAGGTGACAGCCCTCGATCTGGAGATTGCCACACCTTCCGCAGTGCGCAGCCAGATGGGCCGTGTCGGACTGCCGGTGCCCGGGCCGGATACGCAGATTGCCGCAGGCGCCTGGAACGCCCCCTACGCCATCCCGCACTTTCGCGTCGCGGCCTATGCCGCTCCGGAACTGGCGCTGACAAGTTCGTGGCGGTCTGTTGGTGCCTCCACGGCGGGGTTTTTTGGCGAATCTGCGCTGGATGAGGTGATCCATGCCGCTGGCGCCGATCCCATGGCCGAACGGTTGCGGCTGGTCAACGATCCGGTGGCCAAGGCTGTATTGGAGGCGGTCGCGGAAATGTCCAACTGGGGCAGCGCATTGTCTGCGGGCAAGGGGCGCGGTGTTGCGCTGGTCAATTCCTTCGGCGTGCCCGTGGCTGAGGTCATCGAAGTCACCCAGACCGCGGAGGGCCTCAGGATCGATCATGTTTATGTCGCTGCGGACGTTGGCCGCATCGTGGACCCGGTGAATTTCGAAAACCAGGTGCAGGGCGGTGTGATCTGGGGGCTTGGGCACGCAATCAACTCCGAAATTACCTTCTCCGACGGGCAGGTTGAGCAGTCGAACTACTATGACGCTGAGGGCATGCGGCTCTATCAGGCACCCGAAATCCATGTGCGCGGGCTGGAAAACGCGGAGAAAATCCGCGGCATTGGCGAACCCCCGGTGCCCCCGGCCGCCCCCGCCCTGGCCAACGCAATCTTTGCCGCCACCGGCCAGCGGATACGGGAAATGCCCTTCAACCGTCATATCGATTTTATCTGAAGGCCGGTCTGCGCTGTTGTAGGGGTGCGGATTGATGGTATTTGACGTGCCAGGATCTCCGCAGGACGGGCGGGGCAGACAGAAAGGGTAAGCTCTTGGATTTTGCACTCACCGAAGAACAATCCGCCATCTTCGACATGGCATATGCCTTTGGACAAGAGCACATCGCGCCCTTTGCGCGCGACTGGGAAGCGCAGGGGACAATCCCCAAGGCACTGTGGCCCAAGGTTGCAGAACTGGGTCTCGCCGGGATTTACGTGTCCGAAGACTACGGCGGTTCGGGGCTCAGCCGGTTGGATGCGACGCTGGTCTTTGAGGCGCTGTCGATGGCCTGTCCTGCGGTCGCCTCCTTCCTGTCGATCCACAACATGTGCGGCGGGATGATCGATAAATTCGGCTCAAGCGACAGCAAGGCGCATTGGTTGCCGCAGCTTTGCACGATGGAGAAGATCTTTTCCTACTGCCTGACGGAGCCCGGATCCGGTTCTGATGCCGCCGCCCTGCGCACCCGCGCCACCCGCACCAATGAGGGCTATGTGCTCGACGGAACCAAGGCCTTCATCTCCGGCGGTGGGTATTCGGATGCCTACCTGAGCATGGTGCGCACGGGCGACGACGGTCCTAAAGGGATTTCGGCGATGGTGATCGAGGCGGGCAGCGAAGGGCTCTCCTACGGTGGTCTGGAGAGCAAGATGGGCTGGCGTGCGCAACCCACCGCACAGGTGCAATTCGACGCCTGCAAGGTGCCTGCCGACAATCTCATCGGTGAGGAAGGGCGCGGGTTCAGCTATGCCATGGCGGGTCTTGATGGGGGCCGTCTGAACATCGCGGCGTCGGCACTGGGGGGCGCGCAATCCGCGCTTGATGCCGCACTTGGCTATGCCGCGGACCGCAAGGCCTTTGGAAAATCCATCGATCAGTTCCAATCGCTTCAGTTCAAACTGGCAGACATGGAAGTGAAGCTACAGGCTGCACGGGTGTTTTTGCGCCAGGCTGCCTGGAAGCTCGACAACAGCGCGGTGGATGCGACCAAATATTGTGCCATGGCGAAGGTTTTTGTCACCGACGTCTGCTTTGACGTGGCCAATGACGCGCTGCAGATCCACGGCGGATACGGGTATCTTGCGGATTACGGCATCGAAAAGATCGTCCGTGACCTGCGCGTGCACCAGATCCTGGAGGGCACCAATGAAATCATGCGCATGATCGTGTCCCGCCAGTTGATTGCAGATCACGCCGCCTAATCGTCCATGTGCTGGTGCGGTTTATGAAATCGGTGTGCCATTAAGCATCGCTTCATAACTCTTTGCGATACCCGTGCATGAGAGCGCAGAACCGTTAAACGGACATCGGTTCGGTACCAAACCGCACGGGATGCAATTGTGACATCACCCTATTTGCATGGCACGCCTGCAGGCAATCCACCAACAAAACAGGTCCTGATCGTAGACGATTCGCGCGTGATGCGCGCCTGGCTCCGCGCTGTGTTATCTGCCGATCCCCGGCTCGAAATTGCGGGGGAGGCCTGTGACGCCATCGCAGCCCGCGATTTCCTCAAAGCCCAGCCCGTCGATGTTCTGACCCTCGATATTGAAATGCCGGGTATGAGCGGGTTGGAGTTCCTGGCGCGGCTCATGCGTGCGCGCCCGATGCCCGTGGTGATGATGTCCAGCCTGACCGCTGCAGGCAGCGATGCCGCCATTCAGGCGCTGTCGCGCGGGGCAATTGATTGCATGGTCAAACCCTCAAAAAGCTTTGGAGAAGAGCTGACGCAGGACATCTGTGAGCGGGTCTATCACGCGGCCTGCACTCGGCCCTCACAGTTGCAGATGCGCATTCAATCGAATGCCCTGGCAGCGGCGCAACCAAATCATGCAGCCCATCCCGCGCCGCGTGTAACCGCGGCGGGCCCCTGTGCAGAGGGCTCAATCATTTTGCTTGGGGCTTCGACAGGCGGCGTTGCAGCACTGGAAACGGTCTTGCCGATGCTGGACCCGGAAGGTCCGCCTGTGGTTGTGGTGCAGCATATGCCCGGAAACTTCCTGCGCAGTTTTTCCGAACGTCTCAACCGGCAAATGCAGCAGACTGTAAGGTTAGCATCGGAACATAAGGCACTGGAAAGAGGTGAAATTGTCCTGGCGCCGGGCAATCAGCAACACACTGAGTTGTACCGCAGGGCCGGGCATTGGTATTGTCATTTCATCGCAAATGATCCTCCGGCATTGCATTGCCCGGCCGTCGACAAGCTCTTTTCGTCCGCAGTCAATGATGCAAAGCGCGTGACCGCCGGTTTGCTCACGGGCCTGGGACGGGATGGGGCAGAAGGGCTTTTGAAACTTGCCCAGGCCGGAGCGTCCACCTTTGGCCAGAATGAAGCGTCCTGCGTCGTCTACGGTATGCCGCGCGCGGCTAAATCGATCGGCGCGGTTCAAAGCGAACTGCCCCTGGATCAGATTGGCACCGCGATCCGAGAAGCTGCGGCAAAGAAAACGCGTTCGGCAAGAATGGCCAGCCGGGTTCAGCTCTGATGACCGATGTGCGACACCATATCACTCAGGGAGAACAGGCTGTTGGCAGTGACCCGAAAATGGTGATCACCACATTGCTGGGATCCTGCGTGTCATGTTGCCTGTGGGATCCTGCGGCGGGTGTGGGTGGCATGAACCACATGTTGCTGACAACAAGCGGGAGCGATGCCGACACCTGCAACCTCGCGGGCCTGAATGCGATGGAGCTTTTGATCAACGAAATACAAAAGCAGGGGGGGCAGAGAAGCCGGTTGCGCGCCAAAGCCTTTGGTGGCGCTCAGATGGTCTCCGGTCTGAGCAAGATTGGCGAACAAAACAGCGCGTTCATTCTAAATTTCCTGGAGCAAGAAGGTATTGAGTGCGAAGGGCATTCGCTGGGCGGAGAAACCGCACGCCAATTGATGTTTTGGCCTGCGACGGGACGTGTGATGCAAAAAATCCGCGGGGATGCCCCAGCCGAAACAGTCTCTCAAATCCGGGCTCCGGCCAATACCGGCAATGATCTGGAGTTGTTTTAGCGATATTTGGAGCAATTTTCGGATGCATGATGACGGACCAAATCGCGCGCCCGACCAGGGTGGTTCGTTCAGTTGCCTTCGGATAGGTCCAAACCTGCCTTGCTCTTCTGAAGTTGTGTTGGAATTAGCTTAGTGTTGCCCGATCTCTGACACCGGCAGACGGCCGATCTTTGGGAAGGCGTACTCGGCCGGCGTATTGATCTATTGCTGGCCGTGCTTGGAGTTCTTCCATGTTGGCAGGCGCCCGATATGGACTTGTCGTGCGATCTATTCGAAGCAGGGGATTTCTTGGCGTCCATTGTAGCGTGGATTGATGCACTGCTTTGCGAGCCGCCGATACTCCAAAGCCAGGTCTCGCGCTTCGTTGAGGGTGACTACATCTGCACCGCCTAGGCCAAAGTCGGTGCGCAACGGCTTGCCTTCGCGGTTATGTTGGCCCTTCACTGTGACACGTACAATCCAGCGCCGCGCGGGTCGACGACAAGATACAACCCGATGCCGTCGCCGTGGCGACCTGGGCCGAGAGTTCGCACCAGATTCCTCGTCAGCTTTACGCTCAGAGCAGCCATAAAGTACCACGTTTTCTACCACGAAATGAATAGAAAAGAGTCTAATCGGAGAAAAAATCAATAGCAACAACGAGTGCAGATAAACCAACAAAAACAAACCTATATGGGGTCAAACCACACTGAGCGCGATTGAATGAAAATGGTGGGTGGCGGAGACGAAGGGATTCGAACCCTCGAGACCCTTCCGGGCCTACTCCCTTAGCAGGGGAGCGCCTTCGACCACTCGGCCACGTCTCCGCCGACGGGTATAGCCGCGCAGCCCTTGGAGTTACAAGGCTAAATCGGGATCTCGAACATGTCTTTTGCGATGGCGCAAATTCGATGCGCCTGGGTCGCTCGATGTTTCAATGATCAGAGAATGATCGCCGCGCTTAACGGACAGAAGCATCGTTGTTTTCGACAAGTGGATGTCAGTCCAAACCTCATGTGTCATCGCGGCTCAAAGCCACGTCTTCGCGGTGCATGGACGTATCCAGGCGTTGGCTCGCTTTGGTGCCTGGGACCAGTAGTTGCGCTTTTCGAAAGTAGGCGCGCAATTCTTCCTTAACGATACCCAACTCTCGCCGGGCTTGCCGAACTGTCATGCTTTGCCAAGGCTCTTCTTCGAGGGCAATCAGGTGTAAATCTCGGGCGTTGAGATTGTCCACGGCATAGCCGACACCAAGCCGAAAACTCGGAATATGCTCCTGTTGAAAGCGCCAATGTTCAGGATATTCAGTTGTAGATACGCGAATGAAGGTATCGATATGCGCTTCGGTGATGTCAGAGGCCGCGCCCATCGTGGCGCCAATCACGAATGCTTCGTCCTGAACGTGCAGGCCGCGGCCAATCAGGACGTGGATGCAATCATGCCGCGCAAGCGTGATAGCACCGGGCAGGGCGTCCGGGCTGGACGGGTTTTCGTATTTCTGAATGATTTCAGGGACATCGTCCGCTGCTGCGGCAGGCATCGTAGCCAATACCTCACGAAGCGTCATCTCATCGGTATCGAGCCCGGGCGTCCATTCATCCCAGTTCAAATCTGTGCGGCGGCCCATTGTTATTGCTCCTCAAAAGCGGTGATCGGGTCAAATGTGGTGCCTTCTGCGACAGCGCTGCGCAAGGCATCGGCAAGCCCGTCGACCCCGCTGATGGTGGTAAAGCTGGTGAAACCGGCGGCATTCAGGGCGTGATCAGGCAGGGACTTTGTGGCGATCGTGGAGATTTGGATCGGCGTCTCTGTCACGGTTTTTACCACGGCCTGCCTGAGTGCGAGGGCGTCATCGGCGCGGCCATCCGTCGTCACAATAATCCGGTAGTTGCCGAACGATCGCCGTGCGGCAGCTGAGTTTTCTAAGATTGTCCGCGCCGATGCAATGGCCTCTGTGAGCGGCGTGCCCCCGCGCGCAACGACAGGGCGCAGCGCATTTTGCAAGGCCAATCGTGCCTCATCGACCGGCGTTGTGGGGAGAATGACGCCTCCGTTCAATCCAATGACGGCAACCTGATCCGTTTCAGACAAAAACCCGACGGCTTCGACAAGGGCCGCCTTGGCCTGGCTGATTTCCTCTTCCATCGACCCGGAATCGTCGAGCACAAGAACCGCTACAGTGACATTGGGGTCCGGCTGCGCAATGACCTCAACCTCTTCGGCTACCGCAGGCCAGACCGCGATTGCATTCCAATCCGGATCCCCGAATTCAGCCAGCAATTGTGGCGGCTCGACCGTTTCAGGCGCGTTGCCAAGACCATCGAGGAACTCGCTGCCGAAGAATACGCCCAGGACAGCCACCACAATCGCGAATTCAACGACATGCTTCTTTTTCATGACGGCACCTCCCTAAAGCGGTGCAAATGTGGTGGCTTCGGCCTGCGTTGTCAGAACCCGAAAAATCACCCGCATATTCTGTCGCCACTCTTCCTGCGTCGTGGGCGGGTTAAAGGCTGGCGCGGAAATACCCACACCATCGACGGTGAATTGATTGCGATTGATGCGAACGCCTTCACTTTCGGCATAGGATTCAAGCGCATCGACAACCTTTATCGCGCGGTCGAGCGACAGGTTCTGGGTGGACGATCTGATGGCGCGCAATTCTGAGGCCGCAGCTCCATCCTTTTCGCGCCGCAGATAGTGCAGGGGGTCTGAATGCCCTTCTACCGTGATGATCGCACCGGAATAGGTTGAAGCGAGCCGGAGAATTTCCGCAAAGTCATCCGCATAGAGGTTGACCGGAAACGAGGTCGAATCCGGCTCGAAGAATACGCTGAAATCGATCTTCGTATTCGCCTCCAGCTGACCAGTTCTGCGCAACCGCGTCACGGCGGCGGCTGCTGCTTCGGGGTCAAAGGCGGCTATCTGACGTTCGGTTAGATCATCAAGACCTTCCGTCAAAGACGCGAAATCCCATTCTGCAATTTCCAGGTTGTAGGCGCGTTGCACGCGGCCCGCGCCCTTCAGAGCCAGATTGACCTCATCCAGAAGAACCGAAAACCGGCGGGGTTCCTTTGGGTCGGCAAAATGCTTTGCATTACCCGACCAGCCATCGGTAATTGCATCTTGCCACAAAAACACACCTTCCTCCTGTGGCAGGCCACCCAGAAACGCATCTGCCATCAACTGAGCCATCGCGGTTCGATCACGGTCACCGTCGCGCGCCATGAAGCTGCGCATGTCTTCTTCTGCATTGAAGAGGATGTTCACCAGCCTTGCGATGTCATCTCGGTGCGCGTCAAAATAATCCGCGCGCACGGCGATATAATCACCAATGACGGAGGCGGCCTCCTGCGTTGAGATCAGAATTTTAGCACCGCGTACCGACCCTTCGGCACCCGTTCCAACAGCACCACCCGAGGTCAGAAATCGCGCATCGGGCAAAATAACGGCCGCCGCATCGGCCTGACCGTTCGCCAAGGCATTCGCAGGTGTGTCGCCATCGCCGGTCAGCGCCTGGGTCCAGACGATTTCGATGTCGTCAAAGGACAGGCCAGCGTCCTGCAGCACGCGACCGACAAAGTCGACATGCGGACCATTGGCCTGTATGGCCACACGTTTGCCCGCCAGATCAGCGGCACGTGAAATTTCTTCCGACGCCACGATGCCATCGCCAGCGGAAAAGGAGTGTTTGAAGAAGATCACCTGCTCGGTGCGCGCATCGGCTTCCGTTACCGGGGCGGCGGACACCAGCATGCCCAAGGTGCCGCGCAGAAACGGCGACGCGCAGGACACGTAGTCATTCACCTGGCCCGCGAAATCATCGCGAACTGTCAGTTCAAGTGGCAGGTTTGCCGCGCTGAGTGCCCCATCGTTCGGGCTGAGGCTATTGCCATTCGCGTGCGCAACGATGCCATCCGCACCCCAGGCGATCAGCGGCATATTCGTGTTCCATCCCGGCGCGCAGTCGCGCACTGGGGCCGTAACCGTCTCTGTCAGCAAATCACCCGGTGCTGCATGCCCCGGAACTGGTGTGAAGGCGCTGGCCAGCATGACCAAGCAAAGTGCAGTAAACGTGCGAACGATTGAACGGATCATGGCCGTGGGTAGCTCCTGTTAAAATTTTGTATCGCATTTAGAGTTCGAATGCGGCGGTGATGTGGAAGGTGCTGCGATTTTTGTGACGTTTGAGATTCCACCATAGTCATATTTTATCCGCGTTGCCCTTACCATCTCCCAACAAAAGCTCTGCTGTGCTGGTCGATGCCCCAACCCTGTGCATCAATTGTGCGGCAGTGGAGGCCTCAAGAGTGTCGACCCCTTCCTGAAAAGCGGCAAGCCCGGCACGGATTTTCTGCCTACTTTCGTTAACCACCGTTTCGGAGGCCGCTTTGCGCAGTTCAGCATGAGCCGTCGCGGCCTCAACAAGCAGGTCGCTTCTGATGACGAGGGGCTGCACGTGGCGGATCGCTTGCGGATCATCCATCAATTGACCGGCAATCCCGTCCAACTGGTCAGCAGCTTTTGCCAGATCAGCTCGCAGATCAGCCCGCACGGATTTGCCAGCCCGTCGCAGCATGGATGCTTTGGAGTGGGCGCGTTGAATCATCGAAAGAGCTGCATTGGCCCGATCATCACTAATACCGTGGCGCAAACCGAAGTGAAACTTGATCAGTTGAGCGTCCGAGTAAAGAAGTCTGTCGGGCAACATCATGGTAAAACCAATTGCAAAGACAAGGGCGCAAGCTGCACCGATCACCGCAGTCGAATTTACGAAAAAGACCGGGATCTCGACGAACTCCAGAACGGCCACCGTAATGCCAATGGCGGCGAAACAGCAAATTGCGAGTGGTAAAATCGGCTGTTGGTCGTTTGGGCCTAGGTCGCCTTTCATCGAACGACCTGTGTAGAAACCGTAACGCGCGCCAGCATTGACTGATATTCTCTGTCTGACAGGCCCGCTGGACGCGGGAGCGGCTGTGCATTTCCGGTCGCGGCGATCCTGATGCGGTCCCGTGAAATCCCTAGATCCTGCGCAATCAATGCGACCACCTGCGCGCGCGATCTGGACAGCGCAATGTTTGCTTGCTGATCTCCGCGTGTTCCGGTGTGGCCAGACAATAAAATAGCGATGCGCGCGTCTGCGGCGAGACGAGCCAAATACTCCCTGAGCGCTTGCTCTTGACCAACGTCGAAGGTGGTTCCGCGGGAAAAAGTGAACGATGTAGTCTCGGGCGCCTCGCGTGCGCCGATCAGTCCAAGTATTGAAAAGGTGCCAATGCAGCATGCCGATAAAACTGCGCCCACGAATGCACGTCTAGGCAATGGGGGTCTGTGCGTGCCGCGCGATCTTTCTTGATCAGAATTCTCACCGGTTTTTGGCATCTTAATTCCAGTCTCGAACAAATCTACAAAGGGGCCATGTCATAACTTTGCTTCACTGACAGGATACTTAGGGCTGCCTTGGCAGGTTCGCAACGCGTTTCATCGACCTGTTAGAGCCGAGCGCCTGTCACTGTGACAAGCAGAGCTGTCTAGCGCCGTTGCTATCGGTGAGTTTTGACAGAATTGCTGTGGCTGGTGGACGCGGGTTTTAGGCCTGACTGCGCCAATTGCGATCCGGGCATCAATGATTGTCCATGGCCTATTTGCTGGTTTAGAGCCGGGCCGTGCGCGGAACTTTTTCCCAAGTTACTACTGAACCTTTCATTGTGGCTGCACCTCAAAAGGTTCGGACCAGATTTGGATCGGATTTTGAAGCCAATCTTTCTTAGTCAGTTCGACAATGCGACTTTGATGTATGAGGAAAAAAAGAACGGAGTGGCGAGTTATCGACTTCGGATCCACGGAGGACTATGTTGTCTAGGGATAACCTCAAAAAAGATCGATCTCGCCGAGACCGTTTTTGCCGCTCTTTACGGGCGCGCCGGAGGTGTCGCCCAGCAAGAGTCGACTGGATTTCAGTTTTAACTTACTCGCAGCTGATTGGATCAATGCTTCACTCGATTCGTTTTTGCTGGACTCTCCAAAAGCGGCTGCCATACGAGCCAAGTCTTCCAACGATTGACGCAAAAAATCTAGAGACTGAAGATTTTTGATTGCACGCTCATCTTGGACTTCCTTCACTTTGACGACGTCACTGACTGTATCTTCCAAGTCGGCCACATCACCGGCAAGCCCATCCAGATATACGGCAATACGCTTTAGAATGATTTTAGCGTGATCCGCTTCATTGATCTTCGACATAGGCTACAATCGCCCAACCACAGCTTCGATGCAATTTCGAAGCCCGTCTGGTTCAAAGGGCTTTTTCAGATAGTTGTTCATCCCGAGTTTCTTACCATGATCGACTATCTGTTGTTCAGCGCGTCCGGTGATTAGGATAAACCCGACTCCCTTTGTTTTTGGAGACGCTCGAAGTTGATGCAACAGCTGAAGCCCGTCCATTTGAGGCATATTATAGTCTGATATGACCAAGTGCACCGGACTTGCTGCCAAAGCCTTGAGCGCATCCAAACCATTTTCAGCAGTCGACACGTTTCTAATGCCAAACGCATCGAGTGCTTGGGTTATCAGGCCACGGCTGGTGGACATGTCATCCACAACCATAATGCGTAGTTGGTCACGCAGAGACATTTGATGTTCCTTTAGTTGGTTTGGGGGTCATGCTGGTCAGCGGGTTGGTCTATATGTCGTTGGACCATCAGTAAAAAACCCCACGTTTTCGGGATCTGCTATTCTTTCAGAATGACCGAGAAACAAAATCCCTCCTGGCGTCATTGCACGATGAAAACGAGGCCAAAGTCGGTTCTGGGTCTCTTGATCGAAGTAAATAACAACGTTTCGACAAAAGATGATGTCCATCCGTTGGCGCATAGGCCATTCAGACAACAAGTTAAGTTCTTTGAAAGACACAAGCGACCGAACGGTATTCTTGGCGAGATAAACGCGCTCACTTTCTGTATCGATAGCGCCGAAGTACTTTGAGACCAAATCTGGCGGGATGCCGGAGGTTAAGCGCTCCGGATAGCGGGCGGTTTTGGCGAAGTCGATTACATTGGAGTCGATGTCCGTTCCCAGTATCTTTAGATTCATGTTGCCAATGTCGGGGGCGATCTCCAGCAGTGTTATTGCAATGGAAAGAGCCTCCTGACCATTGGAACACCCAGCAGACCAAATTCTAACAGCCCCCCCAGATCGCAGTTTTGGAAGCAGTGTGGTACGTGCTTGTTTTGCAAGAAGGTCGAAGTGGTGCTTTTCTCGAAAAAAATGAGATACGTTTGTGGTGAGCGCTGAAATCATGTGTCGGCGCTCAGCAAGACCTTTCTCCGAGCAAACGTAGGCGCTGTATTGCGAGAAGCTCTCAAGATCCAAAATTTTCAGTCGGTGGCGCAACCGAGATTGAATCATCGAAGTCTTTTCAACCGCTAACTGCAGGCCACTCTCCTGATAGGCCAGCTTTGCGATAGCGTCGAAGCTTTCGGTATCCATACCTATTTCAGATCGAATTCTACTCATTAGGCGGCGTTGCTCTGCACGGACAGAACAATTGCGCTGAGATCCAGGACTCTAATCATTCTCTCATCAATCAGAGTAAGCGAACTGACGACGTTCGATGTCGAGCCAGGTTGCATTTCCGGAGGTGGCTGGAGATCCTCAGCCGTCAATGCGATAATATCAGAAACTGCGTCCACAAGCAGTCCAGTCATCACGTCGTTGTGATTAACGACAATAATAACGTTTCGATCAGTTTGCTCTTGAGGTTTGAGGCCTAATCGCTCCGAAAGATCCATAACCGGCAAAACTGTGCCGCGAAGATTGATCACACCCTTCATATAACTGGGTGCGTGCGGCAGTGGGGTTGTCCGGGTCCATCCTCTGATTTCACGCACGGACATTATGTCCAGAGAGTACTCCTGGTCGGCCAATTGGAAAGTCAAAAGCTCGATGGTTGCTGGTGTTTCTTTTTCGCTCATGCCGATTTTCCCATTAGTGATTGTGCCGCAGTTCCAGACGCGCCGATCGCGTTAGAGATGATATCCGATGTATCTAGAATGAGCGCGATTTGCCCATCGCCAAGAATGGTCGCTGCAGCAATGCCGGGAGCCCGGTAAAAACTGTCATCAAGCCCCTTGATGACGACCTGCCTTTGGTCCTGAATGCTATCGATAACAAGTGCAGCATGGCTGTCGTCTTCATGCGCTATTAGCAACACGACAGACCCCTCATAGTCTTCCACGGGTGGACGGTACCCAAGCTCTTGGCCCAAATCGAACAGGGGTACAAATCCACTGCGGACGCGCACAACATTCGCACCAGGGCGAACCATTTCCACGTCATTGTTCGAAAGGGTTAGCGTTTCGACAACAACATTCAGCGGCAGCACCAGCGTTTGATCTGCAACCTGAACGACCATCCCATCCAACACAGCCAGCGTGAGCGGCAGGGAAATCGAAAAAGTAGTCCCCTCGCCAGGTGTCGACGCAATGGTTATTCTGCCACCCAACGCTTGAATGGAGGTTCGAACGACATCCATCCCGACGCCCCGCCCGGAAAGGTCAGAAACAACCGATGCTGTAGAGAAACCCGGCAGAAACAGGAGGTTGTCAATCTCGCTGTCGGACAGAGACGCATCGGCTGGCACCAGGCCTTTATCAATGGCAATCTGAAGAACTTTTGGACGATTGATGCCACCCCCGTCATCAGAAACTTCTATAACGACACGACCAGATCGATGTGCGGCGCTCAGATTTACACGCCCTTGCTCCAGTTTTCCTGCTGCTTTGCGATCTTCGGGGCCTTCCAGACCGTGATCGACAGCGTTTCGGATCATATGAGTCAGTGGATCGGCAAGCCGCTCGATAACCGTTTTGTCAACTTCGGTCCCTTCACCCTCAGTGTGCAAACGCACGTCTTTTCCAACCGCCGCCGATGCTTCGCGTACGATGCGTGACATGCGTTGGAACAACGACTTCACGGGCTGCGCCCGGATCATCATCACGCTGTCTTGGATATCACGTGTAAGGCGTTGAAATTCTTCTAAGCCGTTCATTGCGTCGGAGTGAGGAGACAGGCCGGAGCTTTCAAGGCTTTGGGACAACATCGCCTGGTTGATGACGAGTTCACCCACCAAGTTGACCAGCCTCTCGATCCGGTCCAGGTCCACACGGACCACAGACTTTGCGGCGGCGGGCGCAGATGGTTTGGAGGCGGTTGGGCTCTTTACTGGTGCTTTGGCCGCTTCGGAGACTTTGGATGTATCGGTCGTTGTTGGTGGGTCTTCCTGTGCCCCGGCATCAGGAGCTTCATCGGCCACAGTGGCATTCCGAGGCTGACCTGCTTCGGCAACAGGCAATTCCGCCTCGATCTCAGGGAGCGGTTGTACCAATTGATCGCTTGCGTCGCTTTCAGGAACTGGCACGTCGGCTGCATCGGTCTTTGTAATTTCCAGCGTACAAAGGCCCTCGACGAACTCAAAAGCTGCAGCGATTTCAGCTTCTTCAACGTCGGAGCGCAATTCGACTGTCCAAGAAAGATAGGATTGCTCGGGCGCGAGAGCCTCCATATCCGGCACTTTGTCCAGATGGCAGGTTACAGTGCATTCGCCCATCTCATCGAGTGACCGGAGCATATGAAAAGGTTCATTTCCCGTCTCAAACAGTTCGTTATCCGGACGGAAGTGGATGCGGTAAACGGTTGTACTTGGTGCAGGCAGGTCATCAAGCGGGGGTAGGAGCGGTAAATCACCATCGCCTTCATCGCCTCCGAAATCCAAATCCAGCGACAGGGTCGCGGGTTGAAAGTCGATGTCCTCTTCCTCCGCCTCTTCCTCTTCTTCCGCACCGGCGTCACCAAGCAGGCCGCTCAGCAGGGATAGCAGTTTGGCCGTTTCCTCGTCGGGCAGCGCCTCGTCTTCTCTACTGATGCGCACCAAATCTGATAGGTGATCCGCGCATTGGAAAAAGATCTTGAGCGCGTCAGCATCCGGCGACATGCGCCCGGCGCGCACTTCATCCAGAACCGTTTCGAAACGGTGCGCAAAACGTACCAATGCTTCCAGACCAAAAGCGCCAGCCCCCCCTTTGATCGAGTGTACCGCGCGGAATACCACGTTGATCGTCTCGGGGTCTTCATCCCCATCATCAAGCGATTGCAGGCCATCCTGCAGCGCCTCCAAGAGTTCCTCGCATTCTATGAAAAAGGATGCTCGGATCTCTGCCATTGGGTCATTGCTATCAGACATCGAAACCTCTTACCCAGCGACCATCTGCAAAGCTTTGATCAGCTTGGAGGGATCAAAAGGTTTGACGATCCAACCCGTCGCGCCCGCGCTCCTTGCGCGCGCTTTCAATTCCGGCGCGGCTTCAGTTGTCAGCACCAGGATCGGTGTTGCACGGTGCTTGTCCTGCCCACGGACAGCATCGATAAACCCAAAACCATCCATGCGCGGCA
Source organism: uncultured Roseobacter sp. (assembly GCF_947501835.1). Classification (NCBI taxonomy): domain Bacteria; kingdom Pseudomonadati; phylum Pseudomonadota; class Alphaproteobacteria; order Rhodobacterales; family Roseobacteraceae; genus Roseobacter; species uncultured Roseobacter sp. The sequence continues at coordinate 22,782 of NZ_CANMXR010000001.1, read as the reverse complement.
TATTGATGTCGGTGATGATTGCGTCCGGTTCAATGCCATCCAGAACCTCGATGCCGTGCACACCATCATCAGCAGTGTGAACATTGAACCCCGCAGGCAGCAGGGCAAGTCGGATCATATCCCGCATCGTGCGGCTATCATCCACGGCTAATATTTCCAGTGTCATATGCGTCCCCTTGAAATGGCTTCCGGTGTCATGCCCATGACACGCAATTGATCCGTCACACGCTCAGACGCGTTCAGCACCGAAACAGACCGCCCGGCGGCAATGGCGCTTGTTGCGGCGGAAATCATGACCTGCAAACACAGAGCGCCGAGGTGACTGACCTCCGACAGATCCATGACGAGGTCACCTTCATCTTGGTCTTTTAAAGTCGTCATCAAAGACGATGCGGCCGATAGATCGAGGCGGGCGGGGAGCGCGATTGGATCACTCATTGCACTGCTCGCAGGTTCAAAGATCTTTGCAGGTGCATCGCTCTCTCCACATCGGCTTCCTGGTTGGATGAGAGCGGTTGTAGGGGGCAGTCCGTTAAGACCGGGTTACTTGGAAAAAAACTTTTTGGTCCAAAAGGGCGTCGATCTCCCCGGGGTCAAATTCACGCCTCTTCATAAGAGAAAACCCCGGCGTAATCACACCGGGGTTTTCTTTTTCTCAGGTATTTCAGCGGTCAGGCGCGGCGGCGCCGTCCGCCACTGCGGCCCGCGCGACCACGGCCTTCCTGACCGGGTTTTGGGGCTTCCTTGTTGAATTCGATCCAGGCCCCGCCATGCGGATCATTGTTGGTCAGAAAATTCGCGGCTCGAATCGCCTCCATCTCCTTACCGGGCCGTGGTTTGGTCGATCCCAAACCGGTCAGTTGGCAGAAGAGCTCAAGGTCCATATCTTCGGGAAACACCACGCCGGACGCCGCAAGTTCCAGCTTCTTCGCTTCGATCTTTGCGGCGGAAACGGGCAGGGCGACCGGGTTCATGATCGCCGACGTCATACCGGCCCCCATGGCCATCGGCAGGAAGGCGTTGTTGATGCCGTGGCGGTTGGGCAGCCCGAAGGAGATGTTGGACGCGCCGCAGGTGGTGTTGACGCCCAGTTCCTCACGCAGCCGGCGCACAAGTGTAAACACCTGATGCCCCGCCGTCGCCATCGCGCCAATCGGCATCACCAGAGGATCGACCACGATATCATGGGCGGGAATGCCAAAATCAGCGGCGCGCTCTACGATCTTCTTGGCCACGGCAAAACGCACATCCGGGTCTTCGGAAATCCCGGTGTCATCGTTGGAGATGGCCACCACCGGTACGTTGTACTTTTTCACCAGCGGCAATACGATTTCCAGCCGTTCCTCTTCCCCCGTAACCGAATTTAGCAGCGGGCGGCCCTCGGCGGCGGCCAGACCGGATTCCAGCGCGCCGGGTACCGAGCTGTCAATGCACAGCGGGACGTCGACAATCGCCTGCACCCGCTCCACCAGTTCCTTCATCAGCGGCGGCTCGACAAAGTTATTGTCCGCGTAGCGTGTGTCCTCAGCCATTTTATTGGTGAAAACCGCCCCGGAGTTGATGTCCAGCACCGTGGCACCCGCCGCGACCTGCGCGATGGCATCCGCCTCAACCGTGCTGAAATCGCCTGCTTCCAATTCAAGCGCCAATTTCTTGCGACCCGTTGGATTGATCCGTTCACCAATGACACAGAACGGCTGATCAAAGCCGATGATCGCGGTCTTGGTTTTGGATTCGACGATGGTCTTTGTCATGAAGCTGTCCTTAAATCAGGCGTTTGCGGGGGCGGCTGCAGCGCCGCCATTGTTGATCGCCCAGGTGGTGTTGGTCTTGATGCCGCCCAGCGGGAAGAAATGCACGTTGGTGATGTTGAAGTCCGGATTGGCCGCCTTGTGCGCCGCCAATTCAGCCACCACGTCGGTGGGTTCATAGGGCAGCAGCAGCTTGGTGACGTCCATCGCGCGTTTTTGCAGCACTTTCAGAGAGGGGCCAACGCCGCAAGCAATGGCGAATTTGATCAGCGTCTGTAGTTTGGCGGGGCCCGCAATACCGATGTGCACGGGCAGGGTAATGCCATCGGCTGCCAGATCGTCCGCCCATTTGATGATCGGTTTGGCGTCAAAGGCGAACTGCGTGGCCAGCGCCATCTTGGCGTCGGTGCGGCTCTGGAAGTCGTTTTTCCACTTTAGCGCGGCGGTCACATTGGTCATCGATCCATCCGCATCGATGTCGCGGTTGCCCTCAGGGTGGCCCGCAACGTGCAAACGCTCAAAGCCTGCTTCGTCAAAAAGCCCGGTTTCCATCAACTGCATGGAACTGTCGAAATCGCCCTGGGGGGTGGCAACACCGCCCGCCAGCAGCAGCGCCTGTTTCACGTCTGCTTCCCCCTGATACCGCCCGATCCAGTCCGCGAGCGTGGCTTTGTCCCTGATGATCCGCGCCGGGAAATGCGGCATCACCGGAAAGCCGTCTGCGTGCAGACGTTTGGCCGTGGCGACCATCTCCTCAATCGGGGTGCCTTCGATATGCGCGATGTAAACGCGCGTGCCCTCCGGCAGCAGATCGCGGAAGTTTTCCACCTTTTCCGCGGTGCGCGGCATCACCTCGATGGAATAATCCTGCAGGAACGCCTCAACCTGAGGGTTCGATGGTGTCGTGCCGGGTGTTTCTTTCTTTTTGAAGTTCAACAAGGCCATCAGGCGTTCCTTTCGGGAAAGAAGGGTGTCGAAAAGTCCGGTCAGGGTCAGGCCCAGCCATCATTGTTGATCAGCGCTTTGATGCGCTCGCGGTCATATTCGGTATCCAGGCGCGCCGCTTCGGCATCCGCAACCGCGTCCGGATCCCCATCGACGACAAACGGATCGGCCTTGCGCCATTCGGCAAGATAGGCATCCGTATCCTCTGCGCCAACCTTCATGGCCGCACGATCAATCGCCTGCTCGAACCGCTCCGGCAACTGACGTTTGGACCCACGCCGCCCTTTGCCCACAATCACCTGGGCCGGAATATCGCGCCAATAAACAATCGTGACATCAGGCATGAGCTGATTCCTCTTGATCCGTTCCGCTCTGTCTAACGACACCAAACCCGATTTCGATGCCGGTTTTCGACAGAACAACATCTTTCCGCGACGCACATGGTCTATCCTATTGTGCCGCTAATCACGAGAGGCGCGGGGCCGCAAAATCTTCATAATGACTGTGAGGGCCGTGCGGAGTTGATCCGCGTTACCCCTGCCAAACACCGTCATCCTGCGCCGATGCCCTTTCCAGAACCAACAGCGACCGCTTGCGCCGAACCCCACCAGCGACTAGGCTAGCGTTAACTCGAAATGAAAGGCGCGTAAGATGGCGCCACAGCGTCCCAAAGGTGCGGGCGCGCTCGAACAGAAGACGGCTCTGAGCCCCGCGCCAGTTCCGCCCCGGTCAGGTGAGTTGTACGCAGCCCTGGATCTGGGCACGAATAGTTGCCGCATGTTGATCGCCCAGCCCAAGGGCAACGGTTTTCATGTGGTCGATAGCTTCTCGAAGTCCGTGCAATTGGGCGCCGGGCTTGAACGCACCCAGCGGCTTTCGCGCGGCTCGATGACGCGCACCATCCAGGCGCTCAGGATCTGCCAGCAGAAACTGCGTCGCAACAAGGTGCGCCGCATGCGTCTGGTGGCGACAGAGGCCTGCCGCCGGGCGCTGAATGCCAATGAATTCATCCGCCGCGTGCACCGCGAAACCGGCCTGAAGCTCGACATCATCAAACCGCAGGAAGAAGCGCAGCTCGCGGTGATCTCCTGCGCGCCGCTGGTGGGGCGGTCCACCGAAAACCTGCTGGTGGTCGATATTGGCGGCGGGTCGACCGAATTGGTTTGGATCGACCTCAAGGATGTGCCCGCGCATGACAGGCCGCAATCGATCATGCGGCTGCACAGCGGGTTCAAACAGCTGCAGTCCGACTTGCCCGCGGCGCGGGTGGTGGACTGGATTTCGGTGCCCTTGGGGGTTGCGACGCTGCGCGAGCAGTTCAACGATGTGGAAGATGACGCCGCGCGTTTTGCCCTGATGAGCTGGTTTTTTGAGGAAAACCTGGGCGATTTCGCCCCCTATCACGACACGCAACCGCATGAGAAATTCCAGATTGTCGGCACCTCCGGCACGGTCACAACCGTGGCGGCCAGCCACCTGGGCCTCAAACGTTATGACCGCACCAAGGTGGATGGGTTGCACATGACCTCGGATGAGATCGACCGTGTGATCCGGTCCTATCTGGCTCTGGGTCCGGCCGGGCGACGCTCGGACCCGCGGATCGGCCACGACCGTCAGGCGCTGATCATGTCCGGAGCCGCGATCCTGCAAGCGCTGATGCGCTGTTGGCCCACGGATCGGTTGTCGGTTGCGGATCGCGGCCTGCGCGAGGGCCTGCTATATGCCCAGATGAGCGCGGATGGCGTGCTGGAAGACGGAGAGTTCTGATGGCCAAGACCCCCACGGGCAAAAACACCTCCGGACGCGGGCAGCGCGAGTTGAAGGTCAAGGTGAAATCGGCGCGCGGGCGCAAGCTGAGCTCCACGCGCTGGTTGCAGCGCCAGTTGAACGATCCTTATGTCAAACGCGCCAAGGCCGAAGGATATCGGGGCAGGGCCGCCTTCAAGATCATGGAGCTAGATGACAAGTATCGGTTTCTGGTGCCGGGTGCACGCGTGGTTGATCTGGGCGCTGCGCCGGGGGGTTGGTGTCAGGTCGCGGTTAAACGTGTCAATGCATTGGGGGAGAAATCCGGCAAGGCGGTGGGCACCATTCTCGGGATCGATCTGCAAGAGATGGAACCGATTGCAGGGTGTGAGTTGCACCAGCTCGACTTCATGGCAGATGACGCCGATCTTAAGGTCAAGGACTGGCTCGGCGGCAAGGCTGATGTGGTTATGTCCGACATGGCCGCAAGCAGTTCGGGGCACAAGCAGACGGACCATCTGCGCATCATCGCGCTTTGTGAGGCGGCGGCTTACTTTGCATTTGATGTATTGGACGAGGGCGGCACCTTCGTGGCCAAGGTGCTGGCGGGGGGCGCCGAGGGAGAGTTGCAGAAACTTCTCAAACAGCGATTCTCCAAGGTGGCGAACATCAAACCACCCGCCTCACGGTCCGACAGTTCGGAAAAATTTGTTGTGGCAATAGGCTTTCGCGCGGACGGCTGACAGCTTTTACCTTGCCTTAAGTCTTTGTTGAATAGCCTGCGGCAATGGCGGCGTCGTTGTGACGTGCCAAATGCTAATAAAAGGACCCTCGACATGCTCCGCACACTTCTTTTGTCCGCACCATTGGTGGTCGCGGCGAGCCTGGTTCACGCCGTTGATGCCCCCCCCGCCATGAAGGCGTTTGTAGATTCAGAGGTGATGGGATGGGCGCAGAACGCGCAGGTGATCGACGCCATCAATGCGCAGAACACGCAAACAGCCGGTGCCAGTGCGGCCCAGATCGAACAATGGGATACCCAGTGGCGTGGAGAAGTGGGCGCGGACAGTCAGCCGCTGATCAGCGATGTGATGGGCCGGCCTCTGTCTGTCTTCCTGGGCGAGCAGGTTGCGGCCTCCGGTGGGCGCATCACCGAAATCTTTGTCATGGATGCGGTGGGTCTGAACGTGGCTGCGAGCGACGTCACCTCTGACTATTGGCAGGGGGATGAAGACAAACATGCCAAGACCTATGGTGTTGGTGCGGGCGCGGTTTTTGTCGATGAAGTTGAATTCGATGAAAGCACACAATCCTATCAGGGGCAGGTATCGGTGGCTCTGACCGACCCGGCAACCGGTGAGGTTATCGGCGCGATGACCATCGGCCTGAACGCCGAGGCCTTCTTTTAGACATCTGTTGCAGGTGGGCCTATGCGCTCACCTGCAACGACCTTGCGGCGGCGGCTTGCAAGGCCGCGGCCTCCTCTGCGCTGACAGGGCGGAGATCGAATTGCGCGACGCGGGCAACTGTCGTTTCCGCCTGATTTTTCTGTCTGATCAATTCGAACAGCCTGGTGTGACGCGCATTTTTTTCGCGATGCATAAACGACATTGAATCGCCCCTTCCGGATTTGTCTGGCAAAACCGTCTCATGGAACTGCGGCCCTGATCAGGCCGAAAAAGGGCGTCATGCTGGCGTTTCAAACCTGAAGTCCGTCCATGTTTTGCGAAATCACACGGTCCGGCGCCTGTTGCCTGACGATTGCCAGCATCTTCGCGAGTGCCGAAAGAAACAATCAGGTTTCGCGAATTGAAACTGCTGAGGTATGGTGCGCGTAAAGATAAGGACGCGGGTACATTAAGATCTGACGTCTCGCATGGGGGTGCGGATCATAGAAAAGACTCTCTTTCAATTCATTTGGAAGTATTCAAAGCGCGACCAGATGGTCCTTCTGGCATTCACAACCGCTTTGTTTCCTTTCCTTTATCTGACGCTGGAGCTGCCAAAGCGCATCATCAACGACGCAATTGGCGCGCAGACCTCCCGTATTGATTTTCTTGGCTTCGAAATGACGCAGATCGGCTTTTTGTCGCTGCTTTGCGCCTTTTTCCTGCTGTCGGTGCTGACACACGGCCTGCTGAAAATGCGAATCAATACGATGAAAGGAGTTTTGTCGGAACGCATGCTGCGCCGCCTGCGATATGGGTTGATCTCTCGAATGCTGCGGTTTCCCAGGTCCTATTTCAGGCGCACATCGCAAGGCGAGATGGTGGCGATGATCACGGGCGAAACCGAGCCGATGGGCGGGATGATGGGGGACGCCCTGACCCAACCGGTCTTACAGGCCGGTCAGATGCTCACCATCCTGGTGTTTTTGTTTTTGCAAAGCGTCTGGTTCGGGCTGGCGGCTATCGCGCTGATCCCGCTGCAGGCCTGGTTGATTCCGCGACTGCAACGCCAGATCAACCTGATGAACAAGGAGCGCATCAAAGAGGTGCGTCACCTGGCCTCCATGATCGGCGAAAGCGCGGCAGGTGCCGGAGAATTGCGCATCCACGGCGGCTGGCGGCATCGGCTTTCGATGATCAGCGACCGTCTGGGCATCGTGTTCAACATTCGCTTCAAAATCTATCAGAAGAAATTTTTCATGAAGTTTATCAATAACTTCATCACGCAACTTACACCATTTTTCTTCTTTTCAGTCGGGGGCTATCTGGTCATTCAGGGTGCGGTGTCTCTTGGTGCGCTGGTCGCAGCATTGGCGGCCTACAAAGACCTTAGCTCGCCGTGGAAAGAACTGCTGACCTATTACAATCAGGCGCAGGATATGAGCCTGAGGTGGGAAACCGTGACAGAAAAGTTCTCGCCTGCCGGTGCGGTTGACGCCGCATTGATGGAGGGGCGCCCTGCCGACGCGCCGCGGCTCGATCAAACCATCGCACTGGAGGGCATCACGGTCCAGGATTTTGACGGAAACGCTATTCTGGAAAACATCTCCGCCCGCTTTGAGCCGGGATCTCTGGTAGGCATTGACGTGCCCAGTGACGAAGACAGACGTGCGCTGGCCGAGGTTCTGACGCGTGAAATTCTGCCGGTTTCCGGTGACATTACCATTGGGGGTCAGCCGCTCGACACGCTGCACCAGGAGGTCATCGCGGCGCGGATCGGATATGCCAGCGCCCGCCCGGTGCTATTTCAGGGTAGTTTTGGCGACAATGTCATGATGCCGTTGAAACAACACCCCGTCGGCGATCTGACGGAGACGGCAAAGGCAGCGGCAGAAGAGGCTGCTGCGGCCGGTAACAGCCATGATCCGCTGGAGGCGCAATGGTTGGACCCGGCGCTGGCGGGTCTTAAGGACGATGCGGAATTGCGCCAGTGGTGGTTGTCGCTGTTCGACGTCATGGGGCAGGGCGGCGCGCTCTATCGGCGGGCTCTGGATCAGAAAATGAGCTCAACCTCACAAACAGCGCTGAGTGCCGGATTGATCAAGGCGCGCCCCAAAATCTGGGAGGCGGTGGTCGCTGCTGGCCTGGAGAGGCATGTCTTTCGGTTTGATCCGGAACGCTACAATCCCGCACTGCCGGTTGCCAGTAACCTGTTTTTCGCGACCATGCGACAGCCCATGACCCAGCGCGAACTGGCCGGTCAGACGGAACTCTTTGAAGTCATGCGCAAGCTCGGTCTGGAAGAGGGGCTTCTGGATCTGTCCAAGGAAGTCATTGATCTGTTGAACCAGATCTTTGGCACCGACGGCACGGAGCATCCGCTTTTTCGTAAACTGGGGCTGGATCCTGAGCTCTTCGAGCGCTCGGTGGCACTGCTGCGCACCCAAGGACGCACGGGCACCGATCTGTTGCCTGAAGCCGATAAAATCATGCTGATGACCGTGCCCGCGCAGATTTCCGCGGAGCAAATTGGCCCTGCGTTTTCCGCCGACATGCAGCAGCGTATTCTTGAATTGCGCCAGCGCAACAGCATGGGCATTCAGGATGAATTGAGCGCGCTTTATTCGCCTTTGAGGCCGGACCAGATCGCGCCGGGATTGTCCGTGCTGGAAAATGCGCTTTACGGGAAAATTTCGGACGGTGCGGGTGCGCGCGCGGACGACCTGCGCAAACTGGTATCGGAGGTGCTGGAGCAAGAGGGCCTGAAATCGGCGGTCATCGAACTCATCTATGATTTACCATTGTCCTTGTCGGGCGAAAACCTCCCGACGATCTTTGCGGAACCGCTGGCCTTGAGCCGTGCGGCGGTCAAACGCCCGGACATCCTGATCCTGGATAAGATGCTTGCTGGCCATGACCAAAGCGCTCTGGATGAGTTGAACAGCAAATTACGTCATCTGTTGCCACAAACTACGATCATCCATTTGGGGGAGGGGTTCGAGGCGCCGGAACAGTTCGACACCTATCTGGAAATCCGCCAGGGCCGCATGATCTCCTCTGACCAGGGGATTGCGGATGTCGAAGATGGGGCGGCGAGCGCTGATCTGCTGCGCAAGGTGCGTGCGCTTGAATCCACCACACTTTTCTCAGGATTGAACCGTAAGCAATTGAGGTTGCTGGCTTTTGGCGCGAAGTGGTTTTCGGCGCCGGCAGGTGATGTGATCTTTAGCAAAGATGATGCGCCGACGGACGGAGCCTATATGATCCTCTCGGGCGAGGCCGCGCTTTTCAAGCCCGACGACGGCTTTGGCGAGACCGAGATCGCGACGGTTGGGCCTGGCACATTGGTGGGCGAGTTGGGGCTCATCCGCAATGTTCCGCGGGTGCTGAGCATGCGCGCGCAGACAGATATCGACGCGCTGCGGCTTGGTGCCGAAGAATTCCTGGCCGTTGTCGAGCATGACGCGGCAACCTCCTTTAAGCTCTTGCAAGTGGTTGCCGGGTACACGAGCTGAGCCGCACCGCATCTGTCAGGCGATCAATGGACGCCTGAAAAGACCCAATTCAAATTTACATCAGAGCGCGGCAAATTTGAGCAAAATGGGGAGCATAAAACGCGTTTTTTCCGACATCAACCTAAATAGGTTTAACGAATTCACGAGAGCTTGGCGTGTACGAAGATGGGGGATCATTCTGAGGCGCAGTGCCGGAGGAGTTCATGTTCAAATTTTTCCGCTCATACCTCATTTTGCTCGTTGCGCTTGCAGCGCCCGCATCTGGTGAAACCCTTCGGCTTTACATCGATGCCGATTATTCAATCTCCCGACATGGCGCAGAAGCGATAGAACTTGGTGTCACGACAGCGCTCTCCGAGGTGGGTAGTCGCGCTGGTGGATTTGACCTTGAGGTCCTGCCACGAGACCACCGTGCCAATTCCAAACGATCCCTCGCGACGATGCGCAACTACCTCCGTGATCCAAAGGGACTTGCGGTGATTGGGGGCGTACACTCGCCGCCCTATCTGACAAACAAGCGTTTCATCAACGAAAACGGTGTCTTGTTGCTTTTGCCTTGGTCAGCGGCGGGGCCGATCACACGCGCAGACGATGGCGTTGAAAACTGGATCTACCGGCTGTCCGTCGATGACACAAAGGCGGGACCGTTTCTGGTAGCAAGGGCGCTCTCGCATGCCCATTGCGCGCGCACAGCATTGCTGCTGGTGGACACAGGTTGGGGGCGGGCCAACGAAGGCACGATGCGCACGGCATTCGAGACCGCCGAGGCTCAGGAGCCCTATGTCTTCATGTTTCCGTCGTCGATCGGGGCTGCAAGCGCCCGGACGCTGGTCCAGAGCATCGCGCGCGTGAGCCCCGATTGCGTGATCATGTTGGCCAGCGCGGCAGAGGGCGCCTTGCTGCTTAACGAAATTCATAAAGAGCTGCCGAGCACAAAAGTCATCAGCCACTGGGGTATTCTGGCGGCGGATTTCGAGGATAGAATAGCGCCTGCGACATTATCGAATATGGATTTGGAAGTGCTGCAGACCTGCGGCCTGGAGCAGGAGCGTCGGAAAGCTCCGGCCCTGAAGCGCGCATTGGATCTGGCGAGCAATCCGCAAAGCCCGTTTCATTCGCTGTCCGATATTCCGGCCTCAACCGGTTTTGTGCATGGGTATGACCTGACCAGATTATTACTCGCCGCCATTGAGCAGTCGGCACAGGCATCGGATTGGGCAGTTCTCTCCATTCAACAAAGGCGCGCGGCCGTGCGGCTGGCCCTCACACGTCTGGACGCTCCTGTCGATGGAATCTTAAAGACCTACGCTGAACCATTCGCGCCCTATTCTCCTGCATATCGTGACGCTCATGAAGCCCTTGGATTGGGAGACCTGTGCATGGCGTCCTTTGACGAAACCGGGCGGCTTGTTCTGGTGGATCATTCACCTTTGGGCCATTTATAATGGCTGGCAGATCAATCAACCGGGTCTTCTGGGGGTTATTGATCGGCAGCTTTGCCTTTGCATTGGTGTTTTCCGCCATTGCGGTCTGGATCACGTCCAAACCGTTTTTGGCGGACACGCAAAAACAAGCAATCATGTCTCAGGCCAAGAGAGAAGCAGCCCGGGTCGATGCCTTGCTCGACCCCAGTGTCTCACTCACCGCGTTTCTCGCGACCGAACCCTCTCTGGTGTCCTTTGTGATGGGCGATCAGGCCCGAGACGACGCGTTTGTCGACCGCTTGAGCAATACAATCCTGCCGCAGGAAGTCACTGAGTTCTTCGTTTTCGATTTCGAAGGGCAACCCATCAGTTTCCACATCGTTTCGCCGCAGGCGCAGTCCATGGAACTTGCCGCCAGTGCCGCTGATCTGGCCGCCTTTGTCCTCAGCACCGGGGAACCAACCGTGCGCACAATCGACAGCTACCGCGCGGTACAAAGGGGAACCCAGGAGCTGCTGATCGCCGCCCCCATTCGAAATAGGGGGTTTGCGGAAGGGGTCCTTGTCACGGTGGTGTTCATTCCCTTTGAAACCGATACGATCTCCGACGGCACAAGCTCGATGTATGCGCGTATCGTTGATCCGTCCTCAAACTGGGCGCTGGTTTCGGCGGGGCAGGGCGCGATCAATGTCCCCATTGAAGCAACCGGTCTTATTCTATCGGTAAAGTCCGAAGCCAGCCTGTTTCGCCAGATCGGTCAGGCCCTGGTGATCCAGACAATCTTGTCCATTGCCGCTGCCTTGCTGCTGCCTTTCGCTGTTTTCGGTTGGCTGGGCAAGCAAAGTATCCTGTTGCCGCATGCAGAAATGGAAATGTCCCGTAACAAGCTGAGAGAGCAGCAAAAAGAACTAAAGGAGCTTGCTGCAATTGCCGAACGGGCAGGCGAGGCGATCCTGATCACTGATCTCGATTGCCGGATAATGTGGCACAACCCGGCTTTCGAAAACATCTCAGGGTATACGTCCGAGGAGATCAGGGGCCAATTGCCCAGCAAACTCCTGCAAGGACCCAATACCAGCGCCGAAGCCCGTGCTCAAATCCGCGCGGCACTGCAGGCTTTCGAACCCATCACGATCGAAGTTCTCAACTATCGCCATGGCACGGAAGAGTATTGGATCCAATTGAGCATCTCGACGATGTTCGATGACGAGGGGCAACCCTATGGCTACATGGCGATTTCGCAGGATGTTTCCGACCGCAAACGCGACGAAGCCAATTTGCTTGCCACGACATCGGCGATGGAATGGCAGGCATTGCATGATGAACTGACGGGGCTTCCGAACCGGCGTTACTTCAACACGACGTTCGATGAGATTTGCGCAAACCCCGATAAGGCGAGAGCCCTGGCAATTGTCAGGATCGATCTGGACCACTTCAAAAACGTCAATGACACGATGGGCCATGAAGCGGGCGATCTTGTGTTATGCGAAGTGGCGCGAATACTGCGCGAAGAAATCGGGCCGGATGATGTCCCAGTGCGCGTCGGCGGTGACGAATTTATCGTCTTCATGACCGTCGATGGCACGCTGCAAAAAGCGCAGATCCTTGCGACGGCCTTGCTCAAAAGGATTGCAGAACCAATTGAATACGAGGGAAAATCGCTGCGCTACGGCGCGAGCTTCGGCATCGCATCGTCAAGCTGCAAACTTGTTGCGCATAGTGAGTTGGTACGTGCTGCGGACGCAGCACTCTATATCGCCAAGGAACGTGGCCGCAATCAGGTGGTGTGTTACGGCACCGAGGAGCACCAGCAGGTGAATGAAGTCCGCGCGACCGCGGAATTGATCCGAGTGGGCTTGGACCGTGGCGAGTTCGAGCCGTTTTTTCAGCCGCAATTCGATGCGAAAACCCGCCGCATTGTCGGTGCAGAGGTGCTCGCCCGTTGGATCCATCCGCAGAAAGGTGTCGTTTTACCGTCCGAATTTCTCCAGGTAGCCCAGCAGCTCTCTATGCTGACCATTCTGGATAAGATCGTAATGGAAAAAGCCCTGCGACATGTTGCTGAGCTTGAAGATTTGGGCCTGACCCTGCCCAGAGTGTCGTTCAATGTGACGGCTGACAGACTCTGTGACCCTGAGCTTCTGATCGCCGTTGACGCCCGCCCGTTTCGCCACACCAAGATGTCGTTTGAAATCCTTGAGTCGGTCTTCCTGGATGATCAGCCGGAATATCTGGACTTCAATCTTGATCGGCTCCGCGACAAGGGCCTGTCCATCGAAATCGATGATTTCGGATCCGGGCACGCCTCAATGATCAGCCTGATGCGGGTGCGTCCGGATGTTCTGAAAATCGACCAGCGCCTGGTGTTCGGTGCACCGCACTCAAGGGTGTGTCGCAACATGGTGCGGTCGATCATCGGGATCGCGGACTCTCTGGATATAGGCGTGACCGCCGAAGGTGTGGAAACACAGGAACACGCCGACATGATGCAGGAAATGGGATGCGAAACGCTGCAGGGATTTTATTTTTCGGAGCCGATGAGGTTCGAGGACCTATGCGTGTTTTTGTCTGCGGAACGTCAAAAACACATGCAGATTGCTCAGTGAGCCGATCAGAACGTAAAAGCCCACTACAATCGGCGCAACGGACGCCGTGTCTGAATTGAGGTTTCCCAAGGCAGCAGGTCACTGCCTTGAGATTGTTTGTTCTAGTGTGCGAACTTCTTGATCTCTCCGGAGGCGAGACGCTCCGAATAGGACCGCAGCTCCTCACGGACAATCGACATCAGGAAGTAAAGCGCCGTGATGTTGACCACCGCCATGGCGAAGATCGCCGCATCCGAGAAATCAATCACCGGACCGAGGCTGGCTGCCGCGCCGATGACGATAAAGATGCAGAAAATGATCTTGAAGGTCAGCTCGGATGTCTTGCCTTCACCAAAGATATAGGTCCAGCTTTTCAACCCATAGTACGACCAGGAGATCATGGTGGAGAAGGCAAAGAGCACAACCGCGATGGCTAGAACATAGGGGAACCAGCTGATCCCGGAGGCAAATGCCGCCGATGTTAGGGCCACACCGCTGTTGCCATCTACCGTTGCAATGGCCGAACCCGCTTCGTTCAACACGTAGTTGCCGGTTTCAGCATCCAGGATTAACTGGCCCGAGATTGTGATCACCAAGGCTGTCATCGTACAGATGACAACGGTATCGATCAGCGGCTCCAGTAGCGATACGAACCCTTCGGTGATGGGTTCTTTTGTCCGCACCGCAGAGTGTGCAATCGCTGCCGAACCAACACCGGCTTCGTTTGAGAAGGCCGCGCGTTTGAAACCCTGGATCAGCGCACCGACAAAGCCACCTGCAACGCCGAGCCCGGTAAAGGCACCTGCGAAAATCTGACCGAAGGCCCAGCCGATCTTGTCATAGTTCACCACCAGAATGATCAGCGCCGCACCGACATAAAGAATGCCCATGAAAGGAACGACTTTTTCCGTCACATTCGCGATCGACTTGATGCCACCGACGATGACGGCAAACACCACGCCTGCGAAGATAAGGCCGGTGATCCAGCCCGGATAATCCCCAACGATACCCGAAATCTGCGCATGCGCCTGGTTGGCCTGGAACATGTTCCCGCCGCCAAGTGCGCCGAGGATACAGAACACCGAAAAGAGGATCGCCAGCGCGCCGCCCCCCGGAATGCCGCGTTCCTTGAAACCTTTGGAAATATAGTACATCGGGCCACCCGAAACGGTACCGTCCGGGTATTCGTTGCGGTATTTCACGCCCAGCGTACATTCGGTGAATTTGGATGCCATGCCCAGAAGACCCGCGAGGATCATCCAGAATGTCGCCCCCGGACCGCCAATGCCCACGGCCACGGCGACGCCCGCGATGTTCCCCAGGCCGACGGTGCCGGAGAGCGCTGTTGCAAGCGCCTGAAAGTGGCTGACTTCGCCCGCATCGTCTGGGTCGGAATAGTCGCCTTTCACAAGCGAAACCGCGTGCCCAAAGTAACGCAACTGCACAAAAGAAAAGTAGATGGTGAAGATCGACGCGGCCACAACCAGCCACAAAACGATCCACGGAAAACTGGTGCCGGGCAGGGGGGCAAAGATCAGGCTGACAAAGGGCCCGGTGAAATTTGCAAAAGCCGTGTTGACCTTTTCATCCAGGCTCATGGCCTCTTGTGCGTAAGCCGGCAGGGCCGCGCCGGTCGCCGCTGCGGCGAGCAGTGCTCTGTTAATAAATTTCATTTTCATGTCCTTTTCATCCAATGACCGTGACCGGCACCGTTGCGCTCATGACAAGATTTGCGGTCGAACTGCCAAAAATACGCTGTGCAAAACCGCCCTCAGACGACCGGCACACGATGATCTGATGCCCACCTTCCTTTTCGCAGATGCTGTTGAGCGTGTGGGCAACGTCGCCATGACGCACAATCCCCGACGCGGTCATCCCAGCGCCTTGCAGGGAGGCGACGGCAGGATCGACAATACGCTCCTTTGCCATCGAGATTTCCTCTTCGCGGCGCTTGTGGCGTTGCGCGTTTTCTTCTGCAGTCTGGAAGGAGTAGGGCGACCATTCGATCACATAAGCAACCAAAAGTTCACAATCTCCAATCCTCTCTGCCAGATCCTTGGCATACGTCAGAGCGCGGTCGCCTGACCCTTGCCCGTCCAAGCCAATCACCAGTTTCGTGGTCATTTTCTGTCCCTTTATTTTATTTTCCGAGTCCATCGTGTGGATCAACTTCAACGCATGCGTGTTTTTCAGCAAACCCAAAGTTGAGCTTGGGTGCGGTACTTCACCGGTCAGCGTTCCGGGTATTTTAGTTAAACTGACTAGATTTTGCGCCCGTAATTCGTATTTTTACGGATGAATGCTCTTTTTTTGCTTCTTTTGCAGGACAAATGACTTCCTGAACAATTTGCAAAAATGCTCAAGCGATTGCCCCTTTATGTCATTTTTGTATCAATCAAGGTGCGAGGTCTCGATGTTTTCAGCAAAGCGCGGATGCGGAGACCCGCAAGATCGGTGGTGGTAAACCGTTTCAAAGATCAGCCGAAAGCCCATGATTTTTTACGGGCTGGGGTCTTCGGACTGCCAAATCCGTCGCAGGGCTTCCCCGGACTTATGAAACGCACCGGAAGTAGGTTTGACGGCCTGAACGCGATCCAATCTGAAATGACGCAAACCGTCGCGCAGCACACACCATGCCACCAAGACCACCACATCAATGTAGTAGATCAGCGCGATGGGGTGGATGCAGCGGTCCGTGCACCGGCCTGCCTCGTCGCGATAGGTGATCTGCAGTTCGGTTTCTTCGCGGATGTATCGGCGCGCGTCCGCAGGTGACAGCGCCCCCGCCGGGATCTGATTCCATTCGGACACACGAAAGGTTTCCGGCAATCCCGGCGTCGCTGCAGCGGCATCAGCGATCTTTGAGCTGGCGCGCACCGCGGCTTTTTCCAGCGCCTGATCACCCGTCCGGCCCAAGAGGGCAAGCCCGACAACGATGGCCTCGCGCTCCTCTTCATCCAGCATGATTGGCGGCAGATCATATCCCGCCCGCAGGATGTATCCAACGCCCGCCTCGCCATCGATCGGCAGACCGCTGGCCTGAAGCGAAGCGATGTCGCGGTAGATCGTGCGTTTGGTTACTTCCAGCGTTTCAGCCATTTGCGCAGCGGTCATCGGCGCGGTGGCCCGGCGCAGCATCTGGATGATTTCAAAGAAACGGGTTGAACGGGTCATACACTTGGGTAGCACAACACTGCTGACACATACATGTCAGCAGTGAATTGTTAGACAGGGGCAAGCTCCGCAGCACAGGACGGCCCAATGCTATCAGATTATTCAGCGCGCTCAGGCCGCTTCGACCCGGTCTTCACCCTGGAAATCCAGACCCTGCCAGAAGAGACCGACCGCCTGCTGGACGCGATCATGCAAGTGCACCCGCTGGCCTATGGGCGCTATGAACGCAATGCCTCCGTTTCAGCGGTTGGCGCGGAGACGACGCAGCCGATGGCGCAGTCGACGACCACAACGCATAAATCGGGCTACAGTGCCGGTGCCACCGAGACCTACCCAATGGTTGAGCTCAAGATTTCAATCGCGCGCGACCTCGATGCGCTGGAGCGCGTCATGGATGTGATCCTCGATCTCCACCACTATGAGCAGCCTGTCATCTACCTGCGCGAAGACTGGGCCAGCCGCGCGGCCTACGATCCGAATAACACAAATCCAAATCGGTGGTGGAACAATGGCCGGGGGTTGCCGGACCAGATTTCCCAAGGAGAAGACCAATGATCAAATACTACTACCCCAACGGCGACACATGCTACCGCGCGCTGCACACGACGAATGCGGTGTATCATGCGGCGGATGGTCGATTGATGGCGCGCACGATGAAGCCGGACAACAGTGCGCTTTATGAGTTTGAGATCACTGGCTTTGAACTGCTCGAAACCGGGGTGAAATATGACTGACACTTCCATCACATCAGGCGTTTTCGATACGCCCCCGATTGCAATGCTGCCCATGTGGATGGTCGCGTTTCAGGCGCCACAAGAGGACGTGGATCGCATTTTCGAAGCGGTGACGCAGGTTGCCCCGTTGGCACAGGGCAAAACCGATCAAAATGGCTACCGTGCCGTAAGTGGTGTTGAGTATTACCGCCCGCGTGAAGGAACCCCCACAGGCGCCGAAGATGACATACGTCGTCGACCGGACGTGGACGAGATGCGGTTTTTCCTGCCCCGCGACCGGGACCAGTTGAGATCGGTGATCGAGGCGATTTACGAGGTGCACAGCTATTATGAGCCGGTCATCACCGTCACGGATGTGCTGCGCAGCCAATGCAAGGGGCTCGATGACGAGGACAACCCGCATCGCTGGTGGAACAAGCAGGGTGATTGGAAACAGACTTAGGCGAGGAAGCTCTGCCGGGCGCGGCTAACCGTTTGGCTTGGTTTCGGGCAACAGGGCCTGCAGGAGGCGTTCCAGCAGCGCAATTGAAAACCGCACTGAATAGCCGCCGAAGAAGGCCGCGACCGATCCCACCGCGAGACCCGCTTCGAGGTCCAGCGCCGAACTTGTCATCAAGATCCAGGGCACAACGAAACCAAACATGCCGCCCAGTAACAAACGCGGCCAGACCTTGCGTTCCTCGCTCAGCTCGAAGGTTTTCATGCGGGTGGCCGTCAGCGCGTGGTTCAGCAGATGGACCAGTGCGCCGACGCAGCCAAAGGCAATCCAGGACGCCCATTGGATGAAATCGGTGTCCTTGCCGACCTGCCACTCCTGCGGGACCAGCGAGTTCCAAAGCGAATAGACCGCAAACAGCAGCAGCAGGATGAGCAGCGTGTAGCTCACATAACGCGTCACGCGTTGCACAAAGCGACCCGCGGCGGAACTGGTGCGGTCATTGGGGTCAGTGCGCCGCGTCGCCAGCAGCGAGTTGACCGTGACGGGCAGCGCTTCGCGCGACAGGGCTTCGGTCACCTGATTATAGCAAAACTCCGATTTTTCGCGGGCCGTCAGGGAGTTGAAAAAACGCGGGATGCCGTTGATCACCTCCGGGCTGTCCAACTCATTGGGGTTATCGCCGGCGTAATGCTCCGCGATCGTATAGAGAATATGCACGCTCTCCGTGACCTTTCTTTCCGAAGCGATACAGTAGTTGTAGAGCAGCCGCGCCTTGGTCTGCGCATCGGGGTGTCCGGACAGAATGGGTTCATGGCTCTGCGGGGCCTCAAGGCCGAGCATATCGGGAAGTGACAGCATCGTTTCTGCCTTGGACTCGCTTTGTGGCGGCACCGCTTGGGCGGTTTTGCTGTCTTCACTTGCTGCCTCAGGGGGCTTCTTTTCCATGGTTTTTTCAGTCATGGCGCGCTCCAATTAACTCAAAATCCTCTCGTAGCGCATTGAATTACATTAAAAATAACTTCTGGAATCTTCAATTTGGTAGTCTTCAAATGCAGCTAAACAACCAAAGGTTATGCCATGACGGGCTTTCGGCCAAGCGGTTTAGGAGGTTGGCCCATTCAAGCTAAACGCCCTCGGGCGCCCGTGAAAGCGATGTGCGTCCAAAGCTCTGTACCCACTCAGGGTCCGCCTGGTCGCCTTTCAGGCAAGGTCGGCTCGGGGTCGCACATATCTCTTCGCAGACGATGTAGCGCTTGAGATCATCCTCTCGACCAGCGATCAGATCACATTAAGCTGTCTAGTTAAATTTACAGTTGTGATTGTAATCTATCCGTGACACATTGATTAATACAGTGTGCGTTCTTTCAAGTAAGGTGTCCCGGACGGCAATGATATCCCGGGTGCGGCTTCTTACGTCAATTAACGGAGGACGGAAAATGGCGGAAAGTGAAGACAAAGTCTGGCCAACAGGCCTGACGCTTGAGGAAGCGGAGGAAGTGCATAGCTATCTTATCGATGGCACGCGCGTCTTTGGCGCGATTGCGCTGCTTGCTCACATTCTGGTCGCGTTCGCGACCCCCTGGCTCGGATAAAGGAGGCACATCATGAACAATGCAAAGATGTGGCTTGTCGTTAAGCCAACCGTCGGTGTTCCGCTTTTTCTAAGCGCTGTCGCTATCGGATCCTTCGCAGTCCATGTGGCTGTTTTGACCAACACATCCTGGGTGTCTGACTTCCTGTCAGGCCAGGAGTTGGGATCTGGGGATCAAACAGCCGCCGCGGCGATGCTGAATGAGACGGACACGGCCAAGGCCACCTATGTCGTGCCATCAGGTGAGCACGCGGGCGAGGTGACGATCATCATGTCGGACGGCACACCGGTAAAGGCGATCTTACAGCCGCCGGAGGTACATGCCACGGCAGGTGCGTCGGGATCGCATTCGGTCATAACCCAATAGAAGATCGGGCCCGTGGCGCATTGCCAGCGGGCCCAATCATTTTCTCTGACGAGAACCTATGTGCTGCGGTTTGCGGCATGTTCGGGAATTGATCAAAGACATGTTTGACTATCGATCTTTCGCCACGCGCAAACTGGCGGCCATCGGCCCCAAATACCTGCCGTTTGCGGATGTGGCCACTGCGGAGGTGCCGCTGAGCCGATTGCTGAGGCTGTCGCTGTTTCAGGTCACCGTGGGCATGGCGCTGGTGCTTTTGGTGGGCACGCTCAACCGGGTGATGATCGTTGAACTGGCAGTGCCTGCCTCGCTCGTGGCATTGATGCTGGCGCTCCCCCTCGTTTTTGCACCCTTTCGGACCCTGATCGGCTTCAAATCGGACGTGCATGTCTCAGCACTGGGACTGCGCCGTGTGCCCTACATCTGGAAGGGCACGCTTTATCAATTTGGTGGCTTTGCCATCATGCCCTTCGCGCTGCTGGTGCTCTCTGGCTATGGCGAGGCGGTGGATGCCCCGCGCTGGGTCGGGTATAGCTCCGCGGCCCTTTCCTTTTTGCTCGTGGGTGCTGGCGTTCACATCGTGCAAACCGTAGGGCTCGCGCTGGCAACAGATCTTGTTGCCGAAGAAGACCAGCCCAAGGTGGTTGGCCTGATGTATGTCATGCTGCTGGTCGGCATGGTGGTCAGCGCATTGGTGTTTGGCGCTTTGCTTGAAAACTATACGCCCGGGCGGCTGATACAGGTCATTCAGGGCGCGGCGGTGGCGACGGCCGCATTGAACCTCTTTGCCATGTGGCAGCAGGAGGCGCGCGACAGGGACCGCGCCCGCGCCATGAAAGCCGCCCGTCCCATGCAATTTTCCGAAGCCTGGCGATTGCTGATGCAAGCTGACGGCATGCTGCGGTTGCTGATCGTGATCGGGCTGGGAACCTTCGGTTTCGGCATGGCGGACGTGCTGCTGGAGCCCTACGGCGGTCAGGCGCTTGGTCTGTCCGTGGCCAGCACCACCAAACTGACGGCGCTTTTTGCGGCGGGCACGCTTTTGGGGTTTGCCGTGGCCTCGCGGGGGCTGGCCCAAGGCGGGGCGCCCGCACGGTTTGCAGTGATCGGGGCCTGCATCGGCGTGCCGGGGTTTGCTGGCATCATTGCTTCATCAATGGGCATCGGCGTGGCGGTATTCCTGGCAGGCGTTTTTGCCACCGGGCTCGGTGCGGGTCTTTTTGGTCACGCGACGCTGACGGCGACCATCAGAGCCGCACCCAAAGAGCGGATCGGTCTGGCGTTGGGGGCCTGGGGCGCTGTGCAGGCCACGGCGGCGGGCATCGGCATCGCGCTGGCGGGGATCGTGCGGGATTTGATCGTCGGTCTGCAAGGCGCGGCTGGAAGTGCTGCGCAAACGCCCTACAATGTCGTATTCACAATCGAGATCGTGTTCTTGATCATGGCGGTTGTCGTCGCAATGCCATTTCTCAAAAACACCAAGAGACAAAGACTTCAGCCGGAGACGCGCGCACCTGGTCCTGAGCTTTCGAACGCAAACACAAACCCGGTGGAGGTATCATGACACAGGTAATCACGCGGTATTTCGACAGCGTAGAACAAGCCCGTCTGGTCAGACAGGAACTCGTATATCGGAGACGGTTCAATCAGAAAATCCTGCGCCTCTATGAGGATGCGAAAGGTGCAGCGGGTGCTCTTGTTGCCGCCGATGTCGCGGCGGAGACGGCGGAGGCCTATCAAAAGCGTCTGGCGAAAGGTGGCGCCGTGCTGATGGTGCGCGCGGGTTTCAAACCGCTGAGCGTGGCTCAGACCGCGCGCGACGTCACGGCAGCGATGGGGGCCGTTGATCTGGGCGATCTGGTCGAAGAGGTTTACGTCAAGGACGCAGTGAAACCATCGCTCAGCATCCTGCCAGACCATCCGCTGATGTTTACCCGACCCAGGGACCCCTATGCCACGAACTTCCATATGGCGGACTGGCCGATCCCGCTGATCAGCCGCCGCAAGCCATTTGCGGAAATGCTGTTCCCGCCGCATGCGCGGATGGCGGACTTCCCGATCCCGCTGATTAGCCGCAGAAAGCCTTACACGGGGTCCGCGATCCAACCCCACGCGCGGATGGCCAATTTTCCGATCCCGCTGATCAGCCGCCGTGAGCCATTCACCGGCTCGATATTCCCGCGTCATGCCCGGATGGCGAATTTCCCGATCCCCTTGATCAGCCGCAGAAAGCCCTACACAGGGTCGCTGATCCCGCGCCATCAGCGGATGGCCAACTGGCCGTTCCCGCATCTCATCAATGGCAAGACCGGCACGAACTCCCTGATCCCGGGGGGGCCGCGGATGGCCAATTTCCCGATCTCACTGCTGAGCGGTCGTAAGCCTTTCGACAAGTCCATCTTCAAGCGTCACGCGCGGATGGCTAGTTTCCCGATTTCGCTGATCAGCCGCCGTAAGCCCTTCACCGGGTCAATGTTCCCACGTCACGCGCGGATGGCCGATGTCCTGCTGCCCTTGGTGATCAAACATGGCGATGGTGCACCGCGAAATTCAAGTAAGGGCTTCTCGTTCTCGAAGTTTTTTGGCCTGCCAACGTTGATCAAACGCTAACGCGCTGGAACAAAGAGCGATTTCTGCTTCACCTGAAGACCGGGCCATCTAAGTGTGCGCCCGGTCGCTTCATGTAATCTTTCTCGCTGTTGGCAAAACCTGTCCGTTTGATTTGCCTTTCCGGACAGCTCGTATCGCTTACGGCCTGCATTTTTGAGATCACTGCGGACCCCACCGCCATTCAAAACCGCAATACATGGCACTCAAACGTGGCCCGAAGCTGTTCTTGAAACAGGCCAGTGGCGGAGAGACAGTCCGTCTTATTAAGTTTTTAATGTGTTGTATTTAAATATAATTATTTTACACTATAGAAATGGTACCACATAAAGTACCACCAGAGATCTGCGATGACCGGACTCGCGACGACAATTAGGTACTCAGAAGTGGTTCAAAGGTACTGTTTGCAACAAACTGATCAAATTACTGCTCCCCGGCCCGAAGCATGCGTAATTGGGCTGACCCTGAACTGAGGTCGAGCTCCCGATAGGATCACAGGATATCTGTGAACATGGGAGA